>NZ_JAWKUW010000005.1:0-212628 GCF_041398385.1 Hyphomonas sp.
GACCTTCAGCGGCGCCTGGAAGGTCAGGTCGCGCTGCATGCATTCTTCGACGTCGAATTTCGGCGCTTCAAACTCGTAGGAAACATATTCGAGCGTTGCCCGCTCGGAGAAGTCGGTGATCGGGAAGACGGATTTGAAAACGCCGCCCAGGCCATCATCCGTGCGCTGCTGCGCCGGCGTGTGCATCTGAAGGAAGTGCTCGTAGGACTCGCGCTGAACCTCGATGAGGTTTGGCATTTCGATGGCTTCGGGAATGCGCCCGAAGGATTTGCGGATACGTTTCTTTTCCGTGAAGGAGAGTGCCATCCCAGGATCCCAATTTTATCGCCGCAGCCACCCTGGCCGCAGGCTTATCGCCAGAACGCGAGTACGCGGCAGCCCCGGAAGGGACCGCCGCGCCGAACTGTACAAGGGTAGCGCCTCGCGCGAACGCCACCCGTTTGAGAAGCAGCCGGAGCTTACTTGAGCTCGACTTTTGCGCCGGCAGCTTCAAACTTCTTCTTGATCTCTTCGGCTTCAGCCTTCGGAGCAGCCTCTTTGATCGGCTTCGGAGCGCCTTCAACGAGGTCCTTGGCTTCTTTGAGGCCGAGCGACGGAACGACTTCGCGGACGAGCTTGATCACTTCGATCTTCTTCGCGCCGGCATCGGTCAGGATGACGTCGAATTCGGTCTTCTCTTCAGCAGCAGCGGCCGGAGCGTCGCCACCGGCGACAGCAGCGACTGCGACCGGAGCAGCAGCGGACACGCCCCACTTCTCTTCGAGAAGCTTTGCGAGTTCTGCAGCTTCCAGAACGGTGAGGGCCGAAAGGTCTTCGACGAGTTTTTCGAGGTTAGCCATTGTGGTAATTCCTGATTGGTTCGGTTGTTTGTTTGGTCTTCAGATTGCGAAATCGGTGGATCAGGCCGCGTCTTTGTTGGCGTAGGCCGAGACCACACGAGCGAGTTGGCCAGCCGGGGCCTGCAGAACGCCAGCGATCTTCGTCGCCGGTGCCTGGATGAGGCCGATAAGCTTGCCACGAAGCTGGTCGAGCGAGGGCAGTTTCGCGAGGGCTTCGACGCCTTTGGCATCGAGCACCACGTCGCCCATCACGCCGCCGATGATTACCAGTTTCGCGTTTTCCTTTGCGAACTGGTCGGTTGCTTTCGCAGCCGCCACCGGGTCCGGCGAGAAGGCGATTGCCACCGGACCCTGGAACAGGGCCTTGGCATCGTCGCCGCCTTTACCCTCGAGCGCGATCTGCGCCAGGGTATTCTTGACCACCTTCAGCTGCGCGCCGTCCTTGCGGAGCATGCCACGCAGCTTCGTCATTTCCGCAACAGACAGACCGGTATAGTGGGTCACGATGACCGCACCGGACTCAGCGAAAACCCCTTTCAGGGATTCGAGAGCCACAGTTTTTCCAGCTTTATCCATAGCGGGTCTCCATTGAGGCGCCCGGACCATCCGGCCGCCCTGGTATTCGCCTTCTGGCCGAAGCCTTCCAGCGCCTGCCCAGGGATTGGCCGCCTGCCCGGTCAGCTAAACGAGGACAAACCCCATTTTTCCGAACCAAAACAACGCCTCACCCCGTCTGCATAGGTGGCCAACAAGCCGTTATCACGTTAAGAAACGTGACCTATGGTCTAGGACAGGAAAACGGGAGGCCCCCGATGCACATCGGTGAACTCCCGTCAAGGGCGCGGTGTTAACGCTTCTTGTGCAGCGCCGCAACCCCCTTGAGTCATAAAAAGTCAAGGGGCGGGCTTAGTCCGCCTCCTGCAGCACCCGGCAAGCGCGGTCGAGACCGCCCGTCACAGGCCTTCAGAAGGGCATAGCGCCGCTCCTCCGCGGACACCGACAGGGCCGGCCGTCATCAGGGCGCGGGCGAGCGTCCTTATCAAACTGACCGTCCTCGACTGCCGAGCATTGTGATGCCGCAGGCCCGCCCTGCCAACCCGCTTTTGACCGTCCGCAGCGAAGGCGCTTTTGTCGCGTTCGCAGCGACCGCGATCCGGATTATCCCGCTTCTGATGGCCAAGGCTGCCTCTCTCCTGAAGCAGGTCCGCTTCTATGCGGTCATGCTGCTCGTCGCTGCGCTCAGCGTGCGCGGCGCGGTCCCGTCCGGCTACATGCTGGACGAGGCACAGGACGGGCGCGGCATCGTCATCCGCATGTGCGGCGCCGGCGGTGGCGCCCACGACGTCTATCTCGACCTGACCCGCGGCAAGATCGGCGAAGTTCCGGACAAGTCCGGCTCGCAGGATGACGGCGACGACGACAGCACCGCCCCCTGCCCCTTCGCCATGAATGCGGCCGTGGACGTAACCGAGCCGCCCGCCTTCCATGCCCCGGCCCTGTTCGGCCCGCCACAGATCGGCGCCCGGATCTATGTGCGCCAGATCGCCAGCGATCCCGTCACCGCCCCCCTGCCCGCCCGCGGGCCCCCAGTCCTCGTCTGACCTGACCTTTCCAGCACTTTCAGACACTGCCCGCGCCCCTGCGGGCTCCAAGGACTTGTATAATGAAAATCCGTCTTCTCTCCGGCGCGGGCCTCGTCGCCCTCGGCGCCTTCGCCCTTCCGGCCGCTGCACAGGATGCCGAGCCCGCCCTGCAGGACGTCATCATCGTCACTGGCACCCGGCCCGTCTCGGCGACTGAATCCGCCGTGAACCCCGAAGCCGCCCCGCTGACCGGTGGCGATGTCACCTATCTCACCGCCCGCACGCCCGGCGGTGCCCGCATCGCGAACGGCGAGCTCTCCGGCCAGATGCAGTATCGCGGCCTCTTCGGCGAGCGGCTGAATTTGCGCGTTGACGGCCAGCGCCTTGCCTCCGGCGGGCCGAACCTGATGGATCCCGCCTTCCATTATGCCCCGGCCCCGCTCGTCGCCTCCGTCGTCATCGACCGCGGCGTCAGCCCGGTGTCCGAAGGCCCGGGCCTCGGCGGCGGTGCAGATGCCGTGTTCAAGCGGATCGACTTCTCGACCTCCGCCACCCCGCAACTCGGTTACGATCTCAGCTTCGGCGCCCGCAGCATCAATGAGAGCTTCTCCGGCGGCGGCGTGGTCGGCGCTTCCACCGACAGCTGGCGCTTCAACCTGATCGGCTCCTGGGAAGAAGGCGACGACACCGAATTCAAGGACGGCACCATCGCCGGCACCTCGTTCGAGCGCGGCGTCTTCGGCGTATCGACCGGCGTCAAGGTCGCGGGCGGCACGCTCAGCCTCGACGTGCGGCGCCAGAACACCGGCCCGTCCGGCAACCCGCCCTTCCCGATGGACATCCGCTATTTCGATACGGACTTCGCCCGCCTCGCGTATGATACCGAAATCGGCGGCGTCGATCTCACGGCAGAGGTGCACTACACCGACGTCGAGCATGCGATGAACAATTACGACATGCGCCCGCCGCCGGCCATGATGAACCTGCGCGAAGCCTTCGCCAGCGCCACCACAAAGGGCGGCAGCCTGAAGGCCGGCTTCGACTCCCTTGGCGGCCATCTTGCGCTCGGCCTCGATGGCGACAGCGTCGACCATCACATGTTCATCGTGAACCCGGAGAATGCGAACTTCTATGTCACGCCCTACCCGCACATCACGCAGGAACGCCTCGGCGCCTTTGCCGAATGGACCGGCGGGCTCGGCCTGTTCGACAGCGAGCTTGGCCTGCGCATCGACCAGCATTCCTATGATGCCGGCGATGCCGTGCTCGGCGCCGCCCTGCCCGCGATGCCGCAGATGCTGGCCGCGCAGTTCAACGCCGCGGACCGTTCGTCGGACGACACCACGGTCGACGCCGTCGCCCGCTTCTGGACTCCGTCCGCAAACGGAGTGTCCTGGCGCCTGACGTTCGCCCACAAACAGCAGATGCCGGGCTATATCCAGCGCTATGGCTGGCTGCCCCTCAATGCCAGCGGCGGCCTCGCCGACGGCAATATCTATGTCGGCGACCTTGACCTGAAGCCCGAAACCGCCTGGATCGCCGAAGCCGGTTTCGACTTCGCCAGCACCAACATGTATGCCCGCCCGACGGTCTACCTCCGTCAGATCGACGATTACATCCAGGGCGCACCCTATGACGCGACGCCCGGCGTGATCGATACGCCGGTCGAAATGGTCGCGAACATGAGCGGCGATCCGACGCCGCTTATCTGGGCCAATGTCGACGCCCGTCTCTACGGCTTCGACATGGATTTCGGCTGCGACTTCGAAGGCCCCCTGCGGATCGACAGTGTCCTGAACTATGTCCGCGGCGAGCGGCGTGACATCGACGACAATCTCTACCGCGTCGCCGCGCCAAGCCTCACCACGGGCCTCACCTGGGATGCGGCCGTCTGGTCTGCCACCTTCGAGGCCCGCGCGGTCGCCGATCAGGACGATGTCTCCGTCACCAACAGCGAGGCCGCCTCGTCCGGCTATGTCGTCCTCAGCCTCTATGGCGACTGGCAGGTGAAGGACGGCGTGCGTGTCTCGGCCGGCGTCGAGAACCTGCTCGACCAGGTCACACGCGATCATCTCTCCGGCTACAACCGCAATGGCTATGGCGATGTCGCCGTCGGCTCGCGCGTGCCGGGCCCCGGCCGCGGCGTGTTCCTGCGCCTCTCCTTCACCGGTTGACAAGCTTCGTCATCCCGGCCGGGCGCATGCGCTGACCTTTCCCGCCGGCCCCGTGTCCCCTACCACGGGCCACCCGGCCGGGATGACGGATAACCCCGCCCCCAAAGCGGCAAACAAAAAGCCCGGCGCCTTGCGGTGCCGGGCTTTCTTTAATCTGTGAGCTGAAAGTCTCAGACTTTCTGGCTGACTTCCGCAGTGTCGATCACGATGCCGGCGCCCATGGTGGACGACAGCGAGATCTTCTTCACGAAGGTGCCTTTCGCGCCGCTCGGGCGGGCTTTCACCAGCGCGTCGAGGAACGCCTTGACGTTCTTCTCGATGTCGCCTTCGGCGAACGAGGCCTTGCCGACGCCGGCATGGATGATGCCGGCCTTTTCGACGCGGAACTCGACCGAGCCGGACTTTGCGTCCTTCACGGCCTGGGCGACGTTCGGGGTCACGGTGCCGACTTTCGGGTTCGGCATCAGGCCGCGCGGGCCCAGCACCTTACCGAGACGGCCGACGAGGCCCATCATGTCCGGCGTCGCGATGACGCGGTCGAAGTCCATGAAGCCGCCATTGATCTTTTCCATCAGGTCTTCGGCGCCGACGATGTCAGCTCCGGCAGCCGTGGCTTCTTCTGCTTTCTTGTCCTTTGCGAACACGGCGACGCGGATGTCCTTGCCGGTGCCGGCCGGCAGGTTGACCACGCCGCGGACCATCTGGTCAGCGTATTTCGGGTCAACGCCGAGGTTCACGGCGATTTCGACGGTCTCGTCGAACTTCGCCTTGGCGTTGGACTTCACGAGTTTCACGGCGTCCGTGATCGTGTAGGCCTTGTTCTTGTCGACAGTCTCCGCGATGGCGCGGGTGCGTTTTCCAGCTTTCGCCATGTCCCTACTCCACCACTTCCAGGCCCATCGCGCGGGCCGAGCCTTCGATGATCTTCGCCGCAGCGTCGATATCGTTGGCGTTGAGGTCTACCATCTTCATTTCCGCGATTTCGCGGATCTGAGCCTTGGTCACCTTGCCGACGGTCTCGTAGCCCGGCTTCTTGGCGCCCGAAGCCGGCTTCTTGCCGAGCTTCAGCTTGGCGGCCTTCTTCAGCAGCACGGTGGCCGGCGGCGTCTTGGTGACGAAAGTGAACGACTTGTCTTGATAATAGTCGATCACGACGGGGGTCGGCAGACCCGGTTCCATGGACTGGGTCTTGGCGTTGAACGCCTTGCAGAATTCCATGATGTTGATGCCGCGCTGGCCCAGCGCCGGGCCGACGGGCGGCGACGGGTTGGCCTGGCCGGCAGGAATCTGGAGCTTGAGCTGCCCCAGCAGTTTCTTGGCCATCTTGTCCTCTCGAACGTTTCAGATGGGGCGGTGGTCTTTCGATCCGCCCGGTTACAATGGAGGTCTGCGGTCCGGCATGGCGTGCCTCCCGCAGAAGCGCGGCGTATGGCTGAATTGAAAGGCCCGGTCAAGCGGGCGCGTCAGCTGATCTGGAACCGCCGCCGAACGGCCAGCGCCAGCAGGAAGGCAAGGACGATCGCAAACAGGGACTGAACCGTCGACACGGCCCTTATCCCGAACCCATAGAGGTCCACCCCGCCTTCCTCGTCGTAGAGCAGACGGAAAGCCAGCGCATTCTTGTCCTTGAAATCGTTTTCGGTCGACAGGGCCGACAGCGGCTTGAACACATTGCCCCAGGAGAGGTCCGCCGCCTGCACGGCACGCGCGAACCAGCCATCGCTCACCGGCTGCGGGTCCACGGCAAAGTCCCACCCCACAAACCCGGCCGCGAACACAGCCATCATCAGGAACAGCGCAATGAACGGGCGCACCATCGAGGCGCCATAATCCGACACCCAGCTGTAGAGATAGGAAAACGTCTTCTCCCCCGGCGGCAACCGCTTCTGCGCCCGCCGCGCCTGCAGCTCGAACCGATAGAGCAATTGCTCCCGCGACTTGTGCGAGGCCTGCTCCATTGCAAGTTTCAGCACGCGGCAGCCTCGCTCAAGTTCCCGAAGCCGGTGTTCCCGCTGCTGTTTGGTATGCCCGGCGATCTCCCTCTTTGAAACTGACTTGCCGGATTTGAAATCCTCACCGTCAACAGTCGAAGCCTCAACCGCCTGATTCAGCTCGGATCGGAAAGTCTTTCGGGCAGCGGCCTCATCCGTCTCGTCGAGCTGGATACCCCGCTCTAGGGTCGCGCCGTCGAACGCCGCGAACGATCGAAAGCCGGCGCCATAAAGGTTCAGCGTACCCCGGAACAGGGCCTGATCGAAAGCGCCATGCCAATGGCGGCAGTCCTGTGGCCATTTGATATTCTTGAAAGATACCAATTTGTCGAAGACAGCGGCCGTGAAGTCCATTGGTCCGCAGAAGGAGAATTCTTTGAACCAGACCAGACCAGCAAACGTGCTTCTTTGAAGCGAGATCCGTCGGTGGCAAACTCCCTCGGAAAAGCTAACCTTGCCACGGAAATTCACGTCCGAAAATATGGTATTTCCCGTGAACTTGGCCCGATTAAAGTGGACATCTTCAGAAAACGTCGTACCGGCAAAATGGCTCTCCCCCGAAATATTCGATTCAGAGAAGCGGGCAGTTCCCGAGAACGTCGCGTGTTGAAAACTAATATCTCCCGCGAAGGTAGCGTACTGAAAATCGGTGTCTCCTGCGAATGTACTGCTATCGAAACGGACTTCGCCTTGGAATTCGGAGCTTCCGAAGTCGGCATCACTTGAGAATCTGACGTATTCAGCGAAGAAGTGCTTGGTGCAGGAAACGCCGCCAAATCTGGCGACTCCTCCGACTTCAGCGCCATTGAAACGAATCCCCGCCGAAAACTTGGCGCGTGAGAAACAGACTTCGCCCAAAAAGGTGACTTTGTTGAAGGAGGCGTATTCCTGAAACCTAGCGCCGCCAAAATCGGCGTCTCCTGACACGGACGCGATGACGAAAGAGGCATATTCCGAGAAGGTTACATTCTCGAAGCCTGCATTTCCCAGGAAGTATGCTCTGTCGAAATCTGCCTTTCCGGCAAAAGTGGATTTGTTGAAGAAAGCGTCCGCGGAGAATGTGGCAGCTGTGAAGCTGGACTCTCCCAAGAATTTCACGTTGTGGAAATTAGACCTTCCGGCAAAGAATGCGTTGTTGAAGGAAACGTCTCCCAGAAAGGAGGAGCGCTCGAACTCGGCGTCCCCAATAAACTTTGCGAAGTCATATCTAACACTGTGTCGGCCCAAATTTCCTTTCGCTCGAAACCAGACGCCACCCTGAAATTGAGCGCGGCCATCCGCTCCGACGGGCTCCCTGAAATCTCGTTCGCCGCCAAACGCCGTTTCGGTCGCAGCGCTTTTTCGTAAGCCGATAAGTTCATCGAGAACCTCAATTGACCAGTCAGCCTTTCCGGTCTCGCTGCCGTCTTCATACGCCAGCGGCAGATGCACCGTGTGATATGTCCGCTTGCCGTCCACCACGACGAATTCGCCTGCCATCGCCGCATCAGGACGCAGGCGCCCGGTCACCGGATCGGCCCGCCAATAATCCTGCACGGTCGCCTTACGCCCCTCCGCACGCGCCGGCACCTCAGGCTCCAGACCACCATAGACGCGCCCTGTATCTGCCACCACGGCGTACTCGCCGTCGTCCCGGCTGACAATTACCCAGCCATGCCAATGCTTACGGGCCAGCCCCTCCCAGCTGAAATCCTCCTCCCGCCACGCCTTCCACCACGCTGCTTCGCGTTCTTCTTTCAATTGCGTGTCTGCCATGGCGCATTCCCTTTGCCGGTTGCAGGCAGCTTAACCGCAGGGTGCGGTGCGTCGAGCGGCAATCGCCGCATGCCGGAAACGAAAAGCCCGGCAGCTTGGGGCTGCCGGGCTTTCAGGCCGGAAGGCCGCGCGGATCAGACGATCGCGTAGCCCTTGGCGTTGATATAGGTGCGCAGTTCGTCGGCGCGGCGGGCCGGGTCGGGGTGGGTCGACATGAATTCCGGCGGGCGCTGGCCCTTGGAATTGGCGTCCATCAGCTCCCACAGGCGGATCGACTGTTTCACGTCATAACCAGCGGTGTGCATGTAATCGACGCCGAGCTTGTCGGCCTCCAGCTCGTGCCGGCGGCTGTAGGGCAGGATCACGCCGAACTGCAGCGCCGCGCCGCCCAGCGCACCGATGGCCGTGCCGTACTTCTTCAGCTCTTCCGACTGGGTGATGGCAATCTGGCCGGCGACGAGGGCCGCCTGCGACACGACCGAGACCGACATCCGCTCCGCCGCGTGGCGGCCGACGACATGGCCCGTTTCATGACCCAGCACGGATGAGAGCTGGTCGTCATTCTCGGTCAGTTCGGTGATGCCGCGATACACGCCCACCCGGTTGCCCGGCATGACGAAGGCGTTGACGTCATCGGTGTCGAACACAGCGACATCCCAGTTCTGGCCGGCCGTGATGTGGCCCTGGTTCTCTGCCCCGTGCAGCGTGCGTTCCCAGACGCTGAGCACGCGGTTCTTCAGGCGCGAGTTCGCCGTCACCGGCGTCTGCGCCTTCATGTCCGTCCATGCGGTGGCCGCCATCGAGGCGATCTGGTCATCCCCGAACAGCAGGAGCTGGCTGGAGCCGGTCGCCGGATTGGTCGTGCAGCTCGACACGAAGGGAAACACCGTGCCCGCCGCCAAGCCGCTGATGATCGCTCGACGCGACATGTTAATGCGCGGGGCGCCTTCAAAAATCGAACTGTCGATGTCGATCCGCTGGGTCATGTGAACCTCTCCTCAATCCCTGCCGCCAAGGTTAATCGCGCGAGGGCAAAATGCAATCGCGTAGCGTCCGTTCTCGCGTTTAGTTTCCCTGCAGGCGCCTGAATGCGGTGTGAATGCCTCAGGCGGGCAGATCGCCTCAGGCGTCTTCGGAATCGCCAACCAGCGCCGCGGCCTGCTGGACCCAGCCTTCGCGCACGATGCGCCCGCTGAAATTCAGGTGATCGTCGATCCAGGCGACATTCTCCGGCGTCCACGCAGCGATCTGGTCATAGTGGAAAATGCCCAGCTCGTTCAGGAGAACCTGGATCTTCGGCCCGATGCCGCCGATCACGGTCAGGTCATCCGGATGGCCTGCGACCGGCTTGTCCATGGCGAGCGGGCGGACCGTATCGACGCCGTCGGCGCGTTCGGACTCGTCATCATCCTCGCCCTCCTCGTCGTCATAGTCTTCATCGTCATCGTCGAGGTCTTCGTCCGCCTCATCCCAGTCGCCGTCCTCGTCCTCGTCCTCGTCACCGTCCTCGTCGTCTTCGTCGGAGGCTTCGTCTTCGTCCTCAAAGGAATCTTCGTCATCGTCGGCGTCTTCGTCGCTCTCGTCGTCGAAGTCCTCGTCTTCCTCGAGGTCTTCGTCGAATTCCCCGTCGTCTTCGGAGGATTTGTCATCATGTTCTTCGTCGAGGTCTTCGTCGTCCTCGTCCCAGTCGCCGTCCGCGTCCTCTTCATCGGACTCGACGTCCTCGTCTGAAGACTCTTCGTCATCGTCGGCGTCTTCGTCGCTCTCGTCGACGAAGTCCTCGTCTTCCTCGACGTCTTCGTCGACTTCCTCGTCGTCTTCGGAGGACTCGTTATCTTCTTCGTCGAGGTCTTCGTCGTCCTCGTCCCAGTCGCCGTCCGCGTCCTCTTCATCGGACTCGTCGTCCTCGGAATCATCCCCCTCATCGACAAGCGCGTCGTCATCCTCCGCTTCGTCGTCAGCCTCGTCGCCGTCATCGGCATCGGCATCGGCATCGGCATCGGCATCGGCATCGTCTTCAGCTTCCGCCTCTTCGTCGATCTCTTCGTCCGCCTCTTCGAAGTCCTCGACCTCCTCGGCCTCGTCCAGATCGATCTCTTCCAGGTCGAGGCCTTCGAGGTCGGGGTCCTCAAGGTCGATGTCCTCGACGGCCTCTTCGACCTCTTCGACGACCTCGTCCACGATGTATTCAGCCGTGTCGCCGGCGTCGATCTCGTCGGCCATGGCGGCGAGACCTTCCTTCATATCGGCAGCCGTGTCGGCGATTTCGAGTTCGTCCAGCATGGCCGCGGCCGCCGAAGGCGGCGCCGCTTCTGCGGCAGCTTCGCCCTTGCCTTCCTCGAAATAGGCAAGCCGCCCTTCCAGGAACCGGTTACGCCAGCGCAGGCGCGCAAGCTCTTCGCTCGCATCTTCTGCCGGCGCCGCAACAGCGGCAACGGCAGCCGCCGCCTCGGTCGCCTTGGCCAGCTCCGCTTCCAGGCCTTCGACGCGCTGCTTCAGGTAATCGGCCTGCCATTTCAGCTTCGCGATGCCCTCCTCGTCCACGGCCGGCAGCGCAGCCGCCGCCGCAACCGGCGCCGCCACGACAGCGGCCTTTTCGGCGAGTTCGGTTTCGAGATGCTTCACCCGCGCTTCCAGGTGACGGTTGCGCCATTCGAGCGACGGCTCGTCCTGCTGGCTTTCAGAAGACGACGACGCGCCCTCTGAGCTTGAACGCGAAGGGGCGCGCACGATTACCGGCACATCCGCCTCGGCCGGAATCGGAACAGCGGCACGCGGCGCGCCGGATTTCAGCGCCGCCAGTTCCGCCTTCGACTTCTCCAGCTCCGCCGTCAGCGTTGCAATCTTGCGGGACGAGGTGTCCGCAACTGCGGCGCCAGCGCCCTGCCCTACGGTGCCACGCTGAGCGGCATACAGACGTTCGACTTCTTCCTTGGTCTGGTCCAGTTCGGTCTTGACGATCTCGCGCTCGACAATGGCGCGGCGCACACGCCCGCCCATCAGGATGCCGCGCAGCGTCCAACCGAGCGTCAGGGCGCAGACAGCGGCTCCCGCCAGTGCCATCCACATATGTGTCACAAGCCAGGCCATCACTCGCTCCGTTTCCGAACTTTGAATTCTATGCGCCGGTTTGCAGCCCGGCCTTCTGCCGTGTCATTAGACTGTGCTGGCTGGTCTGGGCCATAGCCGATTGCAGACAGGCGCGATGCGTCAAAGCCTGCATCGGCCATATAATTCCTGACCGCCGCGGCGCGCGCCTCGCTGAGCGTAATATTTGCAGCGCGGTCGCCCGCCGAGTCCGTGTGGCCGCCGAGTTCGAACACAAGATCCGGGGCACATTGCCGCGACACCGCCATCAGCTTGTCCAGCGTCAGGCCGCTGGCGCGCGAAATCACAGCCGATCCCGTTTCAAACGTCACGGAATTGCTTGTCATCACTGAAGCGAACGCCTGTTCGCACGCAGCCACCGGGTCGCCGCTGAAATCAATGCCGGCAATCTCCGTCACATCCACCGCGACCTCGTCGGTCATGATGTTGACGGGATACTTGCCGCCCAGTTTCGCCATGTCCTGGCGAAGGTATTGCAGGGTCGATCCGCTCGCCTCGCCTTCGATGGCAAAGCCGACATCGCCGGGCTCAGGGTGCAGGCCCATTTCACCGGACGTGAAGCGCGCAAAATGCGGCAGACCCACGCGCACGCCGTCCAGCCAGTCATCAGGCGTGTCGCCCACGGTTTCCATCCGGTCGATCACCGCACCGGCATAATTGGCCTTTGCGATGGAGACGATCTCCGCCCGCTCCGCCTCGGTCCGCACCTTGCCCGACAGGACAAGTCCGTCGGCCTCGTGCGTCGCCGTCCACAGCGACGGCCCCTTGATCAGCGGCTGGCCGCGATAAGGCGGCGCGATGTTCGCAACGATGGCTGACAGGCGCGCCCGTTCGGCCGAATCCATCACCACGGCGCTGACCCGCAGAGTCCGGTCGATCAGGCGCGCTTCGCCGGAATCGGTATCGCTGAGGATTTCGAGGCCCATGCGGGCGACGCCCTGCCAGTTGCCGCCGGGCGCACCGGCGGCCAGCGTCATCTGATTGTCGACCGCGCGGCCTTCGGCCCAGCGTTCGGCATCGCCGAGGATCTGCTCGCGGATACGCCGCGTCGGTGCATAGCCGGCCAGTACCCAGTCGCCGTCCGGCGTGCGGATCGCGCGCCAGTCGAAGGGCGATACCGGCTTGCCGGGCTCGACCGCACTTTCGACGATGGTGACGCCGCCAAACACCACGCCGCCGGGCCCGTTCGAGTGCAGCAGGGTGTCCGCCGCGCTCATCACCGCATCTTCCGAAGGGGCCGCGCCGCCCAGCACGGCGCGCTGGCCGCGCATGGTCACATGCGCCCAGTCATGGCCGTCATCCGCCAGTGCGGCACTCGCGCGCTGCTGAAGCTGTGCCTCAAGGTTTGCCGGTCGTTGCGGGGACTGGTACAGCCCCCACCAACCCGCAACGAGCAAGCCTGCGAACGCGGCGGGCGCGAACAGGTAGTCAAGCACCTTCATGCGGGACCCCGCTTACCTCCTGTAAGGCATTCCCTTTGCCGAGGGATGCCCTATTCAGGAGCGCGTCGCAAGACTGCCCCGCAGACCACCGGACCAAGATGAAACGACTGCCTGAAACCCTGACATCCGCTGCCAACCCCCTGATCAAGCAGCTGAAAGGCCTCGAAAGGAAAAAGGAACGGCAGGCATCCGGCCTGTTCCTGGCTGAAGGGGCCCGCCTCGTCGAACAGGGGCTCGCCAATGGCTGGACACCGCACACGCTGGTCGTCGCCGCTGCGGTGGCGGAGCGCCCGCACATCGCGGCACTGGCCGATCGCGCGGATGCAGCCGGCGCGCGCATCGTGCTGGTGCCGGACCGGCTGATGAGCAAGATCACTCATAAAGACAATGCACAGAGCGTAATTGCGACATTCCAGCAGAAAAAGCGGTACCTGAAGGAGCTGGAAGTCAAAAATGACCACCTCCGCAGTCACTATATTGCCCTCTATGAGGTACGCGATCCGGGCAATCTCGGCACCATCCTGCGCACCGCCGACTGTGCGGGGTGCGGCGGCGTTATCCTCGTCGGGACTTGCTGCGATCCCTACAGTTTCGAAGCGGTGCGCGCCTCCATGGGCTCGGTCTTCGACATGCCGTTCGTTCAGGCAAGCTATAAAGAGTTCGGGGATTGGCGCCGCAGCGCGGGCCTCAACTGCGTTGCCGCTTCCGTCAACGGAAAGGCCCGCCACGACCGCACCGACATGGCGCGGCCGACCGTCATCCTGATGGGCAACGAGCAGGCCGGCCTGCCGGCAGAGGTCGAAGCGGAGTGCGACGATCTTGTGCTGATTCCCATGCGCGGCGGCGCCGACAGTCTAAATCTTGCCCAGGCGACCGCCATTATGGTCTACGAGGCCTGGCGCCAGCGGGATTTCCAATGAGTTCGATGAAGACTGAAACCAAACTCCTGATCGCGGACGATTGGGAGGATTACGCCCTGCTCGATTCCGGTCACCTGCAAAAGCTGGAACGCTTCGGCAGCCAGACCGTGATCCGCCCTGACCCGCAGGCCTTCTGGGACCCGGCGCGGCCGGTGTCGAGCTGGAAGGCTGACGCACGTTTCTCCAGCAGAAACAATGACGAAGAAGGCTCCGGCCAGTGGGAGGTGCTCTCGCCGAAGGCTGTCGATGTGTGGCCCGTGCGCTGGAACGGCCTGACCTTCAATGCCCGTCGCACCGCCTTCCGGCATATGGGCATCTTCCAGGAACATTCGGTCCACTGGCGGTTCGCGCAGGAGAAGATTCGCGCGGCCGGCCGGCCGGTCAGGGTTCTCAACCTGTTCGGGTACACCGGCATCATGTCGCTCGCCTGCGCGGCGGCGGGCGCCGACGTCGTGCATCTCGACGCCAGCCCCAAGTCGAACGGCTATGGCAAGGAAAACCAGACGCTGAGCGGGCTGGACGACCGCACGATCCGCTGGATCGCCGACGATGCGATGAAGTTTGCCGCGCGCGAAATCCGGCGCGGCAATACCTATGACGCGATCATTCTGGATCCGCCGAAATTCGGCCGCGGACCGAAGAACGAGACCTGGCGGTTCGAGGAAAACCTTACAGAAATTCTGAACCATGTCCGCGCGCTGCTGAGTGACGATCCGCTGTTCGTCATCCTCACCGCCTACTCCGTGCGACTCTCGCACCTCGCTTTGTCGCAGACTTTGTCCGACAGGCTCGCGGCGCGCGGCGGAATCATGGAGACCGGCGAAATGGCCCTGCCGCAGTCCGGCACCCCCCGCCTCCTCCCCACCGCCATCTACGCCCGCTGGTCAACAGCTTAAACTCTCCTCGCATCTGCCAAACGGCGTGATTTTGTTCCCACATTACGGATTGTGGGCAAAACATGATGCGCGAATGCCACAATTATGAGTTTTTAGAGACGCAACGGATTCCCATTGATTGACACTTATTAATCTGGAACGCAGCGTGTCTTCACCTGGTCGGTCGTCTGTTCGGGGCGACTGAGATTTGGTGACTTGTCCTTAACTTGAGCTGGCGGGGGCCAGTTTCCTCTGGAGGCAACACGTGACTACATTGAAATCAAAACTCCTTCTAACTTCCATGTTTGCCGGCATTGTCGGCGGCATGTTCGCTGTCCCGGCGATCGCTCAGGAAGATACTCCTGAAACGGTTGCTACGACTTCGGACGCCGATGAAGCAGAAGCCGTACAGGAAAAGGTCTATGTGACCGGTTCGCGTATCGTTCGCGACAGCAACCTGACGTCTTCCATTCCGGTGACCGCACTCGGCCTCGAAGACATCCAGGCTTCCGGTGCGTACAACATCGCTGAAGTGATCCGCGACCTGCCGCAGGCTGGTGTGCCGGGCCTCACCGCATCGACGACCAACTTCTCGGTCTTCTCCGGTGGTCTCGAATCCATCGACCTGCGTAACCTCGGCGACAGCCGCACGCTGGTCCTCATGGACGGCCGCCGCGTCGTTCCGGGTGCTCCGGGCTCGTCGATCGTCGACTTCTCGATGATCCCGCCTGACTTCATCAAGAACATCGAAGTCGTCACCGGTGGTGCGTCTTCGGTCTACGGTTCTGAAGCCATCGCAGGCGTCGTGAACATCATCCTCAAGGACGACTTCGAAGGCGTTGAACTCAACGTCCGCGGCGGTTCGACCTTCGACAAGGGTGGTGAGCAGGGCCGCGTCTCTCTGACGACCGGTGGCCCGATCGCCGAAAAGGGCAGCTTCCTCGCCAACATCACCTATGACGTTCGCGACGGTATCTTCGCCCGCGACACCGACCATCCGGATGACGAGTTCTACCTCGGCGCTCCGTATGGCTTCATCATCAACCCGGCTTACTCTTCCTACTCCGAGTATGGCCGTTTTGACGTTGGCCAGGGCAGCACGTCTGCTTTCAACAACCTCGTTTACGACAACCTGCTCGATCAGGTCGTCGGCTATGACGACGTCCCGGGTGCCTACGGCTACAACCGTAACCCGAACCGCCGTATTCTCATCCCGCAGGAACGCTACTCGGCTGCCCTGAAGGCACAATACGAACTCAACCCGTACGTCAATCTCAGCACGTCGCTGCTGTACGCGCACGTTTCGTCCGATACGGACATCGAGCCGTTCCCGCTGTCGTCTGAGGACATCTACGACCCGACGGGCCTGATTGCTCGCCGCGATCCTAACAACGGCGTTCCGCTGACGAACCCGCTGATTCCAGCGGATATTCTCGCTGCGGCCCTGTCAAACAACATGCAGAGCCTGCCGTTTGCTCGTCGTATGACGGAAATTGCCTACCGGACCGGTCGTTATGACCGTGAAACGCTCGACCTGACGATCGGCGTTGACGGTCCGCTCGGCGACACGGGCTGGACCTATGACGCCTACTTCAACCATGGCCGTTCGTCCTCTGTCCGTATCGGTACGGGTCAGATCAACGTCCTGAACATGCGCTTTGCCCTCGACGCAGTTGACGATGGCAATGGCAACATCATCTGTCGTGACCCGACGGCTCGTGCGTTCGGCTGTGTGCCGATCAACATCTGGGGCAAGGGCGCTGTTTCTCCGGAAGCTGCTGCTTACGTCTCCGCTCCGGGCCTGCGCTCGGCTGAAACCGAGCAGACGGTCATGCAGGCCTCCATCACCGGTAACGCTTTCGAGCTTCCGGCTGGCCCTGTTGGCCTGGCTTTCGGTATGGAATACCGCGAGCTGAGCACGGTTGACCAGGTTGACGCTCTGACCTCTGCAGGTCTGAACGCTGGTAACCGTATCGACCCGACCATCGGTGGCTATGATGTGTACGAAGTCTTCGGCGAGATCCTGGTCCCGCTGATCAAAGACGCCGGCATCATCGACAATGCAGACTTCGAAGCAGCGTACCGCACCGCAGACTACTCGTCTGTCGGCGGCAACGACTCCTGGAAGTACGGCATCACGGCGTCGATGTTCGACGAGCAACTGCGTTTCCGCGCCGTCGGCGCACGCGCAGCCCGCGCTCCCGACATCGGTGACCTGTACTCGGGTAACTCGCAGAGCTTCACCTCTACGACCGACCCGTGTGCCGGTATCACGACGGCAACGACCGGTAACTACCCGGCCGCGTGTCTTGCACTTCCGGGCGTTCAGGCCGCTCTGGCTAACAACCAGGCGTTCTTCTACAACCAGCTGGAAACCCAGAGCCAGTACGTGTTCTTCTCGGGTTCTGAACTGCTGAAGCCGGAAGTCTCCGACTCCTATACGGTCGGTTTCGTGTTCCAGCCGAAGTTCCTGGAAGGCCTCTCGGCGTCTGTTGACTACGTGAACTTCGAAATCGAAGACGCGATCACCAGCCTGAGCACCACCCGCTCTGCACGTCTGTGTATGGAAGGTGGCAACCTCGCCGGTGACCCGACCTGTCAGAACATCATCCGTGATCCGGCCACCAGCAAGATCCTCTACGGCTTCGCCGTTCCGATCAACGCTGCTGTGTTCAAGACGGATGGTATCGACGTTCAGGTGTCGTATGCCAACGACGTGCCGACCTTCGGTAACGCCAATGCTGACTACGGTTCGTACTCTGCACGTATCCTTTACGGCTACACCAACGAGTACGAGTACCAGTCCAGTGCAGACTCGGCTCCGTCCAGCTTCATGGGCTCGGTCGGCTATCCGGACCACAAGGTCAACGTGACCCTGGGTTGGGACAAAGGCCCGCTCTCGCTTGGCTGGCAGATCTACGCTCTCAGCGAAGTTGACTACGGCACGACCCCGGATTGCGACACGGCCTACGCGGCTCTGTACGCTAACTACTATCCGGGCAGCCGCTGCTACCACCTCGAGCCCGATTGGTACATTGAGCACTCGTTCAATGCTTCCTACCGCATCGAGGACTGGGGCATGGAACTGTACGGCAACATCGACAACGTCTTCGACGAGTTCGTGTACCTGCCGTCCGGCCTGCCGGACAGCGACACCGGTCTGTCGACCGCTGGTGGTGTGTTCGACCCGATCGGTCGCCGCTACACCGTCGGTCTGCGCAAGACCTGGTAAGCTGCTGGTCTGAGCAATCAGACAAGACAAAATCAGGCGGGCCCCACCTTCGGGTGGGGCCCGTTTCTTTTGCGCGGCAGGAGTTCAGCTGTGAACGGAAGATGCAATCGCCGCCTCCGGCACGGCAAAATACTTGCTTGTGCAAGGCAGGAGGCGGCGGCCTGGGGGGCAGCCTGCTCAGGTCAGAAGGAAGCTGATGACGACCAGCAGGGTTCCGAGCAAAATCAGGACGCTCAGCGAGCCAAACATCAGGAAACCGACCCGCAGGACAGACATGATCCATCCGCTGCCATACGCCACGCGCAGGAAGCGGACGAGATAGAGGCTCACCGCGCCGAACCCGACAGCCGTCAGCGTGCCGGGCCCGACCGACGTAAACGCACCAGCGAGGATCAGCGCCGTCAGCAGCAGGTACAGGAAGGTCTGGAAATGCAGGGCGCCGATTACATGATCGTACACATACAATCGCCGGTGCCAGGCGAAGGCCATGGTCAGCATCAGGGCGAAGATCGGCATGAACAGAAGGCTGAAGCGCGGCGCCCATTCGCGGAAGCGCGCGCCGAACTTATCCTGGTTTTCGAACACGCGCGCCGCCTTTTCGGCGGCCGCCATAGCCTGCGCTTTTTCCGCCTCGGTCGCATCCGCGCTGGTCGTTTCGTCCACCATCGCCTTCAGCGCATCGCGGTCGACATGACCGTCCGAGGCAACAAGATCTGACAGCGTAACCTGATTGGTTTCGAGCGATTTTAGCTCGGCCTCGAGACGCGTGCGTTCCTCTTCCGGCAGGTCTGCCCCGGCAAGTTTGTCGCGAACAGTCTGAAGTGCCTCTTCCTGCGTCTGTGTCGGCGCCGAAGCATCCGGGCCGGAGAGAAAGGCATTGCCCCGGCCATTGGATGCAAGCTTCCAGTCGGCATACCAGCCCATCTGGTCGCCGATGCCAAACACCGCCAGAAAGAACAGGACAGAGCTCAGCAAGAACAGCCGGAACGGCGGCACATAGCGCGCGCGCTTGCCCTCGATATAGTTTCGCGTGAGCCGCCCCGGCCGGAACAGCAGCAATGGCAGACTGCGCCACAGCCGGCTGTCGAGCGCGAACGTATCGGCAATGCTCGATGCAATCAGGCTGAAAAAGGGCCGGTGAAAATCGGATCCGAGCTGGCCGCATCGCGGACAGTACCGCTCGGAAACGATCGCCCCGCAATTGCCGCAGGGTTTGCCCGGTTCCACCGGATGGTGCTCACCGGAGACCACGGCGCCAATCGACGCCGCGCCGATCACCTCAAGTTCTTCACCCATGCTGCCTCCTGCGCAGCAGCCCCTACTCCGCCGTCTTCATACCATCGCGGCACAGGAAGCGCGAGCGGTGCTGGTCTTTGGCGTTCTCTTCCCAGCCCGTCAGCGTCGGGTCGACCAGATTCTTCGTCACCTGGAACCACATCGGGGTGATCGGATATTCCTCCAGCATCAGCTTCTCGGCCTCGGCGAACGTCTCGGCGCGCTTCTTCAGGTCAAGCTCGGCATTCGAGCGTGCCAGCAGGGTGTCATATTCGGCATTGTTGTACTTGCCGTAGTTCTGCTGGCCCGTGTCTGATTTCAGGAGATAGAGGAAATTGATCGGGTCATCGAAGTCGGCCACCCAGGCCGCATCGGCAACCGTGAAGTCAGACTGGCGCAGACGCGAATACAGAACCTTGGTGTCCTGCTTCACGATGGTCGGTTTCACCCAGGGGGCAATTTCCGCCCAGTTGGCCTGTGCCACCGGGGCTACCTTCGGATTGTCGTCGGTCGAGCGATGGATGAACTCAAATTCCAGCGGCTTGCCCGGCCCGTAACCGGCGGACTCAAGCAGGCGTTTGGCTTCAGCGAGCCGCTCCGCGCGCGGCAGGTCTTCCCACTCCACATGCGGGCGCGGTGCGTCGTAATTGTCGATGCCGGGCGGCACCATCGAATATGCCGGGACATAGCCGGGCGTCAGCACGTTCTTGACGATGAATTCGCGGTCGAGCGCCATGGCCAGCGCCTTGCGCACACGCATGTCGTCGAAGGGCGCGACCGTCGTGTTGAACGTCCAATAGGTCGTGATCAGCGCCGGCGTCGTGCGCGGCCAGCCCGGAAGCTTTGCTTCCAGTTCGGGGGTGCGGGCCCCGTCAAATGAGTTGTTGATGTCGAGATCGCCTGCCTGGATCTTGTTCTCGACCGCGGTCAGGTCTTCCAATTCGAAATAGACCACGCGATCGAAGCAGACATCGTCGGCACCGAAGCCGGTCGGGTTCTTGTCCGCCACCAGCTGGTCACCGGTCCTCCAGTAGACCAGTTTATACGGCCCGTTCACGACAATATTGTCCGGCTGAATCCAGGCATCGCCATATTGTTCGATCGCATGGCTCGGCACCGGATAGGTTGTGTAATGCGACAGCAGGCCCGGAAGGTAGGGCGCCGGGTATTCCAGTGTGACTTCCAGCGTTTTGTCGTCAATGGCCCGTGCGCCGAGTTCCTCAGGCGCCAGTTCGCCGGCATTGATGGCTGCGGCATTCTTGATGAGATACAGCAGCGAGGCGTATTGCGAGGCAATTTCCGGCGCCTGAATGCGGCGCAGGCCGTAGACGAAATCGTCCGCGACAACCGGGTTCCCGTCAGACCATGTGTAGTCGCCGAGATGGAACGTCCAGACGAGGCCGTTTTCGCTCGTTTCCCAGCTGGTCGCCATGCCCGGCCGGGGGCGCGCATCCGGCCCGTCCGTCGTCAGGCCGATGAACATGTCGCCGATGATGATGTTTTCCCATTGTGCCGATGACTTGTGCGGATCCAGCGTATCGACCTTCGCCGAAATGCCGCGCCGCAGCGTCGGGACGTCTGCATCCTTGTTACCTCCGCCGCCGCAGGCGGCCAGGGCGAGAGCGAATGCACCAGCGGCGGCGAAGGATGTCAGGCGGGAAAGCTTCATGCGAGGCTCCAGTTCGGCTCGTAAATTACAGGTCTGTATGCTTGCTGCCAGATGACGGCGCCGTTGGAAAGCCTTGCCCCACATGGCTGAACGTAGCGTGACCGCCTCCGGTGCTTCCTTCCCCGTATCCGCGCGAAAATGGACGCTCAGGCTGTCGGGCGGATGGAATAGACCGCTGTCGCGGTCATCACGACCTTGCCACCAATCGACGCCGAGCCGCCTGCGAAGAGGATTGTGCGCGTGCGCCGGTCGATGCGCGCATCGAAAGAGGGCGTCCCCGGCATGTCGGCACGCGCAGAGACGTCCATGGTGACAGACACAAGCTCCAGGCTGTCCGGCGAACAGGTCTTTTCGGCCGCCTCCCGGATGGATGACATGAGATCCAGCGCCAGCGCTTCATCGGCCTGCCGCACCAGTGATTCCGCCATGTCGTGCCTCCGGTTTCCGTGCCTGCACATAGACAGGTGTGCCGGAAATGAAAAGGGCCGGGCCAGCCCGGGGGGAATGCGGGTGAGGCGGCCCGGTCCTTCTTCACATCGATGCGGCTGTTTCGACGGGGGACGGCGGCGAAACGCCTGCATCACACCTTCTTACGCGCTGTGCCGTGTTCCGGATCAAAAAAGAAAAAGCCGCCTGGCAGAGGCGGCTTTGCATCCTGAGTGGTGGCAGGCCGGTCAGGCGGCGCGCGTGTCGGGATCTTTCGAAACGGTCCCGGCATCGAGATCGGACCCGATCAGGTCGCCCAGATGTCCGAACCCGGTGAGGCCGTGCACGTCTTCCATATGGGTCGCAATTGCCGGAAGAAGCGCGCCGATGTCTTTATGGTCGAGGCCGGCGGCCTGCAGGGCGGTGATCATGTCGCGCGCGACCAGCTGCTTGCCGCCCGGCGTCTGCTCGATCATCCGGGCAATGATCCCGGTCGGCGCGCCGAGGTCTGCGCCGGCTTCGTCGGCAAGGTCGCGGGCGCCGGGGATGGTCTTGAACATGGCTTCAGCGAAAGGGGATTCCTGCCGCTCTGCCGCATTCAACACAATTCCCAGCGCCTGCTTTGCAATAGGGTCCGCAAGGCCGCTGGTTTTAGCGATGTGCGCCGTCAAGTCATCTAGCATGGGCGAAGGCACTCCTAAGATTAACGGCCTTGGGAAGTCCCATTAACCCATGCGTGCCTTTCTGTTTGGTTACTGCAATCGTGAAATCCTGCACTTCATCGCAGCACTCCGGTGAGGAATTCAGCTCGAATGTAAACAAACCAGCCGGATTTGTTTACGAAGCGTGGTACGCCGGCAACATCGGCAGCAACAGGAAGCAACATCATGATCCGCATAGGCATTCTCGGCGCGGCAAAGATTGCCCCCAAGGCGATCCTCGATCCGGTCTCCCGCAGGACGGATTGCGCAGTCACCGCCGTTGCCGGTCGCGATGCCGTAAGGGCCGCCGCCTATGCGGCCGAACACGGGATCGCGCAGGTCGCCGCCTCGTATGAAGACCTCGTCGCGCGCGACGACATCGACCTCATCTACAATGCCCTGCCCCCGCATCGCCACGCCGACCTCAGCATCGCCGCCCTGAAAGCCGGCAAGGCCGTTCTCTGCGAGAAGCCATTCGCGATGAATGCCACCGAAGCCCAGCGCATGGTCGACGCTGCACGCGAGGCCCGCAAGCCGCTGATCGAGGCGTTCCACTATCGCTTCCATCCGGCATTCCTGTACGTGCTGGATCTCGTCCGCTCCGGCGAGCTCGGCCAGATCCGGACACTGGAAGCCGAATTCACCGTCGCCATCCCCTATCGCGACGGCGAACTGCGCCACACGCTGGACGTCGGCGGCGGCGCCTTGATGGATCTCGGCTGCTATCCGATTCACCAGGTGCGGACAGTCACCGGCGAAGAACCCGTCATCGCGTCTGCGCATTGCAAGTGCGACCGCCCCGGCGTCGACATCACGACCCAGGCGCGTCTCGACTTTCCGGGCGGCGCCAGCGCGGAAATCACGACCTCCATGTCGGAAACGCGCCGCCGCCGGATCGAACTCAACATCCGCTGCGCCAATGGCTCGGTCAAATTCGTGAACCCGATCCATCCCTATCTGGGGCACGAAATCGAAATTCACTCAGGTGGCAAGACCCGCAAGGAAACGGTGCCGGGCGAGACGACCTATGACCACCAGCTGGCGCATGTGATGGACGTCCTCACCGGCAAGGCGCGCCCGCTCACCGGCGGCGCCGATGCTGTCGCCAACATGGCCGCCATCGATGCCATCTATCGCGCGGCCGGGCTTCAGCCACGCGGTGCCTGACCGGTGTCTTGCCGCACCTGCGGGGTTCATGTTAATCGCCCGTCATTGCAACAGGCGCTGAGCGCGGTCGCGTCACGAAGACGAGGCAACCGCGGCGCAGGATAAGTCCTGTGTGCGACGCCGAACGGCACCCTCCAGGACGAGTCGAGAGCCAGGAGTAATATCCGTGAAAACCATCATCGAACCCTTCCGCATCAAATCGGTCGAACCGATCCGGATGACGACGCGCGAAGAGCGCCGCGGCCTTCTGAAGGCGGCGAACTACAACCTGTTCAAGCTGCACTCCGACGATGTGATCATCGACCTGCTGACCGACAGCGGAACCTCCGCCATGAGCGCCGCGCAATGGGGCGCGGTGATGACCGGCGATGAATCCTATGCCGGCGCGCCGAGCTTCTACCGCTTCGAGGCCGCCGTCCGTGACCTGATGGATTTCGCGCACATCATCCCGGCCCACCAGGGCCGCGCGGCCGAACACCTCCTGTTTTCGCTGATTGCAAAACCGGGTCACATCATCCCGTCGAACACGCATTTCGACACGACGCGCGGCAATATCGAAGCCATGGGCGCCGAGGCCGTCGACCTGCCGATTCCGGAAGGAAAGGTTCCGTCACTCGATCATCCGTTCAAAGGCAATATGGACCTCGCCGCGCTCGACGCACTGCTGAAGGAAAAAGGCGACGCCATTCCCGCAGTGATGATGACCATTACCAACAATGCCGGCGGCGGCCAGCCGGTGAGCCTCGAGAATATCCGCAGCGCGGCGGCGCTCGCCCATGCGCACGGCAAGCCCTTCTTCATCGATGGCTGCCGCTTTGCCGAGAATGCCTGGTTCATCAAGCTGCGTGAGCCGGGCCAGCACGACCGTTCGATCAAGGAGATTGTGCGCGACACCTTTGCCGTGGCCGACGGCATGACGATGAGCGCCAAAAAGGATGCCTTCGCCAATATCGGCGGCTGGCTGGCGCTGAATGATGACGCCCTCGCCGAACAGGCCCGCACGCGCCTTATCCAGACCGAGGGCTTCCCCACCTATGGCGGCCTTGCTGGCCGCGACCTCGACGCCATCGCGCAGGGCCTGAAAGAAATCATCGACGAGGATTACCTTCGCTACCGTGTACGGACGAACAGCTACATCGCCGAACGGCTCGACGCGATGGGCGTGCCCGTGGTGAAGCCGGCCGGAGGCCATGCCGTGTTCATCGACGCCCGCGCCTTCCTGCCCCACATTCCGCCGCTCGAATATCCGGGCCAGGCCCTCGCCTGCGCCCTCTATGAAGCGGGCGGCATCCGGGGATGCGAGATCGGCACGGTCATGTTCGGCCGGAAACCGGACGGCACCGAAGAAGCGGCCCGGATGGACCTTGTTCGCCTCGCCATGCCGCGCCGGGTCTACACGCAGTCACATGCCGATTATATCGTTGAGGTATTTGAAGAGCTGGCGGCCACGAAGGACGCCCTCCGTGGCCTGAAGATCGTGAAGGAACCGCCGATGATGCGACACTTCACTTCAGACTTTGAACCGCTCTGACGCCTCAGCCGGCGCCGCGTGCCCGCTCGATCCATTCCTCGACTTCGTCTTCGACGAAGACATCGTCTCCGCGTTGGATGTGTTCGCCTTCCGGCGAGTTGAGGAATTCGGTCGCCAGAAGGAACAGCGTGCGCGCCGGCGCATCGGCCAGCTCGGCGGCCGTGCGGATGCCCGCCCCGACGAGGATCTGCACATCGTGCACCCGCAGGCCGGGCACATCCATCATCAGCTTGGTCTGGTCCTGCCAGTCGCGCAGGGTTTCGCTGTCGATGTAATGCACGTCCAGCTGGAAGGCGGTTTCCTCGATGTCGCAATCGAGCAGGTCGCCAATGGTCGTGATGCCGACGCGGGCGAGCCGTTTGGCTGTCTTGCGGCCGATTGACGGCGCGTCCGCAACAGGATCCTCGCGCTTCAGGCCCGGAGCATTTTCATATGCCTCGTCCTCATCGGCTTCGGCATCGACTTCTTCGGCTTCGGCAGAGTCCTCATACTCGTCCGCGTCCTCATCGTCGCCCTCGTCATACTCCTCGTATTCCTCGGACTCGTCGTCTTCGTCGTCCTCTTCCTCGTCGTCCTCATCGTCCTCGTCATATTCTTCGTCAGAGTCGTCATCATACTCTTCGTCATCGTCGGACTCGTCTTCGTCCTCATAGTCCTCGTCGTCTTCGTCATCGTCGCCGGCGGAGAGCAGCACGTCCTCTTCGACTTCTTCTTCGAAGATATCAGCATCGTCTTCGATCAGCTCTTCGGCCTCTTCGTCGACAATCTCGTCGTCGGTCTCGGCCTCAGCCTCGTCTTCTTCGATTTCGTCGGCGTCTTCATAGACCGCGTCTTCGTCCGAAACCTCTTCCTCAGCTTCGAACTCGATCTCCTCGATCACGTCCTCGTCCGCGATCTCTTCGGTGACGTCTTCATCCTCAAGGACGATGTCTTCATCGGCTTCGGGCTCCGGCACAGGCACAACGGCGGCGGGGATGCGATGCTTCGGCTTGATGACCGGTGCCTCTTCAGCCTCCACAGTCTCCTCGACCGCCTCTCCTTCAGGGCGGACATGTTTCGAGCCGAGCGGCGCGATCTCCTGCGCGTCCAGCTCTTTCAGCGGAATGCGTAGAACCTGCTTTGCATGCAGCTTGCGGATAAACTTGTCGTCGTCCGGCAGGGTTTTGATCACCTTGCCGGTCTTCTGGTATTCCTTGTACATCCGTTCGACCTGCGCACGATCGGCGGCATCGGCCATCTTCGACGTGATCCAGCGCAGCGGAATGTCCAGCGTCTCGATATAGCCCTGCAGGGTGAGGTTCACTTTCGGCGGCGCCACGGCCGCTTCCTCGATCGCCTTCGATACCAGCGCCGCGAACCCGGCCGTCGCATAGGCGACGAGTTCGGCGATCGCCTCGCGCATCGTGTCGTCGAGGCCGGCCGGCGGATGGGCGACGCCGCGGTCGATATCGTAATGGTCAATGAAGGTATCGTAATAGACGTTGGCGAGGGTTGCCCCTTCCAGCACCATATCGGCGACGAAGCCCGGCCCCTCCGGCACATCCACATCCGGATAGCCGCTCGCCTCGATCAGCGCGTCGATCTCGTCCCGGCTCTTGGCAATGGACCATTCGACGGCGCGGTGGATGACACCTTCTTCCTCTGTCTGCCCCGTATGGAAGGGCTGGATCGGGTCGGCATAGTAATGGCTGAGCACGCCGAGCGCGTAGGCGGCCTTGCTCCATTTCTTTTCCCGCAGCAGCTCAACGGAGCGGGCATACCAGGTCATCGCCTCGCCGCGCGCCCCGCCCCACTGGCCTTCATTCACATGGCAGACATGGTTCTTGAAGTCCTTGAACTTCGAATCAGGGGCCTTGGCGCCTTCCAGAAGGTGCTCGTGATGGACCAGGAACAGGTCTTTCCAGGCGCCCCCCTCCTCGCTCGAAATCAGGGAAAGTGCATCAAAAGCAATGTAGTGGTGCGTAGAACGGCAGCGATTCGCGCGAACAACGCGTTCGAGCAGGGACATGGCGAGACTCCTCAGCCTGCATTTCGTCAGTATGAGGAGAGCTTAAACTTGGTTACCCGCGCGTTAACCGTTCGCCCCGGAAGCGAAAATTCCGCTGCAGATTACCGAACTGCAAAGTCCGTCGGTTCGGTGCTCTTGCCCTTCCGGTCCGTTTCGCCCTTGTTCTGGCCGTGCTTGCCGGGGCCCATGAAGCCGAACAGGTGGCCGGCCACCTTGCGCATCTGGATTTCTTCGGAGCCCTCGGTGATGCGATAGCGCCGGTGGTGGCGGTAGATGTGCTCGAACGGCTTGTGCCGGGAATAGCCCATGCCGCCATGCACCTGCATCGCCCGGTCGGCCGCGTTGCAGCAAAGGCGGTTTGCCCGGTAGTTGCACATCGACACCTTGTCGGAGAGGTGGATCGCCACTTCGGGCTTGGACATCTGGTCCATTTCCCAGGCCGTCTTGAAGATCAGGAGGCGCAGCATCTCCGCCTCCGTCGCCAGCTCCACCAGCGGGAACTGGATCGCCTGGTTCGTCGCCAGCGACTTGCCGAAAGGCTTGCGCTCGCGGGCATATTTGACGCTCTCATTGATGCAATAGATCGCCGCACCGACCGAACTTGCCGCCTGGCGGATGCGGTTTTCGTGCACAAAGTGCTGGGCGAGCGCGAGGCCCCCTTCCGGCGGGCCGAATACCGCCTCTTCCGGCACCCAGACATTGGTGAGCGACACGCGCGGATGGTCCGTCGGCATGTTGAAGGTCCACATATATTCCTCGATCACCACACCCGGATCGTCGGCCGGCACCAGGAGGCAGGTAATGCCCTTGGCGTCGCCATCCTCCCCGCTTGTGCGGGCAAAGCACATCATGTGGCTGGCGACGTGCATGCCGGTCGTCCACATCTTCTCGCCATTAATCAGCCAGCCCGCCTTGCCGTCGCGTGTCTCGCGCACGGCGCGGGTCTCCATATGCGTCGCGTCAGACCCATGGTCCGGCTCGGTCAGGCCGAAGGTCGCCCGGAACTCGCCGGCCAGCGCCGCATCGGCGAGGTGTTTCTGGTCGGGCCGGGCAAAGTCGCGCAGCATCAGGATCTGCGGGAAATTCCCGACGATCGAGTGCTCGTTCTGCAAGTCGTTGTGCAGGCCAAGGCCCTGCTTGGCGAAGTGCTCGCGGATGATCGCCATGCCGAGATTGGTGCCGTCCTGGCCGCCATATTCCTTCGGCAGGGCGTAGCGCAGGTGGCCGGCCGCGTCGGCCCGGCGCTTCGCCTCGCGCAACAGCGCTTCCCATTCGTGCCGCGGCAGGCCGCCATTCTCGAAATCGGTGCGGGCCCATTCGCGGCGGTGATCGAAGAACCGGATATTGTCATCCTGCTGCTCCAGCGGGCGGATCTCGTCCTCGATGAACTTGTCGAGCACGACGAGATAGTCGGCGATATCCTTGGGGATGTTGAAGTCCATGGGCGATCCTCCTGCCGCAGCGTGTCCCGCCTGCTGCAAGCAGCATAGCCCACCCTCCGGCGGCGGCAATTTGTGCCGCCGGGGCAAGTCGTTCTCAGAACAGCGCCGCTAAACCGATGGGATAGAAAAAATTTATCACTGAATGATTGACTAATTGTTCAATCCTCATAAGTTGAGAGCACGGCACCACCCGCCGTCAATCCCAGCAAGAAGGTTTCCTCCCATGACCTCCCGTATCCTCCCCCTCGCCCTCACCGCCGCCCTCGCCGGCAGCCTGTTCTTCGCGGCCCCGGCCTCTGCCGAAATCCAGCGCCAGCTGGAGCTGGACGTACAGTATGACGTCACCGCTCTCAGCACGGCCACGGGCGCAGAAACTGTGCTCGATTCTCTGCTGGCACAGGCTGAAGACGCCTGCTCCTATGCCCGTCCCATCGCTGGTGCGGATCGTCTGGACCGCGCCTGTGCCGCCGAAGTCGTGGCCAAGGCCGTCCAGGGCATCGGCGATGCCGGCCTCACCGAAGCCTATGAAGCGCGGTTCGGCCAGGCACAGCTCTTTGCCTCACTGGACTAAGCCCTGATCTGAAATAGGAAAAGCTGAACGCTTGACGTTTTTTTCAGCAGTATATATTTGGAAGGGATCGGGCGCTCACCGTCGCCCGGTCCCTCCTCCCCCCGGGCCTTCGGGCCTGACCCACCAAAGGCATCCTCCCATGCTCCGTTCCGCACTCCTCGGCGCCGCCTTCATCGGCCTCGCCGCGCCGGCCTTCGCCGCCGGCTTCACCTTCGAGACCGCCGAGCCGGTCAAGGACAAGCGCATCACGGTCGTCGGCACCGTCTGGTCCTGCGAAGAAACCGTCTGCAAGGGCGACATGAACCGCAAGAAAGTCACCGTCAGCGATTGCAAGAAGATCGCGAAGAAGGCCGGCGAGATCGTCTCCTTCACCACTACAGACGCGGAACTCTCCGCTGAAGAGCTTGAGGCCTGCGCCGCCGCCGTCCGCAAATAGTTTCCTGCCCGGCCATCCGGCCGGACTCTCCAGACCTCTCCTCGGGCCGCCACGGGATACTTTCTCCGGGCGGCCGCTTTTTTTGCAGGTCAGGTTGCCGGATTGGACTCGACCGGCTGCCACAGCTCGACCTTGCGGCCGTCAGGATCCATCACCCAGGCAAACTTGCCATAGGACTCGATCATCGGCTCGCCTTCCAGCGCCACGCCTTCGGCCTTGAGGTGGTCCAGCATCCCGTCAAAATCATCGATCATCAGATTGATCATGAAATCGCTGTCGGACGGCTTGAAATAATCGCTCTCGCCCTTGAACGGCGCCCAGATCGTCCGGGCGCCCTGCGGGAACAGGGCAGCCGAGTCGGCATGGCCGAAACTGGTTCCGCCATACTCATCGATTGCAACGCCCAGGGCGCGCTTGTACCAGGCCCGCGTCGCCTCCACGTCGCGGCATTTGAAAAACACGCCGCCCAGCCCGATCACTTTTGCCATCGATCCCATCCTCCCGTTGGCTTTCCGTCCCGCCTGACGCATCCTCACCTGCCTTGGGGAGGACCGAGCCAATGACCATAGACGCCAAACGCACACCTGACGAGCGCTTTGCCGGCCTGCCGGGCTGGCCCTACGCACCACACTATGTCGACGACCTTCCGGGCTATGAAGGCCTGCGCGTGCACTATGTGGACGAGGGCCCGCAGAATGCCGTGCGCACCTATCTCTGCCTGCACGGCCAGCCGACCTGGTCCTACCTTTACCGCAAGATGATCCCGGTGCTCCTCGATTCCGGCGCCCGCGTCATCGCGCCCGACTGGCTGGGCTTCGGGCGCTCCGACAAGCCGGTGGACGATGCGGTCTACACCTTCCATTTCCACCGCAACATGATGGTCGAGCTGATCAAGCGCCTCGACCTCAAAGAAGTGACGCTGGTGTGCCAGGACTGGGGCGGCCTCCTCGGCCTCACCATCCCGCCGGACATGCCGGAACGGTTCGAACGCCTGATCGTGATGAATACCGCCATGCCCGTCGGCGAATCGCTTGGCCCCGGCTTCGACAACTGGAAGGCCTTCGCCCGTACCCAGCCGGACATGGATGTCGCGGCCCTGATGAAACGCGGCGTGCCCGTCCTGTCGGACGCCGAGGCGGCCGCCTATGGCGCACCGTTCCCGGATGCGACCTATAAGGCCGGCGTGCGCCGCTTCCCCGAACTCGTGATGATCGAGCCCGGCATGGAAGGCATCAAGACGACAAAGCGGGCCGTCGAGTGGTGGTCGAAGGAATGGGATGGCGACACGTTCATGGCCGTCGGCGGCGCGGACCCCGTCCTCGGCCCGCCGGTCATGGAGCGCCTGCACCAGCAGATTCGCCATTGCCCGGAGCCGTTGGTGATCGCCGAGGTCGGCCACTTCGTCCAGGAATGGGGCGAGCCTGTCGCGCGCACCGCGCTCAAGTCTTTCGGGGAACTCTGAGGCCATGCAGGAATTGATGACCTCGTGGAACGCCGATGTCGCCGCACAGCCTCAATGGGTGCAAATCTGGCTGAACGTCATGGTGGCCGTGCTGGCGCTGGGCGGCCTGGTCTTCAGCTTCATGCGCGTGGAGGCGCGCTGGGTGTTCGCCGGCTTCGTCGCGGGCGCCGTCGCAATGTTCGCCCTCTACAGCCAGATGGGCTATGTCCGCCTGCTCGGCCTCGGCCATGTCATCTTCTGGACGCCGGTGCTCATCTATCTTTTCCGCCGGCGCAGCCAATGGCGCGTGAAAGAAACCCTGTCCGGCAAATGGATCGTCCTCGCCGCCGTTGTGATGACCGTATCGCTCGTGTTCGATTATACCGATGTCATCCGCTGGCTTATGGGAGGGCGATGATGCAGAAACCCGAAGCCGGCTGCGGTGCGGCGATCCTCGACGAGTCCGGCCGCCTCCTGCTCATCCAGCGCCTTAAAGAGCCGGAGGCCGGGGCCTGGGGCCTGCCGGGGGGCAAGATCGATTTCGGCGAGCGCGCCGAGGACACCGCCCGCCGCGAAATCGAGGAAGAACTCGGCGTTGTCATCGACATCACCGGCCTCGCCTGCATCTCGGAGATCATTGATGGCGGCGACGGGCGGCACTGGGTCTCGCCGGTCTATGCCGCGCGTATTGTCTCCGGCACGCCGCGGATCATGGAGCCGGAGAAACATGGCGGCTGCGGCTGGTTCGACTTCAGCGCAATGCCGGAGCATCTGACGACGCCTGCAATCACGTTTCTCGACGCCACTGCAAAAGGGGCATGGCGGCGCAAGGTGAAGCAGTCTTTATAGAACGCGCATGCGCCGACTTCGCAGATTTCTGTTCTGGCTGATCGCCCTGGACCTGCTCGCCACAACCCTGTTCTGGGGTGTGACCCGGTTCATGGACGAGGCCCGCGGCATTCAGGGCGGCACCGGCGTTGTCTTCTATACCGACAATGAGCGCGACGCAGCGGCGCGCATCGCCAAGGCCGTGAACCTCCTGAAGGCAGGCAAGCTCGACCGGCTCTACATGGTCGGCGGACACCGACCGCAGGAAGGCTGGCTCGGCAGTCAGGAAATGGCCCTCATCGCAGCACGCGGTTCCGGCCTCGGCGGGCGCATCTCGGCCGATGTCGAAAGCCGTGACACGATTTCAGGCCTGAAGAATCTCGCCCGCGACGCCTATACCCGCGCGCCGGGCGAACTCGTCTTCGTGTCCAACTGCATGCAGCTGGTCCGCGCCAAGGCGATCTACAACATGCAGCCGGAGCACCAGCCGCGCGTTCTGGGCGCCTGCCCGCCGGGTGACCTCAACCCCATCGATATCTGGCGCCGTGCCCATTACGAAGCCGCCGCCTGGATCCTGCTGGTCCTTCCGGAAAAATGGCAGGACACGGTGCTCGACCGCCTGCGCGGTGCCGACGAGGCCGCCAGGGAAACCGAGGACGCGGGCTGATACCAACCCGCGTCTCGTTGCATCCCTGACTCAGGCCATCGGTTCGTCGCGCACATCCGGACCCTTGCCGCCCGGAATGCGGATCATCTGGCCCGGATAGATCTTGTCCGGATCGGTCAGCATCGGCCGGTTGGCCTCGAAAATCTCCGGGTACTTCATCGCATTGCCGAGATAGACCTTGGCGATCTTGGAGAGCGTGTCGCCCTTCTTGATGATGTAGAAGACGGCCTCTTCCTCGTCCTCGGTTTCCGTTTCGACTGCCGTCGCGTCCACTTCGGCGACGCCGTCGATATTGCCGGATGTCAGGATCACCTTCTCCAGCGTCGCCCGGTCCGGAACCTTGCCTTCAAGCTTGACCGTCTCCCCTTCGACGACCACGCGGTAATCCCCGCCAAGGCCCATATTCTTCGCTTCCTGCCGGATCGCCTCGGCTTTCTGCTCGGCTTCAGCCTGTTTCTTCTTGTCATCGTCGCCGTCGAACACGTCGACGATGGCCTTCAGGTTGCGCTTCTGCAGGTCGACATAACTCTGTCCCGCATTCTTCAGGAATTTGAATACACCCATGGGATCCTCCTTGAACTGGAAGGAAAACCTATCGGGGAATTCTCCCCGTGTAAGTGAAAAATAAATGAAACAAACGCTTTCGCCGCAGGCACGGATGTTGCAAAATTTTCACGGTTAGGCCAAACCCGGCCCGTTAAAATGCGCCCCAGAACCCGCAGAAGTAGAGGCAAAAATGAGCGACACTGTAACGATCCTTGCAGAACTCGGGATCAAGCCAAAATCCGTCCGCAAAAACTGGAACGAAGCGCGTCTCTATGAAACGAGTGTTGCAAGTGGGGAATCCCGGATCGCCCAGGGCGGTGCACTTGTTGTTGAAACAGGACAGCACACCGGCCGCTCCGCCAAGGACAAGTTCACTGTCCGCGATGATTCTACCGAAAAAACAGTCTGGTGGGACAATAACGCCTCGATGACGCCGGCGCATTTCGACGTCCTTCTCGAAGACTTCAAGGCCCACCTCGCCGGCCAGGACGTGTTCGTCCAGGATCTCTTCGGCGGCGCAGACCCGGTTCACCGCCTCTCCGTCACCGTCGTCACCGAGCTGGCCTGGCACTCCCTCTTCATCCGCCACCTGCTGCGCATTCCGGACGCGAAGGAATACGAAGCCTTCAAGACCGAATTCACCATCATCAACTGCCCGACCTTCAAGGCTGACCCGAAACGGCACGGTACGCGGTCCGAAACGGTCATCGCCGTGAACTTTGCCAAGCGCATGGTCCTGATCGGCGGCACCTCCTATGCGGGCGAGACCAAAAAGTCGGTCTTCACCGCGCTCAACTATTACCTGCCGACCAAGGGCGTCATGCCGATGCACTGTTCGGTCAACACCTCGCCGGACAATGACGCCGCCATCTTCTTCGGCCTCTCCGGCACCGGCAAGACGACCCTGTCGGCCGATGCCAGCCGCATCCTGATCGGCGACGACGAGCACGGCTGGTCGGAAAACGGCCTCTTCAATTTCGAAGGCGGCTGCTACGCCAAGATGATCAAGCTCTCGGCCGAGGCCGAGCCGGAAATCTACGCCACGACAAAGATGTGGGGCACCGTCCTCGAAAACGTCGTGATGGATCCGGCGACCCGCGAACTCGATCTCGACGACGGGACGCTCGCGGAAAACTCGCGCGGCGCCTATCCGATCTCGGCCATCCCGAACGCGTCGCTCGGCGGCCAGTGCGGCCAGCCGAAAAACCTCATCATGCTGACGGCTGACGCGTTCGGCGTGATGCCGCCAATCGCCAAGCTGACCCCGGCACAGGCGATGTACCACTTCCTCTCGGGCTACACCGCGAAAGTGGCCGGCACCGAGAAAGGCGTCACCGAACCGACGGCAACCTTCTCGACCTGCTTCGGCGGGCCGTTCATGCCGCGCCATCCGTCCGAGTACGGAAATCTCCTGCGCGAGCTGATCGCAAAGTATGACGTCGACTGCTGGCTGGTTTCCACCGGCTGGACCGGCGGGCCTTACGGCACCGGCCATCGCATGCCGATCAAGGCGACGCGCGCCCTGCTGAACGCCGCCCTCGACGGCTCGCTCAACCAGGCGAAATTCCGCAAGGACGAAACCTTCGGCTTCCTGGTTCCGGAATCGGTGCCGGGCGTCGATGCGAAGATCCTCGACCCGCGCTCGACCTGGGCCGCCCCGGCCGCCTATGACGCGCAGGCTGCGAAACTGGCCGACATGTTCGTCGCGAACTTTGCGAAGTTCGAGCCTTATGTGGACGATGCCGTGAAGGCCGCTGCGCCGAAGGCGAAAGCGACGGTCTGATCGCCGCACAATTCACGAAGGGCGCCTCTCCTACGGGTGGCGCCCTTTTTCCTGTCGGGTATTAAATGGCAGCCATGCTCAGCCGCAGATACCTGCTTGCCCTGATCGCCAGCCTTCCGGCCGCGTGCGTCCGGCCGGGCTCGGGCGCATCGCTCGTCAGCACCTACGATCCGGCCCGCGAGGCGAGCATCTATCCGGAAGGGCCGCCATTCGTGGCCGTCTTCGCAAAGGGAAAGACGAAACTGGGCTGGGTTGCGGCTGTTCACACGCCGGCGCCGCAATCGCCCACGGCTGACACGATTGCCCTGGCCTTCGCCGCAGTCCGGCCCCGTGCCGTCGTGCTGGAAGGCTTCCCGACCCGTTGGGGCGCGAACCCGGACCGCATCCTCCGGCGCCTGTCGCGCCTGCCCGAGGATCAGGGCGACGAAGGGGACGTTGCAGCGCGCGCCGCCCTCGCCTCCGGCGCCGACATCTGGGGTGGCGAACCGACCGATGCGGAACTTGCGGCCGCCCTCGCCGGCGAGGGATATGCGGCGGACGATATTTTCTACACAGCCCTGCTCGGGCCGCTGGAGCAGGACCAGAGGAATGGGGTGTTCAGCACCGTTCAGGGCCCTGAATTCGAGGAATCGTTCCTGAGCATCGCAGCTGCAATGGCGCCCTCCTACGCTGTCGACGCGCCGTCCGGCCCGGAGGGGTTCCGGAACTGGTTCAACGCCCGGTTCGGCGTGCCGCTGGAAGACGACCCGGAATGGTTCACGCGGGGCTGGCCCGGAAAGACCGGCATCGGCGCCGAAATATCGAGGGCCTCGAACCGCTTGCGGGACGTTCACGCCTACACGGTCGCGACCGATCGGGTACGCACGCACGGGCGCGTCGTCGTGGTCTATGGCGGCAGCCATCTCTCGAGCGTCTGGGGCGCGCTGGAACACGACTTCGGTCCGCCGCACCTGCAGCGCCCGCCGCATTAACCCTGACACAGCAACTTCGCGGACGTTTACGCAAAGGGAAGGCTGGCGCCACCGGCGCCAGCCGACTAGTGTGCGCCGCAACAAGCACCGCACACTGGAGGGAACCCATGCGTGAAGCCGTCATCGTATCCTATGCCCGTACAGGCATGACCAAGACCCATCGTGGGGGCCTCAACGACACCCACCCCATCGTTATGGGCGGGCACGTCATGTCGGCCGCCCTCGAGCGTGCAGGCGTCGAGGCGGCCGCTGTCGAAGACGTGTTCTTCGGCTCCGCCCAGCCGGAAGGTGCCACGGGCATGAACGTTGCGCGCAACATCGCGCTGGCCGCAGGCTGCCCCTCGTCCACCGCGGGCGCCACCATCAACCGCTTCTGCTCCTCCGGCCTGCAGGCTATCGCCAATGCCGCGCACACGGTCATCAATGAAGGCGCCCCGGTCGCCGTCGGCGGCGGCGTCGAGAGCCTGTCGCTGGTCGCCCATTCCGGCCAGACCAACCGCCACCGCATCGTCGAGGAAGGCCTCTACGCGAAATGGCCGGCCATCTGGATGAGCATGATCGAGACGGCGGAAATCGTGGCCGAGCGCTACAATGTCAGCCGCGAATACCAGGACGAATATTCCGCCGAGAGCCAGAAGCGCACCGCTGCCTTCCAGGAAGCCGGCTACATGTCCCAGGAAATCGTGCCCCTGAAGACCAAGATGAAACTGGTCAACAAGGAAACCGGCGAAGCCACGTTCCAGGACGTCGTGGTCGACCGTGACGACTGCAACCGCCCCGGCACCACAGTGGAATCCCTCGCCGGCCTGAAGCCGGTCTTCTCCGGTGGCCAGCAGGTCAAGGAAGGCAAGTACATCACCGCAGGCAACGCCTCGCAGCTGTCGGATGGCGCCGCCGCCGTCGTGGTGATGGAAGCCAAGGAAGCTGCCAAGCGCGGCCTGAAGCCGCTCGGCCGCTTCGTCGGCTTCAACGTCGCTGGTTGCGACCCGGATGAAATGGGCATCGGCCCGGTCTTCGCCGTGCCGCGCCTGCTTGAGCGCCATGGCCTCAAGGTCGACGACATCGACCTCTGGGAACTCAACGAAGCCTTCGCCTCGCAGTGCCTCTATTCGCGTGACCGCCTCGGCATCGACCCGGCGAAATACAACGTCAATGGCGGCTCCATCTCCATCGGCCACCCCTTCGGCATGACCGGCGCCCGCTGCACCGGCTCCATCCTGATGGAAGGCCAGCGCCGCGGCGCGAAATGGGGTGTCGTCACCATGTGTATCGGCGGGGGCCAGGGCGCAGCCGGCCTGTTCGAAATCTACAGCTAAGCCAGATCCGATCTGCGCAGATGGCCCCGGACCCGCAGGTCCGGGGCCATTTCTTGTGCACCCGGCATCCGAAGGCCGATGTACCGGTTTCAGGCTCAGGATATTGCTGCTAGGCAGGACTTCAGAACCCGAAGGGAGGCTTCGCCCATGTATCGTGCAGTCCTGGCTACGGCCGCGCTGTTTTCCGCGGCCTGCGCGTGTTCGCCAGCGCCGATTGAGTCAACTACGTCTACACCGGAAGTCACAGTTCTGCCCGAGAAAGCGACCGGCTTCATCACCGCCAATCCCCTCCCCCTGGGCGGGGATTGGAAGGAAGATGTCCGACGCGACGATTACGGACGGCCCTTCGAATATGCCCTTCTGGGAGAGAAGCTTCCGGCCTTTACCGGCACGCTGCTCGACGGCACGGCGTTCGACTCCCAGGCGCTCGCGAACTGGACCGTGATCGATGTCTGGGGCATCTGGTGCGGCGACTGCGTGGAGGATGGCCCCTACGTGTCCGCCCTCGCCACCGCCATCGCGCAGGATCCGGATCTCGACTTCCTGTCGATCCACACGCCTGCCAGCGCGGCCCGCATCACGCCGGAAGAAATGTTCGGCAAGTACGGCTCGGTCGAGGCCTATTTCTCGTCCAAGGGCTACAATTATCCCACCCTCGTAGCGCCCGACACCTCAATCCGTGAAGCACTGAGGATCACCTGGACCCCCTCCTATCTCCTCGTTGCGCCCGATGGCACGGTGAAGGGATACCGCAGCGAGTTCTATGCCGCCGAAGGTGAGCCGGTTAAGGACTTCCTGAAGGACATTGCCCGCGTAAAGGCCGAGTCGAAGAAGACAGCGCTCGATGGCCTGTCCATCGGCCCGGCCGGCATTCCGGGCCTCGCATCGCCCACTGTCTTCACCCTCGATGCGGTGCAGGCAAGCTTTCCCGGCCAGCAGGTCGTCACCACCCAGGTCAAGGCGGGCGGCGACCTCTATCCCGCCTTCGAAGTGCGCGATGGCGCCGACACGCTCTTCACCCTCACCCCCGGCTGGTCCCTCGGACAGATCGAACGCATTTCGACCAGATCTCCCCTCATTGCCGGCCCCGCAGGCGAACGCATCGGCACGTCCACCCTCTCCGGATTATCCCCCGCAGATCGCGCGGAATGTGTTGCAGGAGAAGGCGACTATGCCGGCGCTCTCCTCTGTCCCAGCGCCGGAACCCCGGCCTTGCAGCTCGTCTTCACAGCCCCCGAAAAGGGCGGACCGCCTGAGACGCTGTCCGAGATGGTCTATCTGGTGCCCGACACCACGGTCTCCGAATAGGCAGACTGCCCGCCCGCTCCGTACCGCCTGCCAGCCCGTTTGGGTCCGCTCCTTGCATGGGCTGCATTTGAACATTCACGCCGCAAGGGCTAACACGTAGAACCGGATAGCAAACGGAGACTCCCGGGAATGCTGCATCCATCGACCAAACGGCTGATCGACAAGCTCGAGGAAATGACCCGCAAGGAACGCGTGGCATGGACCGAAAGCGATGATGGAAGCGTCACCCACGATACCGAAGGCTACCGGGTTCTCATCACGGCGCCGCCGCACGAGGTAAGGCTCAGCGATGCGCGCGGCCGCGAAATCGAGGTCTGCACGCCGGATGAATTCGCCGGGGAATTCGACGGTGCCGACCGGCCCTATGCCGACTTTGTGGCAGACCTCTACCGTGAAGCCCTCCGCCATGCCCGCGGCGCGGAGAAAGCCATTTCCGCCCTCCTTGAAAGCCTTGATGCGGCCGACGCAGAACCGGCAGTGCCGCCTGCGCCTGCAGAGGTGCCGGAAACCGCCGCTGTGGTCGCACACGAAGCGGCAGGCGAATTGCCTGAACCGGAAGAGGCTGAGCCGGAAGTGCCCGCCACTGCGGCGATCGACGGCCAGGACGAGATGCAGCAGGCCGTCGCCGACATGGCTGACCGCATGACCGCCCCGGAGCCGCTTGAAGAAGTGCCCGCGCCCGTCCATCAGGCCGAAGTATCCGCCCCACAGTTTGAGGAACCGGCATTTGAGCCGGAGCCACCCGACGCCGAATTTGTCTTAGAGGCAGAGCCTGAAGACACGCTGCCAGAGGCTTATGCAGAAGACCTGCTCTCAGAAGACGCCGCCGAAGACTGGACGCCCGAAACCGAACCCGCCGCAGAACCAGAACCAGAACCAGAGGCAGAGCCCGAATCCGTCTGGTCCGCCCCACTGATCAGCGCAGCCAGGCCAGAAGCTCCTGAAGAACGGATGCCTGAACCGGCTGTCGAGAAAGTTGAAGAAACCATCGATGCGGTTTTCGAGGCCGAAGCCCCTGCTGATCCCGAAGCGCACGAACCACCGGCCGATGACTATATGCCATTTGGCAGCGGCGAGTCTGCGCCGGAACAGGACACAACCGCACCGGCGGCCGAACGGGAAATTATGGAAGTGGGTACGCCCGACCAGCCTGAACCTGCACCTGAGCCGGAGCCTGCACCCGCGCCGCCGCCACGCCCCCCGGTCTTCGGAAGCGGAATCTTCGGCGGCTCTATGGGCGACGTCAGCCGTTACCGGACAGATGCTCCGGCCGCAGAACCAGAGTCGCCCGCGGCTCAGCCCGAACCGCCAGCACCCGCTACCGAGCCGGCCCGCCCGGCGGCGCCGTCTCTGACGCAGCCGATCAGCTTGTCGGGCATAACGTCCGGCTTTGGCCTTGGCGCCACAGCACCGCAGCGCATGGCACCGACGCCCGCGCCGGCGCCCGCCACCCCCCCAGCGCCCGAGCACCGGGTCATCGACGGCACTGCAGACCTTCCCGACGAGTTTGCGCTGCCGGAGCAAGACGAAGCACCCGCAGATTTCAGCTTCGAACCAGCTCCCCATGAGGCGTCGGCTTTCGCGGAAGACACCACGATTCCGGAACCGGCTGCGGCGCAGGTCGAAGAGATGCCTCCACCGCGCGCGATGCCCGACAATCAACCGGAAGAAGCTGTCCAGGCACCGGATGAGTCGGATCCTGAACCGTCGCCTTCACGGCCAGTGCGCCGGTTCAATCCCTGGAATTGAGACGCGCTCCCAAAAACCTACACAGTCTTGCATGATTTTGTTGCTTAGCAGCAACAAAGCAGGAGCAATTGATGCACACCGGCCCTGAGGCTGGCCCCGACAGTTCATTCTGACCGTCAACTATGCCAAAGGCAGGATCATAAGATCCCGCGCCGAGACGGGCTTCCTCCATCGACAACAGGGTGATCATTCATGACCACGAAGCTTCCCATCCGGGCATGGCTCGGTGCGAGCGCCATCGCGCTGGCCGCTGCTGCCTTTCCCGCCTTTGCACAGGAAACAACCGACACCGAAGCGCGCCTCTCCACGGTGACCGTGACCGCGCAGAAAGTCGAAGAAAACCTGCAGGACGTTCCGATCTCGATTACGACGGTTTCCAATGAGAAGCTGGACGTTCTGAAATCCTCCGGCGCTGATGTGCGTTTTCTCTCGGCCAAAGTGCCGAGCGTGATCGCTGAGAGCTCTTTCGGCCGCGCCTTCCCGCGCTTCTATATCCGCGGCATCGGCAATACCGACTTCGACCTCAATGCCTCGCAGCCGGTCAGCCTCGTCTATGACGACGTTCCTTACGAAAATCCGATCCTCAAAGGCTTCCCGGTCTTCGACCTCGACAAGATCGAAGTGTTGCGCGGGCCTCAGGGCACTCTGTTCGGCCGCAACACGCCGGGCGGCATCATCAAGTTCGACTCGGCAAAGCCGACCGACACGACGGGCGGGTACATCCGCGCTGCCTATGGCAACTACAATACGACCGACATCGAAGGCGCCTACAATTACGCCGCCGTGCCGGGCCAGATGGCTGTGCGCGTGTCGGGCCTCTACCAGAAGCGGTCGCCCTACGTGGACAACGCCTTCACCGGCCAGAAAGACCGCTATGAAGGCTTTGAGGAAATGGCCGGCCGCGCGCAGGTTCTGTTCACGCCGGCGGACACCGGCTTCACGGCCCTCGTCAACCTGCACGCCCGCTCCAACGACGGCGATGCGCGTCTCTTCCGCGCCAACATCATCGATGCTGGCAAGAAAGGCCTCGGATCCGGCTTTGACCGCGACACGGTCTATTTCGATGGCGACAACTTCCTGACGCAGGATGCCTGGGGCCTCACCTCGCGCCTGACCAAGACGCTCACCGATGCCGTCGAGCTGACCTATGTGTTCGGGTACGAATACGCCCAGATCGAAAGCCGGGGCGACATTGACGGCGGCTTCGGCGCGTCGTTCCTCGGTGCCGGCAATTTTGGCCCGGGCTCCATCCCGTTCCCGTCGGAAAGCTCCGGCGCCGTGGATGACCTCGACCAGACCACGCACGAAATCCGCCTTGCCTTCGACAATGGCGGCCCGCTACGCGCACAGACCGGTATCTTCGTGTTCGACGAAAAAGTCTTCATCACTTCGAAGAGCTTTGACACGCTTTCGCCCGGACGTCCGGTCAACGGCATCGCCACGCGCAAGAACGACACGCAGAGCTTCGGCCTCTTCGCATCGCTCACCTATGACCTGACCGAGCGCCTCACCGTTTCAGGCGGCGCCCGCTGGACGGACGAGTCGAAGAAGTTTGAAGTCGAACGGACGCTTGGCCCATTCGGCGCTCCGCCGCTCGGCCCGATCTCCGACACGGTCAAGGACGACCAGGTCAGCTGGGATGTCTCTGCCACCTATCAGGCTACGGACAATGTCAACGTCTATGCCCGTATTGCAAAAGGCTTCCGCGGTCCGTCGACCCAGGGCCGCCTCGTGTTTGGCGACGACGTCTCGACGGCCGACTCCGAAACCGTGCTCTCCTACGAAACCGGCGTGAAGTCCGAACTGTTCGACAATCGCGTCCGTCTCAATGCGGACGTTTACTTCTATGAACTGAACGACCAGCAGCTGACCATCGTCGGCGGCCTCAACAACACGGTCGCCCTGTTCAATGCCGACAAGGGCGAAGGCTATGGCTTCGAAGCAGACGTCGAAGCCGCGCCGACCGAAAACCTGCTTCTGACGGCAGGCCTGTCGTACAACCACACCGAAATCAAGGACGACGTCCTGCTCGCCCCCGGTTGCGGTGCAGGCTGTACGGTCCTCGATCCGGCTGTGTACGACACCAACAATGTCCTGCTCGGCTACAACATCTCCGGCAATGCGTTCCCGAATGCACCGGAATGGATCGCCAACGTCACGGCCCGTTACGCCGTCCCTGCTCCGAACGGCGAATTCTACGCCTACACGGACTGGGCGTATAAGGGCGAAACCAATTTCTTCCTCTACGACTCGATCGAGTTCGGCCAGGAAGGCTATTGGGAAGGCGGCCTGAAGATCGGCTACAAGTCCGACCGCGGCTATGATGCCTCTGTCTTTGTGCGGAACATCCTCGACGAGGAAACCCTGGAAGGCGCGATCGACTTCAACAACCTGACCGGCTTCGTCAACGAACCACGCACCTACGGAGTGCAGATCCGCTGGGACTTCTGATCCCTGCCGGATACCCGATACAGAAAGGCCGGACCGTCAGGTCCGGCCTTTTTCTTTTCAGCCAAGGTCAACCGCGCCAGAACCGGCGTGTCAGCACAACGAACACGACCACGAACTCTAGCCGTCCGAGCAACATGTTGATCGTGCACACCCAGGTCGCAAAATCGGAGAAGGACTGGAACGTCGTCGACGGCCCGTTGATCGGCCCAAGGCCCGGACCGACATTCGACAGCGTTGTTGCCGCGCCGGAAATAGCCGTGACCGGATCGAGCCCATCGAGGCCCAGCAAGGCTGCTGAAACCAGAAAGGTCGCAAAGTAAAGGAACATGAAGACCATGACCGATTGGAGCGTGTCTTCGTCCACCGTCTTACCGCCATATTTGATCGGCGAGCGGCGGTGCGGCTGCACCATGCGCTGCGAATAGGCCAGCAGCGCTTTTGCCGTAATCTCGATACGGAAGATCTTGAGACCGCACGCAGCGGACCCAGCGCACCCGCCGACAAAGGTGATGCCGAGGATCATTGCCATGATCGGCGTACCCCACGTGTCGTAAGGCGCCGTGGCAAACCCTGTCCCCGTCATCACAGCCACCGTGTTGAAGATGGTCAGCTTCAATGTGCCCGCGACGCCTTCATCGGTCAGGGTCGAAGAGTTCATGAAATAAAAGACCGAGATCAGCGCGGAAAAGACGATCGCCAGCGCGAAATACAGGCGCGGCTGCGGATCGGTCACAAATTGCATCACTCGTCCCTGCAGGACCAGCATCGCCATGAGGCTGAACGGAAGGCCTGCGATCAGCATGAACACAATACCCGCCCACGGCGCCATCGTGTCGTTGAAGTATCCGAATGACGCATCGTGCGTGGAGAACCCGCCCGCCGACATGGTTGCCATTGCATGGCAGATCGCGTCGAACCATGTCATGCCGCAAACATAATAGGTCAGCGCACATGCCATGGAGACGATCACATAGGTGAGGCCCAGATAGGCCGTGATGTCTGTCACCCGCGGCAGGAACTTGCCGGACCGGTCGGAATTCTCGAGCTGGAACAGCTGCATCCCGCCGACCCGCAGCTGCGGCAGGATCGCGATGGCCGTCACGATGATACCGATGCCGCCAAACCAGTGGATGATCGCACGCCACAACAGCAGGCCCCGCGGAAGGGAATCGAGCCCCGACAGGACGGTCGAGCCGGTCGTCGTCAGGCCCGAAACGCTTTCGAACACTGCATCGGTGAAGCTCATACCGGATGCCATGAACGGGATCGCTGCGATGATTGGCAGTACTGTCCAGACCATCACGGTCAGCAGGAATCCTTCCCGCTGCCCCGTCCGCTCCGCACCGCCACGCGATAGCACCCAGACGCTGGACCCGAAGAAAATGGATGCAAAAGACGACACCGCAAACACATGCGCCTCGGGCCGCTTGTCGGCCCAGTCGATAAGGGCGCAGGGCAGCATCGCCACGCCGAGAAGCACGGTCATGATGCCGATAGCGAGGAGGAGCGGGCGCAATTGCATGTCAGGCGGACTGTTTACGCTTGAAAAGCTGCAAAGATGTCAACGCCCGGCGCGGGCCTTCTCGGCCATCGGACCACGGCAGACCGCTTCCAGTTTTGGCCGCGAATAGGGGTGCGGCCCGCCCTCGATCCGGCCTTCCTGCCCATCGGCAATGAGATCACAATTGCAGTCGAGGCCGATTACGGTTTCGACCTCCATCGGCGTGGTGAGGGTGTGCTCGATCCGCTTGCAGCCCTTTTCCCCGGTCGTCCAGATCTGGGTACGATAGGCGGTGTCGCCGATTTGCCAGCTGGCCGAGACGGCCCGGCAGGTTTCCGCCACGGCGGAACCGGCGAGGCCCAGGGCCGCCAGCAGGATCACGTATTTGCGCAGGCTCTGCATGACTTTCTCCAGCCTACGCCCCCCGCAAGCGGCACGCCAGCCCGGCCTGCAGGGTCGCCAAGCATTGCCGCCACTCATTGACGCTACGGAATCGGCCGATAAAAGGCGGCAAATTGGTTTCATTTGTATCCATTTCCTGCCGCCGGAGCCTGCATGTTTGATCACCCCTCCTATGACGCCCATGAGGGCGTGCACCTGTTCGAGGATGAAGCGAGCGGCCTGAAAGCGATTATTGCGATCCATTCCACTGCCCGCGGCCCGGCTGCCGGCGGCTGCCGCATGTGGAACTACGAAACCGGCGAGGCGATGCTCAAAGACGCCCTGCGGCTGAGTCAGGGCATGAGCTACAAGAACGCCATGGCCGACATTCCGCTCGGCGGCGGCAAGGCTGTGATCTGGGGCGATTCCCGCAAGGACAAGTCGCCCGCCCTGTTCCATGCCTTCGGCCGCGCCGTGGAAAGCCTTCAGGGGCGCTACATCACCGCCGAGGATGTCGGCATCGATGTCAGCGACATGGCGATCGTGCGCCAGGAGACCGCCCATGTCGCGGGCCTCGACCATGGTGAGGCCGCCAGCGGCGACCCCTCCCCGGTCACTGCGAAAGGCGTCTATCTCGGCCTTCGCGAAACGGCCCACCGGGCGTTTGGCACGGATGATCTTTCCGGCCTGACGGTCGCCGTGCAGGGCGTCGGCTCGGTCGGCGGCTATGTCTGCGACCATCTTGCCGAAGCGGGCGCAAACCTGGTCATCACCGATATCGACGAGAAGGCGCTTGCCGACGTGGCCGGCCGCACCGGCGCGACCATCGTTGCACCGAACGACATCTACGACGTTGATGCGGACATCTTCTCCCCCTGCGCCCTCGGCGCCATCGTGAACGAAAAGACCCTCGACCGGTTCAGGGTCAAGGCAATCGCGGGCGGTGCCAACAACCAGCTGATCGTGCCGGAAATGGGCGAACTGCTGCGCCGCCGGGGCATCCTCTACGCCCCGGACTATGTCATCAATGGCGGCGGCATCATCAACGTCGCGGCCGAGATTTCCGGCACTTATTCGCGCGAATGGGTCGACGAAAAGCTGACCCGGCTGGTTGCGACTCTTGGCGAGGTGCTCGACGAGGCGCTCTCGACCGGTACGCCGACCAACCAGGTCGCCGACCGGATCGCCCGGCAGCGGATTGCGGACGCAAGGACAGCCTAGTAACACTACCTAGAACACGGGCCGACCTGCCGTGTTATGTGGAGATCGGGGCCGATGGGGCCCGGCATCTCAGGGAGGTGGTCATGACCGTTGTCGCGATGTTGCAGGGGGCAGAAGCGCCAGACCGCGCCGTAACGCTTGATGCGCTGGCGCTCGCTCAGAGGCTGAATGTGCCGGTTCGCGGCGTATGCGCCCTGCCCGACCCGAACGCCGCCATGATCGTGATGTCGACGCCTGAAGCCACGGGCCTCGCCGCCTCCGCGACCCGCGATCTGGCCGCCCTGCAGGACAAGATTGTTGCCGGAGCCAAGGACATATTTGACGATGTGACCTCCACCGGCGCGCACGGTCTCGCCTGCACCTTCACGCATGAGGTCAATATCGCCGAACGCGCCGGAGCGAATGCCGCCACGCTGGCCGACGCTGTCGTCTTTCCGCACAGCTCCCAGAAATCCACCGACCCGCTCGGGCCCTCCTTTGAACATGTGCTGATGGAGGCGCGCCTGCCGCTGGTCCTTTCCGGCACCCGCCCGATCGAATCCGGCCCTGTCGTGATCGCATGGGACGGGTCCAATGGCGCGGCGCGCGCCATCCGCTTCCACCTCGACCTCGTCAAGGCATTCGGCGCGGTCGTGATCGCGCAGAGTTCGAAAGACCTCGAAAAGGACGACCACCGCGCCTCGGCGGACCCCACAGTCCTTGAAGACTGGCTGTCGGCGCACGGCATCAGCGCCCAGCGCATGCCGATCGAAGGTGAGGTCGCCAGCGGCCTCCTGTCGCTTGCTAAGCAATGCGACGCCTCCATGATCGTCGCGGGCGCCTATGGCCATTCCCGCATCGGCGAACGCCTCTTCGGCGGCACGACCCGCAACCTGCTTGAAGCCAGCGACGCACCCGCCCTGGCCCTCGCCCGCTAAATACGGAGACTTACATGAGCCTGAAACGCATCACCCTGCAGCTTGCGCGCAATCCGGGGATCACTGAAGGGGACACGCGGATCGGATACACCATCGTCGCCCCGCTGACCGCCGACGGACACCTCGATGTCGATGCCTGGCGCGAAGCCAAGAAGGATTGCCGGGTCGTGCGCTTCCATCCCGATCCGGACGAGCACGCCACAGGAAAGCTGACCCATCGCGGCAGCCACTGGATGTTCCATTACGATGATGAGGACGAGGGCGACGACGAAGCCGGCTTCCGGCTCGGCGATCACGTCTTCAAGGAAGGCGAATACGTGACCATCGCCAGCCACGGCGAAACGCCGCTGACCTACAAGATTACGGACGTTTCGGCCCTCTGACGCCGGAAAAGGCGCCCCTGCGTCAATCTGGACAGGGCGCCCAATCCCGCCCAAAATGCCCTCCAAGTGCCGAAACGGCACATGAGGGAGGAAAGCATGTTGAAGAAAACGACGGCTCTGGCCGTGATCCTGCTTTTGGCGGGCTGCGGCAAAGCGACTGAAAGCAAGGCACCGGGGGCGGACGGCGCGAAGGCCGCACCGGACGAAGCGGGGCGCACATCGGGCTACAATCCGGATCGCAACGCCTATTTCGGCGATCTGCACATCCACACCCGCTCCAGCTTCGACGCCTACATCTTCAACGTCCGGCGCACGGCCGACGATGCCTACCGCTTCGCCCTCGGCGAAACCATCCAGCATCCGTCGGGCTTTGACATGACCATCGCCGGCGGCCCGCTCGACTTCTACACCGTCACCGACCATGCCGAATATCTCGGCATCCTGCCCGCGATGAACACACCGGGCACCAAGCTTTCCGAATTGCCGGCCGCCAAGCAGATGTTCTCGGCTGACCCGGATGTGATCCTCAGCTCTTTCCAGAAGGTCGGGACCTCGGTGCGCGAAGGCCAGCCGATCGCGGAAATGTATGATCTGGATACGATCAATTCCGTCTGGGCAGAAAATGTCGCCGCAGCCGACAAATACTACCAGCCCGGCAAGTTCACGACCTTTGCAGCCTATGAATACACGTCTGTCAGGTCCGACATAGATGAGGAAGGTTTTGGCGGGGGCAACCTGCACCGCAACGTCTTTTTCAAGGGAGCGGCGCCGCCCAAGGCCTTCTCGACGCTCGACTCGTCAAATCCCGAAGACCTCTGGGACTGGATGGATGAACAGCGCGCCAATGGCATGGAGGCGATCGCCATTCCACACAATTCCAATGTGTCCAACGGGCAGATGTTCCGTCTACAGACCTATTTGGGCGAACCGCTTGATTCCGCTTATGCCGAACAGCGGATGCGAAATGAGCCTCTTGTCGAAGTCACCCAGGTCAAGGGCACCAGCGAGACCCATCCGGACCTGTCACCCAATGATGAATGGGCCGATTTCGAAATCTATGAAGAGTTGCTCGGATCGTATGCGCTTTCCGCAGTCACCGGTTCCTATGTCCGCGAAGCCTATCGCAACGGGCTGAAGCTGCAGGAAACTGAAGGCTTCGATCCGTTCCACTTCGGTCTTGTGGCGGCTTCAGACTCTCACGTTGCCGGCGGCGCCTATGCCGAGAACGACTACTGGTCGAAAGTCGGCATTGTGGACGGTACGCCGGTTGCCCGTGGCTCAGTGCCTTTCCCCGGCACGACCAGCTGGGACGAACAGCCCGACAACCAGATCGTCAACAATGCCAACCATTGGTTCTCCCGCTGGAGCGCCAGCGGCCTGACCGGCGTCTGGGCGGAAGAAAACACGCGCGAAGCCATTTTCGACGCCTTCCGCCGCAAGGAAACCTTCGCCACGACCGGGCCGCGCATGAAGGTCCGCTTCTTCGGTGGCTTCGGGTACAGCGACGACATGCTCACATCGGCAGACCTGGCGCACCAGGCCTATGCGGATGGCGTACCGATGGGCGGTGACCTCGTCGGCACCGGAGACACGCCGGCCTTCCTCGTCTGGGCACAGCGCGACCCGAATGCCGGAACGCTCCAGCGTGTCCAGGTCGTAAAGGTCACGAGCGACGGTGAAGAAGTCATCGATGTCGCCTGCGACAACGGCACGCCGGACCCGTCGACCGGCCGGTGTACGGACAATGGCTCAAGCGTCGACATGGCCAGCTGCACGCCGGTCAATACCGGCGCCAACGAGTTGAAAGCCATCTGGCGCGATCCGGCCTTCGACGCATCGCGCCGGGCAACCTATTATGTCCGCGTGCTGGAGAACCCCTCCTGCCGCTGGTCGACCTGGGAAGCCATGCGCAACGGCACGCCGCCGCGCCCGGATGTGCCCCAGACCATTCAGGAGCGTGCCTATACCTCGCCCATCTGGTACATTCCCGGCAACTAAGACACCAGGACCAGACTTTGGCAGACACATCTCAATCGACGGCTCGCTGGCGCGCATGGCTCAGCGAGCCGTTGTTCCATTTTATTATCGCGGCGCTGGCCGTCTTCATCGGCTGGAATGCCATCAACGGCTCGCGCAGTGATGCCGAGCGCACGATCCGCATTACACAGACCGACCTCGAACGGCTCGCCGCGCTCTATGCCGCGGAATCCGGCGCCCTGCCGTCGCAGCAGGACATGGCCGCCATGGTCAATGATTATGTCCGCGACGAAGCGCTCGCCCGGGAAGCACGCAGCCTTGGGCTCGACGACAATGATACGATCGTCACCCGCCGGCTCGCCCAGAAGATGACCTTCATGATCTCGGACCTCGCCGACGATCCGGACCCGGACGAAAAGACCTTGCGGGCCTGGCACGAGAGCCATCCCGACCGTTTCACCGATCCGCAGACGCTGACATTTACACATGTCTATTTCAGCGAAGATGTCCGCGGAGAAACCGCAGAGACCGATGCCGCCGCCGCGCTTGACGGCCTGAATGCCGGGGAAGACTGGCGCAATGCCGGCGATCCCTTCATGCTCCAGCGGTCCTATGGCGACCTGCCGATCCGCGAAGTCGCGCGCCTGTTCGGGCCGGACTTTGCCCGAACGCTCGCGGCATTGCCGGCCTCCGATAGCTGGACCGGACCAATACGATCCGCGTTGGGCGTGCACCTTGTCCGCGTCACCGCAAATGTACCTGCCCGTCTGATCCCGTTCGAAGAGGTCCGCGAGGCCGTCCTGGCCGACTGGAAGGAAGAGACCCGCCGTCAGGAAAACGAGGAGGCTGTCCGGGACATTATCGCCAAATACAAGGTCGAGATCGAAGGCAGCGGCTCGAAATAGGATGACAGCACTGCGGTTCGCATTCCTCTGGCTGGCCTGCGTCCTTGCCCTTGCTGCGCCCGCCGCGGCGCACGAGGTGCGCCCCGCCTATCTCGAAGTGACGGAATCGGCCCCGGCCGTGTTCGATGTCACATGGAAACAGCCCGTTCTCGACGGGCGGCGCCTCAAGATGGACCCGGTCTTCCCGGAAGGCTGCGCCCGGTCCGGCGAACGCATCAGCTCGGCCGGCTCCACCCTGATCCAGCGCTGGCAGATGGCCTGCGACCTGTCATCCGGTGAAATCCGCATCGACGGCCTCGACCGTACCCTGACGGATGTGTTCGTGCGCCTGAACCGCCTGAATGGCGAACAATCCGGCGTGGTGCTGCGGCCGGGCAGCAGCGTGCTGGACCTGACCGTTCCCAGCGGCGCACCAACCGCCACCTATTTCATCATCGGCGTCGAACACATCCTGTTCGGATGGGATCACCTGCTGTTCGTGCTCGGCATGGTGCTGCTGGTGCGGCCGAAGCAATTGCTCCTGACCCTGACGGCCTTCACGGTCGCACACTCCATCACACTGGCCGCTGCATCGCTGGGCGGGATCACGCTGCCCGGTCCGCCGGTGGAAATCACCATCGCGATGAGTATTGCCCTGCTCGGCGCCGAGGCGATCCACCGCCTGCAGGGCCGCATGACGCTCAGCCAGCGGATCCCTTGGGCCATCGCTTTCGGCTTCGGCCTGATTCATGGATTCGGTTTCGCGGGGGCACTGTCTGAGATCGGCCTGCCCAAAGGCGCCGAAGTTCTGGCGCTCCTCCTCTTCAATGTCGGCGTGGAAGCTGGCCAGATCCTGTTCGTCGGCGCTGTGCTGGCGGTCGCCTGGCTCTATTTCCAGGTCGCCAGCAACCGGATGGCACTTGCCCGCGGCGTCCTCGCCTATTTCATCGGCATCATGGGCACGTTCTGGGCCATCGAGCGGCTCGCGGCGAGCTTCCTCTAGAGCCCGATCGCCTTCCACAGCATGCGCGCCGCCACCAGCGCCAGAAGGATCGCGAACAGCCGCCGCAGCCGCGCCGCGTCCAGCTTGTGCGCCAGTGACGCCCCGACAGGGGCCATCGTCACGGTAAACAACGAAATCAGCGCAAAGGCGGCAAGGTTCACATGGCCGAGCGAGAAGGGCGGCAACCCCTCTTCTCCCCAGCCGATGATGACCGCCACGATCGCCGACGGCAGGCCGATCGCCACGCCCCACCCGGCCGCGGTGGCCACCGCCTTGTGGATCGGCCGGCCGTAGAGCGTCATCAGGCTGACACCGAACGTGCCCCCGCCAATCCCCATCAGGGCCGACAGTGCCCCGATCCCGGTGCCCAGCCCGGCCCGCAGCGCGCCCTTCGGCATCTCCTCCGCGATCCGCCAGGTCGGGCGGCCGAAGAACAATTGGGCCGAAAGCAGGAAAGCGAGGCTGCCGAAAATCCCGAGCAGCGCCCGCTTCGACAGGAAGCCCGTCAGTGCCATGCCGATCAGCGCCCCCAGCACGATCCAGGGCGCCCAGCTGCGGATGATGCTCCAATCGACCGCCCCATGGCGGTTATGCGCCATCACGCTGCGGGCCGATGTCAGGATAATCGTCGCAAGCGACGTCGACACCGCCACATGCATCGCAGTCTCGCTGTAGCCCATGGCATCGAACAGGAAATACAGCACCGGCACGATGATCGCCCCGCCGCCGATGCCGAACAGGCCGGCTGCCAGCCCCGCGGCCGCGCCCGCCAGGGCAAGCGCCACCAGGAGCGGCCCATATTGAGTCAAGAGATCCATCGCCGCCTTTTGCATGAGGCGCAGCCAGAATGCCAGAGATCGTTCCGTCCCGACTTTTGAGAGCGCCGATTTCGCCGCGCAAGGGGCGCCATCCTCAACAATTTTACGCTTTCCGACCAATTTTTTTGCGCCGGGCCGACACGAAAACAGACCCCCAATGCACTGTAATTACTGTATTTTTTCTTCCTGGTTACCAGGATGTTGATCGGACCCTGCAATCTCCCCGCTGGAATTGGCAAATCGCCAAAGCTTTCAGGCCATTCTGCATTGTCGGGGAGAATAGCAGGACGCGCATAAAATGGTGTGGGACATGATGAAACGTTGGAAAGACAACAAGGACGGGAACATTTCCGTCATTTTTGCCGTGGCGATGGTGCCGATCCTTGCTCTTGTGGGCATGGCGATCGACCTTCAGAACACGAACACCAGCCGCAATTTCGTCCAATATGCGCTCGACAATGCTGTGATCGCTGGCTCACGCGAGATGCAGAAGGGCAAGTCCGGGGATGACATCAAGGCCTATGTGGCCGACTTCCTGAACGCCTCGATTGCCGCCAAGGGCCTCAGCATCTCCTGCAGCCAACCCAAAGTCGTGCTGACTGATGGCGCACAGGATATCGACATCAGTATTTCCTGCTCCCAGCCGACCACGCTGACCGCGCTCATCGGCTACAACAATCTCGATTTCTCCGTTTCCTCCGGTTCGACCTATGGCATTGGCAAAGTCGACGTTGCCTTTGTTTTCGACGTGTCAGGCTCCATGGGTTCGAACGGCAAGATGGATGCGCTGAAAGACGCGGCGCAGGATGCCGTTGACGTGCTGCTGCCGGAAGATCGCGACACAAGCCGTGATGGCGATGTGCGCCTCGCAATGGTGTCCTATTCATCCATGATGAATGCGGGCGAATACTTCGAGGATGTCACGAACTCAAATCCGACGCGGTCTCATGTCGGCAGCGGTGGCCAGTGGGTCAAAGTCTGCACCAGGACCAAGAGAAACGGCAAGTGCCGGAAGTATAGCTGGCAATGGCAGTCGGGCACATCGGTCAGAACGATCACCAATACCTGCATCAAGGAGCGCATCGGAACCAATGCGTTTACGGACGAAGACCCCGGCCCGTCGGCCTGGTTCGTGCCGGCGACGGTCTCTTACAACACCTCCAAGAACCAATGGGACGAAGAAACCTGTAACGATGCAACGCCGCTTCCGCTGACCTACAATCGCGCCGACCTCAGCGAGTATATTGAAAGCCTCGAGCCCGAGGGCGGCACCGCCGGACATATCGGCATCGCCTGGGGCTGGTACATGATTGCGCCGCCGTGGAGCACTGTCTGGCCGTCGGGTTCCGATCCGATGTCCTACACCGAACCGGATTCGGCAAAGGCAATCGTCCTGATGACCGACGGCGAGTTCAACACCTGGTATAATAATGGTCAGGGCAACTCCTTCGAGCAGGCGCAGAAATTCTGCGACAACATCAAGGACAAGCGCGTCAAGATCTATACGGTCGCCTTCAATGCACCGACGGCCGGCAAGGAGATCCTCGCCTACTGCGCCTCGTCACCGGAGTTCGCCTTCACGCCGGAAAACGCGTCGGACCTTCAGGACGCCTATACGCAGATCGCCCAGTCCATTTCGGACCTGCGCATCCGCTACTGATCCGGACAGACACATCCGCTTGACGGAAGCATCGGCCACCAGCAAACGCTGGTGGCCATGCGCCTTCCCCATCCCATCCTGATTGTCTGTGTCGCGGTCTTCTGCGGCTGCTCCGTCGATGCCCTGATGAAGGGAATCACGCTGGGCGGCACACCCGTCATCACGGCAACAGCCTGGCGCTACATTGCAGCCTCGGCCATCATGGTGGCGCTGTTCCTGCTCACGAAAAAGAAGATGCCCGGCTGGTCCGCCATCCGTTTCCACATCCTCCGTTCGGTCGCGCAGGTCTCGTCCGCCGTTACCTTTTTCTACGCGCTGACCCAGATCGCCCTCGCCGAAGCGGTTGTCCTCGGCTTCACAGCAGCGCTGATGATCGCGCCCATCGCGCGCATTGTCCTCGGCGAAAAAATGAGCCACATGACAATCGGCGCATCGCTGGTCGGTTTCTGTGGCGCGGCGCTTGCCGCATCGGGGCAAACCACCGGTGTCGCGCCGGACGGCAACCGCGTCCTCGGCATCGCGGCCATGCTGTTCTCAGCGGTAGGCTACGCCCTCAACATCGTCCTCCTGAGACTTCGCACACGTGACGAAGATAGCCTCACGCTCGTCACCTTCATGAATGTGCTGCCGGCTCTGTTCCTGCTGCCGTTCCTTCTCGCGACGGAGCCGCTGCCTCAGGCCAATGCCTGGCCGCTGATCGGGCTTGTCTCGATTGCGGCCATCGGCATCTGGTGGCTGATGACGCTGGCCTATGCCCGGGCACAGGCGCAGACGCTCGCCCCGTTTGACTATACCGGTCTCATCTGGGCATCGCTGTTCGGCTATGTCTTCTTTCACGAAGTGCCGAGCCTCCGCCTTTATGCCGGGGCCGCGATCATCATTGTCGCCTGCCTCGCCGTCGCCTTCGACACCCATTTCGCCGCGCGCCGCGAAGCGCGTGCTACGGCAGCGGAAATCACGCCCTAATTGCCGATCAGCAGCAGCGTGTTGCTGGTGCCGCGCGCGGCAAGGCCAGCCTGCAAGGCATAGAGGTGCCCGATCAGGTCGAGTGTCGACTTCGCATTCCGGCAGGTGTCGTCGACATGGAACCAGTAGCCGCGATAGGGCACGGCCACCGCCGCGCCTTTCGGCTTTTCCTTGCTCCAGCGCACGGCGAAATAGTCGTCCATCACTGTCGCCCACGGCGCAGCCGGGCTGCAGGTCGTGATCTGGCGCTGCGGGATGCCGCCGCTCGTATTGCCGACCAGCGCTGCATGTTCCGGCGGCACATCCACCGTCTGCGACAGCGCCGACAGCATGCCGAGAATGGAACGCCCCCGTGCCGGCGACGTGCCGACCGTCCGCCCGGTCGAACTGATGTCGGCAACATGGAATCCGTTATCAAGGCCGGGGCGCAGGCTGATATGATGCTGGCGCATCTGCGCGGCCAACGCTTCGCCCGCCGGCGTTCCGCCGTGCCAGCTGACCACCACACGCGGCTTGTCGCCTTCCGCATCGCCTTCCAGCACCTGCACCAGGAGGTCGCCAGAGATTTGCAGGTCACGCATCTGCGCCGCAAGGCGCCGGAAACTGGAATTGTCGGGCAGGACTGACGGCGTCGGCCCGGCAGCCGCCCGGGCATTGTCGAGATCGCCGATACGCGCGATGCAGCACAACATCAGCCGCTCGACGCTCCAGCCGGACTGGCTGAGCAGGAAGATCGATTCCGGCGCCACCGGTTGCAGCAGCTGCTCTGCATAGGCACCGCCGCGCAGGTTGCGATAAACGACCGTCGGCGTCGCAGAGCGTTCAACAGTCCCGGCCGGTGAGATGACATCCACCATGTCTCCGGGGCTGATGCCGACGACCCCGCCAATGCCGCCGGACACGGAACCGGAATCTTCCGTACTCAGCGTTTCAACTTCGACGAAAGACACCGGATCATTATAGCGCAACCGCACAATATTCAGCAGCAATTGCTCTTGCTGGGCGCGCGCAAGCTCGGTGGAATAGGTCATCGTATCGCGCGCGACCGGCGCCACCGTGCGCGGGCTGGCGCAGGCACCCAACATCAATGCCGCAACAATCGCGGCGGACAGGCCCTTCATGGCGTGTCTCCCCCCATCCGGATATGACCGGAAAGGCTAGGCATGCGCACATAAGGGTCAAACGGATTCGCCTGAGCGGCGCGTTACCAGACGCCGGCCTGCTTCAGCGCTGTATCGAGGTCCGGTGGTATATCCAGCGCCCGCTCGCCGGATTTGAGGTCGCGCGGTGCATCCTCGGGCTTCAGGTACCGCCAGCCCTGGAAGGGGCGCTTGCCTTGCGCATAGGTGCGCACCAGCTGTGGATCGAAGACGACGGCGCAAATTTCGCGCCCCTCTTCGTCCGGCTCCGGCCTGAGGTCGATAATGCGCTGGCGCACGCGGATTGCGCCCTTGATGACCCAGTAGATCGAGCCGCCGTCCAGCATTTCCTCCGCGCGCTTGGGGAACATGCGGGTGTGGTGCACCGGATGCTCCATCCGCTTCATCTGGCGCGCCTGCCAGTTGGCAAGGTCTTCGACATCTTCGGCGCCGACGCAGAGTTTCACCATGTGAATCGTCATGCTCGGCACTCTAGCGCATGTGCCGCGCCGATCCAGCCGCCCTTACTGCGACGCAAGCCGGACGGACTCGAATTCGTCCTGGGCTTCCTTGCTGGCGAAGAAGAATTCCGCCTTCACGATGTTCGCCGAGTAGCGCCGCTGGATCGTCCGGAACGCCGCGCGGGCTTCAAGGTCGATGGAGAAGCCTGAGACATAGCTCATCCCCCAGTGTGGCTCGGTTCGCAGGAAGTAAGACTGGTCGTAGCGTACCAGCGTGCCACCTTCAGGTCCGGGCACAGGCCTGGGCAGCGTATAATCGATGCGCAGAAACCGCTCACCCACCGGGTCCAGCCAAGCCGTCGCCGCCAGCCGCTGCGCGGCCCAGACATCGTACTCGCCATCATTGCTCGACGGATTGTGCCGGAACGCCAGCTTCCAGGCCCAGCCCTTGTCATCGACCGTTACCTGCTGGCCAAGGCTCGCGCGCAGGTCATCCGGAAACAGGCGCCCGTCCGGCGCGGCTTCATGCGCCCATTCAGCCGCGACAGCTTCCAGCTCGTCATCATCGCCCTTGTAGTCGATGACCTGCCAGCGCTTGTCGCCCTTCTCGCGCGGATCGAAATGGTAGACACGCGTCGCCGTGGAGGATTTCAGCTCGACCGTGAAGGCAGCGCGCAGCGTCTTGGGCGCCTCGGTCGCCGACAGCGCCGAATCCATTGGCCCCGACCCGGTCGCCAGGGCAAAAGTGAGCAACAGGTTGAGCAGCATGCCGATGTGTCCCGGACCATTGGTTACGGCCCGATTGCGGCATCTATGCGGCGGCGCGTTCCCGCAGCAGGTTCTCCGCATCCAGGTCGATTTCGAACGTCAGCGGAACTTGCTTCTCGAAAGCTTTACGGGAGTTGAACAGCTTGAGGCCCCGGGCCAGCGCGGCCTTGGCATATTTCGTCGCCACGCCGTCATTCTCGATCGACGGGTCGAGACCCCACCACCGGCGCATGGCACCATTCGCGTAGAGGGCATTGGCATGGACCAGCGCCTTGAAGGTCATGTATTCGCAGGAGAGCGAGACGTTCACGCAGTCGCCATTGTCGATCCGGTGCGGCGCCGTCTGCGGCCAGTTCGCCACCATGCCGGGCTTCAGCACGACCTGCTGGGCCCTCGCATCAAAGGCCGGATTGTAGTGGATATCTTCCTCGGTCTCGCGCAGCACGATCGCTTCCACCTGGGAATCTGCGGCAAAGGCCCGGCCGGTGGGATAGAGCCAGAAGGTCTTTTCGCCCTTGATCTGCCAGAGATTCACGATCGGGATATCGAGGTGATAGAACACCCGCGCCTTGGGGCTGGAAATCAGCACGCCGACATCGCGTTTCATCGTCTTGATACCGTTCAGCGCGTCGAATTCACCGAACATCTCGTCGCTGAGGTCGGCATAATCCTTCAGGTGATGGTTCGTTGCGCGCAGGTTCAGCCACAGGCGCCCGCGCTGCACGGCGTCAAGAATCTGCTCGCCGGTCAGATTGCCGGCGGTGCCACGCCGGAAGCTGCGCGTGTCACGGCGCTCATCGTCCATCGTGTAGACGTACAGGCGGTCACGCGGATAGGTGTCCAGCAGGCGCGCGAGACCTTCGTTCGAAAACATCGGCCGCTCGTGCAGATTGTGGTGGGCGACTATCAGCTCCTTGCCGAACTTTGCGGCCATGGAGGCGTCCCAGTCGGTGAGAATGCGTCCCGTCATGTCCCGAAATCCCCAAAAAAACCAATCTTATCGCGCCTGAAGCCCGAAGGAAATTACGGGAAAACCCTAACAGGTTCCAGTAAATGCCGGCTGAGCGGAAACGGGCAGATTTTACAGACTACTTGTCTTCTTCGCGGATCGGCACGCCGTAAAGCTCCAGCCGGTGGTCCACCAGCCTGAATCCGAGCCGTTTGGCGATTTCTTCCTGCAGCTTTTCGATCTCATCGGAATGGAATTCGACGACTTCGCCGGTTTTCACATTGATGAGGTGATCATGGTGCTCGTCCGGCACTTCCTCATACCGGGCCCGGCCATCGCGGAAATCGTGCGCCTGGATGATGCCCGCATCCTCGAACAATTTGACGGTGCGGTAGACAGTCGCAAGCGAAATCGAGGAATCCTGGGCATTGGCCCGCCGGTGCAGTTCTTCGGCATCGGGATGGTCGGACGCTTCCGACAGGATGCGGGCGATCACGCGCCGCGGCTCTGTCATCCGCAGTCCCTTCTCAACGCAGAGTTTTTCGAGTCGATCCATGACGGTTATCTGCCCTCAGCGCCGCTGGAAGTCCAGATTCAAACGGTCTTTCCTTATAACGGTTTTAACATTTGCCAGCCGCGCGAAGCGGGCAAGTTCGGCATCCAGCTTGTCCGCCCGGGCGCTTGTCCACTGCACGCCGGGCTCGACCCAGAGCTGGTCGACCGTCAACGTCCCGGCCGCGCGGTCGGCCTTGGCCTCGATCCGGCCGACCATCCGGTCGCCTTCCAGCAGCGGATACACATAATAGCCCCAGACCCGCTTGGCTGCCGGCACGAAGATCTCGATGCGATAGTCGAAGCCGAAGAGGCGCTGCAACCGGGCCCGGTCACGAATGACCGGGTCGAAAGGGCTCAATATCCGCAACCGGGATGTTGCTGCCGGGGCGGACATAAGGCGGACTTCCGTGTCTTCCGGTGCCAAAGCATTGACCCAATCGCCCGCTGCGGTCTCGATCCGCACCGGCACGAGGCGTTTCTGCCGCCCGGTCCAATCTTTCACCTCGGCAAGGTCCGCCGCCGCCCAGAAGCGCTGGATGTCTCCTTCCGACCCGAAGCCCAGCCGGTCCAGCGCCTCGCGGCACAGCCAGTCGACCTGGTCCTGTTCGGGCGGTTCGTCATCGCGGTGATGGGCCGGGATGACCCGCTCCGTCAGGTCGTAGAATTTGGTGAAATTCTCCCGGTGCGAGGTCGAGAGGTCGCCCGCATACCAGAGATAATCGAGGCTGAGCTTGTGCGGTGGGCGGCGCCACATTTCGCGCGGGCCTTTAATCTTCGTGTCGAAGGACTTGGTGCTGAGCGGGCCTTCCTTCCGGATCCGCTCGACGATGGCATTGCGGCCATTCGCGTCCAGCATGCCGCGATGCCACTCCCAGCCCCGCACCTTTTCTTCGAGGCGCCGGAACTGGCGGCGCCAATAGGGATAGAACTCCATCGGGATGACCGAGGCGTCGTGCGTGAAATGCTCGAACACGCCGCGGTCCTCGCGCATCAGTCGGTCCAGCATCGGCTCGCGGTAGTTCTGGTTGCGCGACCAGATGATGTGATCGTGCGCCCGCGAGACGACGCGGATCGAATCCAGCTGGACGAAGCCAAGACCCTGAATCAGCGCGGGCAGGTCGAGCGGCCCGGTCGGCGTTGCCGAAAGTCCCTGCGCATGCAGCCACAGCCGCCGCGCATCCCGGTTACGGATTTCCAGCGGCGCTTTCGTCATTCGAACAGGGCCATCTGACCGCCATCCGGAAAGACGCCTTCGCGTTCCAGCAGCGATTTCTTCGTCACCGTGCCGCCCGGTGCCGAAAATCCCCCCAGCCAGCCATTGGCGCCCAACACCCGGTGGCACGGCACGATGAGCGGCCAGGAATTCCGCCCCATCGCCATGCCGATGGCCTGTGCCCCGTTCGGCTTGCCAACGGTCGCGGCGAGGTCGCCATAGGTGACCGTCTTGCCCCAGGCCACTTTGCGCAGGGCCTCATAGGCCTCCTGCTCAAACGCCGAATGCCGATGCATGTCCAGTCGCACCTGATTGAACCCCGTCTCGTCGCCCGACAGGAACGCCCGCAGGGCAGCGATCACCCCGCCGATCTCCTCAGGCACCGACGCCGCGTCGACAGGCTGAGCGCCATGCCGCGTCAGGCGCGCGAGCGATTTTGCCACCGTCGCTTCCGGTAACTGCACTCCGGTCAGCCCGGCGTCCGACCAGGTCAGGCCACAGGCGCCGATCACCGTTTCGAAGAGACAGCTATTCTCGAACATACCGGGAACATTGAAGAGGATTCCGTCAGGAGTCCAGCCCGGTCAGGTGAGGTAGCGCTTGAAGAAATCCAGTGTCCGGCCCCAGGCGAGCGCGGCGGCCTCGGCATCGTAACGGGGCGTCGTGTCATTGTTGAAGCCGTGCTGCGTGCCCGGATAGGTATAGGCCTCGTAGGTCTTGCCCGCCGCATCCAGCGCCGCCTTGTAAGCGGGCCAGCCGGCATTCACCCAGCCATCCGTCTCGGCCATGTGTTCCATCAGCGGCACCTGAAGCGTCGCTGCTTCTTCCACGCTCGGCCAGCCGCCATAATAGGGCACCGCGCAACCGAGCCAGGGCTGTTTCACTGCCATCAGGTTGGTAATCGCCCCGCCAAAGCAGAAGCCGGTGCAACCGATCTTCCCGGTCGTCGCCTCATGGTTGCGCAGGAATTCGGCCGCCGCCATGAAATCGGCCAGCATGTCTTCCGAGGTCCGCTGCTTCTGCAGCTCGCGGCCTTCATCGTCCGTGCCGGGATAACCGCCCAGCGGATAAAGGGCATCCGGCGCAAAGGCGACATAACCAGCCAGCGCGACCCGCCGGGCCACATCCTTGATGTGCGGATTGAGGCCGCGATTCTCATGCACCACGACAACGCCGGGCAAAACATCCGATCCGGCGGGCCGCACGAAATAGCCGGCCATCTCGCCCGCCCCGCGCGGCGACTGGTAAAGCACCATGTCGGCGACAAGACCTTCCTCATCCTCGACCGTCTGCGCCTGCGAATAGTCCGGCATCATGCACGCTGCGAGCGACGACACGGTCAGTCCGCCCACGGCATATGTCTTCAGATTGGCGAAGAAGGCCCGGCGCGACATGCGGCCATGGCAATACGCGTCATACAGGTCGAATACGCCTTGCGGAATCTTCTTGGGGTCCATGCCATCTGCCATTGCGTCCTCCTGCTGTGCGGCGTGAGGGTAGCGCAATCGCAGGTTTTGGGTAGGCATTAGAGGTTCACTTTTTCGTGGCGCTCAGGATGAGTACGCGCTCCGGGCTGCCGCTCACACTCCCAATTTCCGCGACATCAGGATCGCATCGACCGGCACATCCCGGCCCGCCGTATAATAGCGGGGCCGGTGGCCATCCACCGTAAATCCTTCAGCCGCGTAAAGTGCCCGTGCCCCTGCATTGTCTTCAGCGACTTCCAGCGTAATGCGCGCGATACCGCGCTCGCCGAGGCGGCTGACCAGTGCCCGGATCAGCGACGCGGCGAGCCCCTTGCGCCGGTGTTCCGGCGCGGTGGCGACGGTGAGAATGTCCGCTTCGCCCGCCACGGTCTGCGCCGTCACAAAGCCCGCAAGCTCGCCGTCGATTTCGATGCCGAGCGACAGGATGGTCGTGTCGAGCAACATCCCGCGAAACGCCACAGCACTCCAGGGATCGTCGAAACTGCGCATGTGGAGCCGGCTCATGCGGGCGGCATCGTCGGCCCGCAGCACGAGCAGCGGCCAGGTCATTGTCTCGGTTCCGGAAGGGTCGCGTCCGGCTCCCGCGCATAGACCGGGGACGGAGGATGTGCGGCCGGGTCGAACACGCCCCCCTTCAGCGCCGCCGTGATGGCGGACGGAAGCAGGGGCCTGAGGTCCAGCTTCGCCTTCGCCTCGCCCAGCGCATCGGCATTGTCCATGAAGACGGGCGCGTGGAAACCTTCCAGCATGGGCGCCAGCTGGTCCAGCGTGACTTCGACGACCGGCGCAATGCCCTTGCCGCCGCTGATTCCCTGAACCCACCAGGTCTGGTCCGGCGGGCGTTTCTGCCCGGCAAGGCAGGCCATGACCGTCGCTTCCATGCCGGCCGGGATCGCGGCCTCAAGGCTGGTCACACCGACGCACTCCGCACCTGTCACCAATGCGAGGCCGCGCGCATAGGCCACGCCGATGCGGATGCCGGTGAAGCTGCCCGGCCCGGTGACGACGGCAATCCGGTCAAGGTCTTCGAAGGTGACGCCTTCTGTGTCGAGAAGGCGCTGGACAAGGGCCGGCAAATGCTTGTCCTGCCCGCGCGCCATGACTTCGCGCGCATCGGCGACAATCTCGCCGCCGCGCACGAGCGCGGCCTCCATGGCCGTGAACGCGGTATTGAGCCCCAGGACCAGCATATCGTCTGCCTACAGAATCCGGCAGGCTTCCTCGAAATCGAGGCGCGGCGAGCGATCAAAGATCGTCGTGCGGTCGCCATGGCCGATATTGCAGATGAAATTGGACTTCCAGTTCGCCATCTCGCCGCCCTGGCTCTGGAAGAATTCCTTGTCGACGGCTTCATTGTCAAAGCCCGACATCGGGCCGCAGTCGAGGCCAAGCGCCCGGGCGGCCAGCATCAGGTAAGCCCCCTGCAGCGTCCCGTTCCGGAAGGCCGTCGGCTCCTTGATATGGTGGAACCAGCCCTTGGCGCCCGGATTGTGCGGAAAGAGTTTCGGGATCTTCTCGTGAAACTCCATGTCATGGGCGATGATGACCGTCCACGGAGCGTTCAGGGTCTTCTCCCGGTTACCTTCCATCATCAGCGGCAGGAGGCGCTCTTTCGCCTCTTTCGTGCGCAGGAACAGGAAACGGGCCGGCGAGTTGTTGGCGCTGGTCGGGCCCAGCTTGGCAAGGTCGTAGACCGCCCGCATCAGCACTTCCGGCACGTCCTCGTCGCGCCAGCCATTATAGCTGCGCGCATCGCGGAAAATAACGTCCAGCGCGTGATCGTTCACGGGGTGGGCCATGGGCGAATCCTTCTTGCGTTTCTGATTGGGGGGGGACGGCTTACATCACCGCTTCGACGGCGGTGACTTCCGGCACATAGGCCTTCAGCATGTTCTCGATGCCGGCCTTCAGCGTCATGGTGGAAGACGGGCAGCCGGCGCAGGCGCCGCGCATCTCAAGGTGCACAATACCGGTTTCGACTTCAAACTTGTGGAAGGTGATGTCGCCGCCATCCTGTGCCACGGCCGGGCGCACGCGCGTGTCGATCAGCTCACGGATTTCCGCGACGATCTCTGCGGTCGCCTCGTCATAGTCGATGTCCGCTTCGCCGGGATGTCCGGCGCCTTCTTCCACGACCGGCAGGCCGGCCATGAAATGATCCATGATCGCCGCCATCACGATCGGCTTCACATGGCGCCAGTCTTTCGCGGCGGCCTTGCTGATCGAGACGAAGTCGCTGCCGAGGAACACCCGCTCCACGCCGTCCACCTGGAACAGGGCACGGGCGAGCAGGCTCTTGCGCGCACTTTCTGCATCGGGAAAGTCGAACGGCCCCAGCGCGCCGGCCACGTCCTGCCCCGGCAGGAACTTGATCGTATCGGGATTGGGGGTCGGTTCTGTCTGGATGAACATGGGAAGTCGCCGCCTGCCTCTTGAAATCAAAGCTGTCTCAGGCACCAGACATGGCGCCGACCGGCTTCAGGTTCAAGGAAAAAGGGCGGCTACTGGACCGCGCCGGTGCCCGGCTCCAGCTGGGCAACGTCTTCCGTTGCGGGGGCCGCAGGGGCCTCGAGCAGGTCGGCCAGTTCAAGCGACGCCGTCTGCGCATCGCGCAGGAAGAAGCCGAGTGCTGCCAGATGGTTCGACATCAGGGCACCATCGCCCTTCTGGTTCGAGACGACCAGCGGACGGATGCGCGCCGCACGCGACCAGGCCGCTTCGGCCTTGTCCATCGCCGCGCGCAGGCTAGGATCCTGAGCCATGGCCGGGTCCGCCGCGCGGGCCGCCAACAGCATCTGCAGCGCAATATGGGAGCGCGCCTTGGCAGCGTAGAAAACGCGGATGTCCTGCTTGCTGGCGGGCCATCCGGTCGGCTCCTGGTTGATCTGGGTAGACAAATCGTCCTGGTCGGCTTCGGACCAGCCAGCGAACATGCGCAGTTCCTGGGTCAGCGTTTCACGCGCATCGGGCAGGTTCACAAGATCCCGGCGGACGCGATTGTCGAACCGGTTAAGGGCTTCGGCCGCGGCAGTCAGGCGCGGGCGCATGTCTTCCCCCGGCAGGCCGTTCAGCAGGCGGGAGGCCGCTTCGAGGTCATCATCCGGCTGGCCGTCGATGCCGTTGCGGGCAGCAATCATGCGGGTGAATTCGGCAAGGCCGTCTGCCGTGGCCTCCTGCCAGGCCGGCATCGCGGTCAGGCGCGCCTGCGGGTGCCAGTTCGGCTTGTCGGCCGCCCAGCCCTTGCCTTCCAGCTCGCGGGCAATCTTGGTGATCGCCACACCGGCGGCCGGATAGGACCAGTTCTGACCGTCACTGAGCGTGATGTCGGAATCATCGATCCGGTTCGACAGGACCACCGAGACCGGATAGGCACCGACCAGGGCGAGAAAAATCGACAGTTTGAAGAGAAACATGATCCGGCGCCCGAGGCGCTGGAAGAACAACATGATCGGGCTGGGTTCTGCGCCGTCGAAATCGAGCGCTTCGAGTTCGGCGGCCGTGACTTCGCCCGCCTCAGGCCCTTCTTCAAGGTAGGCTGAGTGAATGCGGCTATCAAATGCCATACTCTACGAATCCCTGATGCCGGTGCCGACACTGTTGCGACGAGAACACTATGCGGGGAAATGTGGCCTTTTAACAGCTCATTAACTGTTAAAAGACCGCAACCCACGCACCCGACACGCAAGCGGCGCGCCAGATGCCTGTTTTCATTGCATGAGGATCCTGAAACCCGTCCGGGGACGGACCGGAAAATGTCAGTCGCCTAGCCCTTTGACTTCTGCCGAGGTCACAACGGTCTGGGAATCACCGTCGGCATCGCGGAATTCGAGGGCGATATCGACCGTGTCTCCGGCCGCCAGGCTGGGGTCCAAACCGAACAGCATGAGATGGTTTCCGCCACGCTGAAGCACGATGGGGGCGTCCTCGCTGGCGGTGAAGCTCTCGACCTGGCGCATCTGCATGACGCCTTCATCCATCGTCATCGTGTGCAGCTCCACCCGGTCGGCGGCGTCGGTCGTCGCCCCGATAAGGTCCACAGGCGCGCCCTGCACGGTCACTTTGAGGCCGCCGCCCGTCACGTCACGGCCTTCGAGCGGCATCATGACATAGGCATCGGTGACTTCGATTACGGTGCCTGCTTCAGGCGCCGCCGGTTCAATGGCTGGCGGGGAGCAGGCCGCCAGCGCCAGCGCAGCAGCGGCAGGAACGAGAAGGCGGGTCAGCATGGTTCATTTCCTCTTGGAATTGTGTCTGGCGGAAAGGGAGCACGCCCCTCCGGCGTCTTCAATGTGCCGGATTGGCACGGGGCCTCAGGCGCCCCAGAAACCGACGGTGCGGCGCACCTCATCCATGATCGGCGCCGCGATCGCCCTTGCCCGGTCGGCGCCGTCCCGCAGGACGCGGTCCACCTCAGCCGGATCGTCCATGATCTCGCGATAGCGCGCCGTGATCGGAGCAAGGTGGGCGACCATGACTTCGGCCAGCGCCGGCTTGAACACGCCGAAGCCCTGCCCGGCATACTTTGCCACGACCGCCTCCACGCTCTCGCCGCTGACCGCGCTGTAAATCCCGACAAGGTTCTCGACTTCGGGGCGGCCTTCGAGGCCCTTCACGTCTTCCGGCATCGGGCCAAGCGGATCCGTGGTCGCCTTCTTGATCTTCTTCGCAATCGTGTCGCTGTCATCGACCAGATTGATGCGCGAGAGATCCGACGGATCGGATTTCGACATCTTCTTGGTCCCATCCTTCAGCGACATGATCCGCGCGCCGGGGCCCTTGATCAGCGGTTCCGGGACCGGGAAGAAGTCCGGCACGTTGAAATCGCGATTGAAGCGTTCGGCAATGTCGCGGCTGAGTTCGAGGTGCTGCTTCTGGTCGTCGCCCACGGGAACATGGGTCGCCTTGTAGAGCAGAATATCGGCCGCCATCAGGACGGGGTAAGTGAACAGGCCCACCGAGGCCCGCTCGGCATCCTTGCCGGCCTTGTCCTTGAACTGGGTCATCCGTTCGACCCAGCCCATGCGGGCAACGCAGTTGAACACCCAGGCCAGTTCCGTGTGCTCGCGCACGGCAGACTGGGCGAAAATGATCGAGCGCTTCGGGTCGATACCGGCGGCGAGATAGGCGGCCGCGATCTGGCGCGTATACGAAGCCAGCAGCTCCGGCCCGCCCCAGACATCCGGCGCCTGGGTGATCGCATGCTGGTCAACCACGCAATAGATGGTTTCCCATTCCGTCGCCTGGAGGTCGACGAACTTCTTGAGCGCGCCGAGATAGTTGCCGAGATGCAGGTTCCCCGTCGGCTGGATGCCGGAGAAGATGCGCTTGGGGCCGGAATAGGCAGGGGCGGTCGTATCGGTCATGGGCAGGGCGTGTAGCGGATTTGCTTAGCGGCGCAAGGCCTGCCTGATGTCGCGGATGCGGATTGCGCCGGTGGTGAGGGCCGCCACGGCATAGGCGAAGCCCCCGGCCAGGATGATGATGGCGGCCGCCAGCGCCTTGGAATCCACAATATTTGCGCGGATCCACTCGAAGTTCGCCAGCATGAACCAGACCGCCGCGCTCATGATCCCGCTGGCGAGAATTGACCGCACAACGCGGGACACGAGCACCGGCCCTGGCCGGTACCAGCCCCGCGAATACAGCGCAAAGCCGAGCAGCAGCGCGTTCACCCAGGCCGCAATCGAGGTCGCGATCGCGAGGCCGACAAAGCCGGCCGTGCCCCGCTGGTTCAGCCAGAAGAACAACCCCGCCCCCAGGACCGTGTTGATCGCCACGGACACCAGCGCATAGCGCATCGGCGTCTTCGTATCCTCGCGGGCGAAGAAGGCGGGCGCCAGAACCTTGATCAGCACGAAAGCCGGAACGCCCCATGCGAAATGGAACAGTGCCGCACCCGATTGCGCCGCATCGCTGGCAAGGAAGGCGCCCCGCACGAAAAAGGCGGCGATCAGGAAGACCGGCGCGATCATCAGCGCCGCCGCCGCCGGCAGGGTCAGCGCCATGGCAAGGCCGATACCCTCGTCCATGGTCGACTGGCTGGTGTGGTGATCATCGTTGCGCGCCGCCCGCGAGAGGCGCGGCAGGATCGCGACGCCGACCGCGACGCCCACAAGGCCCAGCGGCAGCTGGTAGAGGCGGTCGGCTGCATACAGCCACGACTTCGCGCCCACTTCAAAACTCGCCAGCGACTGGCTGACGATAATGTTGATCTGTGTGCCGCTCGCCGCGATCGTGCCCGGAATGGCGAGCCGCATCACCCGTCGCACGGCCGGCGTCATCCGCGGCCAGCCGATCAGACTGAGGTTCACTTTCTGACGCTTCACGCCCCACCAGAGCAGACCCGCCTGCAGCACGCCCGCGATGAAATACGCGACCGCCGCCGCCTTGGCCGTCGCCACCGGCTCGACGCTGACAAAGGCCGCCGGAATCAGGCAGAGGTTCAAGAGGGTCGGCGCGCCTGCCGACAGGATGAAGCGCTCAGCCGAATTCAGCACGCCCGACAGCAGCGCCGCCATCGCCATGAAGGTCAGGTACGGCATGGTGATCCGCGTCAGCAGCACCGCCAGCGCATAGGCCTTGTGATTGTCGGCCTGCCCGCCATGGATGACCAGCAGCACCCAGGGCATGAAGATCTGCGCGAGGATCGTCAGCGCCGCCGTCGCCGCGAAGAGCACGCGCAGCGCTTCCTCCGCCACGGCTGCGGCCGCCTCCGGCCCCTCGGCCTCCAGCGTCCGCGCATAAGTCGGCACGAAGGCGGAGGCGAAGGCCCCTTCCGCGAAGATGCGGCGAAACAGGTTCGGGAATTGCTGTGCCGTTGCCCAGGCGTCGCCGATGGGGCCTGCGCCAATGCGCGCCACCAGCAGGATGTCCCGCACCATGCCCAGGATGCGGCTGCCCAGCGTCAGCGATGATTGCACCAGGGTGTTTCGGGCAATGCTCATGTCTTTGTTCGTGCAGGGGTTCTCAGAAACTGTCTACGGCGCGCGACCGCTTCAATTTCCGGGCCGGGGTTTGCGGGGCATCGGGTTCTTCGCGCGCAAGCACGTCGAGAAGGTGGTCACGCAGCGACTCTTTCAGGGCCTTTTCGCGCAGCTTTTCGCCCGCTCGCGTCTGCACATAGAAGGCATCGAACACGCGCTCGCCATAGGAGCCGACATGTGCCGAATGGATCGAGACGCCCGTATCGGCAAGGCACCGCGCCACATCGTAGAGCAGCCCCGGCCGATCCCGCCCGGCAATGTCGATGACCGTGCAGTCGACGGAAATGTCGTCGCGTATCTGCACGGACGGCTGCACCAGGAAGGCCGCCTCGCGCCGCCCCGTGCGGCCTTTCACCACGACCTGCATCGGCGTACCGCCGAGAATACCCATGAGCGCCGCCTCGAGCCGCTGAAGGCGCGGCCCGTCATCCGTGCCAAACGGCTTGCCCTGGATGTCCTGCAGCATGAACACGTCGACGATGCGCGCCGACCGGCTGGTAAAGACCTGAGCGGCGACAATGTTTGCGCCATGATGCGCCAGCGCACCGGCGAGGTCAGCGAAGAGGCCCGGCCGGTCGGCGCCCGAGACGATCAGCACAAGTGCGCCGCCTTCTGCTGCCACACGATGCCGGACAATATCCCCGCCGCCGCCGAGCGCGCCTGCGTGCCAGACGAGGTCGTCGACATCGAAGCCGGTCCAGTAGGCCGATTCCATATCCAGCATGATGGCCGGCACGACACCGATACGATCGGTAACCTCTTCACGGCGGCGCTCGGCCCGCGCTTCCAGTTCGGCCTGCACGCCGGCCTCGTCCGTGCGTCCGCCGCGCAGCGCCGCTGCCGTATTGTGATAGAGGTCAGTCAGCAGCTGGCCCTTCCAGGCATTCCACACGCCGGGGCCGACCGCCATGATGTCGGCGATCGTCAGGATAAAGAGCAGCCGCAACCGCTCCAGCGACCCGACCATGCCGGCGAATTTTGCGACAGTCCGCGGATCTGAAATGTCGCGCTTCTGCGCCGTCTCGCTCATTTCAAGGTGATGCCCGACCAGCCAGGCGACCAGTTCCGTCTCGTCCTCCTGCAGGCCGAGACGATGGCAGGCGCGTGTCGCGGTCTTCGTGCCTTCGACCTGCTGGTCGCCTTTGCCCTTGCCGGTGTCGTGCAACAGCATGGCGAGATAAAGCGCGCGCCGGTTCTCGATCAGGCCGAACAGTTCAAACACCTGCGGCACGGGCTCGATGCGCCGGTGCTCCATCGCGGCGATCGCCTCGACCGCGCGAATCGTATGTTCATCCACCGTGTAGTGATGATACATGTTGAACTGGGTCTGTGCGACGATGCCGCCGAATTCCGGAATGGCGCGGCCCAGCACGCCCGCCTCATTCATCCGCCTCAGGACAAGGCCGGGATCGTCGCCGCCAAGGATCGTGTCGAGGATCAGCTTCCGCCCGTCCGGGCTCGTCCGCGCCGACTCGTTGAGCTTGCGGATGTTCCGTGTCAGCAGGCTCAGCGCGTAAGGATGGATGTCCTTGCCCTCCTGCCGCGCGACGATGAACAGGCGCAGCATGTTGAGCGGATCGCCCCGCATCACCTGGTCGGATTCGACATTGATGCGGCCATTGTCGAGCAGAAAGCCCTTCTGCTTCAGCGGCTGCGGCGTCCGCACAGGCAGGAAGCGGCGCAGCCCCTCGGGCTTTTTCTTGTTGTCCGCTTCCAGTTTCGCCGCGAGGATTCGCGTCAGTCCGCCGACATCCTTGGTGACGAGGAAATAGCGCTTCATGAAGCGTTCGACGCCCTGCTGGCCTTCCCGGTCGCGATAGCCCATACGCGCCGCAATTTCCGGCTGCAGGTCGAAGCTGAGACGCTCTTCCGCCCGCCCTGTCACGAAGTGAAGATGGCACCGCACCGTCCAAAGGAATCGCGCCGCCCGGATGAAGACCGCATATTCATGGTCCGTGAACGGTCCATTCTGCATCACGTCTTCCAGCGTCTTGCCGCCATACATGTGCTTGACGATCCAGTAGAGCGTCTGCAGGTCGCGCAGGCCGCCCTTGCCCTCTTTCAGGTTCGGCTCCACCACATAGCGCGCATCCCCCTGGCGCGTGTGGCGATTGTCACGCTCGGCCAGCTTGTCGGCGATGAACTGGGCGTCATGGCCCTTCACCGCCTGGTCCTGGAATGCAGTCAGCATGTCGTTCGCCAGCGCTTCGTCACCGCAGATGAAGCGCGCGTCCAGCAGGCTCGTCTTGATCGTCACGTCTTCCAGCGCCAGCTTCACGCAGTCGCCCGGCGTGCGGAACGCATTGCCCACTTTCAGCCCCATGTCCCACAGGGCATAGAGCATGTACTCCACCACGCTCTCCGTATGCGGACTGGCCTTGTAGGCGCGCAGGAACAACAGGTCGGTATCCGAAGACGGCGCCATCACGCCGCGGCCGAAACCGCCCGTCGCCATGATCGCCATACGCTCGGCCTCGGTCGGGTTGCGGGCCCGGTGCACGTGCGTGGTGGTGAAATCATAGAGCGCGGCGATGACTTCGTCCTGCACTGCCGAAAGCAGCCGCGCCGTGTCGAGGCCATCGGCGCCCTGTTGCAGGCGCTCCTGCGCAATCATGCGGCCGCGGAACATGGCCCCGTGCAACAGGTCCAGCGCGCGCTTGCGTGCCGCCTGCGGGTTGCCCAGATTGTCCAGTGCCGCCGCGGTCAGCTTCACCCTCAGGGCGCGCCCGTCGATGATGTTCGAGATGCGCCATTTGCCCGGCCGGCGAAACAGCGGACTGCGGGTTTCGAGCAGCGTGGGAGCGCGAATCGGGGCCTTGGGCGGTAGGGTCATGGCGGCATCTATAGCAGGTTCACCCGTGCGGGCTATGCACCCTTTTCCGCGATCACCGGCAGGATGCGGGACTTCTTCACAACCCCATAAGCAAAGGCCGTCTCGATCGAGGCAATGCCCGGCAGCTTCTGGATCGTCTCGCGCACGAGGTGCTCGTAATCGTCGAGGCTGCGCGCCACGATGCGCAGCTCGTAATCCGCCCCGCCGGTCATCAGGTAGCAGTCCAGGACGGCGTCTGTTTCGGCGATTTTCTTCTCGAAGGCCCGCACCGTCTCCTGCGAGTGCTGGGCAAGCCGGATGCGCACGAGGCAGGTAATCGGATAGCCGCAGGCCTTCTGGTCGACGAGGGCCGTGTAGCCCTGGATCACCCCGGCGGCCTCAAGGTTGCGCACCCGCCTGAGGCAGGGCGACGGGGACAGGCCGACTTTCTCAGCCAGTTCGAGATTGGTCAGCCGCCCATCCTGCTGAAGCGCCCGCACAATCTTGGCATCTATGGAGTCCATAAGAGCCATTATTGGCACTTTCTGCTAATAATCAATACATGATTAGATCATTATGGCACCAAACGCCTCGCGACCCGTGCTAGGTTGCTGGAAACTCCGGAGGTTTCCCCATGGCATTCGACGCATCCCGCCCGCTTGGCCCCGCCACCCGCGCCATCCATCACGGCTACGATCCCGCCGAAAACGGCTATGCCCTCACCCCGCCGGTACACCTCACCTCCACCTTCGCCTTCCCGGACGCCCAGACCGGCGGCGCCCTGTTCGCCGGCGAGGCCGAGGGCCACATCTATTCCCGTATTTCCAATCCCACCGTCGCCCTGCTCGAAGACCGCATTGCCAGCCTCGAAGGCGCCGAAGCCGGCCTCGCCACCGCCTCCGGCATGGGCGCCATCTCCTCCCTCATGTGGACGCTGCTGAAGCCCGGCGACGAGATCATCACCGACAAGACGCTGTATGGCTGCACCTTCGCCTTCATGCGCCACGGCCTTGCCCGCTTCGGCATCACCATCACCCATGTTGACCTGCGCGACCCGGCCAACCTCGCCGCCGCGATCAGCGACAAGACCCGCATCGTCTATTTCGAGACCCCGGCCAACCCGAACATGCGCCTCGTCGACATCCGCGCCGCTTCGCGCATCGCGCATGATGCCGGCGCCCTGGTCGTCGTCGACAACACCTATTCCTCGCCGCTGCTCACCCGCCCCATCGAACTCGGCGCGGACTTCGTCGTCCACTCCGCCACCAAATACCTCGGCGGGCATGGCGACCTCGTCGCCGGCATGATCCTCGGACGGAAGGATGCCATTGCCGAGGTCCGCATGGTTGGCGTGAAGGACATGACCGGCTCCGTCATGTCGCCCTTCAACGCCATGCTGGTGATGCGCGGTCTCAAGACGCTGCAACTGCGTATGGCCCGCCATTGCGAGTCCGGCATGAAAGTCGCCGAATGGCTGGAAGCCCAGCCGGGCGTCGAGACGGTCTACTATCCGGGCCTCGCCAGCCACCCGCAGCATGACCTCGCCAGGCGCCAGATGGACGGCTTCGGCGGCATGATCGCCTTCGAACTGAAAGGCGGCTACGAGGCCGGCATCGCCATGATGAACCGCCTCCAGCTCATCCGCCGCGCCGTCAGCCTCGGCGACGCCGAGACGCTGATCCAGCACCCGGCCAGCATGACGCACTCGACCTATACCCGCGAAGAACGCCTCGAACACGGCATCGCGGACGGCCTCATCCGCCTCTCTGTCGGCCTCGAAGACGTGGCGGATATCCTTGCCGACCTCGCCGACGCCCTCGGCTCGAACGAGGGCTGACGGGCGCCTTATTTCAGCGAAGGCGTGAAGGTCCAGACCCTTTTATTGTTCTGCGCTGTCATGATGAACGAGCGGCCGGCCAGGCGGATGAATTCCCGTATCGCCGGGGCGGGCGGCGCGATGACTGGCGAGCAGGGTTCCGCGTCAGTCGTAATCGACCTGCGTCAGGTAGAGCCCATGCGCCGGGGCGATCGGCCCGCATTCGGTGCGGTCGGCAGCGTCGAGAATGTCCTTTGCCCAGCTGACCGGGTGCCGCCCGCGGCCAACTTCCACGAGGCTTCCCACCATGGAACGCACCTGGCGGTGGATGAAGCTCTGCGCCCGGCAGGTGAAGATCACGTGCTCGCCTTCGCGCCAGACCCTGAAGTCGTTGAGCGTCTTAACCGGGGTGGCCGCCTGGCAGTCAGCATCGCGGAACGTGGTAAAATCATGCGTGCCGATAAAGGCCTGCGCCGCCTCGTGCATCTTCCCGGCACTGAGCTTTGACGGAACGCGCCAGGCAAGGCCCCGCTCCAGCGTAAGGTCTGCACGCCGGTTCACGACCACATAGCGATAATGCCGCTCGGTCGCGCTGAAGCGGGCATGGAAAGCCTCGCTGACTTCCTCCGCCGAGAGGACCGCGATGGGGTGCGGACGCAGGTGGAAATTCATCGCGTCGGCCACTTTGCTGCCGCGGTCGATCGAGAGGTCCATATGCGCGACCTGCCCGCTCGCATGCACGCCGCTGTCGGTGCGCCCCGCGCCGAACACTTCAACCGGCGCGCCATCGAGTTTCGTGGCCGCCTCTTCCAGCGCGGCCTGAACCGTCGGCTTGCCGGGCAGCTTCATCCAGCCCTGATACGGGCCGCCATGATATTCGATCAGCATGCGATACCGGGGCACCGGGTCAGCCCCCGAACGCAGCCGGATAGGTGAGGACGCCCGCCACCGGCGCGCCGGGGTTGATCACCTTCGCCATGAAAGCCGGGCCCGACCAGGGCGCCGCAAACGGCGCCGCCGCTTCAGCCGTGAACCCGAATTTCGGATAATAATCCGGATGTCCGAGAACAAAGACGATCGTTTCCGCCCGTGCGCCGAGCGGGATCAACCCCATCCGGATCAGGCCGGATCCGACGCCCTGCCCCTGCACATCCGGCCGCACGCTCATCGGACCAAGGCCGACGCCCGCCGGCACGCCATCGATCAGGATACGGAAAAACTCGATATGGCCGACAATTTCCTCGTTCCGGTGCGCGATCAGCGACAGCAGGCTGTCGCCATCGGCATGCAGGCGCCGCGTGATCGCCCCTTCTTCCTTGCCGCCGAAAGCCGCATCGTTGAGCGCTGCGATGGCGTCCATGTCTTCAGGCCGCGTCAGGCGCATCCACGTTTCCGTCATGACAACACCGTATCCGGAGGAATGGGCACACCGTTAAGGAAAATCTCCGCATCGAGCGGCTTGCCGCCCGGCTTCTGCAGGCGCGTGATCCGCACTGCGCCACCATCGCCGCAGGCAACCAGCAGCCGGTCATCCAGCACCGTGCCCGCCGGCGCCGATGTCTCCCGGCCCGAGCGGCGGCTGCCCAGCAGCTTCAGCCGCACCGGCTCGCCCGCGCCCGGCGGCGTCCACCAGCACCAGGACCCCGGGAACGGCGACAGCCCGCGGATCTGGCAATCCACTTCGCGCGCGGGTTTCGAGAAATCCACTTTCTGATCCTCCGGGCCGAGCTTGTGGGCATAGGTGATGCCCTCTTCCGGTTGAGGCTTCGGCGTAAGGCTGCCATCGGCAAGGCCTGCCAGCGCACGGGGCGCCAGCTCCGCCGCCAGCGCTGCCAACCGGTCATGCACACTGCCCGCCGTATCGTCGAAACCAATCGGTGTACGGAGTGAAGCGAGTACGGGCCCGGTATCCAGCCCCGCATCCATCAGCATGGCATCGACGCCGGTTTCCGCATCGCCCGCCATGATCGCCCGCTGGATCGGCGCCGCCCCCCGCCAGCGCGGCAGGATCGATGCATGCATGTTGAGACAGCCGAGCCGCGGCGCATCGAGAATGGCTTGCGGCAGGATCAGCCCATAGGCCACCACCACCGCCGCATCGAGGTCCAGCGCCGCGAACGCCTCCTGCTCCGGCGCCTTCTTCAGGCTTTTCGGTGTGCGCACTTCCAGGCCCTGCGCCTCGGCAAAGGCGTGAACGGGTGTCGGCGTCAGCTTCTGGCCGCGGCCAGCCGGGCGCGGCGGCTGGGAATAGACGCAGACGATCTCATGGCCTGCTTCCATGAGCGATTTCAGCACGCCGACCGCAATGTCGGGGCTTCCCATGAAGGCGATGCGCAGGGGCATGAGGGCCGGTCCGCCCGGCTCAGGCCGCGTCGTCGCGGATCTTCCGCTTGGTCGCCTTCTTCACCTTGTCGATGGCGCGCTGGCGCTTGAGGCGGGAGAGATGGTCGATGAACAGCGTGCCTTCGAGATGATCCATCTCGTGCTGGATGCAGACAGCATAGAGATCCTCGGCCCATTCCTCGACCAGGTTGCCGTCATAGTCGAGATAACGGATCAGGCATTTCGCGGGGCGCTCGACCTCGTCGAAAATGTCCGGCACGGAGAGACAGCCCTCTTCGTAAGGCTTTGTTTCCTCGACAGTTTCGAGAATTTCCGGGTTCACGAAATAGCGCGGAGCAGGCTCCTCGTCTTCCTTGGCGAGGTCCATCACGATGATACGCAGCGGCACGCCGATCTGGATCGCCGCGAGGCCGATGCCCGGCGCGTCATACATGGTTTCCAGCATGTCATCCATCAGTGCGCGAAGCTCGTCAGTGACGGGGCCGTCGACGGGCTTCGACACCTCTTTCAGGCGCGGGTCAGGAACGGTGAGAATTTCGCGTATAGCCATGCCCGTCAGATAATCGCGGCCTGCCGCCCGGTCAACGGGGACGCCTCATTCCGCCGCGACGGGATCTGCCCCGCCATCGAAGTCCAGTTGGGCGGTTTCCGGCGCATTGGCCCGCGTTTCGATCCGCTTCGGCTCAGCCGGCGCCTTGCCGGGCGGCGCAATCTGCATGTCCTCGAACTTGCGCAGCGTCGGGATCACCCGCTTGTCGAGCGAGCCCATAAGCGAATTATAGCTGTCGACCGAGCCGTTCAGCGATTTTCCCAGCTTCTCGATATGGCCCAGCATGACGCCCATACGGCTGTAAAGCTCGGCGCCAAGATCAGCCGCTTCCATGGCATTCTCGTTCATCTCATGCTGGCGCCAGAGATGCGCGACCGTCCGGGCCAGCGCGATCAGCGTGGTCGGCGTCGTCACGATCACCGACCGGCTCATCGCCTTCTCGATCAGGTCGGGCGAATGCTCGAGCGCCGCGGCAAAGAAGTTCTCGCCAGGAATGAACATGGCGATGTAGTCGAACCGGTTACCCAGATTGGACTGATAGTCCTTCGAGGCGAGTGACTGCACATGCCGCTGCACACTGGCCGAGTGCGCCTTCAGGTGCGCGGCCCGCTCGGCCGGGTCTTCGGAATTCACCGCCGCCATGTACGCGTCCAGCGACACCTTGGAATCGACCACGATCTGGCGAGCGCCCGGCAGATGGATGATCGCATCCGGCCGCTGGCGGCCATTGTCCGTCTGTTCGCTGACCTGTTCGGCGAAGTCGCAATGGCGCGACAGGCCTGCCTGCTCCATCACATTGCGCAGCGTCATCTCGCCCCAGCGCCCGCCACCCTTCGGCGCGGTCAGCGCATTGACCAGCTTCCCGGTCTCTTTCGTGTGGTGCAGCAGGCTCTCATTGATCTGCTTCACCTGCTCCTGGATGGCGGACTTGTCTTCAGTGCGGACTTTCTCGATCGCCTCGATCTTCTGGCGGAAGGTCTCGAAATTATCCCCGATCGGCTTCATCAGCTCACGAAGCTGGCCCTGCGCGCCTTCCTTGTGCTTCTCGAAGGTTTCATTCGCGAGCTGCAGGAACTGCGCATTCGCCTGGCGCAGCACGCCCTGCGCAAGGTCGGAAAATTTCCGCTCGTCCTCCTCGCTGCGGGCGCGTGCGGCGGCCAGCTCCTGCTCCGCCTGACGCACGGCGGCGTCCAGCGTCAGCGCGCGCTGGCGGAATTCCTCCCGCTCGTCGGTCGCGCGTTCGAGGTCCAGCGTCAGCCGCTCGGCCGTCGCCTTGCCCTTCGACCAGGCCAGATAGCCAGCCAGCGCAAAGATCAGCGCGCCGAGAAAGAAAGCGAGGTGTGCGAGGTCAAACGCAGCCCCTGCAATGGTGATGATCGGTTCCATGGAAACGTCCTGACACGATTCTGTTTGGAACGTATCAGGAACACATGCAGCTGTCCATCATCCCACAGACATTCACTCGCCTACGCCAGCGGGCTTGGGCACCCCGCCTTCCACCATATACCACGGCATCGCCCCGGACTCATGCGGCGGCGTGGCATAGAGCCAGCGCAGGGCGTCGAGCGCGGCCTCGTGATAGATCGTGTCATGGCGCGCCGTCGCCGCACGGTTCAGCCAGGTCCAGGTCAGGCCTTCCGGCGCATAGTCCACCAGGGCGTTGATCAGTTCGTCCATGCCGGCCTGCATGGTTCCGCCTTCATTCGCCATGGTGAGATAGATCCGCCGCCCGCTCGGCACCTGTGCCGCCAGCAGGCCCGGCGCCGCGCGGGCAAGGGCCCTGTCATCCCACCAGAGGCTCGGACTGATGCTGATATAATCGTCGAACAGGTCCGGCTGTCTCAGGAACGTCTCGGCGATGAACAGGCCGGCCAGTGACTCGCCGATCACGCCCGTGCGCCCGCCCGTGCGATAGTGCGCCTCAACAAACGGCATGACTTCGGTTTCGATGAAGCGGCGGAACTTTTCCGACTCGCCCGCGGTCGGAAATTCCTCCTTATAATGAGGGTTTGCCGCCGGCGCTGTCAGCTCGTTCTGCCGGTCGACCGTCTCGATGCCGACCACCAGCATCGGCTCCATCGTCCAGCTGAGCGACGCAAGCTGTCCCAGCCCGGCAATATGCTCGAAATCCTGATCCAGCCCGCCATCTATCACATAGAGGACGTTCGGCGGCGTCTCGCTGTCGCCATAGGGCGCGGGTTCCTGCACATTGATCACCCGGTCCATTCCGTAGACGGCCGAATGGATCACATGGCTGGTGCCGATGACAATGGGCGTTGCTTCCGCCGGTGCCTCGGCCTCGCCTGCTGGCTCCACGATTGAAATTGGCTCCGCAGCTGCCGCCGGCTCAGCGGGCTCAACAGACGCACAGGCCACAAGGCCCGCTGAGAAAACGAGACTGGCAAGCGCTTTCATGCGTCTCCTCAGAACGGCAGCTTGAAGCCCGGCATCATGCCGCCGAAGCCGGAAGTGGCGGCCTTCATCGCCTCTTCCATGGCCTGGTCCAGGCGCTTGCGCGCATCGGCATGAGCGGCCTTGATCAGGTCTTCGAGGATTTCCGCATCGTCGCCCATCAGGCTTGGGTCGATGGAAACCGAGACCAGTTCACCCTTTCCCTTCAGGCGCACCTTCACAAGGCCTGCGCCCGCAACGCCATCGGCTTCCGTCGCCTCGATCTTGTCCTGGGCCTCCTGCATCTTGGCCTGCATCTGCTGGGCCTGCTGCATGATCTTGGCGAGGTCTTTCATGGGGACTTCCTTCAGGCTTTACGCCGCGCGTTCAGGTCGATGACATTATCAGCATCCGGCGGAATGACCGGCGCAGCCGGGTCCGTGCTCCCGGCTTCGGCGACATCCACAATGGTTGCGCCGGGCAGGCTTTTCAGCGCTGCCGCCACTGCCGGATGCGCCGCCGCAGAGGCGAACTTTTCTTCCCGTGTACGGATTTCCGCCGCGCGGATCGTCTCGGCCCCGCCGCGGATCTGCTGCACGGACCAGTCCATGTCCGTCTCGCGCTCCAGGAAGGTTTTGAGTCGCGCCAGCAGGTCCGGCGCCGCCTCCTGTTCCAGTTCGCAGGTGAAATGGCCTTCCCGGATCGGCCCCGGCCGCACATAGCGCTCCAGCTCGACCTGAAGATTGATTTCGCGCAGCTCCGCCAACCGCGAGACGATAGCATCAAAGCTCGCCAGCCCGCCGGGCTCTGGCGGGGCCTCAAGGGGTCTGACGGCCTTTCCCGGCAAACTTGCCCTTCCCTCTGCCACCATGCGCGCCGCTTCCTCCGGGGACGGAAGGCCCGCCGCCGCAACGAGGCGCAGGATCACCATGTTGAGCGCTGTCGCCGGGTCCGGCGCCACCTGCAGCACATTGTAACCCGACAACAGGATCTGCCAGGTCCGCGAGGCTTCCGCCGGCGTCTGGCGCTGGGCCAGCGCGCGCGTGCGCTCCACCCAGTCGGCCGGGCCGCCCGGCTGGTAGTCGTCGCCCGTCGCCTGCGCGATGGACACATCCGCAGAAATATCGAGGAGGTCTTTGAGGATAACCGCCGGGTCCGCCCCGCCGCGCACCTGGTCCTGCACTTCCGAAAGCGCCGCTTTCGCATCGCCCGCAATCGCCTTCTCGAACGCATCCAGCAACCGCGAGCGGTCGCCAAGGCCCAGCATGTCGCGCACCGCCGCGCCCGTCACCGCTTCACCGTCCGTGGTCTGAACGATGGCCTGGTCGAGAATGGAGAGGCCATCGCGCACGGAGCCCTCGGCCGCCCGCGCGATCAGCGCGAGGCCCTCCTCGGAAACCTTCGCGCCCTCTTTCTGTGCCACAGCGCCCAGATGCGCGGCGAGCACAGCCGGCTCCAGCCGCTTCAGGTCGAACCGCTGGCAGCGCGACAGCACCGTCACCGGCACCTTGCGGATCTCGGTGGTCGCGAAAATGAACTTCACATGCGGCGGCGGCTCTTCCAGCGTCTTCAGGAGCGCGTTGAAGCTCGCATTCGACAGCATGTGCACTTCGTCGATGATGTAGACTTTGAACCGCGCCGAGCCCGGCCCGTAGCGCGAGCCCTCCAGCAGGTCGCGCATGTCGGCAACGCCCGTGCGCGAAGCCGCGTCCAGCTCGAACACGTCCGGATGGCGGGACGCCATGATCGCCTCGCAATGCACGCCCGGCGGGTCGAGCCTGATGCTCGGGCCGTCATGATCGCTCGACGTGTAGTTGAGGGCGCGGGCCAGCAGGCGCGCAGTGGTTGTCTTGCCGATGCCGCGCACACCGGTCAGCATGAAGGCATGGGCGATGCGGCCGGTCTCGAACGCATTGGATAGCGTCCGCACCATGGCTTCCTGCCCGATCAGGTCTTCGAAGCGCCGCGGCCGGTATTTCCGCGCCAGCACCTCATAGGCACGCGCCTTGCCGCCCTCGTCTCCAAACATGGAGAGCGTGGCATCGTCCTTTTCGGGGGCGGAATCGTTATCGCTCATCGCCGGCGGACCTTAGCGGCTCCTTTCGGACGGGCCAATGGGGCCGGTACCGTCAGCCCACAAGAAGCTTCTCGCGAATCAGATCCTGCTGGGCCGGCGTCACGCCCAGCGTATCGGTGAGATACGTGTCCAGCGAGCCAACCTCCGCCAGAATCGTCGCAAAGGCCTTTTCCAGATAGGGCAACCGCACGCCGATGAAGGGCCGGTAGACGTCGGGGGCATAGCTGCGTCCGATATGGGCATTGAACATGGCGGCGATCTCCTCGATCCGCCCGTCCACGTCGACCGCGGTATTGGTCAGCACATAATCGGCCCGGATATCCTCATCCGACACGCCCAGCACATGGTGCGTCAGCGCGCAGAGAATGCCCGTCCGGTCCTTGCCCGCGGCACAATTCACCAGCCCTGCCTCATCATCGGCGAGTTCCGCAAGATGGGTGAACCAGCCGGCGAACAGCTCCTGGTGATGCGTCTTGAACGGGGCGGCCTGGTAATATTCCACCATCCAGGTCTCGGCCTTCTCCGCATCCGCCTCCAGTTTGGTCAGGAAGCGCGTGTGCGGGGCCTCATGTTCGCGCCCGCCATCATGGGTCAGCGTCAGCGGGGCCGACCAGCGGCCCGGCTGCTTCTCGCGCTCATCCGGCCGGCGCAGGTCTGCCTGCAACGCGATTCCGAGGCCGCGGACATGTTTCAGGTCGTCATGCGTGGCTTCGGCATAGTGCCCGGACCGGAACAGCCGGCCCCGGCGCACCCGCCCCCCATGTTTCGAGGCATAGCCTCCGAAATCCCTGAAATTGCGGACGCCTTCGAGCGGAGTGATACGATCTTTCATGATCCGGCAGCTAGCGCGGCAACACGCACTCGTCTACCGTGCCCCCACGAAAGGGCCACATTCTGGTCAAATCCAGCGGATAATTCCCCGCCCTACCGGTCACAAACCTAAGGAGATTTTCCAATGGCCCGTTTTCGTTCGATGATTGCTGCCGCCGCACTGGCGCTTGGATCTGTCGCCGTTACAGCCTGTTCGTCGCTGCCCGATGAATACGACCGCGCCGAAATCGATTCCGACAGCCGCCAGGCGCTGAACACGCTCTACGCCCAGAACGAGGCCGCCAAGGCCATCGGCAGCCAGGCGCGCGCAGTCCTCGTCTTCCCGTCGATCGTGAAGGCCGGCCTCGGTGTCGGCGGCGCCTATGGCGAAGGCCAGATGATCTCCGGCGGCCGCACGGTCGACTATTATTCTTCCTTCACAGGATCCTGGGGCCTGCAGGCCGGAGCCCAGCAATACGGCTATGCCGTGTTCCTGATGAATGACGACGCCGTGAAATATGTCGCGGATTCCGAAGGCTGGGAAATCGGCGTCGGCCCGACCGTGGTGCTGGTGAATGCCGGTGTGGCCGAAAACCTGTCGACCACGTCCCTCAAGGACGACGCCTATGCCTTCATCTTCAACCAGAAGGGCCTGATGGCCGGCCTCAGCATCGAAGGCACGAAGATCACCAAGCTGAAATAGGACGTCAGCCCGCCGGAAAGGCCGCGCCCAGCCAGTCGAGAATGGCCTGGGCGCTGGCTTTCCAGTGCGGGTCCAGCATCATTCCGTGCGCGCCGGGGCACATGGCCAGCGGCGCATTGTAGCGCGCCGCAAGGGCCTCATGTGATGCCGGCGGGATTGACCAGTCATCCTCCCCGCCCACCACCAGCACAGGACGCGCATCACCGTCCGGCCGGTACGCCGCGGCACGGGGAAATATCTCCGCCATCGCTTTCGGGGATTCGAGGCTGAGCAGGCCATGATACCGGTCCAGCTCCGCCGCGGGCAGGTCCGGCGACAGGAAGAACGGCTCCATCGCCCGGCGCAGCGCGTGAAGGTCGCCGCCGAACTGCCCGCGCAGCAGCGACAGTGGCCGGGTGCGCAACAGCCGCATGACGACGGCCCCGTCCGGCTTCAGCGGCGAAGACGCAAAGAAGACCAGCCCCGCCACGTCCGGCCGGCGGTGGAACATCCGCTCTGACAGGACGCCGCCCATGGAATGGCCGACCAGCACCACGGGCCGCCCGATCCGTTCCATCGCCCCGGCAATGTCGTCGCAATAATCGTCCAGCGTGAAATTGCTGATCCCGTCGGCCCCGCCACTCTGCCCATGACCGCGCAGGCTGACCGCATGAGCTGCCCAGCCCTGCCCGGCAAACCAGGGCAGGTAATGCTCCTCCCAGCACCAGGCCCCATGAAAGGCTCCGTGTACGAACAGGAGATGCGGGCGGCCCTCACTGTCCGCTTCCGGAAATTGGGAGAGAAGCTCGATCTCCATGCGCTTACCGGAACGGCGGCTCGTCGAAGCTGCGCAGCTTGCGGCTGTGCAGCTTGGTGCCCTTGTCGGCGGCGAGGCGTTGCAGCGTGTCGATGCCGATGCGGATATGCTCGCCGATCGCCCGCTCATAGAAGCGGTTGGCTGCGCCCGGCAGCTTGATCTCGCCATGCAGTGGCTTGTCCGACACGCACAGCAAGACGCCATACGGCACGCGCAGGCGATAGCCGTTCGCCGCAATCGTCGCGCTTTCCATGTCGATGGCGATGGCGCGTGACTTGTTGAACCGCAGCGCCGACGCGCTGAAGCGCAGCTCCCAGTTGCGGTCGTCCGTCGTCACCACCGTGCCGGTGCGCAGACGCTTTTTCAGCGTCTTGCCGCTCTCGCCGGTCACATGCGCGGCCGCCTCCTGCAGCGCGATCTGGATTTCCGCGAGCGCCGGGATCGGGATTTCCGGCGGTAGCACGGAATCGAGCACATGGTCCTCACGCAGGTACGCATGGGCCAGCACATAATCGCCGATCGCCTGGCTGTGGCGCAGGCCCCCGCAATGGCCCACCATCAGCCAGCATTGCGGGCGCAGCACGGCGAGGTGGTCGGTGATCGTCTTCGCATTCGACGGGCCGACGCCGATATTCACCAGCGTGATGCCGGCATTGTCGCCCGCGCGCAGGTGATAGGCCGGCATCTGGAACCGCCGCCAGGGCGAGGCATCGATTTCGGCCCGCGACGTCTCGGTCGGCTCGCTGATTTCCAGCCCGCCCGGCACGGAGAGAGACGTGTAGTGCGCGCCATTGCCCAGCTGCTCCAGCGCCCAGTCGCAGAACGCATCCACATAGCGATGATAGTTCGTAAACAGAACATAGTGCTGGAAATGATCGACCGGCGTGCCGGTATAATGCTGCAGGCGCTTCAGCGAGAAATCCGTGCGCAGTGCATCGAACAGGGCCAGCGGATGTTCCGTATAGGGCTCGTAGAGTTCCCCGTCCGCCACTTCGTCGCCGATCTCGGCAAGGTCGGGGCTCGGGAAATGCCGGGCGAGTTCGGCCGGGGAGATTTCCTCAAGGCCGGCGGCCTGTCCCTGCTCCCAGACATAGGCATACGGGATTTCGGAGGTCGAGCGGCCCACCGTGATGTCCAGGTCATAATCCCGCATCAGCGGCGTCAGCTGTTCCAGCAGGTAGGGGCGGAAGAAGTCCGGCCGCGTGATCGTGGTGACATAGGTGCCCGGTTCCGACACCCGGCCATAGGAGCGGGAAATCGGCGGCGGCGGGCCGTCCGGGTCATAGACCATGCGGATCTGCGGATAGCAGAAGGCGCCCGACTTGCGCAGTTTCGGGTCGGGTGCGGTTCCCTTGTGCAGGAAATCGTGAAGGGCGGCGGACTGCGCCTCAACGGCCTCGTGATAGATCTTTTCGAGGGCGTCGATGACGGCTTCAGGTGTGGTGAGTTTCGACATGGCACCCATTCGCAGAGGTGCTGCGCCCTGTCAATCGGGCCACATGCCGTCCCCCGTCAGTCCATCAGGCCCAGCGCGTGATGGGCGATATGGTCGTCCATGAAGGTGGCGATGAAGTAGTAATCGTGCCCGTAACCCTCGCGCATCCTGTAGTCGAGACGCTGGCCATGCGTCTCGCAGGCGCGGGTGAAGATTTCCGGCTTCAGCTCCCGCTCAAGGAAGGTATCGGCCGTGCCGGTATCCACCAGGATCGTCGCCCGGCTCTGGCGCTCCTTCACGAGTTCGGTCGAATCATACTGCTCCCACGCCACCGAGACCGGGCCCAGATAGGCTTCAAACGCCTTCTGGCCCCATGGCACCCGCGCCGGGCTGGTGATCGGGCTGAACGCCGAACAGGTTTTGTACGTGTCGGGATTCTTCAGGTGCAGCGTGATCGCGCCGTGCCCGCCCATGGAATGGCCGAAGATCCCCTGCCGGCCGAGGTCTGCCTTCGGCAGTTCCTTCGCCACCAGTGCCGGCAGTTCCTCGGTGATATACTGGTCCATCTTGTAGTGCGCCGCCCAGGGCGCCTGTGTGGCGGTCAGGTAAAACCCCGCGCCCTGGCCGAGGTCATAGGCCTCGTCGTCGGCAACGCCCTCGCCCCGCGGGCTCGTATCCGGCGCGATCACCATGACGCCATGCTGCGCGGCCGCGCGCTGCAGGCCGGACTTCTCCATCACATTCGCCCAGCTGCAGGTAAGGCCCGAAAGATACCACAGTACCGGCACCGGTCCCGTCTCGGCCTGCGGCGGCGTGTAGACGCCAAACCGCATCGTACAGCCCTGAAGTGCAGACTGATGATCGTAGACGGACAAATTCCCGCCAAAGGACTTCCAGGAAGAAACGGTCGTAAGCTGGGTCATGGGCAGTCTCTGATCCTTCGGCCGGCGGGAAAGCTCGCCCGAACGGGCAACACGTTTCTGCCCCTCACGTCAAGGCCGCAGGTTTCCCCACCGTCCGGGCTTGCCGCATTCCGCCCCCTTGCGGCACAAGTCCTGTGATAAAAAGAGGAAACGCAGGATGGCCCCCTACACGCTCTACGGCGCCGAAGTCAGCTATTTTACCGGCAAGGCACGGGCCTATCTGCGCTGGCGCGGCGTGCCCTTCGAGGAAGTCCTGTCGACGCGTGAGGTCTTCCAGTCCGTCATCCTGCCCAGGGTCGGCTGGCCGGTCATCCCCGTCGCCGCCATGCCGGATGGCGAGATCGTGCAGGACACCGCCGACATCATCGCCCATGTCGAAGCCCGCGAGCATCTCACCCCGCGCGTCCAGCCCGAAGGCCCGCTGCAGCGCTTCGTCGGAGAGCTGCTGCACCTCTATGCCGACGAGTGGCTCCTCATTCCCGCCATGCACTATCGCTGGACCTATTGCGAGACGTGGGCCTATGCCGAGTTCGGCGCTATCTCCGCCCCGCAGGCGAGCCCGGCCGAACAGCTGGAGATCGGCCGCGCCATGGGCCAGATGTTCCGCGGCATGACCCCCATGCTCGGCGTCTCGCCCGAAACCATCCCCGGCATCGAGGCTTCCTACGAGGCCTTCCTCGCCGACTTCAGCGCCCACCTCGAAGCCCACCCCTTCCTGCTCGGCGGGCGGCCGACGCTTGCGGACTTCGCCTTCATCGGCCCGCTCTATGCCCACCTCCTGCGCGATCCCTATCCGGGCGAGCTGATGCGCCGCACCGCCCCCCGCGTCGCCGCGTGGACCGCCGCCACCCATGCCGGCGCAAAGGATGTATCGCCCCTCGCCGCCGACGACACCGTGCCCGACACGCTCCTCCCAATCCTCCGCCGCCAGATGCGCGAGCAGCTGCCGGCCCTCCTCGCCACAAATGCTCTCTTCGCCCAATGGCTCGCCAGCGCCGCACCCGGCGCCGACCTGCCCCGCGGCTTCGGCATGATCCCCATTACCATCGAGGGCCGCACGGGCGAGGCCGCCGCCCGCGCCTTCCCGCTCTACCGCCTGCAGGCCGCACGCGACGCCTACCAGCAGATGGACGCGGCCACCCGCACCCGTGCGGACGCGCTCCTGTCCGAAACCGGCGGCGATGCGCTGAAGACGCTGACCCTGCCCGCGCGCCTCACCCGCCGGAACTACCGCCTCGCGCTTGCCTGAACCGCCGGCTGCATCTGCCGCACCCGCCGCATCTTGCCACCGCCCGCAGAATGCCGGATGCCCTGCGCTTCAGACGCACAGGATCATTTTCCATGTCCCTCCTCGGCAAGCTCTTCGGCGGCGGCAAGTCCAGCGTCGCGACCATCGACCCGCAGACCGCCCATGACCGCGTGCGCAAGAAGGAGCTGATCCTGATCGACGTGCGCACCGAGAACGAATGGCAATCCGGCATTGCCAAGGGCGCCCACACGATCACGCTGGGCGACTCCACCCTGGTCGATCAGGTCTATGGCCTGACCAGGGAAGATCTGAGCCGGCCCGTCGCGGTCATCTGTCGCTCAGGCGCCCGTTCGTCCCGTGCCGCGAGCCAACTCGCTGCCGCGGGCTTCACCGATGTCAGCAATGTCGGCGGCGGCATGATGGCCTGGAACCTTCACAACCTGCCGACCCAGATGCACCGCCGCCGCTAGGCCGGCCGCTGCGGCCACGGCCGCGGGAACGACACGGCAAACCCGTCCTCGATCCAGCCTTCATCCGGCTGGGTGTGCAGCGAGCCTGTATCCTCGAAATACTCAAGCCCCGGCCAGCGCGCCGTCACCTCCGCCTTGAGGCCCGCGTCCAGCCCCTCCGTCATGTGCGCCACTAGCGCCTTCGACCACGGCGCCAGCGCCTGCACCGGGTTGCCCTGCGCCACCGCCCGCTCGATCACCCAGCGGATCGCTTCGGATTTCACCGGCTCGAGGGAGACAGGCTCCTCCATGCCGGGCGGCCGCATCAGCGTTTTACCGCGATGCACTCGATCTCGGTGCCCGCGCCTACAGCGAGGCCCTTCACCGCCACGGTGGACCGTGCCGGTTTCGGGTCAGGCAGCGCGGCATCATAGGCGGCGTTCATTTCGCCATAATGCGCCATGTCATCCAGGAAGACGGTACACTTCACGATGTCGCCGAGGTCTGCATCGAACTGCGACAGGGTCCGCGCCATATTGGCGAAGATCTGCGTCGTCTCCGGCCCCACGCCGCCCGGCACGATGGCATTCGTCGCCGCATCGATCCCCAGCTCACCGGCCAGATAGATCGTGTCGTCCACGCGCACTGCCTTCGAAAAGGGCAAATTCATGCCCTCGATGGCGACGCCCTTGAAGTGCTCCACATCCGGTGAGGAATGCCACGTCACATCGTCCGACTTCACCATGACGCAGGCAGGCAGCGCCAGCGCCGCCATGACCGCGCCGGAGACAAGAATCGTTCGCATAAGGATCTCCTTATCCGCGGCAGAGCGCGCAGAGCTTGTTGCCGTCTGGGTCGCGCAGGTAAGCGAGGTAGAGCCGCTGGTCGCCGCCTTCGCGCCAGCCCGGCGGGTCTTCGATGGGCGTGCCGCCAGCCGCCGCGCCCGCGGCGTGCCAGGCATCGGCCTGCTCCGGCGAGTCCATGGCAAAGCCGATCGTGCCGCCATTGGCATAGGTCGCTTCCTCGCCGTCAATTGGCGTCGTCACCAGGAACACGCCGTCCTTGTGCAGGTAAACCAGCCGCCCCTTCGGATCGAGGATCGCCTCCCGCCCGCCAATTGCCGTGAAGATCGCATCATAAAACGTCTTGGACCGCCCGATATCATTCGAACCGACCATCATGTGGCTGTACATCTTCTGTTCCTCCTTGTGATGTTTATTGGGCTTTAGGGTGACCGCTCAAAATCACCACTCACCCACCGGTCTGTTAAAGTGAAACAAGCTCTAGCAAACGCAAGTAGGTCTATGTGACACTTCCAGGCATTCTTAGGGTCCGTTGAAATTAGGGTAACTTCGCCGGTCAAGTAGGTTTGACGGTTTAACAAATTCCCATGACCGTCACTGTTCTCTATGCGACCTTGATCGTAGCGAGTATCGTCAGCATGGATAATTTTATTGCATACGTCTCTGATAGTCATCGGATCAGTGGTTGGCGCCAAGAAACTCCCAATTGGATCTTGCGCACCGACCTCTCCAATTAGTCTGATCCATGCTCCCGATGTCGATCCACTATCATCCATTCTGCGCATATTTACCGCAAGCTCTACTGCTTTCGCGTGCATCTCGTTGAAGTAGTAGCTTTCAAGTTCAACACTGAAATCTGGAAAACGCGCTGTACCCGCATCGGCGGCCCGAGCGGTTTGAGCAAATATAATCGTCGCCAACTCCAACGACTTTTTTTGAATTTCCAGAAGCAGCAAAGGGTGTTTCATAGAACCAACGCAGTTAGAAAACCACCACACTCCGGATCGACTTGCCCTCGTGCATCAGGTCGAACGCGTCGTTGATCTTGTCCAGCGGCATGACGTGGGTGATCATCGGGTCGATCTGGATCTTGCCGTTCATGTACCAGTCGACGATCTTCGGCACGTCGGTGCGGCCCTTGGCGCCGCCAAAGGCCGTGCCGCGCCAGTTGCGGCCCGTCACCAGCTGGAAGGGCCGTGTACTGATTTCCTTGCCCGCTTCCGCCACACCGATGATGATCGAGGTGCCCCAGCCGCGATGGCAGCATTCCAGCGCCTGGCGCATCACGTCGGTATTGCCCGTGCAGTCGAAGGAATAATCCGCGCCGCCGCCCGTCAGCTCGACAATATGCGCCACCACATCCTTGGTCTTCTTCGGATTGACGAAATGCGTCATGCCGAACTTCTCGCCCCATTCGGCCTTGGAGTCGTTGATGTCGACGCCGACGATCATGTCCGCGCCCGCCAGTTTCGCACCCTGGATCACGTTGAGGCCGATGCCGCCAAGGCCGAACACGACCACATTGTCGCCCACCTGAACCTTCGCCGTGTTGACCACCGCGCCGACGCCCGTGGTGACGCCACAGCCGACATAGCACGCCTTGTCGAACGGCGCGTCCTCGCGGATTTTCGCAACGGCGATCTCCGGCAGCACAGTGAAGTTCGAGAAGGTCGAACAGCCCATGTAATGGAAGATCGTCTGGCCCTTGTAGGAAAAGCGGCTCGTGCCATCCGGCATCAGGCCCTTGCCCTGCGTCGCGCGGATCGCGGTGCAGAGGTTGGTCTTGCCCGAGAGGCAGCTTTTGCACTGGCGGCATTCCGGCGTGTAGAGCGGGATCACATGGTCGCCCGGCTTAACCGATGTGACGCCCTTGCCCACTTCGCGCACAATGCCCGCGCCTTCGTGGCCGAGGATCGAGGGGAAGATGCCCTCACTGTCCAACCCGTCCAGCGTGTAGGCGTCGGTATGGCAGATGCCCGTTGCCATGATCTCGACCAGCACCTCGCCCTCCTTCGGGCCTTCGAGATCGACCTCCACGATTTCGAGCGGTTTCTTGGCTTCAAAAGCGACAGCGGCGCGAGTTTTCATCAATTCTATCCTATGAATTCAGTGACCGGAGCCTTCCCGTAGCCTCAGCGTAGGATTTACCGGAGCGTTCACCGGAGCGTTCGGGCGGGCGATTCCGCGCGACTGTTTCAGCTTCGCAGCGCCAAGGCAAGGCACCAGCCCTCATGGGATAAGTGCCCGGTTTCCCCGCCCCGAAACGCCGCTATAAGGGGCGCCATGAGTTCCGATTCTTTCTCAGTCGCGATTGCCGGGGTGGCCGGCCGCATGGGTCGCCAGCTGGCCGCCGTCGCCCACCGGCGCGGCCTCACCGTGGCCGGCGGGTCGGAGCTTGCCGGCTCGCCCCATCTCGGCAGCGATATCGGCGACCTTGCCGGCATCCCGCACCTTGGCGTTCGGCCGCAATCTGACGCGGTCGCTGCAGCTTCCGGCGCCGATGTCTGGCTGGACTTCACCCGGCCCGAGGCCACCCTCGCCGCCCTCGAAGCCCTCAAGCACACCAGCGTGCGCGCCGCCATCATCGGCACCACCGGCTTCACCGACGCCGAGGAAAAGGACATCGAACGCGCCGCCTCCGGCCTCGTCATTGTCAAATCCGGCAGCTTCGCCCTCGGCATCAAGCTGCTCGAAACCCTCGTCCGCCGCGCCGCCGCCAGCCTGGGCGAAGACTGGGACATCGAAATCCTCGAAACCCATCACAACAAGAAGGTCGACGCCCCGTCCGGCACGGCCCTCATGCTCGGCGAAGCCGCCGCAGAAGGCCGGGGAAAACCCCTGTCAGACCTGCGCGCAGGCCCCTATGACGGGCGCGATGCTGCAAGGGAATCCGGCAAGATCGGCTTCTCCGTGCGCCGCATGGGCGGCGTGATCGGCGAGCACTCGGTCTCCTTCGGCAGCGACACGGAAATCGTGACCCTCAGCCACACCTCGCTCGATCGCTCCCTCTTCGCGGAAGGGGCCATGAAAGCGGCCGCCTGGGCCCTTAACCAGCAGCCCGGCCTCTACAGCATGGACGACGTTCTGGGGCTTTCCGGCAACTAGGTCGACCAAAGGTGCACCCGCTTCAGCTGAATCCGGGTTGACGGGCCTTTTGTGCATGGCAGCATGACAAATTCGTCACATGGACCGGAAAGGCCCGCATGATCGGCATCGTCGTCGTCAGCCACGGCAAACTGTCGAAAGAACTCGTCGCCGCGACCGAACACGTCGTGGGCGAGCAGCCGCGATTCAAATCCATCTCGATCGAGGCCGAGGACGACATCGACGCCCGCCGCGAACAGATCCGCGACACCGCCAAGGCCTGCGACACCGGCCGCGGCGTCATCATCCTCACCGACATGTTCGGCGGCACGCCTTCCAATCTCGCCATGTCGGTCATGAGTTCCGGCAATATCGAGGTGATTTCCGGCGTGAATCTGCCCATGCTCATCAAGCTTGCCGAAGTGCGCCACGACATGTCGCTCGGCGAAGCGGCGCGCGTCGCGGCGGATGCCGGGCGCAAATACATCAACATCGCGTCCGAACTGCTCGCGAAATCCTCCTGATCTCAACTTCCCGACGAGCAGAACGCCGTGACTGAAGCCCGACAGAGCGTCACCATCGTCAACCGCAAGGGCCTGCACGCGCGCGCCTCGGCCAAGCTGTCCAAACTGGCGAGCGAATATGAATCGAAAGTCCTCGTCAGCCATGAGGGCCAGGAAGCCGACGCCCGCTCGATCATGGATCTCCTGATGCTGGTCGCCGCGCAGGGCTGTGAAGTCGAACTCCACGCGAACGGCCCCGACGCCGCAGAAGCCGTCACCGCCCTCGCCAGCCTCATCGCCGACGGCTTCGGCGAACGCGGCGAAGCGGACGTGCTTTACTGATTTTGTCTGCCGCAGACCCCTGCGAAGGTAGGGGTCCATCTCCCAAAATCTCCTCAGCACCTACCGAACCGACTGGAGATGGATACCTGCCTTCGCGGGCATGTTCGGAATATTGGGGACCGGACGGCGTAACCAGTGGTTAACCATCCCACCGCCATTGCCCCTTTCATCGACTCCCGCAGCACCCTATATTGGACCTGTCTTCGGACTATGGCGATAAACGCGCGTGTAATAAGCGGATCGGACCCGGGGGCGGTACCCGGCGGCTCCACCACAAGCAGGTTCAGGCAAGCCTTCGCCTGTTTCTGACGGGGCCGAAACAGTGTCGACGGACGTGTAAAGACGAGGCTTTCGCTCGGCTGGGCTCCGTTAGAAGCCCATAGCAAATAGTTGCAAACGACAATTTTGCTGAAGGCGAACTGATGGCTGCGTAAGCGGTCGGATGTTTTCCGTTTTTAACTCCTAGGGTATCAGACCCCTAGGCGGGGCCCGGAGGCGCCTGGCAACAGAAGCCTCCACCTTCTCTCCTTTTTACAGCAGGATCGTTCCCTTCCCGTCCTTCTCCAGCGCGCGCTGGTAGGACGGCACTTCGCGCATTTTCGCGAGCCAGCGGTGTGCGTTCGGAAAGCGCGCTTCGTCCATGCCTGCCCGGTGCGCGGCAACTTCCATCGAATAGCCCATCACGATGTCGGCCGCGGTCATCCGCTCGCCCGCGAACCAGGCCTGCTTGCCGAGCGTCTTTTCGATCTCGCCCATCAGCGCGGCGAGGCGCGGGCCGAAAAAGGCCTTGTCCAGCCCGCCTACCAGCGCCTTCGCCGCCGGCCGCAGGAAGAAGGGTGCGCGCGCCGTCATCGCCTTCATGACAAAGAAATTGGTCAGCAGTGGCTGGAAGCTGCCCTGCGAGGCGTGGAACCAGAAGAGATAGTCCGCCCGGTCCGGCGTGCCCGGCGCAGGCCGCAGCCGCCCGTCATCATGCTTGTCGCAGACATAATCGATGATCGCATTGGTCTCGGCCAGCGTCACATCGCCATCAGTGATCACCGGCGCCGTGCCGAGCGGCGAGATCGCCTTGTACTCCGCCGGGGCGAGCCGTGTCTTCGGATCGCGGTCGTAGAGTTTCACCTCATACGGAACGTTCAGCTCCTCCAGCAGCCACAGGATGCGGATGGACTGGGACTTTTCGAGATGGTGCAGAATGATCATGGACGGCCTCCCCGGCAGTATCGCTGCCGGAGAACCTAGTCCGCGCGATCCGGAAGGCCAGCCCCCGCCGCGCGGAAACCTAGACCGCCACCACCTCGCCCATCGCGGCAGACCGGTGGATCGCCTCGACCAGCCTGATGTCGCGCAGGCCCATTTCGCCCGGTGTCTTTATGGCGGCGCCCGTCCGGATCGCCTCGGCGAAGTGCTGCACCATACGCGAGAACTGGAGGTTCGAATCGCCAGGCATCAGCACCTCTTCGGTCCCGCCCTTCAACAGCTTCATGGCGTTGCCATCATAGTAGGTCGCGGGCTCCATCAGGAGGATGCCGTCACTGCCGGTCACCTTCACCATGTTGAGATTGTCCGCATTGTAGGACGTGACCAGCTTCGTCACCGCGCCGGAGGGGAACGTGATCTCCGCCTTCACGGTCGAGAAAACCTCGGTGAAGCGCGGATCGTTCGGCACCTGCTCCGTCCAGCCGCGCACGCTCACCGGCACCTCGCCGGAAAGGTAGAGCGCCGCCTGCAGGCCGTAGAGGCCGTAATCTTCCAGTGGCCCGCCGCCCGCCAGCGCCTTCACCAGCCGCCAGTCATTGGACGGATTGTGCGCCCTGTTGGCGGAGTAGTTGTTCGCCGTCTCGATGCTGCGGATCGCGCCTACGGCGCCCGCGCGCATCAGCTCCGTCGCCTTCAGATTGTAGGGTTCGAAATGACAGCGATAGGCGATCATCAGTTTCCTGTTCGCCGCTTCCGACGCCGCAATCATCCGCGCGCACTCACCGGCATTCAGGGCCATCGGCTTCTCGCAGATCACATGCTTGCCGGCCGCGAAGGCAAGCTCCGTCCACTCCGCATGCAGGCCTGTCGGCAGAACGATGTAGACAGCCTCGACCCGGTCATCGTTGGCGATCTGCGCAAACGTCTCGTAGGAATAGACTGCATCTTCCGGCACGCCGTAGGCCGCCGCGACCTTCGCCGCCTTTTCCGGATTGCCCGAAACGACCGCGGCGACATGCGTGCCCTCCGCCGTCGCCAGTGCCGGCAACGCCTTGCCGATGGCATAGCCGCCGAGGCCCACCACCGCGACGCCGACACTGCCCGGCTTCGGCGGGGGCGGCACTTCTTCGGGCAGCGTGCCCCAGTCCGGCCAGGGCATGCCCATCGCGCGGGCAGGAATGGCGGACGGCGCCGCCGTCGCGCAGGCGGCCAGCCAGGGTGACGCCGCCACGCCCGCGCCTGTCAGCTGGAGGAATCGCCGGCGCGATCCTGAATGGTCGGGTCCGGTCGGGTCTGTCATGGCGTCCTCCCTGTTATTATTGTTAGCGCTCCCAATCGTTCGCCAGCAGCGCCTCCGGGTCAAGGCCTCATCCGACACCCGGAAACAATTTCGCGTGAACCTTGTCTATTTGCTGAGGCGGTTGATCTCGTCCCCGACCAGTTCGGCGAGTTCGGGATTCTCAGAGTAGAGCCGCGACATCTCCTTTGAGATCCGCTGCTGCGTGGCCGAAAGTTCCGGCAGCTTGCGCGCAAATGCCTGCATCGCAATCAGGTCGTTCTGCTTGCCGTCGAGCACTTCCGTCATCGCCTCCAGCCCGTCGGCGGATTTCTTGATGTCCTTTGCGGCGGCCTTGGCGCTCGCCTCGTCATGGATCGACTCCAGCGCCGTCGCGATCCGGTCGAACTCGTTGACATAGGCTTCGCTGAGATCGTCGACCGAGGATTTGGCGCTGATATCCTTGCCGCTGACGCCCTCGATCTCGCCGGCCTTCTTGCCACAGCCGCTCAGCAGGAGGGCACCTGCCAGCGCGCCCGATGCGATCAGTCTTGCAATCATGTGTCGTCCCCACGAGTCTGGTTGATCCGGCACCGCACCACACCTCGCGAGGCGCTTCAAGTAAATCGCTCGACACATTCGCGGCCCGCGCCTATAGCCAGCCGCACGGCCCGGACCATCCGGTGAGCCCAGCCATGAAAGGAGACGCGTCATGATCACCGCCCGCTTCTCCACTTTCATCGCAACAGGTTCATATGACTGGATTTTCCTGGCGGCCGCTGATGGCTGCCCTTCGCCGGCGTCTTGCCCGGCCCTCAAAGACTAAGCCCGACCCGCAACGCGACCGCGCCCGAGCGGCCCGTTCCCTGAAAACGAAACTGCCCCCGCATTTGCGGAAAGACATCGGCGCCGACGATGGCTGAGGCTCAGCTGTAGCGCGCTTCGACCTTCGGTCCGTCCTGACCGGACTTCACCGCGGCAAGGCTCGCCTCGAGATCGGCGAGATAGGCGTCGGCCACTTCGGCATGCTTCGGGCTCAGCATCAGGTGCAGGCTCGGCGGTTCCTTCGTCACCGAAGTGAACCAGCCGCGCCGGTAGATCTCGCCATACACCGCGAAGGCATGGGCTTGCGGATGGTAAAAGGCCATCAGGCCCAGCATCGGACTGCCGACGATTTCGAAGCCGAGCCGCTCGACGCCTTCGCTGATCTTCTCGCGTGTCGCGCAGACCTGTCCCTGCAACCGGCGATACCCTTCGACGCCCAGCGTGTTCATCACGCCCCAGGCGGCGGAGATCGCCCCGCCCGGCCGCGTGCCCGCCAGCGTCGGCGTCTTCATCGGCGCCCCGCTCCAGCCAGCAAGGTCGAACGGCATATGGGCATACAGCTCCTCCGAGCGGAACAGCACAGTCGAAGCGCCCTTGGCGCAATAGCCGTACTTGTGCAGGTCCGCACTCATCGAGTGGACAGCCGGCACCTCGAAATCGAACGCCGGGACCGGCACGCCGTTCATCCGCGCAAACGGCGCGAAGTAGCCTCCGACGCAGGCGTCGACATGCAGCCAGACATCCTTCTTCGCGGCGACCTCGCCCAGCTCCGCGATCGGGTCGATGATGCCATGCGGAAAATTCGGTGCCGAGCCGACCATCATCACCGTCGCCGCATCCACCGCTTCGCCCATCGCCGCCGGGCCGGCCTCATAGCTGCCGTCGGTCTTCAACGGCACGCGCCGCACCTCGATGTCCATGAGGTGCGCGGCCTTGTCGAAGGCAAGGTGCGCCGATTGCGGCAGCACGACATTCTGCCCCTCGCGCGGCTTGCCCCGGCTGCGCGCATAATCCCGCGCCGTCTTCATCGCCATGGTGATCGAATCGGTGCCGCCGGACGTCATCGCCCCGGTCGAGCCTTCCGGGCCATGCAACAGGCCGAGGCCCATGGCGATGACTTCCTTCTCCATCTGCGCCAGGCTCGGAAAGGCGAGCGGCCCGAGGCCGTTCTCCGCCATGTAGAGTGTGTAGGCTTCCTGCTGCACCTCTTCGATGTCATGCCCGGCATTGAAGACATAGACCGCCGTGCGCCCGTCCCGCCATTTGGCGTCGCCGCCCCCGCGGGTTATCATCTCGGCGCGCACATCGGCCCAGTCGCGGCCCTTTTCCGGCATCTGCATGGCTGGTTCCTCCCTTTGACTGCAGAGCCTAAGCGCCGCGCCGGACCTTGGCCATAGGGCAGTCCTCCGCAATCCCCGTGCGCAACCTGCCCGCCGCTCACGCGTTGATTCTGGCCGCGCTCCAAGGAGACCACCCTCATGACCGAGAAGAAAAAACCCGAAGATCCCAAAGAGACGCCGGACCACCGGCACATACGCCCGGCGGGGCCAGAAAACATGGAAGACCCGCCCGAGGAGTGGGACAAGGTGGACGAGGAAAGCGACGAATCCTTCCCCGCCAGCAACCCGCCCGGAAACGACTGGAATGCGACGGACGTCCATTCTCGCACCGCAATAGGCGCTGCACATCAGGTTGAGTTCCCTTCCCGCAGCGGGCGACTGCGCGAGGTGCATCTTTTTCCTCGCGCATTGTGCGAAGCCCGTTGCCGTCAACGGGCCGGAGGAATAGTGTGCGGCCTTCTGAGAATAAGAACATCGGGGACGGCCGACCGCCATGACAGACTACATCGGTTATGAAGCGCTGACCCAGGCTGCCATGCGCGGCGTCGTACGCGAGGCGCTGAAGCGGGCGAAAACCAATGGCGGCCTTCCGGGCGACCATCATTTCTACATCACCTACCGCACCAAGGCGCCGGGCGTGCGGATGGCCGATTACCTGGTCGAGCGCTTCCCCGTCGACATGACCATCGTTGTCCAGCACCAGTTCTGGGATCTGGAAGTGCATGACGGCCATTTCGAAATCATCCTGAAATTCTCGGGCGTGCCCCAGCACCTGTTCGTGCCCTATGCGGCAATCACGCGCTTCGTCGATCCGTCGGTCAATTTCGGCCTGACCTTCGAAGCGCCTGACAAGGACGCGGCAGTCATCGCCCCGGCCATCGAACTCAAGACCGAAAGCGGTGCTGCTGCGGCCCCGGCGGTCGATGCCGGCACAGTCGTCAATCTCGACTCCTTCCGCCGCAAATAGGCCGGGCACTTGTCAGAGACTGAAAAGCCCCGCCTCAGCGATGCTGACATGCTGGCCCGTTTCCAGGGCTCGAAGAAACGCCCGCCCTGTTCCGACACGCTCGGCATGCGCCTTGTCGAAGTCGAGCAGGAAAAGCAGCGCATACGGATGGAATTCGACGTTTCCCCCGCCTTCGCCAATCCGACCGGTGCGGTGCAGGGCGGCTTCATCTCCGCCATGCTGGACGAAGCGATGAGCACCTGCGTCATCATCGCCTCCAATGTCACGATGACGGCACCGACGCTTGAAATGAAAACCAGCTTCCTGAAGCGCCTGATGCCCGGCAAGGCCTTTGTCGAGGCCCGCATCCTGCGGCTCGGCAAGTCCGCCGCCTTCATGGAAGCCGAATGCTTCGACCCCGATGGCGCCATGGTCGCCAAGGCGACCGCCACCGCCATCCCCATGCTGTTCAAGAAACTCGGCTGATGAGCTTCGACAAGCGCGCGTACTGGGAAGGCGTGCTGGGCGACGGCACACGTCCTCCGGCCACGGATTTTGTAGGCTTTGACCTCATCGCCTTCGACGTCGATGCCGGCTGGGCCGAGGCGGCCTTCACCCTGCCGGACGAAGCGAAGAACCCCGCCGGCAATGCCCAGGGCGGCTTCATCACCGCCGCCCTCGACGAAATCATGAGCGTCGCCGGCTCCATCGTTCAGGACGGTCCCGCCATGGCGCCCACGCTGCAGATGACCGTCAGCTTCATCCGCCCTGTCCCGGTTGGCACCCGCCTCATCGGCCGCGGCGAGGTGCTCCGCAAGGGCCGCGCCGCCATCTTCACCCAAGGCACCCTCAGCCTCGAGGACGGCACTCTTCTGGCGCAGGCGACCGCCAGCTGCATTCCCCGCTCCCTCGCCTGACGCGGCGACACCCGCGCAAGCACCGCCATCCCGTGCTATCCTTACCGAAAATAATATCGGGAGGAACACCATGGCCGACGATCAGGGCGATACGCCCGCCGTCCCGCAGTCCATCATCGAGGTCTCGGCCTTCGTGCCCGACGCGCGCACCAATCCGCACCCGAAGCTGAAAGCGATCCGCGACAACTGCCCCGTCATGCGCGACGAGATGGCAAAGGTCTGGTTCCTCACCCGCTATGGCGACATCCGCGAAACGGTGAACGACCGCACCTATGTGCGCCACCCGCTGAAGGCCGAGGAAGGCTCGCTCAGCCGCCAGTTCGCCGACGACCGCGAAGATCCGAGCCGCACCAGCATCCTCTTCCTCGACGAGCCGGACCATTCCCGTGTCCGCCCGCCGCTCGCCAAGGCCTTCTACGCCCGCATCAACAGGATGAAGGCAGAGATCGAAGCCATCACCGACGACACCATCGACGCCGCCCCCGCCAGCGGCACGTTCGACCTGATGGCCGAAATCGCGGTGCCGATCCCCGTCACCGTCATCGCCCGCATCCTTGGCGTGGATGAAGAGCGCCTGCCGGAATTCCGCGAATGGTCGGAAGACGTGATCCTCAGCCTCAATCCCGTGCGCACACCGGAAGAATCCGCCCGCATGGAAGCCAGCGGCATCCAGCTCGACAATTACTTCCGGGAACTGATGGAAGCCCGCCGTGCCGCGCCGCAGGATGATCTCATCTCAGACATGGTCCAGCTGCAGGCCTCGGGCGACGCGCCCCTCTCCGACGACGAACTCGGCATCAATCTCGGCGCGCTGCTGGTCGGCGGCAATCTCACCACGACCGACCTCATCGGCAATGGCGTCTGGCTGTTCCTGACCCATCCGGACCAGCTCGCCGCGCTGAAAGCCGATCCGGCCCTGGGCGCGCAGGCAGTGGAAGAAGTGCTGCGCTACGAAGCGCCCGTCTCAGTCACGTCACGCATCCTCGGCCATGACCGCGATGTCGCCGGCTGTCCGATGAAGGCGCACCAGGTCGTCTTCTGCTCCCTCGCCGCCGCCAATCGCGACCCCGGCACGTTCGACGCGCCCGAGGCTTTCGACATCACGAAGAAGCGCCCGAGCCACATCGCCTTCGGCGGCGGCCCGCACATCTGCATCGGTGCGCCGCTTGCCCGCATCGAGGCCCGCCGCGTCTATCAGCGACTGTTCGAACGATTCCCCGACATGACCCTGCCGGAACAGGAGGTCGTCTGGCGCGCCCTGCCTTTCTTCCGTGGGATCGAGAAGCTCGACGTAACGGTCTGACCGCCTCAGCCGAGCACCGGCTTGTAGTGTTCCCAGATCGTCCACAGGCCGATCAGCACGAAGCCGATGCCCGCGATCAGCTTGAACGGCACCATGGTCAGATACCGCTCCGCCAGCGTGCCGAGCCCCACCGCCAGCGCCGTCGACGCCACCAGCGCCGCCGCGGCCGCCACGAAGACCAACAGGCGCGGCGTCTTGTTCTCCGCCGAGAACAGCACCGTCGCGAGCTGCGTCTTGTCGCCCAGTTCTGCAAGGAATACGGTTGTGAAGATGGTAAAGAAGGCGCTCAGCATGGATGGGGGTCTCCGGCGGAATCGGTCTGGCGCCCGTCAAACACCATTCCGCGCTGGCCTGCCAGCCTTTCCTGCCTGCGCGATGCGTGTGGCGCAGCGCCCGAAAACGTGCCATAGGGCCGCAAAACCCCTCTGACAGGTCGATCGAGCCTCGAAGACGATCCCTGTTTACCCTGCCGAAAGCGCGCCCATGACCGCCCCCCAATCCCTTCCGCCGGCCCTTGCCGATGCCCTCGCCCGTCGTGGCTATGAAACCCTGACCCAGGTCCAGTCCGCCGTCCTCGCGCCGGAACTGGCCGGACAGGATCTGCTCGTTTCGGCCCAGACCGGCTCCGGCAAGACGGTCGCCTTCGGCCTCGCCATGGCCGCCGAACTGTTCGCCGGCGAAGAGCGCCTGCCCCCGGCAGACCTGCCGCTGGCCGTCATCGTCGCCCCGACGCGCGAGCTGGCCGTTCAGGTCGCGCGAGAGCTGACCTGGCTGTACGGCCCGGCTGGCGCCCGCATCGCCACCTGTGTCGGTGGTATGGACATGCGCGACGAGCGCAAGGCCCTCGCCCGCGGCGCCCAGATTGTCGTCGGCACGCCGGGCCGCCTCTCTGACCATATCCGCCGCGAGTCCCTCGACACGTCCGGCGTCCGCGTCGTCGTGCTCGATGAGGCCGACGAGATGCTGGACATGGGCTTCCGTGAGGAACTCGAGCACATCCTCGAAGGCACGCCGGAAACCCGCCGCACCCTGATGTTCTCGGCCACCGTGCCGAAAGGCATCGCCGCCCTCGCCGCCCGCTACCAGCGGGACGCCGTGCGCGTCACCACCGAAGGCGAACAGCGCCAGCATGGCGACATCGAGTATCGCGGCCTGATGGTCGCGCCGGGCGACGAGGAAAACGCCATCGTCAACATCGTGCGCGCCTCCGACAGTGAAGGCGCTCTCGTCTTCTGCACGACGCGCGCCGCGGTGAACAAGCTGATGAGCCGCATGGGCAATCGCGGCTTCCATGTCGTCGCCCTCTCCGGCGAGCTCAGCCAGAAAGAGCGTTCCAACGCGCTGCAGGCCCTGCGCGACGGGCGCGCCCGCGTCTGTATCGCCACCGACGTCGCGGCTCGCGGGCTCGACCTGGAAAACCTTGGCCTCGTCATTCATGCGGACCTGCCGCGCGATCCGGCGACCCTGTTGCACCGCTCGGGCCGAACGGGCCGGGCCGGCCGCAAGGGCGTCAGCGTACTGATCGTCAATCCGAAGGCCCGCCGCCGCGCCGAGCGCCTCCTCTCCGACGCAAAGATCGAGGCAAGCTGGGGCCGCCCGCCATCGGCCGAAGAGATCAACGCCGCCGACGATGCCCGCCTTCTGGCCGATCCCGCCTTCTCGGCAGACCTTGCCGAAGCCGACGCCGCCCTCGCTGCCGCGCTTATCGAACGCCACGGCGCAGACGCTGTCGCCCGGGCCTTCGTCGCCAAGGCCCGGGCCGGCCGTTCCGCCCCGGAAGACCTGCGCGAGGTCGACATGACCCCGCCGAAAGCGCGCCGCGAGCGCGGCCATGAGGATGGCCCGCGTGAGCCCCGCGAAAAGCGCGGCAAGGCCGAGCGCAAGGGCTTCGACGATGCCGTCTGGGTGCGCCTCAATGTCGGCCGCAAGAAGAATGCCGAAGCGCGCTGGATCCTGCCCGTCCTGTGCAAGGCCGGCGGTCTCTCACGTGACGACATCGGCGCCATCCGCATCAATCCCGGCGACACGCATGTGGAGCTGACCCGCGACGCGGCCACGCGCTTCTTCGACGCCCTCGGCAATGGCGGCACGCTCGAAAAGGGCCTGCGCGCGGAACCGCTGGACGGCGCGCCCCAGCCGTGGCGCCGCGATGCCGAAGACGACCGCCCGCCGCGTGAACCTCGCCATGCTAAGGGAGACAAGCCCCGCGCCCGCCGCGAAGACCGCGCCCCGCGCGAAGAAGCCGGTGACCGCAGCGACCGCCCCGCCCCGCACCTGCGCAAGAAATACGACCCGGACGCGCCGCGCGACTTCTCCGGAAAGAAGCCCTACAAGAAGAAATCCTTTCCGAACGATGCCCCGCCCGCCGCACGCGAGTCCTCGCCGCAGACGGACTATATCCAGGACGACCGGAAAAAGCCCCACAAGGGCGATTTCAAGCCCGGCCCGAAAGGCGGCAGGAAACCCTCCGGAAAGCCCGGCAAGGCGCCCCCGGAAGGCGGCTGGAAGCCTCCCATGAAGGCCGCCGCCAAGCGGTCGAAACCCGCTTCCGGCGCGCCCAAAAAGCCCGCCAGCGGCCCCAAAAAAGCGTGGAAAAAAGCCCCGCGCGGCTGATCCCCGGCCCGGGTTTCTGAAATACCTGGGAATAAGCCTGTAATTCCTTGTTTTTGCAGCAGATATATAGCTGCAAAATAAGCCCTGCCGCTGTTCCCTCGGCGGGGCCGATCCCTTATATTTACTGCGAATCTCAAAAGAATCGAACGGGAGGCCGAGCATGGCCGATGACGCGCTGGATAACGGGCAGGAATATGGTGCTGGCTCCATCAAGGTCCTGAAGGGCCTGGAGGCCGTGCGCAAGCGTCCCGGCATGTATATCGGCGACACCGATGACGGCTCGGGCCTGCACCACATGATCTACGAAGTGGTGGACAATGCCATCGACGAGGCCCTTGCCGGCCATGCCGACCGCGTGACCGTCACTCTGTACCCGGACGGCTCGGCCGAGATCACCGACAATGGGCGCGGCATCCCGGTCGGCATGCACCCGACCGAGGGCGTCTCCGCCGCCGAAGTGATCATGACCCAGCTGCATGCGGGCGGAAAGTTCGACCAGAACTCCTACAAGGTCTCCGGCGGCCTGCACGGCGTCGGCGTGTCCGTCGTCAACGCGCTTTCCGACTGGCTGGAGCTGACCATCCACCGCGAAGGCCACGAGCATTTCGTGCGCTTCATCAATGGCGGCGTGGTCGAGGCGCCGCTGGAAACGCGCGGCGAAAGCCCGAAGCGCGACAATGGCAAGCCCTATTCCGGCACGGCCGTGCGCTTCCTCGCCTCCCCGGCCACATTCACGAAGACCGATTACGACCGCAAGACGCTGGAACACCGCCTGCGCGAGCTGGCCTTCCTGAACTCCGGCGTGCACATCATCTTCCGTGACGAACGCGAGGCCGAGCCCTACGAGATCGACCTGATGTACGAAGGCGGCGTGAAGGCCTTTGTCCAGCACCTCGACAAGACCAAGAACAAGCTGATCCCCGAGCCGATCTACGCGATCAGCGAGAAGGACGGCATCACCGTGGAAGCGGCCCTCGAATGGACCGACAGCTACCACGAGAACGTGCTCTGCTTCACCAACAACATCCCCCAGCGCGACGGCGGCACCCACCTGGCCGGCTTCCGCGGCGCGCTGACGCGGATCATCAACAAATACGCCAACGAAACCGGCATCGCGAAGAAGTCGAAGGTCGAAATCTCAGGCGACGATGCGCGTGAGGGCCTGACCTGCGTGCTCAGCGTGAAAGTGCCCGACCCGAAATTCAGTTCCCAGACGAAAGACAAGCTCGTCTCCTCGGAGGTGCGTCCGGTGGTCGAGAGCCTGATGGGCGAGAAGCTCGCCGAATGGTTCGAGGAACACCCCAAGGAAGCCCAGGAAATCATGGGCAAGATCGTCGAGGCCGCCGCCGCGCGCGAAGCCGCCCGCAAGGCCCGCGAGCTGACGCGCCGCAAGTCCGCGCTCGACATCACCAGCCTTCCCGGAAAACTGGCCGACTGCCAGGAGAAAGACCCGGCGAAATCCGAACTCTTCATCGTCGAGGGCGACTCGGCCGGCGGGTCCGCCAAGCAGGGCCGCTCGCGCGACAACCAGGCCATCCTGCCGCTGCGCGGCAAGATCCTGAACGTCGAGCGTGCGCGCTTCGACAAGATGCTCTCGTCCGACCAGGTCGGCACGCTGATCATGGCGCTCGGCGCCGGCATCGGCCGCGACGAGTTCGACATCAACAAGCTGCGCTACCACAAGATCATCATCATGACCGATGCTGACGTCGACGGCGCGCACATCCGCACCCTCCTGCTCACCTTCTTCTATCGTCAGATGCCGGAGCTTATCGAGCGCGGCTATCTCTACATCGCCCAGCCGCCGCTCTACAAGGTGACGCGCGGGCGCTCGGAACGCTATGTGAAGGATGACGGCGAGCTCGAAACCTACCTCATCAGCGAAGGCACCGACGGCGAGGCCTGGATCCTCGGCGACGGCACCACGATCACCGGCGAAGACCTGCGTGACCGCGTGCGCCAGGCCTCGAACTTCCAGGCGAACCTGCGCCGCCTTGCCCTGCGCGCTTCGGGCGACCTGATCGAACAGGCCGCGATCGCCGGCGCGCTGGCCGAAGGCGCGGGCGAAGCCGAAGCCGCGAAGACGGCCGAGCGCCTGAACCGCTTCGCCGAGGAAGGCGAGGACACATGGGCTGGCCGCTTCGTCGAAGGCGCGCTGGTGCTGCAGCGTTCGGTGCGCAGCGTCGACGAGACGATGACCCTGCCACCCGCCCTGATCGCCAGCCAGGACGCCCAGCGCCTCGCCGAGCGCGCTGCGGGCCTGCGGGAGCTGTACGATGCGCCCTCCATCCTCCGCCACGAGAAGGGCGGCGAGATCACCGTGCACGGACCAAGCTCGCTGCTCTCCGCCGTGCTGGAAAGCGGCCGCAAGGGCATCAAGATCCAGCGCTACAAGGGCCTCGGCGAAATGAACGCTGACCAGCTCTGGGAAACCACGCTCGATTCCAACGCCCGCACCCTGCTCCAGGTCAAGGTCGAACATGCCGACGAAGCCGACGACCTCTTCACCAAACTCATGGGCGACGTGGTGGAGCCACGCCGGGAGTTCATCGAAGAGAATGCGCTGGATGCGGAGGTGGATGTTTAGGCTGCTATGGAATGGCTAGATAAGGTTCAAATCTATTTTGTTGGTAACCCAAACACAGCTCCAAACGGTTGGATATACAACTATCAAACTCTTGTGGCGGGGCTACTCGCTTTCATTGCTGCATTCGTGGCAGCATTGTTGTTGTGGCAGCAACATAGGGAACTGATTGACCGCCGCTATCGCGCTCTGCGCGCCAGCCTTCCTTTAGCTTTGAGCGAGTTGCACGATTACACGCAGGAATGCCTTCAGCTTTTATCAAATGCAATCAAGTACAAGCAGGACCCTACGGCTAAGTTGGATGGATCGCTTCCTGCATTGCCTCCCACTGCACTTTCAACAATCACCGAACTGATTGCATTTGCGAACAAACAAGATGCAAAGATGCTTCAGGCGATATTACGACAAGTGCAAATACAGAGATCAAGGTTACATTCGCAATTCCGCGAAATGGTAGCGAAAACCGATGATGCAATGGCACCAAGCTACCATCAGCTTAAAGACGATGTCTTGGACGCTTTTGTTATTCAAAAAATGGCCAATCACCTTTTTCCTTATGCTCGCTGGGAAGTGGAACACGTCCCGCAAGAAATCGACATTTCGAGATCACACGAATATTCCATGGCGACAATTTTCCCCGAAACCTTCAGAGAATATGTGTCCGAAAACCTCGGCAAAATGGTCGTGCGTGCGTTCAAAGACCGCACCTAACGGTCCCAATGTGTCTATGCAAGAGCGCGGCCGGGCTACGACAGGCGCCTGATCCCTTAGCGGTCCCTTCCCCGAAGACCCCAGCAAAGGCAGGAGGCCATCTCCTGACATTTCCTCTGGCACATGAGGTGCCTTCCGGAGATGGATACCTGCCTTCGCAGGTATCTGCGGATGGCGATTCACTCCCCTTCTCGTCCTGCCCGGCGGCGGTAAGCCGTCTGGGCATCCATCTCCGGAAAAATTCCCAAGCGCGTCATCCTCCGTGGGCGTCACGCATCCTGACGCACGCGCGGCCGCGTTCAGCAATGGGGCCCCAGACCGCTGCGCGGCCGGGGGTGACGCCCCGGGGAAAGACGGGTGCGTTCTCCCCCCCTCCCCCGTGGGAGGGGGGCCGGGGGTGAGGGGGCGCGGCGGCAAATTCGGGGCACGCGGGGAAAGACACGCCACTGCTGAGCCTGCAGCGCATCGCGGCCGGCCCGCCCTGCCGCAACTTCGTCGCCCCTCTCCCCTGCCCTGAAGGTGAGGGGACGGAAACTCAATCCGGCAGGCCATGCGCCCGGCGCACACTGCCCGCACGATGCACCCAGGCCTCAAACCCTATTTCGATCATGTCTGGCCGCTGTTCTGGCCCTGGCTGATCTGGAACCTTGTCCGCTTTGCCAGATGGCATGAGCGCACGGGCCTCAACGCGCTCCTCGCCGTCGACTGTTTCGGCAATATCCGCATCACCATGCTCTGCGATCCGCCGCCTGCGGAGGATTTGTATGTGTATGACGCGCCGGCGGTTCCGCGCTGGGAGCGGCTGGCAATTCAGCCCCTTCTCCTTGGGGAGAAGGGGTTGGGGATGAGGGGTCACGGCATTGCGGCAAGTGCAGAACGTGCTGAAACGCCGCGTCCCCTCACCCCAACCCCTCTCCCGAGGGAGAGGGGCTTTGCACCCCGCGCCCCTCCGGAGCCTTCCCGGAGCCTCACCGTAGGATTCACCGGAGCCTTCCGGAACGCGCGCGCCCCGCCCTCTAATCCTCCCCCGCGCGCGGGGGAGGTGGCCGCGAAGCGGTCGGAGGGGGCGCGTGCCGCAAGTCCGGATTTCCCCCTCCGCCTCACTTCGTTCGGCACCTCCCCCGCACGCGGGGGAGGATAAGGAAGGAAATTTTCTGAACTGACCGGACGGCCCCGCCGCTCCGGCCGCACGTGCTGGCGCTCACTTTATCGTGACGCAGCCCTGCAAATGCGAGGCATTGACGCGCCTGCCCCGCGCCCCATCTTCGCGGCCAACCCGAACTTCAGGAGAGCCCGATGATCGAGCTGCGCCCCTTTGACCGCCTTGGCCGCTTCCGCAATGAGTGGCTCGACGCCAATTACCACTTTTCCTTTTCCGGCTATCACGACCCGAACCGCATGGGCGAAGGGGCGCTGCGCGTCTGGAACGACGACACGATCCAGCCGCACACCGGCTTTCCGCCGCATGGCCACCAGTCCATGGAAATCATCACCTATGTCCGCAAGGGCGCCATTACCCATAAGGATTCCATGGGCAATACCGGCCGCACCGAGGCCGGCGACGTGCAGGTGATGAGCGCCGGGGCCGGTGTTCAGCATTCGGAATGGAATGCCGACGACGAGACCTGCACCCTGTTCCAGATCTGGATCCTGCCTCGCACCGCCGGGGGCCAGCCCGGCTGGGGTGCGATGAAGTTCCCGAAGGGCGACCGGTCCGGCAAATGGGTGGTCTTCGCCTCAGGCGACGGGGCGGACAGCAGCCTGCCGATCAAACAGGACGCCCGCGTCATGGGCGCGACGCTGAAGGCCGGCGAACAGCTCACCTATGAGGTAAAGCCCGGCCGCCATGGCTATCTCGTGCTCGCCGCCGGCTCGGTCGAGCTCAACGGCCACACGCTGAACGCCCGCGACGGCGCTGCCATCAAGGGCGCGGAAACCCTGACGCTGACTGGCGTCGAGGAAGCCGAAATCGTGTTTGTGGACACAGTTTAAGGTCCGGTCACGTCAAGGTGACTTCGGCTGCGACGGGGGTGCGTGTTAAGTTGAATGGGAAACGAATGGAGGTTTCATCATGAGACTTGTTCCCCTCGCCGCCCTCGCCCTTCTTGTAGCCCCGGCGGCTTTTGCGACTGAAATCAATATCGGCATATCGGATGAGTTGCAGACCACGCTGAACGACGACCTTGGCGCCAAGGAAGGCGCCTTCCTTCAGCGCGAAGTGCAGGACGATCTCGAACAGGCCCTCGCCCGCGCGGGTCTCGACCCGGCCCGGATCGACGTCACCATCGTCGATGCAAAGCCCTCCAAGCCGACCTTCAAGCAGCTGGGCGACCGGCCGGGCCTGTCCTATGGCGACTCGGTCAGCCTTGGCGGCATGCACCTCACCGCCGTGGTCTATGACGAGGCCGGAACCCCGACCGCCGATCTCGACTATGACTGGTACGAGAACGATCTGCGCTATGCAGGCCTGTCGACCTGGCAGGATGCCCGCCGGGCGTCGCGCCTGTTTTCCACCAAGCTCGTGAAAACGCTGAAGGCCGACAGCGGCAGCTGAGCCTAGAGGACCAGTTCGCACCGCTCGTTAAGGCTGGGGCGCGCCAGAGCGACGCGCTTCAGCCCCGGCAGGCTTGCCGCAAGGTCGGCTGCGGCCCAGAGGCAGATCCGCTCCAGCGTCGGCACTTCCAGGCCTTCGATCTCGTTCAGCAGGCGATGGTCCAGCTTCGCGGCGGTCGCATTGAGGCAGGCCGTCAGATGGGCGAAATCCTCCACCCACTGCTCGCCCGGCTTCACAATCCCCGCCACCGTGGCCTGCAGCTGGAACGAATGCCCGTGCATGTGCCGGTAAGGATGCCCCTCCGGCTTGCCGCCCATATAATGGGCCGCCTCGAAATACACCGCCTTCGAGATTTCGAACACGCGGCCCTCGGGGCTTAAGGAAGCCCGGTCAGTTTGTGTGTTTGCAAGCTCAGTCGCCATTGGGGGTACTTCAGACAATATTCTGCTGCCGCCTGCACATTGCGGGCCGCATGGGGGTCGTCTTTCGGTTGCAGGAAAAAGTGCTGGAAGTCCAGTTGAATGAACCGTTCCGGCTGCGCTTCCGGCTCGTCCTGAGGGTAGACCAGCTTCAGTTCATTGCCCCGTTTCAGCACCAGGTCCGCATTCGCTTTCGGGCTGACGCAGATCCAGTCGAGGCCTTCCGGCGGCTCCACGGTTCCATTGGTCTCGACCGCGACCTCAAAGCCCTGCTCATGCAGCGCCCCGATCAGAGGCGGGTCGAGCTGCAGCAGCGGTTCCCCGCCGGTACAGACAACATAACGCTTCCCGCCCGGCTCGGCATTGGCGCACCAGATCGAGGCGACCAGCCCGGCCAGCGTCTCCGGCGTCCGGAACTTGCCGCCATTCTCGCCGTCGGTGCCGATGAAGTCGGTGTCGCAGAAGCGGCAGACGGCCTCGTCCCGGTCGCGTTCGAGGCCGCTCCAGAGGTTGCAGCCGGCAAAGCGCAGGAACACCGCCGCCCGGCCGGTCTGGGCCCCTTCTCCCTGTAACGTATAAAACGCTTCCTTGACGGTGTAGGTCATTGCGCTGCCCGCCAGCGTTCCCAGCCCGCCTTGCGCAGCTCGCAGGCCGGACAGGTTCCGCAGCCATAGCCCCAGTCATGCCGGTGCGCCCGGTCTCCCAGATAGCAGGTGTGGGTCTCTTCCACGATCAGGTCGACCAGCGGCTTGCCGCCGAGATCGTCCGCCATCGCCCATGTCCCGGCCTTGTCGACATACATCAGCGGCGTCTCGATCCGCATCGGCTTGTCGAGGCCCAGCCGCAGCGTTTCCGCCTGCGCCTCGATCGTGTCGTTCCGGCAGTCGGGATAACCGGAATAGTCCGTCTCGCACATCCCGCCCACCAATACGGAAATGCCCCGGCGCACCGCCAGCGCCCCGGCCAGCGTCAGGAACAACAGATTCCTCCCCGGCACGAAGGTCGATGGCAACCCCGCCTCGGAGGTCTCAATGGCGACCTCATGGGTCATCGCCGTCTCGCCGAGCCCCTTCAGCACGCCGGCATCGACCAGATGGTCGTCTCCCAGCCGCTCTGCCCAGCCGGGGTTCAGCGCGGCGAGGCCCGCTCTCACCTTCGCCCGGCAGGTGAGTTCGACGGCATGGCGCTGGCCATAATCGAAACCGATTGTCTCGACCCGGTCGAACCGGTCGAGGGCCCATGCGAGACAGGTCGCCGAGTCCTGCCCGCCGGAGAACAGGACCATGGCATTTTCGGCCTTCGGAGGGTGTCGTTGCGTCATCCGGCGGCTGTATCAGCCGGAACGGGCTGGGCCAAGACTGGATTGAATCAGTTGCAGAAAAGACACCCCGGCGGAGACTTTTGCAGCATCGTGGCGTGGTGGATTGACACAGACCTTCACTCAAGACCTCATAAAGACTGGAAGTCTCCAAAAGAGAGACTCCGGCAAAAAAAGCACCGCCCAAACGAGGCGGATGAGGAGAGGAAACGCATGAAACTCAACAGACAGTCGAAGTGTATCTTGTCGGCAGGCGTCTCGGCGCTGGCGATCGGACTTATTGCAGGCCCCGCGATCGCCCAGGAAGCGACCGACGATCAGGATAACGCCCGCCGTCTCGACACGGTGAAAGTCACGGCCACCCGGCGTGAAGAGAGCATCATTGATGTTCCGCTCGCCGTGACGGCTCTCAGCCCGCAGGAAATCGAACGTCAGGGCGTCGCGGACATCCGCACCCTCGACAGCCTGTCGGCCAGCTTCAACATGAACTCCACCCAGACCGAATCCCAGGGCACCAGCCTCCGGATCCGCGGCGTGGGAACGACCGGCAACAATATCGGCCTTGAAAGCGCCGTCGCCGTCTTCCTCGATGGCGTCTACCTGTCGCGCCCCGGCGTCGCTCTTGGCGACCTGGTCGACCTCCAGCAGATCGAAGTCCTGCGCGGCCCGCAGGGCACGCTGTTTGGCCGCAACACGTCTGCCGGCGCTCTCAACATCACGACCAAGTCACCCAACCTGCAGGAAGAGGAATTCTACGCGAACGTCACGGCAGGCAATCTCGGCCTCTTCAACGTGCAGACCGGGTTCAATATTCCGGTTGCCAAGGACAAGTTCGCCGTCCGCGTTTCGGGAGCCTATCGCGAGCGTGACGGTCTCGTGGAAAGCAGCACCGGCGCAGTCAGCAACGACCGCGACCGCTGGATGATCCGCGGCCAGGCGCTCTGGCAGATGACCCCGAACGCGACCCTGCGCATCATCGCCGATGCCTCGGAAGCCAACGAGCATTGCTGCGACGCCCCGATCATTACCGACCCGCTCGGCGATGCAGGCATCTATACTGTCGTTGGCCTGCCGGCGGACGGTGGCGCTCCCGAAACGGGCGCCAACACACTCGATCGTCGCGTGTCGAATGGCGAGCAGTTCGCCAACCCATTCGAGCAGAGCGGCATTTCCGCAACCCTCGAATGGGATCTTGGCCCGGCCAACCTGACCTATATCGGCGCGACACGCGGCTTCAAGGCACAGTCGATCCAGCATTCGGACTTTGTCGGACTGGACGTCTTCTCTGTCGGCGACGCGTCCGCTCCGCTGGCCCCTCCCGGGGTCGAACCCTCCTATGACGACATTCAGTCCATGACACATGAGCTGCGTCTGCAGGGCCTGGCCTTCAATGACCGGCTCGACTGGCTGGTAGGTGTCTACTATTCCGAGGAGGAAATCGAGGAGAAGTCCACGATGACGCTCGGCGCGGATTACGGCCGGTACGTCTCCGCTCTCCTGGCTGCCTCTCCGGCAGTTGGACCTGTGGTCGTTGGTACACCGATCAGCGGCGGCGGCTTCGGCGGCAACGTGCCGTTCGTCATGGCCGGCGGCGTGGATCCGGCCGGAAACTACGCCACCAACGTGTTCACGCAGGATTCGGAGTCGATCTCGATCTTCACCCACAACGTCCTCGCCGTCACCGACCAGCTCGACCTGACGGTTGGCCTGCGTTATGTGGAAGAGAGCAAGGATGGCGCCTTCGTCCAGCCGGCGGCAAACTCGCAGGCCTGCGAAAACATCGCCAACGCCATCGTGGGCAACGCCTATCCGGCAACGCTTGCACCGCTCGGCCCGACGGCGCTTGCCATCACCTGCTTCCCGTTCATCACGGAAGCGGACCTGCCGGCAGCGGCGTTCCTGCCTCTGCCGCGGACCTTCGACGAGAAGTTCGAGGACGACGAACTCGTCTACACGGTCAAGCTCGGCTACAAGATCAACGACAATATGAACCTCTATGGCGGGTTCACCCACGGCTTCAAATCGGGCGGCTTCAACCTCGACCCGACGGCGGCCGCAGGTGGCGCCAGCCCGGCGTTCAAATCTGAAAAAGTCGATGCCTGGGAAGCCGGCCTCAAAGGTCTCTTCAATGATGGCCGCGGCCGTTACGACATCGCGGTCTTCCTGCAGGATCTGGAAGACTTCCAGGTGCTCGAATTCACGGGCGTCCAGTTCCAGACCTTCAACGTCGGCAAGGCACAGAGCTCCGGCTTCGAGATCGAGGCACAGAACGCGTTCACGGACATTTTCAGCATGAACGCCGCCCTGACCTATACCGATGCTCATTATCCGGACGATTGTGTGCCGGGCGGATACAACCCGGTGAACCCGGATAGCCGCCTGTGCGGATCCTCCCTGACCAATGCACCGGAATGGGTCGGTATTCTCGGCGCAACGCTCGAGAGCACCTTCGACGGCGGCATGGGCTGGTTTATGACCGGCAATGTGCGCACGGAATCGGAGCGCCGCACCTCGACGCAGTCGGTGACCGAAACAGGGGCTCCGCTGTTCGGGGACATCCAGGACAGCAACACCAAGGTGAACCTGCGGGCCGGTATCTCCGCTCCGGACGAGCGTTGGGCAATCGAAATCTGGGGCAACAATGTCACAGACGAGCAGACCAAGAACGTCACCTTCTCGATCTCGCTGCGCGGTCCTGCCCGCGGCGTGTTCATCCAGGAACCCGCCACTTATGGCGTGACACTCCGGACCCGCTTCTAGGCGATTTCCGGAAAATTATTTCAACCGGGCGGCGTTCCAATGGGACGCCGCCCATTTTTTTTGCGTTGACGTTGCGTCCACCGGGCCTTTCCGACCCTCTGCAAATATTGACATTACAAGACCTCCTCCTCGACAATGAATTTGAAGCTGGTGCGAAGAATGCCGGCTCGAATTTCTCGACCGGTAATCCCGCCGGCCCGAGGGGAGGAAATCAAAAATGCGAAATTTCAGAGACTCGAGGTCCGTCTGGCTGGCTGGCGCTTCTGCGCTGGCAGTGAGCCTGATCGCACCGGCAGCCGTCGCCCAGGAAGACACTGACGACAGCACCCGCACCCTGGCCACCGTGACGGTGACCACCCAGAAAACCGAACAGTCCATCCAGGATGTTCCGATCGCCGTTTCGGCCTTCGATGAAGATGCACTCAACCGCCTCCAGCTGACCGGCGGTCCGGACCTCGTGAAAGCGGTGCCAAACGTTTCATTCACGAAGGGCCAGTTCACCGGCGGCAACTTCAAGGTCCGCGGCATCGGCAACGACGCGGTTGCCCAGTCCTCCGACGCCGGCGTCGGCATTCACCAGAACGACGTGCCGCTCAGCGCGAATTTCCTGTTCGAACAGGAATACTTCGACATCGAACGGATCGAAGTGCTGCGTGGCCCGCAGGGAACCCTTTACGGCCGGAACGCCACCGGCGGCGTCGTGAACGTCATCACCCGCAAGCCTGCCCTGGGTGAATTCCAGGCCGATGCCGAACTGACCTACGGCAACTACAACACGTTCAAGGGCAAGGGCATGATCAACCTGCCCCTCGGCGACAAGCTCGCCCTGCGGGTTGCCGGCGCCATGACTAAGCGGGATGGCTATACGACCAATACGGTCAACAACAGCGACATCGATGGACGCGACCTGTGGTCGATTCGTACGACCCTTGGTTTTGAACCCACCGAGAATTTCCGCGGCTGGATTTCCTGGGATCACTTCGAGGAAGACGACGACCGCCAGCGCTCTGGCAAGCAGCTCTGTAAGAAAGACCCGCTCAAGACGAGCTTCTCCAATATTCCGATCACCGGCCTCGACCTGTTCGTGACGTCACTCGGCTGTCAGGACGCACCGCTCGGCGACAGCTATGAGAAGGTGAACTCCGTTGCCACGCTCTTCGGCGGACTGGGCATTGCTGCCGGCCTGCTCAACGGCGACGTTTACACCTCGGCGCTCGATCCCAACCTGCGCAACATCCAGTCGGCGGGTACGCCGATCTACCAGGCCGAGCAGGATCTCTATACGCTCAAGCTCGAATACGATATTACCGACAGCCTGAAGCTGACATCGCTGAGCAGCCAGAACGAGACCAGCCAGCACTCGATCCAGGATACGGCACGACTGGTCGCGGATGTTCCCTTCAACGACCTTTCGGCCATCCCTCCGGGCCTGAATCCGACTGCGGACCTCTACAATTCCCTGTTCCCTGGCGGCTTCGTCGCGGACCCGGAACTTGGCGTCCTGAACAGCCTGGTCGGCTTTGACCTCTCCGGCGGCAAGTCCGACACGTTCACACAGGAACTTCGTCTCCAGTCGGACTTTGACGGTCCCCTGAACTTCAACCTGGGCGCCATCTACGTCGATGGCGAGTCGATCGACCCGCAGGATCCGAATGCGGGCTACTATGTCTTCTCGAACGCCCTGACTGGCCTGACCCAGTTCAACAATGCCCTGGTCGCACTCAATATCGTGGCGCCCGGTTCGACCTGCCCCGACCTTGGGGCCGGCCAGCTTCCCGGCATCTTCTGCGGCACGGTCCCCGTGGCCACGCCGGATGGGACAGCGACATTGTTTGACGGCACGGTCGGCGGTGATGGCGGAAACTATTACCGGTCACTCTCCCCCTACCGGCTCAAGTCCACGGCCATCTTTGGTGAACTCTACTATGATGTTACCGACGACCTGAAATTCACGCTGGGTCTGCGGAACACCAACGACAAGAAAGAGCAGGATGTTGTCCCGACATGGCTGTTCACCCCGACGTTCGCCTATCCGGCCGTTCAGAATGGCGATCCGCTGACCCCCACCGGCCAGCTGAAAGCTGACTTCAACGAAACGACGGGCCGGATCGGTCTCGACTGGACTCCGGATTTCAGCTTCACGGATGACACGCTGATCTACGGCTTCTATTCCAAGGGCTATAAGGGCGGCGGCATCAACCCGCCACAACCTGCCGGGGCCAACGTGTTCCCGCAGACCTTCGAGCCGGAATTCATCAACGCCTACGAACTCGGTACGAAGAACACCTTCGCCCACAACACCCAGTCGCTGAACGCAACTGCGTTCTTCTACGACTATGAAGGCTACCAGATCTCGCAGATCGTGAACCGGACGGCAGCGAACTTCAACGTGAACGCCGAACTTACCGGTCTCGAACTGGAGTACCTCTGGACCCCTGCAGACAACTGGCTGCTGACGGCGAACCTTGGTCTGCTCGATACCAAACTGCTCGATACCGCCAGTGTCGACGTGCTGGATCGGGCAAATGGCGACCCGAACTTCGTGGTGCTGAAGAATGCGTCGAGATACACGAACTGTGTCGTGTCGGCTCAGGGCTATGCCACGGTACTTGGCGCCATCGCCGGAGGTGCGCTCACCAATGGCTCAACGCGCGGCATCTGTAACGGCGCACTTGCTGCAGGCGTCTATGACGCCGCGAACGGTACGACCGGTGGTAGCGGCGATTCCGCGACCGATATCGCCTTCCTTGAAGGTTACCTCGGCCTGTCCGACGTCACCTATGTCGACGGCAACGGGAATACCGTGACGGTCGGTGCACTGACGCCGTTCGACGGCATTTCGAAGGATGTCGATGGAAACAAGCTGCCAGGGGCACCTGATATGACCCTGAACCTTGCGGCGGAATACACGTTCCCGTCGATCGGCGACTCCAACTGGGATCTGACGGTTCGTACGGACTACTACTACCAGTCCGACAGCTACAGCCGGATCTTCAACTCCGCCCACGACAAGCTCGACAGCTGGTCGAACATCAACCTGTCGATCATTCTCAACAACGCTGAGAGTGGCTGGGGCGTGGAAGCCTTCGCGAAAAACCTGACTGACGAAGAAGTCATCACCGGCAGCTATGTCGGCGACGACAGCCAGGGCATTTTCACCAACATCTTCCTGACCGAGCCGGCGCTCTACGGCATCACGGTCAAGAAGTCCTGGTAACAGCCAAAGGCGAAAGCCGTAACAATCAGGGGCGGTCCGGAAACGGACCGCCCTTTTTATTGCGCCTGTTTTCGTTTGGAAGCGGCTACGCACTGGCCTATGGTCTCGCGCCAAGTTCCATTCCCCAAAAACCCGGGAGCTGCCCATGCGCCTGTTTCTGACCGGTCTCGTTTCCATCCTCGCCCTTGCCGCCTGCACGGCCGAATCCACCGCCCCGCCGCAACCGCCCTCAGTCACCAGCGACCTCAAGGTGACGCTGGCCCATGTCATCGACGCAGAATTCCCCTGGGGGCTCGCCTTCCTGCCGAATGGCGACCTCTTGTTCACGGAAAAGGAAGGTGGCCTGAAATACACCGCCGGCGGAGAGGGCGTAGCAAGCTCCGTTGCCGGTATGCCGCCGGCCATCACAGACGGCCAGGCCGGCTATTTCGGCATCGCGCTCGACCCCGGCTTCGAAACCAACCGCCTTGTCTATGTCGCCTATGCGCAGGGCACCAAGACAGACAATGGCACTGCCGTGATCAGGGCCCGCCTCAGCGATGACCATTCCGCGCTTGAGGATGTGACGCAAATCTTCCGCGCCGACTCCCGCGGCACGACGGCCCATTTTGGCGGCCGGTTGCAGTTTGCGAATGACGGAACGCTGTTCATCTCGCTCGGCGAAGGCTTCGCCTACAAGGAAGAAGCGCAGAACCTGCGCATCACGCACGGAAAGATCATCCGCATCAATACCGATGGCTCCATCCCGTCCGACAATCCGTTTGCAGATGGTACTAACGGAAAGCCTGAAATCTGGTCCTATGGCCACCGCAACATTCAGGGCCTCTACTACGACAAGGAAAGCGGCACGCTGTATGAGACCGAACATGGCCCGAAGGGCGGCGACGAATTCAACATCGCAAAGGCAGGTGCCAATTATGGCTGGCCGAAAATCACCTATGGCATCAACTATGACGGCACGGTGATCACCGACAAGACGGCGATGGAAGGCATGGAACAACCGCTCACCTACTGGGTGCCGTCGATCGCGCCGTCAGGCCTGACGCGCCTCACCAGCGACGTCTATCCCGGCTGGAAAGGCGACTTCTTCACCGGCGGCATGAACGGCCCGGCCGGCATGGAGCTGGTCCGCATCCATCTCGAAGACGGCAAGGTGACGGAGCGGGAAAACCTGTTCGAAGGCGAGTATCCGATCCGCGACGTCGTTCAGGGGCCGGACGGCCACCTCTACATCGCCACCAAGGACACGGATGGAATCTTCCGCGTCGACGTGGCGGCCGAATAGCGCCTATTCGCTGGTACGCCGGGCGCGCAGCGCGGCGGCGAGCGTGCCATCGTCGAGATGGTCGAGTTCGCCGCCGACCGGCACGCCATGGGCCAGATATGTGATCTGCACACCCTTCCCGGCCAACTGGTCGGCGACATAGTGCGCGGTGTTCTGGCCCTCAAAGGTCGCATTCAGCGCAAGGATCACTTCGCGGATGCCACCGGCTTCCACGCGCGTCAAAAGTGAGGGGATGTTGAGGTCTTCCGGCGTCACGCCATCGACGGCGGACATGACCCCGCCCAGCACGTGGTAGCGCCCGCGATAGGCCCCGCCCCGCTCGAGCGCCCAGAGATCCGGCACATCTTCCACGACGCAGATGAGCCCCTCGTCGCGCCCGGTTGCCTGGCACACGGCGCAGGGCTGCAGTGTGTCGAAATTCCCGCACACTTCGCACTTCTCGATCCGGTGCCCGGCATCCGACATCGCCTCGGCCAGTGGCAGCAGTAGCGTGTCGCGCCGTTTAAGCAGGAACAGCGCCGCCCGTCGCGCCGAGCGCGGTCCGAAGCCCGGCAGGCGGGACATCAGCTCGATCAGGCGCAGGATTTCAGGGCCGGCAGAACGTTGGGACATGGCCCCAATGTCGGCCATTCGGCCCGGCTTGCAAGCCCGTGCCTGCCGGAATCCTGGCGCAAAACGAAAACGCCCCGGCACTGGGCCGGGGCGTCCTGAATTATCCTGTGAATTGCGCCTTAGGCGGCGGCTTCCACATCGCCCGTGCGGGCGCCCGGACGCGGATCGCGCAGCACATAGCCACGGCCCCAGACCGTCTCGATGTAATGATTGCCGCCGGTGGCCTGCTGAAGCTTCTTGCGGAGCTTACAGATGAAGACGTCGATGATCTTCAGTTCCGGCTCGTCCATGCCGCCATAAAGGTGGTTCAGGAACATTTCCTTGGTGAGCGTCGTGCCCTTGCGCAGGGAAAGCAGCTCGAACATCTGGTATTCCTTGCCGGTGAGATGGACGCGTTCGCCTTCCACTTCCACGGTCTTGGCGTCGAGGTTCACCACGATCTCGCCGGTGCGGATCACGCTCTCGGCATGGCCCTTGGAGCGGCGCACGATGGCGGTGATGCGGGCGATCAGCTCGTCCTTGTTGAACGGCTTGGTGAGATAGTCGTCGGCGCCGTAGCCCAGCGTCTTGACCTTCGCCTCGATGTCCGGATTGCCGGAGAGGATCATCACAGGCGTGTTCACACGGCCCATGCGCAGTTGCTTGAGCACTTCGTACCCGGAAATATCCGGCAGCGACAGGTCGAGAATGATCATGTCATACTCGTACACCTTGCCCAGATCGACGCCTTCCTCCCCGAGGTCGGTCGTATAGATGTTGAAGCCCGCGGACTTCAGCATCAGCTCAATAGAACGCGCAACAGCGCTATCGTCTTCAATGAGCAGGACGCGCATATGCCGTCTCCCGAATCAGCCTAACGACAAGCTAGTCGTTTTTATTAACGTTGAGAATCCTAGCTACTGTTTCTTTAACCAAGGTTAACAGTCGGCATTGATTCCCGTCGAAGTCCCCACAATCTTCACACAGATTAATTATCTAGTTTCCGAGCTCTGCCGCCGGCGAATTGCCAATCAGCACCTGGCTTATTGCGATCGCATCCTGGATCGGCTGGGCCTGCGGGTCTGTTGAAATCAGCGTTTTCTGACAACGGATTGCATCGCGCACCTTCGGGTCGCGGATCACCACGCCGGCAAGGTGCGGCCGGAATCCGAGGAAGGTCTGGCAGGCACGCGCAATCGCTTCGTAGGTGCGCTGTCCCGCCGCACGGCTCTCAGCCTGGTTGATGCAGATGACCGGATCGACATTCGGCGCATAGCCGCGCAGCACCTTGATGAAGGCATAAGCGTCGGTCATCGAGGTTGGCTCGTCGGTGATTACCATGAGCGCCTTGTCGGCCGCGCGCGCGAGGCGCATGCAGTTCGCTTCGATACCGGCGCCGAGGTCCACGACCACCTGGTCGTATTGCAACGCCAGCGCCGAAAGCCCGGCCGCGAGGCGCGCGACTTCTTCCGGCGGGAGTTCCGCGAGTGCACCGGAGCCCGACCGGCCCGGCAGCACGTCAAAGCCGCCATCGGCCGCGCCGCCATCGATCGGTGTCACCGCGTCATCCAGTTCCACCCAACCGGCCACCACCGCCGCAAGGTCGGTTTCCGGCGCAATGCCGAGCTGGACGTCGACGTTTGCGAGGCCAAGGTCGCCATCGACCAGCAGCGTGCGCTTGCCGGCCTGGGCGAAGGCGGAGGCCAGCGTGATCGCCATAAAGGTCTTGCCGACACCGCCCTTGCCCGAGGCAACGGCGATGATCGAAGCGGGTTCAACGCGCCGGTGCGTCATCCGGGCAGCCGGGCGCTCCTGCGATTTTCGCATCATGAAGCTCATTACGCGGCTCCTCTCAGGGCGATGACATCGCCGGGGGTATCTTCCATCAGCAGGGCGGCCAGGCGCGACGGTGCGGCCGGGACGAGGCCCCCGCCGATGAACGGCGTCACGGCCAGGTGCGAGAAGGCAATCCCCGCGGACGACAGCGCGGAAATCGCGCCCCCTCGCCTTCGGACGACATCGAGTTTGGTGAGCACCGCGCGCTTGACGCCGGCGCGGGCAAAGGATTTCGCCGCCTCCAGCTGGTCTTCTGGATGGCCTTCGGCGGACATCACGAGCACCGGCTCGGCGCGGATGACGGAGATGAGATCCTGCAGGCTGGCAAGGTCGTCATCATCGAACGGATTGATCGCCGGCAGGTCGATCACGAACCGGCGGCCCTCGTCCTTAAGCGTTTTCAGCGTGTCGAACAGGGCGTCTGCGGTCTGGCAGACGCGGATCTGGCCGCGCTCCAGTTCGAGATAGGCAGCAAGCTGGTCGCCGCCCGCCGTCCCGTCGAGGTCTGCGGCCACCGGCATCACTTCCATGCGGGCGACAGCCGCCCGGCGCGTCAGCTTTGCAGCGGTCGCAGTGCGGCCATGGCCCGGCGGGCCAACGAGGATCACATCGTTTTCAAGCCGTGCCGGCAGCGGATCGCAGGTGGCAAGGCGGGTCACGCCCTCGGCGATCGCCTCTTCCGGATCGCTCAGGCTGCCATGATTTCGGCCGGCGCCTTCGGCAGCGACACGCTCGGCAAAGCGCTGAGGCGCCCCGTGCCACAGCAGCGCATCCCGCACACGGCTGAACAGCGGGTTCTCGACCCCGCGGCCATGACCCGCACTTCCGCGCGCATCGCGCAGGAACAGCGGCTCGTTCGCGCTAGTGCCAAAGCTCACGCCACCCATCCTGTCGACGGCTGCGCGGACTTCGACGCCCGCTTCAGTCTCCCGCTCCGACAGGATGACCGCATCGGCCCCCATCTCGGCGAAAATCATGGCCTTCGCTGCTTCGAACGTCTCAGCGGCGAACATCTTCATGCGCATGAAGCGGCGTCCTCTCGTTAATCACTCCGGCCCGCAGGAGCGGCAATTCAGCGGGCACGGCTTAAGGTTCCCGCTGAAAATGGGGGGCCAATGGTTAACGAATCACGAAGTTCGGTTAGGGATTCGCAGATTCCTGCACCCCGATTCGCAGCGGGATGTGGGCGCCGAATCTCTTTCGCAGGGCCACGACAGGCCGTTCGACCAGGTAGAACGACAGGCTGGTGACCAGAAGCGTTACGCCAACCGCAACCAGCAGGAACACTGCTCCGCCCGGCTCCAGCCCGGTTATTTGCTGCGTCAGGTCATAGACCGGCATGTGCCAGAGGTAGAGCCCATAGCTGACCCGGCCGAGCCAGGACACAAGCGGCACCTCCAGAAGCTTCAGGGCGAAGTCCAGCGGCCGCCAGAAATACAGGTTGAGCACTCCGATAAACAGCGCAATGCCTTGAATTGTATAGCGGAAGGACTCGCGAAACATATCGTCCCGATAGACAAGGCTGAACACCACCAGCCCTCCGGCCAAAATGAACGGAATGAGCCCGGTCAGCCAGCGCCGCCATGCCCCATCCGGCGCGATATGCAACAGGAGCGACAGGAGACAGCCCCAGACAAGGCTGTCGATCCGTGTGTCGGTCGCCACATAATTATAGTTCGACGGCCAGTGCAGCACATGCAGCGTGGTCAGCCGCCAGGCCAGCGCCGCCGCACACAGTCCGAGGCAGATCCATGCCATCCGTTTCAGGTTCTGCAGGTTCAGCATCAGCAGCAGCGGGAACAGGAGGTAAAAATGCTCCTCCACCGCCAATGACCAGAGATGCGACCAGGGCGCTACGCGCACCCCCGGCAGGCCCTGCCCTGCCGCAGCCGCCGCATCCTGGAATTCGAGCGCCACGAACAGGTAGTTCGCCGTGTAGGTCAGCGCCGTCGCCACTTCCCGCAACAGTGGCGGGGTGCCCAGCACGATCAGGGCAACTGACGTGACCGCCAACATCACATACAGCGCCGGCAACAGCCGCAGGAACCGGCGGATATAGAAATTGCCAAGCCCGATGCGGCCCTTTTCGGACGCTTCGGCCAGAAGGAGGCGCGTGATCAGGAAGCCGGAGATGAAGAAGAACACCGTGACGCCGAGGCCGCCCGGCACAATCCGTTCAAAGCCCGCATGCGCAATCATCACGATCGCCACGGCAAGGCAGCGAACCCCATCGAGACCGGGAATATAACCGTAGCCCGCGCGAGCGCTCAGGCGATACTCGGGTAAGGCCTGCATGGCGGGTCCGGTCAGGCTGCTTCGCGGGAATCTACGATTTCAGACAGGGTGACGCCCAACTGGCCGTCCGCCACGACCAGCTTGCCACGGGCCATCAGGCGGTCAGAGACATAGATTTCGACCGGTTCGTCCGTGCGCCGTTCGAGGGCAACGATGTCGCCGGCCGTCATCTGCGCCAGTTCGTCCATCGGGATGCGCATTTCGCCCAACACGACGTCCACGCGCACCGGCACATCCATCAGCGACTTCTTCAGGGCGGGATTGGCTGGCTGTGTCATGTCTTGTCCTCCGGCCGGGTGGCGGGTGATTGGGGGGAGTACTGGCTGAATTCCGCCCGTTCTGCAAACAGGTCTCCCTGTCCGTCTGCAATCCGCTGCGCGGTTGCCGTGATCAGGCGCAGGGCCTTGTCGCTGAAGCCCTGCTCAAGGGCACTCGCTTCAAGATGGCCGGCCAGCTCCACAAGGCTCGCCAGCGCTTCGGACAGTCGGCCCGTGGCCTCCTCCAGCCTTGCATCCTGCGCGGCGGCAAACTGCGCCTGCGCTGCGGCATAGCCCTCGGTTCGCGCTTCAGACAGCAGCAGCGCGAGGTCGGACGAGGTCAGCGCAATGTTTTCAGGCGCCGGCTCGACGACCGGCTCGGGCGGCTCCACGATGGTGAAATCGCTTCGGAATTCAAAGTGCTGCAAGGTCTTTACGGCGCGCTGCATCAGTCGACCAATTCGTCCTCATCGGTCTGGTCGCCGGAACGGATGTCTCCGCGATGGACGAGCGTGCGGGCGAGCGCGACCAGTTCCTGCCGGGCGGCTTCGACCTCGCTGCGGCGCACGGGGCCGAGCGTCGCGATCTCTTCGCGCAGCAGGTCGCCGGCGCGGCGCGTCATGTTGTTAAAGAAGGCATTGGCCGTATCGTCGCGTGCCCCCTTGAGGGCGATGACCAGCGCAGCGCGGTCAACGGCGGAGAGCAGCGTCTGCAGGCCAGCAGCATCGAGGCTGCTGAGGTCATCGAAGGTGAACATCAGCGCGCGGACCTTTTCGCCAGCGCCGGGTTCTGCATTTTCAAGCGCCGCAAGGAAGGTCTTGCCGGAGCGGGCGTCCATCTGGTCGAAGATCCGGGCGACACGCTCATGGCCGCCGCGCTGTCCGGCTTCCGCCTTGGCGCCGACCAGCGCATCGAGGCGGGTCTCGAGTGCCGCCAGCGCAACCGGATGGACCGGCCCGAGGTTCAGGAGGCGATGCATCGCATTGATGGCAACCGGCGGTTCCAGCGCGCGCAAGAGGCGCGCGGCCGCCTCCCCTGTCAGGCGCGACAGGACCAGCGCAATCGTCTGCGGATGCTCCGCACCAAGGATCTGCACCAGCATCTCCGGACCGACTTCGGAGAGGCGTGACCAGACCGAAGCGCCCGACGAACGCGCTGCAGGCATGCCGAGACGCTGGTGAGCGTCCATGAACCGGTCGACCGCGTCGCCTTCCCCCTCGGCGCCATCGCCAAGCGCATCCATGGCGGCCGTCAGGGCCTGCACTTCGGATTTGGAAAGTTCGGACCAGATCGGCGCGGCATCGGGACCGAGCGCCCGCATCAGGCGGGCCGAGCGCGCGAGGCCGTCATCGGGCCGGGCCGGAACCATGTCTCGGGCGACAGCGAGCGCACTCATGCGGCATCTCCCGGCTTGCCCATCCAGCCGCGCACGATCTCGGCGGCACGCGCCGGGTCACGGCGCGCAAGGTCAGCCGCTTCGCCGGACCGGACCGGGGCGGCAGCCGGACGCGGCGCAGGGGCCGAAGGCGCCATCCGGGCGGACGGCAATGCCTCGCGCACGATCTCGACGGCGGGGGCCATGGCGGGGGACGGCCGGAAGCCCAGCCAACCGATGAGACAGGCCAGCAGCCCCAGCAGGGAAAGTTCGGTCCAGTCGGCAAGGGTCGGCTGCCCGGTCATGCCAGCGGCAAACGGAAGCTGTTTCAGCGAGACGATTTCGCCTTTTGAGTCATCTATAGCCGCTGCTGCGGTCACAATCTGGACCAGTATTGCAGGGTCCGTTTCCACCGCCTCATCCACCAGGACCAGCACCTGACGTGGCTGGCCGGAGCGCTGCGCGACCGAGACGCGCACATGCCCCTTCCCTGTAATGGCTTCAGCAACAGAGAGCAGCGAAGCTTCGGCCTGCGACAGCGGCCCGGGAGAGGAAGGCGCCCGCGTGAGCACATCCATGCTGCGCCAGCCGATCAGGCCCAGCACCAGCACAAACGCCGCGAACGCGACCGCCCGTGTGGAAGGCGTCGCGCCGCGCTGCATGCTGGAAGTGCCGTAAGCCATTCTGGACTCCTGCGATCCGGACAGCTCCGGATGCTTGAGCCCGAGTTAACGGCGAGGCCGTAAATTTCGCTTTAACAGGCGCCTAGCGGCGGTACTGTTGCAGGCGGGTCGTCCGGAGGCCTTTCGAGCCGTGGCGCGCATACAGGCGCTCCCAGCCTTCGTATTCCTCATCGGTCAGATTGTAGCGGTCGCAAGCGGCCTTGCGGGAGAGCAGTCCCCCGGAAACGGCGGCAACGACTTCTGCCTTGCGGCGGGTCACCCAGCGCGAAATGTTCGGCGACGGGAGATCCGATATGGTGAGCGACTTGCCATCCGGCCCTTTGACGCTCGTGGGCTTTGCATTCTGCGGTTCCATGTCCACACCTTCCTCAACATTGGTGGCTCCCCCTTCTGGAGGCCCCGGAAGATGCACTCTAAGCGATGCGCCTTAAGCCCACGCGTAACGCGAAACGAGAGTTTCCCACCCCGTATTAGGAGGATGTTTGGAAACCTGTTCCGCCGCGGCACAGTGGGTGAGACTCTGTAGACATTGTTACAGGAATGAGAGGAATCTACGGCATCAGGGCAGGAGTCTGAGGGCATCATTGTCCCGCGCCTGCGCCGCATGACGCCTGAGCATTGTGAGGAACATCTGGTCGCCTCGCTCGGTCTGCTTGACCAGCATCGCCGCGCCGAACGCGACCGACATGCCGTAGAAACAGTTGAGGCAATAATCCTCATAGAGTTGGTCGAAGCTGTAGCCTCGCACGCCCTCTGCTTCGAGGCGTGCATGATAGTAGCGCAGGAGCGCCTGCTCATGTTTCGGCCTGTCTTCCCGCGTCAGGCCCGCGCCGATGAAATAGGCAACGTCGTTGGCTGGCGCCCCCTTCCCGGCAGTCTGCCAGTCTACAACTGCCAGAGACTTCGGCGCCCCCGGCTTGCCGAACAGCATATTATCGAGCCGGTAGTCATTGTGGATCAGCGCGAACGGGCCGGGCCGTTCTTCAGGAAATCGCGGCAGCGCGTCAGCATAGGCGTCGCCGACCTCGACCACGTCCGGCGTGAGGTGTGCCCCATAGCGGTCCTTGAACCCGGCCCATAGTGTGACCACTGCTTCGGGGCCGATTGCGGGTGGCGGCGCCAGTTTCGTGTTCTGCAGCCACGAATATGTGTCGAGTGCCTCGTCCATCCAGTAGGCGGCATGCAGGATCGCAGCGGCGTCCATCGCCCGCTCGGCGTCCGCCACGCTGCAACCGGCGAGCTGGTCGCCCTGTTCGGCTGGCGCCATGTCTTCCATGATGAGGGCAAACCGGTTCGTGTCCGGGTCATAGTCGGCATAGAGTGCGGCGGGCGTGATCCGGCCCGCCACTTTCGGGAAGGTGCGATAGACCATCACCTCCCGCTCATAATGGCCGAGCAGTTTGGCCGTCATCAGGCTCGCATCGCTGCCAGACGGGAACTTTCCGACCAGTGTCGCCGGGGCGCCTTCGCCCTTTCGCGCGTAATCGAAGACGAAACGGACATTCTCGCCGATCTGACCGGTGCCGATCGCCTTCGCGGTCAGCGCCTGCACTTCGGCATCCACGCCGATCGTCTCAAACAGCTGGTTGAACCAGTCCGGCGTCAGTTCAAGGGGGTTCGTGTCCAGGCCCGGACGGCTCATCGGTTTCCTCCGCTTCATCGGGCTCTTGCGGCCCGCTCTTGGTCTTGTGGGGCAGCCAGCGCTGAAGGCGCATCATCCGCTCCTCGCCCGCGCGCAGGGCTTTGTCGAGCGCGGCCATGGTGAGGGCGAAATCGCCATGCTGGTCCTTGCGCCAGGCGCGTTCGGTCTGGGCGATCGCGAAGGCAATGCCGGCCACTTTCAGGCTGATTGGCGCGCCACTGTCATCGTCGAGACCGGTCGATGCGAGTGCCCAGTAAGCGCTCTGCGCCCGGTGCTGCGGCAGGCGGGCCAGCAAGCGCGGTGTGCGATCCCGGTAGCGCATGAGCGACAATGCCCCTGCCCGCACCTCTTCGATGGCCTCGTAGCGCAGCATGATGACATCGAACAATTGCTCGCGCGGCGTATCGCCTCCCGGCGGTGTTTCAGCCGACATGGCGCCATCGAAATACGTGTCGAAGGCATTGGTGAGGTCGTCGCGTGTAATGCCGTGGAAATCGCCGAGGGCGAGACCCGCCTGGCCTGCAATTTCGGACAGCGTCAGGTCGGCCCAGGGCGTCTCTTCAGCGAGACGAAGCGCGGCAAGCAGGCCGAGTTCGACAACATCGTCGCTCTCATCCATGCTGTTCAACGCCTCCTAGTCCATGTCGCGTGACAGATCCCGGTCGCGGTTGGCTGCCGCCCGGATCGCCTGTCTCAGCAATCTCGGCATCCCACCGTCATCCATGAGGATGTCAAGGGCCGCCTGGGTGGTACCGCCGGGTGAGGTGACCGCTTTTCTGAGCGCGCCGGGCGCATCGCCGCTTTCAGCCATCAGCGCAGCAGCGCCTTCCACCGTCAGGCGCGCGAGGCGCTGGGCGAGCTCACGAGGCAGGCCCTCGGCCTCTGCTCCATCCGCCATGGCTTCAGCCAACAGAAACAGATACGCTGGACCGCTGCCCGACAGCGCCGTGACATTCGACATGTGTTTTTCGTCGACCGGGCCGATCACTTCGCCAAGCGGCGCCAGCAGGCGTTCGGCCGTCTGGACGTCGCCCTTCGCGATGCCGGCCGGGGCGCTCATCACCGACACGCCGCGACCGATCGCGCCGGGCGTGTTCGGCATGACGCGGATGACGCGCTGGGTGTCCAGCTTTTCCGCCACTTGTTTCACGCGCACGCCGGCCATGATCGAAATGACGAGTGTCTTCGGGCCGATCCAGGCTTTCAGGCTTTCCGCCGCTTTTGGAAACACCTGCGGCTTCACCGCAACGACCAAAACACTGACGGGCTCCGGGACGGGATTGAGACGGACCTTGCCGGAGCCAGCCCATTCCTGCGCCTCGGCCGAGGGCTGCGGATCAGAAATCAGGATTTCGACTTTGCGCTTGCCGCTGAGCCAGCCTTTGGCCAGCGCCGTTCCCATGCGCCCGGCACCAATCAATGCGATCGACTGGGCGCCCGCCATGGGATCAGGCTTCACCATGAGTTTCGAACATCACCGCTTCGATGGCCTCGCGCGGCGATTTCCCGGCCCAGACCAGGAAGTTGAACGCCGGGATGAAGCGCTCCGTTGCAGAGACGGCAGCCGCCATCAGGGACCGGATCTCGCCGAGCGTCGGCTCATCCCGGTCCATCATCGGGATTGTGTGGCGGAAGATGATGACGCCTTCATCGCCCCAGTAGTCAAAATGGCCGAGCCAGAGACGCTCGTTCGCCATCATGATGAGTTCGGACAGTGCGGCACGCTTTGCGCCTTGCGGCTTCACGTCGAGCGTCATCGAGAAATGGATCGCGGCGGGGTCCGGCCGGTAGGCGAACAGGGCGCCGAGATCGCCCCAGCGTGTTTCGGCAACGGCCTGGATCGTTCCCTCTTCGTCGCGCTCGCCCTGCCAGCCGCCGTCTTCGAGCGCTTCCTCGACCCGCTCCAGCGGATCGATCATGCCGAAATCGTTGCGTGTCAGGCCAAGACTCATCATCACTCCCCTCGCAGAGACGGATAACGGGGCAGGATTCGCCCCGGATCACCATACCCCTGCCTGCCCTGAATACGCCCCTCAGCGCGCAGGTCCATTCGCTTCAACAGTTGAGCGAAGGCGCCATGCTTAAAGTTTGCCTGACTTTCCGGCTTCGAGTTCGGCGACGCGCTTCTCCAGCACCTCGACCTTTTCCAGTGCGGAAATGGCAAGTGCCTTCAGCGCTTCCACTTCATCGCGTCCGGCAAGGTCCATATCGGCGATCAGGCCGCGCACACGCGCCTGTGCAGCGGTCTTGGCTTCTTCACCGGCAGCCCGGGCGGCGCCCATCGCGCTGGTCATCAGACCGGCAATGTCATCGAGCAGTGGATTTGTCGTCGCCATGGGGCTACTCCTTCGCGCGCGGGTTCTGCGGCTGTCAGCTGCCGCACCCGTAACAGATAGGTCCGGGGCAAGACAGGGAAAAGACGCCGCATGCTGGAAACCATGATGCTCTCTGGCGCGCACCTCGCTGCAGGTGCGCTGTCCTTTCCGGAAATCAGCCCCGCTGCCTTCACCATAGATTTCGGCTTTCTCGGTCTCGGCAAGTTTCACCTGCGCTGGTACGCGCTCGGCTACATGGCGGGCATCGGCCTTGCCTGGTGGTATGCCAATGCAATGATCCGGCGCCCGGCCCTGTTCGGCGGCAACAGCCCGCTGGACAAGGAACAGCTCGACGACATCATGTTCTGGATCATCCTGGGCATCATCCTCGGCGGGCGGATCGGCTATATCCTTTTCTATATGGTGCCCTACCAGTTCGATGTTCTGGTCTCTGATCCCATGACCATTCTCAGGATCTGGGATGGCGGCATGTCCTTCCACGGAGGGATCTCAGGCGTCGCCATCGCGATCGTCACCTTCGCCATGCGGCACAAGCTGCGCCTCCTGTCGCTGGGCGACATTGCCGGCGTTGTTGCGCCGATCGGCATCGGCCTCGTGCGGATCGCGAACTTCATCAATGCCGAACTCTATGGCCGGCATACGACCTCCCCATGGGGCATGGTGTTTCCGGAAGGCATCGTGCCGGGCTCCACGCCGCCGGCCTACAACTGGGACACCGGCACATGGGTCTACAACGGCCTCGAGACCGCGCGCTTCCCGAGCCAGCTTTACGAGTCTGCACTGGAGGGCTGGGTGCCCCTGATCGTTCTCAGCATCCTGATCTGGAAATTCGGCGCGATGAAGCGGCCGGGCCTCGTCGCGGGCCTGTTCCTGCTGATGTATGCGGCAGGCCGCACCATCGTTGAGAATTTCCGCATGCCGGACTCTTTCGTGCACGGACTGCCGGAATGGCTGACCATGGGCCAGATCCTGTCGATCCCGATGTGGATGGGCGGCGCTTGGCTGGTCTGGCATGCACTGAAGCCGAAAGGGCAAGCTGCGGCGTGACCCTCAAGGAACGCCTTGTCCGCCTGATCGAAACCGGCGGCCCGATCCCCGTTTCGACCTATATGCAGCTCTGCCTGCACGACCCGGCGCAGGGCTATTACGCCTCGCGCCCGGCCATCGGGCGGGACTTCATCACCGCGCCGGAAATCAGCCAGGTGTTCGGCGAACTCATCGGCCTCTGGCTGGTGCATGAATGGCGCGCGATGGGATCGCCAGACTCCTTCCGCCTGGTCGAGATCGGCCCTGGCCGCGGCGCCCTGATGCAGGACGCCCTGCGTCTCGCCATGGTCGCCGGCAGCGAGGACTTCGCCAAGGCAATGCAGCTCACCATGGTGGAGATGAGTCCGGCCTTGCGTGAAATGCAGTGTGCTGGCCTGTCTTCGGCCGCGCCGGAATTCGTCTCCACGCTTGCTGAAGTGCCTTCGGGACCGATGCTGCTGGTGGCGAATGAATATCTCGATTGCCTGCCTGCCCGGCAGTTTCGCAAGGATGGTACATGCTGGCGCGAATGCGTCGTCGGGCTCAATGGAGAGCGCGAACTGGTGTTCGGCCTCGCCGCCAACGAGCAGGCCGCGCCGGAAGGTGTGGCAGCTGCAAGCGCTGCCGTCGAAGTGCAGGTCGGCCTGGACCTGATCCTGGCAGATCTTGTCATGCGCGATGCACCTTACCGGGCGCTGTTCATCGACTACGGCCCTTCTGATGTCGCGCCGGGCGACAGCCTGCGCTCATTCAAGGACGGCAAACAGGTCAGTCCCCTCGCCCTGCCCGGCGAGTCCGACCTGACCGTCGATGTCGACTTCGGCCGGCTTGCCCGTCTTGCCACGAAAGCGAGCCTCGATGTGGCAGGCCCGGTTCCGCAGGGCATGTTTCTCATGGGACTCGGGGCACAGGCCCGCCTGAACCAACTCGTCAAAGCCAATCCGGACGAGGCCGATGCCATCTACGAAGCCGTCCGCCGTCTGATCGATCCGGCCGAAATGGGAGAGCGCTTCAAGGCAATCTGCCTCTCCTCCCCCGGCCTGCCACAGCCTGCAGGCTTCTGATCCTCAGTCGACGGGGATGTGAGTTTCGACGAAGTCCGCCATGGCGCGGAGCGCTACAATCCGCGTTTCGCCCTCGGACAGCCAGTGATCCTCGCCCTTCATCTGCACGAACGTCACATCCTTGCCGGCTTTCTTCAGCGCCTTTTCCATGATCCTGCTCTGGACGATCGGAACGACCGTGTCGTCCTTGCCGTGGATCAGCAGCACCGGCGCCTGAAACGCGCCTGCCGAATTGGACGGCGAAATCTGCTTCAGCTTCTCATTGTCGTCCTTCAGGTTCCCGATAATCCGTTGCCAGTATTGCACAGCGGAATTCTTGCGGCCGAGATCGTTGCGCAGGTCGCGGATCATGCGCTCAACATCCGAAACCGGCGCGAGCGCGACGACACATTTGTAAAGCTCCGGGGTGAATGCGCCCCCGGCCAGCGCGGCATAGCCGCCATAGCTGCCGCCGACGATGCACACACGCTCCGGATCGGCCGCTCCAGATTTCACGAGGGCGAGAACACCGTCCGTGACATCGTCCTGCATCTTGGCGCCCCATTCGCCATTCCCGGCGCGCTGGAAATCGCCGCCATAGCCGGTCGAACCGCGAAAATTGGGCTGCAGGACGAGATAGCCACGATTGGCGAAATACTGGGCCATCCAGTCGAAATCGATCGAGTCGTGCGCGGCCGGGCCGCCATGTGGCATGACGATAAGCGGAAGATTCTTGCGGGTCGCTTCAGTGGATCCGGCTGGCCATGTCAGGATGGCCGGAATGCTAAGTTCATCTCGCGCCGGATATTTGATGCCGACCACTTCGCCGATCGCTTCAGCCGGAATGCTGGCGCGCTCTGACGCAAGCAGGGAATAGGAATCGGTGACGCGATCCTGCAGGATGTATGATCCCGCAGTATCTCCTGCGAAGACATAATAGAGAACCTGCTGCCAGCCCTTGCTCCACGAAACCGGCGTGATGGCAGCGCCTGGCACAACGTCATACATGGCGTTGACCGCCGCTTCGGCGGCCTTGTTGTAGAAATCATAGGACGGCAGCGCGCCCGAATAGCGGACCCCTTCGACGAAGCGATTGTCGTCGAGGATGATGTCGTCGATGTCGGCATCGTCGCGGGCAAACACCGGATCGGAGAACTCGCCTTTCATGTTGAGCTCGTAGACCGCGGTATAGCCGCCATCGACGCCGGATTCATCGACGACCACCAGGGCCGATCGGTCCTCCTTCACGCCAATAAGCGAGAATGGCATCCGGTCTTTATCGGATTGGTAGACGAGCGTGCGGTCGCCTGGAATGTCACTGTAGAGACGATAGTATTTGTCTTCTGCCGAGAAATCCTCGCGCGCAAGGACGGTACCGTCTGCATCCACAAACCAGTCGATGGTCTTGGTGACACCGCGGGAATGAATACGTCCCCGCCCATGGTCGAGATCGACCTCGAAGAGGTGATACGGTGGCTTGTCGCCGAAATCGCCGGCATAGGCAGGAATGAAGACAGCCGACTTATTCCCGTTGCGTCCGACAATTTTTCCGAGTCCGGTTTGCGCCGGGAAAATGCCCTCGGTTGTCCGAAGCAGCGTGCTCGTCTTTCCGGTCTCGATGTTGGTCGAGAAGGCGCCGGAATCCTCCCATTTGCCGCGCACGCCAATCTGGCTTGTGGTCTCAGACACCAGAAGGACGACGTGTTTGTTGTCCGCAAAATTCAGCCCTCTGGCGGATAGCTCGTCGATGGACCCGAGGATGGAAACCTGACCCGTCGCGCGTGTGTAGAGAACGATGACGTCCTTACCGTCCCGGCGCATCAGGAAAGCGGCATGCGCACCGTCGGGCGCCAGTGTGAAAAAGCGGAGTTCCGGCAATTCGCCATACGCTTCAAGCGGAGGATGCGGCACCTCCGCCTTTGCAGAGCCCATAACGAACATGGCAAATGCCATGAGCGCAGCAAGTATGATCCTCATCCTGAACTCCCTGAACCTTCCCTTGGAAGGAAGCTAGACAGTGGTGTCAAAGGCCGCAAGTCTCAACTTAGGCGCAACTGCACGGCGTCCGAAAGTTGTTGCAGTACCGCTAGGCGGAAGGCTGGAACTGCACCACGACCCGGCGCTCATGTGGGGCATCGCGGTGCTCGAACAGGTACACGCCCTGCCAGGTGCCAAGTGCAGCCCGGCCGCCGATCACCGGAATGGACAGCGACACCTGGGTCAGCGCCGCGCGGATATGTGCCGGCATGTCATCGGGCCCTTCGGTCCGGTGAACCAGGTAGCGCATGGAGGAGTCGTCAGCAGGTGGTACGAGCCGGCGGAAGAAGGCCTTGAGATCGGTCTGGACATCCGGATCGGCATTTTCCTGGATCAGCAGCGAGCACGATGTGTGCTGGCAGAACAGGGTCAGCAGGCCGTCGCCGCCGCCGGCCTCGCGGAGGAAGGCCTGCACAGGGCGGGTGAACTCGTACAGCCCCTGCCCCGCGGTCCGGATGGTGAGGATGTCGTGCATACGCGCTCCCTGATGGATTGGCCTGTCCTCGCATGGTTGATAAGGTTCCGGCAATGGCCGGCAGTCGCCGGGCGGTTCAAGGGAGACATGGGATGCGGTGGCAAGGCGGACGCCGGGGCGGCAATATCGAGGATCGGCGCGGCATGGGGGCCGGCACGGTCGCCGGAGGCGGCGCGGGCATGATCATTCTGGCGCTGATCGCCTATTTCATCTTTGGCGTCTCGCCTGAGGAAGCAGGGCTGCCGGATCCTTCCACGCAGACAGCCTCAACCTCCGAAGCCGCGCGCACCGGCACACCGGAAGACGAAGCCGGGCAGTTCGTCGACATTATTGGCGCCAATATCAACGACGTCTGGAGCCAGGCGATCCGCGGCTATACCGAACCGCGCATCGTGCTCTACGACCGCGGCACGCAGACCGCCTGCGGCATGGGCCAGGCGGCCATGGGCCCCTTCTATTGCCCACCGGACCAGACCGTCTATCTCGACCTCTCCTTCTGGCAGCAGATGCAGCAGCAACTTGGCGCATCGGGCGCGGACTTTGCCAAGGCCTATGTCATCGCGCATGAGTTCGGCCACCACATCCAGACGCTGACCGGCGTGTCGGACCAGGTACGCAAGGCCCAGCAGCTCGCGCGCAGCCAGGAGGAGGCGAACGCCTACCAGGTGGCGATGGAGCTACAGGCCGACTGCTATGCCGGCGTCTGGGCTGCGCATGCAGCGGAAGCCTCGGGTGGCAAGGTGGCGCTGGAGCGGGGCGATATCGAGGAGGGCCTTCGCACCGCGCAGGCCATCGGCGACGACATGATCCAGAAGCGCACGCAGGGCTATGTGACGCCCGAAGCGTTCACGCATGGCAGCGCCGAACAACGCGTCGAATGGCTCTACAAGGGCCTTCAATCCGGCGATCCGAAAGTGTGCGACACGTTCAACCAATAGACTGCGGCCCCGGAAGTCATTAGCGCGGCGGGGGCCATATCGTCAGATTTCCTGCATTGCCGGGCCAATTCGCGTGACCTAAGACCTCTGCCTTGCACACAGGGACAGGAGACGCACGACCATGACGAACGCGGCTGAACAGGGATTTGACACACTCGCCATCCACGCCGGCACCTCAGCCGACCCAGCGACCGGCGCGCGGCAGGTGCCGATCTATCAGACCACGGCCTATGTCTTCCGCGACGCCGACCATGCGGCCGCGCTCTTCAACCTGCAGGAAGTCGGCTACATCTATTCGCGCCTGACCAATCCGACGATTGGCGCGCTGCAGAACCGGGTCGCGGCGCTCGAAGGGGGCGCGGGTGCGGTGTGCTGCTCCTCCGGCCATGCGGCGCAGATCATGGCGCTGTTCCCGCTGATGGGCCCCGGCCGTAACATCGTTGCCTCGACGCGCCTCTATGGCGGCACGATCACCCAGTTCAGCCAGACGATCCGGCGGTTCGGCTGGTCGTGCACATTCGTCGACTTCGACGATCTCGGCGCCGTGAAGGCGGCCATCAATGACGACACACGCGCCATCTTCTGCGAGACCATCGCCAATCCGGGCGGCTACATCACCGACCTCGACGCCATCGCAGCGATTGCGAACGATGCCGGCATTCCGCTGATCGTGGACAATACGACGGCGACGCCCTACCTCTGCCGCCCGATCGAGCATGGCGCGACGCTGGTGGTGCACTCACTGACCAAATATCTCACCGGCAACGGCACGGTGACCGGCGGCGCGGTGGTCGACTCCGGCACATTCGACTGGTCAGCCTCGGACAAGTTCCCGTCCCTCTCGAAGCCTGAGCCTGCCTATCATGGCCTCACCTTCCATGAGACCTTCGGCAATCTCGCCTTCACCTTCCATGGCATTGCGGTGGGCCTACGCGACCTTGGCATGACGATGAATCCTCAGGGGGCGCACTATACGCTGATGGGGATCGAAACGCTGTCGCTGCGCATGGAAAAGCATGTCGCGAATGCCGAGAAGATCGCGAAATGGCTTGAGGGTCATGCGGCGGTCGCTGGCGTCACCTATGCCGGGCTCGACTCGTCGCCCTACAAGGCGCGGGTGCCGAAGATCTGCCCGAAAGGCGCAGGCGCCCTGTTCACGGTGCAGCTGAAGGGCGGCTATGCGGCGTGCACGAAATTCGTTGCCGCGCTCAACCTGTTCAGCCATGTGGCAAACCTTGGCGACGCGCGCAGCCTCGTCATCCACCCGGCCTCGACCACGCATCGTCAGCTGTCGGATGAGCAGCTGATCGCAGCTGGCGCAGCGCCCGACACGGTGCGCCTCTCCATCGGCATCGAGGACGCCGCCGACCTGATCGCAGATCTCGACCAGGCACTGAACGCGGCGGCGTGAGCGTAATTTCAGCAGGAAGAGAAAGGGCGGCCCGCGGGCCGCCCTTTGTGTTTAGGTATCCAGGAAGCTGCGCAGCTTGCGGCTGCGGCTCGGATGCTTCAGCTTGCGGAGCGCTTTGGCCTCGATCTGGCGGATGCGTTCGCGGGTCACCGAGAACTGCTGGCCGACTTCTTCCAGCGTGTGATCGGTGTTCATGCCGATGCCGAAGCGCATGCGCAGCACGCGTTCCTCACGCGGGGTGAGCGAGGCGAGCACGCGGGTGGTCGTCTCGCGCAGGTTCGACTGGATCGCGGCATCCACGGGAAGAAGCGCGGCCTTGTCCTCGATAAAGTCGCCGAGGTTCGAATCCTCGTCGTCGCCAATCGGCGTTTCCAGCGAGATCGGCTCCTTCGCGATCTTCAGAACCTTGCGGATCTTCTCCAGCGGCAGGCCCAGCTTCTCGGCCAGTTCTTCCGGCGTCGGCTCGCGGCCGATCTCGTGCAGCATCTGGCGCTGGGTACGGATGATCTTGTTGATCGTCTCGATCATGGGCACCGGGATACGGATCGTGCGGGCCTGGTCCGCGATGGAGCGGGTGATGGCCTGACGAATCCACCAGGTGGCATAGGTCGAGAATTTGTAGCCGCGGCGGTACTCGAACTTGTCCACCGCCTTCATCAGGCCGATATTGCCTTCCTGGATGAGGTCCAGGAACTGAAGGCCGCGGTTCGTGTATTTCTTCGCGATGGAGATCACGAGACGGAGGTTGGCTTCCACCATCTCCTTCTTCGCGATGCGGGCTTCGCGCTCGCCCTTCTGCACCGTCTGCACAATGCGGCGGAAATCGTCGATCGGGATACCGATTTCCTGAGCAATATCGGAAATCTCGGCACGGACGTCTTCGATGTCAGCCGACTTGCCGTCAACAAACTTCTTCCACTTCGCCGACAGCTCACGGACCTTTTCGGTCCAGTCGGGCTCAAGTTCGCGGCCGAAATAGTTTTCGAGGAATTCCTTGCGCGGCACGCCATGGGCGTCGGCGAGACGCATCAGCTTGCCTTCAAGGCCCATCAGCTTCTTGTTGATGGCGTAGAGCTGTTCCACCAGCGCCTCGATACGGGCGTTGTTGATGTGGATGGTCTTCAGGTTTTCGACGATATTGTTCGACAACTCGTCATATTCGCCCTGCGCCTTCGGCGTCAGCGCCTTGCCTTCCATCTTGCGGGAGACCAGCTTGTCCTGAAGCTTGCGGTAACGGCCGAAGCCGTCGGCAATCTCGTCCAGCTTGGCGAGCACGCCGTCGCGCAGTTCCGCTTCCATGGCGGACATGGACATGGCAGCGGCATCGTCTTCCTCGTCCTCTTCCTGCTCCTGCTGCTGGCGCAGGCGCTCGGCCTCGACTTCGTCGACGTCTTCGCTGCTCTTGCGGGCGCGGGTCTTGGTCGGCTCGGGCTCCGGCTCCTTCTCGACGACTTTCGGCTCCGGCGGCGGATTTTCCGCGCCATAGGTCGCCTCAAGGTCGATCAGGTCGCGCAGCAGGATCCGCTCATTGATGAGCTCGTCGCGCCACACCATCATGGCTTCGAAGGTCAGCGGGCTTTCGCAGAGGCCCCGGATCATCGCGTCGCGGCCGGCCTCGATGCGCTTGGCAATCGCGATCTCGCCCTCGCGGGAGAGGAGTTCCACGGCGCCCATTTCGCGCAGGTACATGCGCACCGGATCATCGGTGCGGTCAGAGCCGCGGGCGTTGCCCTTTTTGACGACGACCTTGCGGTCCTCGATCTTGGTCAGGGCCTTGCCCTGCTCTTCGGCCTCTTCTTCGCTTTCGACGACAGCGATGCCCATTTCCGAGATCTGGGACATTACGTCCTCGATCTGGTCGGAGGTCATCTCGTCATTCGGCAGCAGGGCGTTGATTTCGTCATGCGTAATGAAACCGCGCTTCTGGGCGCGTTTCAGAACCTTTTTGACGTCCGTCGCATTGAAATCGACAAGGCCGTTCTCCTGGTCCTTGTCGTCTTCGTGATCGCCGTCACCCTGCATGTTTTTCTGCTTGGCAGATGCCATTCACTTTCTCTCCCATGACACAGGGCGCTCGCCTCGCCCGTGTATCCTGTAAATTCCGTGCCTATTTCAGCTTTCGCCGACTTTACCCGCTGCCTCGTTCATCCGGGCTTTCAGGGCTCGACGTTCCGCGACAAGCTGATGTTTCCGCCGCCACGCAGATGGCGACGACGTGGCGTCGATGCCAGCATCATCCATGCCAGCCTCCGCCTCAGCTTCATCGGGACGTCCTGCAACCATGTATTGCTCGAGGGCGATCAGCCATTCCCTTGCCTCGGGTCCATCGACCGCGATCTGAGGCGTGGTGGGATATTCTTTGAGCAATCCGGAAGCGCGCATGTTCCCTGCTTCCGCTAAATGGGCGCAGAGTCCCTTGCGGTCAATAGGGATTCCTGCATGTGCGAAGTCCAGGACTGTATCCCGGATCAGGCTCACATCCGGGTCCGCGAAGGCCGCCAGAGCGAGGGTTTCGGCGCCGAGGTCCAGCAACTCGGGCGTGTCGACGGCGCGCACGATGGCGCCGAGGCCGCGCAACTTGGCCGGAGCGCCGCCTTTCAGCTCAACCTGGCCTTGATCGCCTGAGGCGGGAAGCTGTCCCGATCCGGGGCGCTTCCTGTAGTCGCCGCTACGGTTGGCCTGGCGCACCTGCCAGAAATGGTCGCGCATCCGGGCTTTCAGGTCGCGTTCATAGGCGGCGCGCACGCCGGGATGTTTGATCTGAGCCGCTGCGGCAGCGAGGCGCGCTTCGAGCCCGGCCTGGCGTTCCGGCGTGTCTACCGGCTCGGCGTCGCGCTCGCGCATCCAGAGCAGTTCGGAGAGGGAAATCTTCTGCGCGAGGGCATCCGCCATGGCGCCGGGCCCGCGGGCGCGAATCAGGTCGTCGGGGTCCATCCCGTCCGGTAGGAGGACGAAGAACAGGCTGCGGCCCGGTTCGACATGCGGCAGGGCGCGGTCAATGGCGCGATAGGCGGCGCCAAGGCCGGCCCGGTCGCCGTCAAAGCAGAGGGTCGGTTCGGGCCCGGCTTTCCAGATGAGGCTCAGCTGGTCTTCCGTCAGCGCGGTGCCGAGCGGCGCGACCGATGTGCCGAAGCCGGCTTCTGCCAGCGCGATGGCGTCCATGTAGCCTTCGCAGACGATGAGGCCCCCGCCCTCCCCGCCGCCGAGCGCCTCGCGGGCCGTCTTGTAGCGGTAGAGGATGCGCGACTTGTGGAAGAGCGGCGTGTCGCCGGAGTTCAGGTATTTCGGCTTGGCATCCGGCGTGAGGCCCCGGCCGCCAAAGGCAATGATGCCGCCGCGCAGGTCCGCGATGGGGAACATGAGGCGCCCGCGGAAGGCGTCGTAGGGTTCGCCGCCCTTGTCGCTTTCCTTGGCAAGGCCGGCTTCAAGGATTTCCTGCTGGGTGAAGCCGAGGGATTTCAGGTGTTCGATGGTCTTGCGCCAGTCATCTGGGGCATAGCCGAGGCGGTGGCGCTTCCAGGCGCCGGGGCGCAGGCCCCGCCCTTCGAGGTAAGCTCGGGCGGCGGCGCCTTCGGACGCCATCAGCCGGTCTCCATAGAAGGCGGCAGCTGCTTCGCAGGCCTCCTGCAGGCGTTTGCGGTGATCGTATTCCTCAGCGGCCTCGGGACTCGCCTTTGGCAGCTGCATGCCGGCCTCTTCGGCCAGCTTCTCGACGGCTTCCATGAAGGTCAGCCGCTCGGTCTCCATGACGAAGCTGATGATGTCCCCGCCGAGGCCGGAGGAGAAGTCCTTGAAGATGCGCTTCTGGTCGTTGACGTAGAAGCTCGGGGACTTCTCATTGGTGAAGGGCGAGAGGCCGACCCATTCCTTGCCCTTCTTGGTCAGCTTCACCTTGCGGCCGATCACGTCCGAAGGCCGGATGCGGGCCTTCAGCTCTTCGACGAAGCCATCGGGGATGCGGATGCTGGACGACATGACCGTCTAGACTATCGCGTTACACGTCTCTGGGGAACGGCGCATTTACGCTGCGCCGGGTGGGCGATCAGCTGGCGCGGGACAGCGCCTTGCGCATGGCCTTGCCGGCCTCGCCGGTCTCGATGAGGCCCGGATAGCGCTCTTTCAGCGTGCTCATGCAGCGGCCGAGATCCTTGAGCTTGGACGCGCCGAGGTCGCTGACCACTTCCTCGACTGCAGTTTCCAGAGCCTCGCCGTGCAGCAGTTCAGGCAGGAATTGCTGGATGATATCGATTTCGTCGCGCTCGCGGATGGCGTCCTCGATGAGGCCGGCATCCTCATGCTCGCGGGCCGACAGTTCGCGCTGGGCGATCATGGTCTCCAGAACGCGGCGCACATCGGCATCGGGACATCCCTCGCCTACACCGCGGCCACGGGCGCACACGTCGCGGTCGCGCACGGCGCACTCGATCAGGCGCAGCGTTGCCAGACGAACGCCGGTCTGGCCGGATTCGGTTTCCGATTTGAGGGCATTCGCAATGCGCGCCTTGAGCGTCATCGCATCACTTGTGTCTTCTCGGCCCATGCCGCGTTTTGCCTTTCACACCCTGTCCGCAGCGTTTGCTTGACGCGGCAGGGACTCAGCCCCAATACACCCGGCGAGCTTCTGGTCGTTGGGTTAACGGAACCCTACGGCCCCGCCGGGAGGTGTGACAAATATGTCCTATGTTGAGAAAACTCAAGCAGACTCGTCAGCGACGGGAGCGATCGCCCTGGCCGACGGCACAGTGTTCCTCGGACACGGCACGGGCGCGACAGGCATCCGGATCGGCGAATTGTGCTTCAATACTGCGATCACGGGCTATCAGGAGATCCTGACAGACCCCTCCTACGCCTCCCAGATCGTGCTGTTCACGTTCCCGCATATCGGGAATGTCGGAGCCAATCCGGAGGACCATGAAGAGAGTTCCGAGCCTGGGTCCGACGCCGCGCTCGGCGCCATTTTCCGCGAGCCGATCACCGCGCCATCCAACTGGCGGGCTGGCGAGGGCTTCGATTCCTGGCTGAAGACGCGCGGCATTGTCGGCCTGTCCGGCGTCGACACGCGGGCGATCACCCGCCTCATCCGCGAGAAGGGCATGCCGAAGGCGGCGATCTGCCACCAGCCGGAAGGCAATATCGACTTCGAGGCCCTGATCAACGCCGCCCGCGCCTGGGAAGGGCTCGAATGTGCCGACCTTGCCGCGAATGTCGATGCCGATACGAGCTTCGCCAATGCCGAGCAGCTGTGGCAGCCGGCTGAGGGCTACAGCGCGCTGACGGACGGCGCATATCACGTCGTGGTGGTCGATTTCGGGGTGAAGAAGAACATCCTGCGCAACCTTGCCAGCGTCGGGGCGCGGACGACCGTGGTGAACGGCGACACACCTTTCGAAGAGATCCTGGCGCTGAAGCCGGACGGCATCGTCCTCTCCAATGGCCCCGGCGACCCGGCAGCGACGATCGAGCGCTCCGGCGACACGATCCGGGCAGTCGTCGGCAGCGGCCTGCCGATCCTCGGCATCTGCCTCGGGCACCAGCTGCTGGCCCTTGCCCTCGGAGCCAAGACCATGAAGATGGCGCAGGGCCATCATGGCGCGAACCATCCGGTGAAGGATCTTGCCACCGGCAAGGTGGAGATCGTGTCGATGAACCATGGCTTCACGGTCGACCCGGCGACGCTGCCGCCCGGCGTGGAAGAGAGCCACCGCTCGCTGTTCGACGGGACCAATTCCGGCCTTGCCGTGAAGGACCGCCCGATCATCTCGGTGCAGCATCATCCGGAGGCGAGCCCCGGCCCGCAGGACAGCTTCTACCTCTTCAGACGGTTCGCAGACCTGATGGACAAACACCGCGCCGGCTGACGACCGGCCGATTCCGAAAGCCACGGCCATGACGGCCATCTCCCCTCCTCTGCCGGGCGAAAACCGCCTCGGCGCCATTGTCGATGACCTCGCCTCGAAGGGCTGGAGCTGGCAGCCGGGCTTCCTGCCGGACGCGCTCTACCGTGCCCTGCGCGCCGAAGTGCTGGCGGTGGACGCGCTGGACGACCTCGCCCCGGCAGGCGTCGGGCGCGACGATGCGTTCCAGCTTGACCGGTCGATCCGGCGCTCGCGCATTGCCTGGCTCGACGGATCGAGCCCGGCACAGGCGGATTTCCTCGCATGGGCCGAGCAGTTGCGCGAGACGATCAACCGGGCCCTGATGATCGGCCTGTTCGAGTTCGAGGCCTGCTACGCCGTCTACCGGCCGGGCGGCTTCTATGACCGCCATCTCGACAGTTTCGAGGGCGCAAGGAACCGGGTCGTCTCATTGGTCGTCTATCTCAATGAAGACTGGCAGGACGGCGACGGCGGCGCCCTGCTGGTCTGGCCAGAAGGCGCCGGCGAGGATGACGCGCCAGAGGCGCGCCTTGTGCCGGAGGGCGGCGGGGTTGTGTTCATGCTGTCCGAGACGATCCCCCATGCGGTCGAGGCAACGGAGCGGACCCGCTATGCCGTCGCAGCCTGGTGGCGGGTGAACCCGTCCGTTGGCGGACGGATCGACCCGCTCGCCTGACGGGCCTATCTGAGATTGCGCAGCATGATCTCGAACGCTTCATGGGCGACGTCCGGCGTGAGGCCGTCCTCCCCCTTGCCCAGCGCGAAGCCGAAACCGTTGAGCACCGACTGGACGAGCACGGAATAGACATTGATCCGCGACCGCGGGAAGCAGCGCTTGTCCGCCATGAACTCCATCGACCGGCGCACATTGCGCTGGCCGATGTCGCGGTCGGATTCGTACCAGCCCTGCATGCCGAGGACGGACGGCCCTTCGAACAGGACGATCCGGTAATATTCCGGCCGGGCAGCCCATTTCAGATAGACCTTCGCACCGGCGAGCAGCTGGGAATACGGGTCGTTCGGATCGATCACCTTGCGCGCCTCGGCGCGGGCCTCTTCGTCCATGCCTTTCTGAAGGTCTGTCCAGACCTGCTGGAACAGGGCGAGCTTGTTCGGGAAATGATGGAACAGGGCGCCTTTCGTGACGCCTGCGTCAGAAACGATGTCGGCAAGGCTCGCCTTGAATCCGTCGCGCGCGAAATGCGCCTGCGCCGAAGCGAGGATCGCTAAGCGGGTCTTTTCCGCGTCTTCTGCCGTGCGTCGTGCCATCTGGTTTCCAATTGCCCGGCAAACATACCAGTGGTAGGAATAAACTCAAAGGTGATGCGTGGCGGACCTGTTCGCAACGTGTCCCTGAAGGACCGCGACGGAAAAAGCGCTGGGTGGGACCGGCATTCGTCGGCGCGGGACGCTAGCGGGCCGCACCGCCTTCCTGCCGGGAGGCCGGTGCGGCCTTATTCCCGATCTGTAGCAGATACAGCCGGACTGGCGTGAGCCATCCGGGGATGAAAGGTGTTTGCCCCTTGAAGGGAGCCGTGGCGCGGCGGGCGCCGTGGCGCTCCGCCAGTGATAAAAGGTAGGCTACGGATTGGAGCGTTACCGCCCGCCGCGCCGGAGATGGAGATTTCGGATCGCCGCCGGCGCGCCTCATCGCATCGGCCGTCTTGCAGGGCCGAGGTCGCAAAGGCCCGGACAGTGCTGACGCACCGAGGCCGGGCACAGACCAGCAAGGGACAAGCGTCCCAAACCGGATCTGCCGGGGAGGTCATCGGTCTTTGTCGGTCGTGTTTCCACTTCCTCCGCCGGACCAGCTTTCCTAGGGCCGCCGCCTGGCCGTTACTCCGGGCGACAGCTCAATCTCTCCATTCCTCCCCCGCACAAACCGAACGGTACCGGCCCGGCCCCTGTGCGTTGGATGCATGTAAGATAGTCGTGTGATCCCGCTGGCCGGATAAAGTGGTCGTCACGCCCGGCCGCGCAGCGGTCAGGGGACCCATCCCTGAACGCTTCAACAGTTCACGGCATCTGCTGTGTCTTCAGCGGAACATGACGCACGTGGGGGGTCTTCCAGAGATGGGTGCCCGGACGGCTTGCAGCCGTCGGGCATGACGCGAGAGGGGGGATAGAGAGGGCGCCCCTCCCCTATTACCGCGCCGCCTTCCGAAACAAGGCAGCAGCCGCGAGCCAGAGCAGCGTGAAGACGCCCGTTGCGCCGGCGACATCCCAGGGCCATGCCGCAGCCTCGCGACCGAAACCGGCGATCAGGGCGACGGCCCCTGCACCTGCCTGCGCCAGCGCCGCAGCGAACATGGCACGCGCCATGCCTTCCGGCCGGAAGCGCGCGATAAGCGCTCCACCCAGCGCAACCGCAAGGACACCGGCAAACATGAGATTTGCCGGATGCCCTTCAGACCCGATAATGCCGACGGCAAGACTGGTCCATACCAGCATGAAGGCGCCGGCCAGCGCGACCATAGACGCAATGCGATAGGGCCAGCCTGTCTTCCGTGTCCTGAAGACCAGAACCGCAGGCACGGCAACGGCGAAGACCAGAACGGCCGCCGCAATGAAATCTTCAGGCCCCCAGTTCACGGAATATCCCTCAGGGATTGCCGGCGCTGACGAGCCAGCAGGCCGCGCGCATGGCCACGGTGCCATCGGCCCGCTCATTCGCGCGCATCAGGTCTGCAAGCGCTGCCTCGACGGGTGCCGGCGCGATCCCCTGCGCGGCCATGAGACGCGACAAGGGCCCGAGCTGCATCATGAAGCCGGCATTGGCAGCGATGTCCTCGCCGGGCAGGATGAGCTCGGTTTCGATACTGTCGAGGGTCACGTCCGACCAGCCGGCCTCGCCCAGGAAGCGGGCGACGCGGTCCCTGTCATGGAAGGCGAACGGTCCGGGGGCGGAGGGATCCGGCTGAGGCGGCGGCTCCTTCAGGAAAGGCAGCCCGGCCAACAGCGGCTTCAGCGCCCAGTCATTCTTGTCGAGCCCCTGCCAGCAGACGAAAGTCAGCCGCCCGCCGGGGCGCACGGCGCGGCGGATATTGGCGAAGGCCTCACCCGGATCGGCAAAGAACATGACGCCGAAGCGCGAGACCATGATGTCGGCCTTGTCGGCGGTGTCGAATTCGCTGGCATCGGCGAGGTCGAACCGGGCCGGCAGGCCGGCCTCTGCCGCACGGCGGCGGGCGAGGCTTACGAGCGGCTCCGACACGTCGACGCCAAGGGCGCCGCGACCTTCCCCGACAGCCTTCGCCGCAAGCAGCGTCAGCGCGCCTGCGCCACAGCCGACATCGATGACCGCTTCGCCCGGTTGAAGCGCTGCGCGGGCGATGACGGCATCGGCGAAGGGCGCGAGCATGGCGTCGAGCCGGTTCGACTGGTCCACCCATCTCTGGCCGGCGGGGCCGTTCCAGTAATCGATCTGGTCCTTGTTGTTCATGGCAATGCCCTCCCTGGCATGCTTTATCCGCCTGCGAACCAGATCGCGCTCATCGCGGCAAAGGCGGCGGCCAGAGCGATGACGACCCGGATCAGGCCGGCCCGGTTGTCGGCCACGCTGGCGTCAAAATCAGTGCTGGCGCGGCGCCCGGTGACCATCGGGCGGACGAGATTGTCCTTGAAGAAGACGAGATAGGTGGCGATGGCGAGCACGTGCAGGACGATCAGCGCCAGCAGGATGTTGAAGCTCGTCTCGTGGATCTCGGCGAAGAGGCGCCCGGTCTCGAACGAGACATGCCGCGAGAGCGGGCCGGATTCGATGCCGTCGACATCGACCGAAAAAAGCCCGGTCGAGACCTGAACCGTGAGGGCGAGTAGCATGGCGAACACGCTCAGCACACCGACCGGATTGTGGCCGAGGCTGACCTTGTGGCGTCCGGCGCGCAGGTCACCCAGATAGGCGAGCGCAGCCTGCGGCGTCGGCACCATGCGGGCAAAGCGCGCTGTCGGAGGACCGATCAGCCCCCAGACGATGCGGTAAGAGATAAGGCCGACCAGGATCATGCCGATCCGCCTGTGCCAGTCCATCATGCCCTCTTCCGCCGTCCACCACATGGAGGCGACGAGCAGCACGGTGAGCCAGTGAAACAGGCGGACCGTCCAGTCCCAGACGAGGACGCGCGCTTGCCCGGTGGTCATGCGGGCCTAGTCGTCTTCGCGGTAAGTGTCGTGGCAGGATTTGCACGACATGCCGGTGACGCGCATGGCATCGCCGATGGCGGCAAGGTCACCGCCGGGTGCGACTTCGGCCAGCGAGTCGGACGCGGCGCGGAAATCCGACAGCTTTTCCGCGAAATCCGCCGGGTTTTCCCAGATCGCGGCGAGCGCCTCGGTCTTGACGCCGGAGTCCGGGCCGGTGCCGGCGGGGAACCAGTCTTCGATGCCGCCCGATTCCAGCTTCAGCGCCGCGGCGGCCGCCTGAAGGGCAGCGACATCCGGCGTTTCGGCTTTCATTTCATCGTTCATCGCCTTGAAGGCCTTGCCCATTTTCTTGAGCTGGGCCTGTCGGGTCTCGATCTGCTCCTTCGCAGTGAGGCCGTTTTCGAGCACGACCGGCCCTGCGGTTTCCGGGGCGGCGGCCTTGCTGCAGGCGCCCAGCAGGGAGGCTCCGGCGAAGAGGGCGATGGCGATGCTGGTGCGGCGAATGTTCATCAGGGACTCCTCAAGGTCTGTCAGGAGCATTGTTAGGCAAAGCCCCCCGCGGGCGCAATCGCTGCACGGGCGGGGTCACGTCCACGTGATCTTAAACCCTGTGCGGCACGATGACGCCCATGATCGCGGAATATTACACGCGCGCGCTGTCGCTGGCCTATGGTCTCGCCTTTGCCGGGGGGCTCCTGTGGCTGGTCATATGGCGCGACGGGGTGCAGTGGCGGAAGATTGCCCGCGCCTATCCGATGACGGGCGAAGCACCGGCCGAGCGGCGCTGGCTGCAGACGGTGTGCCTCAGCGATGGCGGGCTGGCCTTCAATTCCTATCACGGCATCATCACGGCAGGGCTCAGGCCTGACGGTGTGATGCTGCGCATGCTGGTGGCGCCGCCCGGCGTCTATCCGCCGATTTTCGTGCCGTTCAGCGAGATGGAGTTCACCGAGCGGCGCTGGTTCCTGCGCAAGGATGCGGTGTGGATTTCCACGCGGCAGGTGCCGGGCATCTCCATCGTGGTGTTCGACAAACTGCGCGACCGGATCCGCGAAGGCGCTGCCGGGCGGCCCCTGCCCGCAAAGCGCGCCCGGCCCGTCGCAGCAACGAACTGGCCGAATTAGGGCGTACCCTGCCCTTCCGACAGGAAATCGAGGAGCAGCGGGTTCACGTCTTCATGGCGCTGGTAGTTTAGGCCGTGCGTGCCGCCCGCGATGCGGACGATGCGCGCCTCAGGCATCAGGGCCGCCAGCTTGTCGGCGCTCGAGATGAGGACGGTGGGATCGTCCGTGCCGTAGACCGCCATGACGGGCAGGCCCGTGGCAGCAAGGCTGCGGAATGTGTCGTCGCGGCCGGTCATGTGAAACCGGCGATAGGTTGAAAGAAGGGCCGGGAAGTAGCCCTTGTATTTCAGCTGTTCCAGCACGTCGCCCTGCAAGCGGTTTTCGGGCGCAAGGGCGCTCTCGTCATATTGCGGATCGGAGAGGAGAATCTTCTTGGCCGAGACGCGCCACATCCAGTCGCCGATGACCGGCATACGGACAAGCGCGGCCGAGGCGCCGCCTTTGGCGCCGATGTCGAGCCCGGCGGGAACAAGCAGCGCCACCCGCGAGACACGCTCCGGATGGCGCACCGCGAATTCCGACACGATGGGGCCGCCCATGGAAAGGCCGACCAGAGATACCGGCTGGGTGAGGGAGAGGCCGTCAAGCAGGTCCAGCAACTCGTTGTCGTAGAAGTCAGCCGTGTACGGACCTTTCGGCCTGTCGGACCAGCCGCGTCCGAAATGGTCAAACCGGACAACCCGGAAGCCTGCCGCCTCCAGCGCCGCCGCATTCTGTTCGAAGATGAAATTCGGCGTCGAATAGCCATGCACCATCACGACAACCGGGCCATCCTCCGGCCCCTGCACGCGGTAATGCAGGCGGCCCGCCCGCGTTTCGATGAAGCCGCCCGGCGCACCGGCCTGGGCTTCGCGCGTCAGCGGCTTTTCATCTTTGCCGGCCCACCAATAGGTGCCGCCGAAGAACAGGCCCACAAGGCCCAGGAACAACAGAAACCATTTCATGCAGGGCGCCCTCCCCGGCGCGCACATCCGGCCCTGATTATAAAACGGGTCCGGCGCGACTATTTGCTGACGGTGAACATGCCCCGCACGTCGCCGATTGCAAAGCCGGTTGCCGTGTCTTCGGGGTAGCGTTCGTGAATATTCGCAAGGAGGGCCGGGTCGACCTCCTGCCCGTGACAGGTGGCGCAGGGCGCGTCCAGCAGGATGGGCCGGGCCCAGCGGAGCGTTGCGGTGCCGTTGTCGTCAACCAGTTCCGCGACTTCCAGCGTCGCCGGATCGGCGCCGTCGGCGAGCGCGTCGATGAAGGCGTGCAGCTGAGTTTCTTCCCATGCGTCGGGCGCATTGGCCGGATTGCGCACGCGCAGGGCCGTGCGGCCGACCGTGTAGCCGGTTTCGGCGGAGACTTCGGCGGCGATGACGGGCGCCTCTTCGGCACAGACGGCAACCGCCGCTTCCGGGCCGCCTTCCTGCATCGCGGCCATCAGGCGGCCCTTGAGGCGGGAGCCGAGCAGGCCGGCTGCATAGCGCGCGCCGTCGACCTCAGCCGCATCCGGCGCAGCGGGCGTCGCGGCAGGTGCAGGTGCTTCGGTTGCCGGTCCACAGGCCGCCAGCCCGCCGAGCGCTGTCGCAGCAAGGAGGAGGCGGAAGGCGGGTGCGGTGCGATAGGCCATGAGCGATCCCTGTCAGTTAGCGGCGCGGGGGCCGGTTCCATTGCAGGAAGTCTAGTGCTGCACCGCAATCGCAAACAATGCGGCAAACAGGGCCGGCCGGATCAGTTCAGCGGGCCGCAGCGGCGTTCGTATTCGGCGATGGCGTCGGGCATCCATTTGCGGAAGTTCTCGGCGCGGGTCTCGCTGGCGGGGTGCGTGCTCATCCATTCGGGCGGGCGCTGGCCGCCGCCGATCTCGCCCATGCGCTGCCACAGCTCCGGCGCTTCGCGCGGATCGTAACAGGCGCGCACGAGCAAATCGAGACCGATCTTGTCGGCTTCGGTCTCGTGCTGGCGGGAGAATTTCAGGATTCCTCCCTGCGCGGCCATGCCGAAGGCCTGCATGATGGCGCGCTGCTGGGCGGCGCCCATGTCGCCGAAGCCAACGCCGACCGCCATCTGGCCGAGTTGGACGACCTTGGCCTGGCTCATCCGCTCGGCGCCGTGATGGGCGAGCGCGTGGCCGATTTCATGGCCCATGACGACGGCGAGTTTGTCCGGATCGGCAATGTCGTCCATCGAGACCTGGCCGTCATAATTGCCGGTGATGTCGAGGATACCGGTATAGACCGCCACATAGCCGCCCGGCAGGCAGAAGGCGTTGGGCGTTGCCGAGTCGACGACGTAATAGGTCCAGTCGAAAGACTGGGCGACGGGCGTGAACTGATAGCCCTCGCTCAGCAGATCCTGTTCCAGCTCCACGGCGGCGGACTGAAGCCGCGCGCCGATCTCGCGCACTTTCGAGGTCAGCTCCGCTTCGGTGCCGATGCAGCGCTCGGCGCAGAGGACGGTGTTCCCCTGCCCCTGCTCCTGGCTGAGGATCTGGACATAGGATTGCTGGCCGAGCTGGACTTCCTGTTCAATCGGAACGGTGTTGAGCTGGTTGCGGCCGGAGAAGGGCACCGGCTTCTGGTTCATCTGCCAGTAGAAGAAAAGGCCTATGGCCGCGATCAGCAGCAGGCCGAGGCGTCCGCGCAGGAGCCGGCCGAGGCCGCCACCGCCGCCGCCATAGCTTCCGCGGCCATATTGCTGAGGCATCCGCATTGCCCGGTCCTCCATCACCTTGTGTCTTGTCCCAGTGTTAACCGAGCCAGCGGTTCAGGAAAAGCACGCAGGCACGTTTGCGCGGGCCCGCGAACGGATTATGTAACAGGCATGACCGACGCACATGCTCACCACCCGCCAAAGCTGGAAATCCGGATCATCCCGGTGACGCCCCTGCAGCAGAACACGTCCATGATCTGGTCGACCGAGACCATGGAAGGCGTGTTCGTCGATCCGGGCGGCGAGGTCGACCGGCTGATGGCGGTGGCGAAGGATCATGGCGTGAAGATTGTCGCCGTCTGGCTGACGCACGGCCATCTCGACCATGCGGGCGCGGCGACCGCCGTGTCGGAGCGGACGGGCTGCCCGATCATCGGCCCCCACAAGGACGACCAGTGGCTGCTGGACGAGATCGAGGCGCAGGGCGCGAAATACGGCATCCGGGACGGCAAGAATGTGAAGCCGGACCGCTACCTGCGCGAAGGCGACGTGCTGGAGCTGGCCGGAAACAAGTTCCATGTGGTTCACACGCCGGGCCATACGCCGGGCCATGTGGTGATCTACTCGAAAGAGGGCCATCTGGCCTTTGTCGGAGACGTCCTGTTCCGCGGATCGATCGGCCGGACCGACTTCCCGCGCGGCAATCATCAGCAGCTCATCGATTCCATTGTACAGAAGCTCTGGCCGCTCGGAAGCGAGATGAGATTCGTGCCGGGACACGGCCCCCTGTCGACTTTTGGACAGGAACGGCAGGACAATCCCTACGTCGCCGACCACGTGGTGTGACACTCAGACGACAGAAAATGTCGCTGATATTATTGAAATTTCACAGGACGTTTAGGGGAAGTATAATGTATTTCCCGTTACAAGCGTGTCATGGCGAAGTACTGTGAGCGCGCGAATACCCTGCGTGCCCGCTTCCACGGGGAAGACGGGTCCACCCTTCCCCTCTTTGCGGTAACGCTGATGGCGATCGTCGCGCTGGCCTTTGCAGCCATCGCGCTCGGCCTTGACAGCAAGGCCGCGAATAACCTGCAAAACGCAGCAGACTCTGCAGCACTGGCCGGAGCGACCGCCTTCGTCGCGGCCAATTCCCCGCGCGCGGAAGACCGGCTGGAAGAGGCCCGCCAGACGGCACTCGCCACCGCGCAGGGCAATGCCGAATATGTCCTCTCCAACATGGACATTGCTGCGATCTCCGAAGACGCCTATGGCCAGCACACCGAAATCGAGGTCGCGCTCGCGTTCGAGCCGGCAAACGTTGCGGCAAAGGTTCTCGGCCGGAACGCAAACATTGCCCTGACCCGCGAAGCGGCGGCCTCGACCACCTGGGGCTTCCCGCTGTGCATCCTGGCCCTGGAGCCGACCGGCAACGGGCTCTCCACCGCAGACAGTACAAGCCTTTCAGCCATGAATTGCGTGATCTGGAGCAATTCGACCGGCGCCCGGTCGATGGCGTTCTCGGGCGGAGACGCCGAGACAAAGTTCTTCTGCGCTGCCGGCAAGGCGCCTGTCTCGGGCGGCACACAGATCAGCCCTCGCCCGACCGAGCATTGCGACCGGATCCCGGATCCGCTGAATGGACTGCAGATTCCGACACCCGGCAAAAGCGTTGCCGCGTCCCTCACCTATGCGAAGGTGCAGGTCACGGCGAATGCCGTCGCCCTTGTCGAAATGATCAACAGAGCGATCCCGCGCTTGAGCCTGCTTGGGTCTGACTATGACGCGCTGAAGACGGCGGCGCAGACCGGGACCATGCTGCCCGAAACGACCGCCGATTCGATCGCCAACACGATCCTCGGCATCCTGTCAGGCGGCGGAAAAATGTGGCTCGACGATCACGGCTACTACAAGATCGGCGCTGCCAGGGGCCTGCACATTCTCGAAGTCGCCCAGATTCTTGGAATCGTCGACAACCTGCCCGCCAACCTGATCGAAGATGACGTCTATTTTTCCAGCCCGACCGACACGCTGCTGCCGGGCACCTATAAGGGCCTCGATATCTACAAGGGCCACGTAAAGATGATGCCGGGCGTGTATCATATCGTGGACGCCCCACTCATCGTGCGGCGCAAGGCGACCCTGACCGGGGATGGCGTGACGATCATCCTGCACGGCCGGGACGCGACCTTCAGTGTCACAGACGAGGCCCGGCTGACCCTCACCGCTCCGGAAGACGGCGACATGGCCGGCTTTGCCCTGATTTCCGATCCGAAATCGATTCCTGACGGCGTCATCCCCCGCTCCCGCCTGACGGGTGCCGGCAAGGTCTCGATGATCGGCACGGTCTACCTGCCGGAACAACGCTTCTCGATCACCGGCGACGGCGCCGCAGACCAGGCCTCGCCGCTGCTGCAGATCGTCGCCAATTCGATCGACATGTCGAAGAATGGCGGCCTGAAGATCGATTTCGACACGTCGGAAACCAAGGTGCCGATGAAGATTCTTCCTGCCCGTCAGGCCCGCCTGCTGCGCTGAGCCGGACGTCCTAGTCGACCGGGGTCACCAGGATGAACTGGGGCGCCTCGGCGAAACCTGCAAACTCGCTTGAAATGGCCTGCACGGCCTCACTGGCCATGTCTTCAGAGCCGAAGCCTGCCATGTCGTCGATCGCGAAGGTTTCGATATAGGCGACGGAGGGAGTTCCCTCGCCCGTCAGCAGGCCGTCTGCGCGGTAGGTCTGAAAATCCTTCACCCGCGTCAGGCCGCGCATGGTGGGATGATCGCGCGTCACCACCCATTCCTCGAAATCGGCCGGCGTCACGCCGTCCTTCAGCGTGTAGAGGATGACGAGGTTGACCGGCGCGGCTGCTTCCGTTGCGGCCTCCGGCGCGGGTGCAGGCAGGACTTCGGTTGTATCGACACTGATGCAGGCAGCGGTGCTGAGCGCCAGCGCAGCGGTAGCCAGAATACGAATCATGATGACCTCCTCCAAGAGATGCGTCATCGTGCGCCTGCAGAAACCTTCCCGCAAGACAGCAGATTTCACCCTCTGGTGCTTGCCCCTCCCCCCGACTCTGCTATGACGCAGCCGTTTGACCGCGAGGAGTCTGGAGCCCATGCCGAAGCGCACCGATATCAGCTCCATCCTCGTGATTGGCGCCGGCCCCATCATCATCGGACAGGCCTGCGAGTTCGACTATTCCGGCGTACAAGCGGTGAAAGCCCTCAAGAGCGAAGGCTATCGCGTCATCCTCGTGAACTCGAACCCCGCCACGATCATGACCGATCCGGAACTGGCGGACGCGACCTATATCGAGCCGATCACGCCGGAGATCGTCGAGAAAATCATCGAGGCGGAAAAGCCGGACGCCCTGCTGCCCACGATGGGCGGCCAGACGGCGCTCAACTGCGCGCTGGACCTGCATCATTCAGGCGTGCTCCAGAAACATGGAGTCGAGCTGATCGGCGCCAAGGCCGAGGCCATCGAAATGGCCGAGGACCGCGCCCTGTTCCGCGAAGCGATGGACCGGATCGGCCTCGAAAACCCGCGCGCGGCAATCATCTCCTCGCCGAAGAAGCCCGACGGCAAGTATGACCGGATCGAGGGCCTGAAACGCGCCATGGACGTGCTGGACGAGGTCGGCCTGCCGGCGATCATCCGGCCGGCCTTCACGCTCGGCGGCACCGGCGGCGGCGTCGCCTACAATATCGAGGAATACGAAGAGATCTGCCGCACGGGCCTCGCCGCGTCTCCCAATGCGCAGATCCTCGTCGATGAAAGCCTGCTCGGCTGGAAGGAATACGAGATGGAAGTCGTCCGCGACCGGGCGGACAATGCCATCATCATCTGCTCCATCGAGAACATCGATCCGATGGGCGTGCACACCGGCGACTCGATCACCGTCGCCCCGGCGCTGACCCTGACCGACAAGGAATACCAGGTGATGCGCAACGCCTCGATCGCGGTGCTGCGCGAGATCGGCGTCGAGACCGGCGGTTCGAACGTGCAGTTCGCCGTGAATCCGGAAAACGGCCGCCTCGTCGTGATCGAGATGAACCCGCGCGTGTCGCGGAGTTCGGCACTTGCCTCGAAGGCGACCGGCTTCCCGATTGCCAAGATCGCGGCGAAGCTGGCCGTCGGCTACACGCTGGACGAGCTGGACAATGACATCACCGGCGTGACGCCGGCCTCGTTCGAGCCGACGATCGATTATGTCGTCACCAAGATCCCGCGTTTCGCCTTCGAGAAATACAAGGGCGCCGAGCCCGTGCTGACCACGGCGATGAAATCCGTTGGCGAGGCCATGGCCATCGGGCGGAACTTCAAGGAGAGCCTGCAGAAGGCGCTCTGCTCGCTGGAGACGGGGCTCTGCGGCCTCGACGAATTGCCGTTCGAGGATGAAGGCAAGCTGCGCGCCGCGCTGGCCGTGCCGACTCCGGACCGGCTGCGCGTGGTGGCGGAAGCGTTCCGCATGGGCGTCAGCGTCGAGGACATCTATGCGATTACCTCGATCGACCCCTGGTTCCTGCGCCAGATTTCGGAAATCGTCGCGACGGAAAAAGCGATCCGCGAGCTCGGCCTGCCGCAGGATGCGAGCGAGATGACCGACCTCAAGGCGATGGGCTTTTCCGACAAGCGCCTCGGCCAGCTGACCGGCAAGACCGAAGGCTGGGTGCGCGGCTATCGCCATTCGCTGGGCGTGCGCCCGGTCTACAAGCGGATCGATACGTGTGCGGCCGAATTTGCGGCGAAGACGCCGTATCTCTATTCGACCTATGAGCACCCGATGTTCGGCCAGAAAGAGCCGGACTGCGAGGCGATGCCGTCGAACCGCGAGAAAGTCGTGATCCTGGGCGGCGGCCCGAACCGGATCGGCCAGGGCATCGAATTCGACTATTGCTGCTGCCACGCGGCCTTCGCCATGGAAGACCTCGGCATCGAGTCGATCATGGTGAACTGCAACCCGGAAACGGTGTCCACGGACTATGACACGTCGGACCGCCTGTATTTCGAGCCGCTGACCGATGAGCATGTGCTGGAGATCATCAACAAGGAACAGTCGGCCGGCACGCTGAAAGGCGTGATCGTGCAGTTCGGCGGGCAGACGCCGCTGAAGCTGGCCGGGCCGCTGCACAAGGAAAACATCCCGATCCTCGGCACCAGCCCGGAATCGATCGACCTTGCCGAGGACCGCGAACAGTTTGCCGCGCTGCTCGACCAGCTGGGCATCCAGCAGGCACCGTCGCGTACCGCGCGCAGCGTGGAAGAGGCCGAGGTGAAAGCCAATGAGATCGGCTATCCGGTGATGCTGCGCCCGAGTTTCGTGCTGGGCGGACGCGCCATGGAAATCGCGCGCGACGATGAAGACCTGCGCAAGTTCGCGGCCGAAGCGCTGAAAGTGTCGGGCGACGCGTCCCTGTTCATCGACCGCTACCTGTCGGATGCGACGGAAGTGGATGTCGATGCGATCTGCGACGGCACGAACGTGCATGTCGCGGGCATCATGGAACACATCGAAGAGGCGGGCGTGCATTCGGGCGACTCGGCCTGTTCGCTGCCGCCCTTCACGCTGTCCCCTGCCCTGCAGGGCCGCCTTGCCGAGCAGGCCATCGCGCTTGCCCGCGCGCTGAAGGTGCGTGGACTGATCAATATCCAGTTCGCGGTGAAGGGCGATGAGATCTACGTGCTTGAAGCCAATCCGCGCGCGAGCCGCACCGTGCCGTTCGTGGCCAAGGCCGTCGGCGCGCCGATTGCCGGTATCGCGGCGAAAGTGATGGCGGGTGAAGCGCTGACGCAGTTTGACCTGACGCATGCCAATCCGCGCCGCGTGGCGGTGAAGGAAGCCGTCTTCCCCTTCGCGCGTTTCCCCGGTGTCGACCCGCAGCTCGGGCCGGAAATGCGCTCGACCGGCGAGGTCATGGGCTGGGACGATGATTTCGGCATGGCCTTCCTGAAAAGCCAGCTGGGCGGCGGCGTGGTGCTGCCCTCCGAGGGCGCGGTGTTCATCTCCGTGCGCGACGCCGACAAGATGCCGGCCGTCGAGGCAGCGAAGAAACTTGTGGAAATGGGCTTCACCCTGGTCGCCACATCGGGCACCGCCAGCTTCCTCGCCAGCCAGGGCCTCCCGGTGCGGAGCATCAATAAAGTCAATGAAGGCCAGCCGCATATCGTCGACGCCATGATTAATGGCGATATCCAGCTGGTCTTCAACACAACCGAAGGCGCACAATCGCTGGCCGACAGCTCGTCGATCCGCCGGACGGCCGTGAACCGGAAAATCCCTTATTTCACAACGCTTGCGGCCTCCATCGCCTCGGTCAAGGCGCTCGAAAGCATGAAGTCACGGGAAATCTCCGTGCGGGCCTTGCAATCGGCATGAACGCCCCCACTTGACGGCCTTCGCGTTTGCGACAACGATTTTTCGCCAAAAGACAGAGGTGACACACCCATGGAACGCATCCCCATGACCGCCGAAGGCCATGCTGCGCTTCAGGCTGAGCTGAAAACGCTTAAATCGGTCGAACGCCCGAGCATCATCGCGGCGATCGCCGAAGCGCGCTCGCATGGCGACCTTTCGGAGAATGCCGAATACCATGCGGCCAAGGAGAAGCAGAGCTTCATCGAGGGCCGGATCAACGAGCTGGACGACAAGCTGGCGCGCGCCGACGTGATCGACGTGTCGAAGCTGACCGGCGCGAAGATCCGCTTTGGCGCGACCGTGTCGCTGGTCGATGTGGATACGGAAGATGAAGTCACCTACAAGATCGTGGGCGAAGACGAGGCCGACGTGAAGCACGGCAAGGTCTCGATCACCTCACCGATTGCCCGTGCCCTGATCGGCAAGGAAGAAGGCGACGAAGCCGAAGTGGCGGCCCCGTCCGGCGCGCGCGCTTACGAGATCACCAAAGTCGAGTATCTCTGACATGTCAGGGTCCGGATCGCTCGGACCTTCTGTCTGGGCGGTCTCGGACGGCCGTGCAGGCAATGCCGCGCAGGTGCGCGCGATTGTTCATGCGCTGGGTGAAACCCGCCGCTGGCTGAAGATCGGCCATATTGCGGGCGAGGCCCATCGCGCCGATCCGATCACGGTGTCGCCGCGCCTGCCCTGGACCCTTCTGCCTGCGGACAAATGGCCCTCGCCGTTCGCCTCCCTCCCGAAAGACCAGCGCGCCCTTATGCAGGCGCCCTGGCCGACGGTGTGGATTGCGGCCGGGCGCCGTTCGGCAGCCCTCACCCGTGAAGCGCGCGAGACATCAGGCGGCAAGACCCTGACGGTACAGATTCTCGATCCGCGCATCCCGGCGGACAATTTCGACCTGCTGGTGACGCCGCTGCATGACGGTGTCGGCGGGCCGAACGTGATCCAGACGGTGGGCTCGCCCTCTTATTTCTCGCCCCATGCCATCGAAGACGCCGCGCAGGCCTTTGCCGATCTTGCCGATGAGCGCGGCAAGAGTGCCATCGTCATCCTCGGCGGCGACAGCAAGACGCACACCTTCACCGAAGCCGCCGCGATCCGTCTTGAGGCACAGCTGCGCACGCTGGCCGGTCAGGGCTGGCGCCTGCGCATTACCGCCTCGCGCCGCACGCCGGACGCCGCCCGCGCCCGTTTCCGGCGCATGGCAGATGAGACCGGCGCGCGATTCTGGTCGGGTACGGACGATGGACCGAACCCCTATATTGCCTGGCTGACCTTCTCCGATGTCGCGATCGTAACGGAAGATAGCGCCAACATGCTGTCGGATGCCGCCTGGCACGGACTGCCGGTGCATATTGCGCGCCTGGAAGGCCGGTCGGAGAAATTCGACAAGCTGCATGACAGCCTGATCGCACACGGCGCAGCCCGCTGGTTCGGCGGCTCGCTCGAAACATGGGCGTATGCGCCCCTGCGCGAGGCGGACCGCGTGGCCGATGCGATCGTGAACAAGCTGCTGGAGCGCTATCCACAGCCCAGTATGGATGGCACTGACAAGGTTGCTGCGCCGGACTGGATGTCCTGACGGGCCGCGGACGCGGCATTTGAAAATGTTTGCACTCTCCGGCCACTGTGAAATAGTGCGCGGGCATCGGAGGGACACGCATGAGCGGTTGCGACCTGGCGCCCATATTCGAGTATGTCGACGCCTGTAACCGGGCGACGCGCATGCAGGATCTGGCGGATGCAGCGCGCAAGTATTACGCCACAACACCGGCCCGAGAGACCAGCTATCATCACTATCCGGCCTTTGTTTCGCCGGGCATGGAAGAGGGCCTTCGCGTCTTGGCAACCGGCTTTCCGGAAGACTATGTGCGCGAATACAATCGGAAAAAGCTGTGGCGCGTCGATCCGTTTGTCCGGCTGGCAGCGACAGCGACAGCACCCTTCTTCTGGAGCGAAGGGCTGCGCGACCCGAGCCTGAGCGACCATGAACTGGCCTATCTCGAATATATGCGCGGCGCGAATCTGGGCGACGGCATCGCTGTTCCCGTTTACGGGCCGCGGGGGCGCAACGGCTATTGCGGTCTCGGCTTCGGACGTGGCGCGCCACGGCCGGCTCCTGACGTGATCGCGGAAATCCACTGGGCTTGCCAGATCGGCCATCTCGCTTATTGCCGGATACTGACGAGCAGGCAGCCGGGCGAAACGGCGCTTTCAGCTCGCGAAAAAGAGATCCTCGGCTGGATTGCACGTGGACAGACGAATAACGAGATTGCCGAGACGCTCCATATCTCGCGCAATACGGTCGAGACCTATATCCGGCGGTGCTTCGAGAAGCTGGATGTGAACGACCGTGTGTCGGCGGCCCTGCGCGGCATGGCGCTGGGCATGGTGGACTAGGCCTTGCAGATTTCAGCAGTTCCAGCTGCATTTGTACCGGAATCCCGTGACGTGACCGGACGCGCCCCCGCACTATATAGCCCCGCATGTGGGCGGACATTATTTCTGAGAGCGTGCAGGTCGTGCGCGCCTATGCGGCAATGGCACTCGGCTCGGCGGAGCGGGGCGACTTGGCCGTTCATTCTGCATTGGTGCAGATTCTTCAGCTGCACCTTGGCGACGCACCCGATCCCGTCTCGCTGTTCGCCCTGGTGGACCGGCAGGTCGTCGCCGTCAGCCGGCGGCAGATTCCCTTCTTCCCGAAACAGAATCCGCTGGGCGGGCTGACACCCCTGCAGCGCCGCGCGGTTTTGCTGCGCACAACGCATGGGTTTTCCGAAGCAGAGATCGGGGAAATCCTCGATCTTCAACTGAGCGAGGTGAAAGCGCTGCTGGACGCATCCGCTTGCAAGCTTGCGGGCCGCGGGCCGGATGTCAGGCTGCTGCGACCCGTGCGTCGGCAGGGATAGAACGGCGGATAAAGCCGCCGCCGAGAATGCGCGTCGCGCCTTCCGGATCGTAGAGCACGGCGGCCTGTCCGCGCGCCACCCCCTCTTCCGGATCGTCGAACCAGATCACCGGCATCTCATCCTTCCAGCCGAGGCAGCCCGGCACCGGCGGCCGGGTCGACCGCACACGGACGAGCACCCGAACGCCGGCTTTCGCAGCCTCTTCCAGAGAGCCCGAGCCGAGCCAGTTCAGTTCTTCAAGGAAGAGGCCGGAGGTCAGCAAGGCCTCGCGCGGGCCGACGATGACGCGGCGGTTCGGCGCATCGATCTTGACGACGAAAATGGGTTCGCCCGTGGCGACGCCGAGGCCCCGGCGCTGGCCAATCGTATAGTGGATCACACCGTCATGCTGGCCGAGGACCGTCCCGTCGAGATGCACGATGTCGCCGCCGCGGCCGGAGCCAGGGCGCAGCTTTTCGACGACGGCGGCATAGGAGCCTTCCGGCACGAAACAGATGTCCTGGCTGTCGGGCTTGGCAGCGACGGGCAGGTTGAACTTGTCCGCGAGTTCGCGAACTTCCGTCTTCGGAAGGCCGCCCAGCGGGAAGCGCAGGTAATCCAGCTGTTCCTTCGTCGTGGCGAACAGGAAATAGGACTGGTCGCGTGAGGCATCGGCAGCGCGGTGCAGCTCCGGCCCGTCCGGGCCGTCGGTGCGGCGGATATAGTGGCCCGTGGCGAGGCAGTCGGCGCCGAGATCCTTCGCGGTTTTCAGCAGGTCCGAAAACTTGACCGTCTGATTGCAGCGGATGCACGGGATCGGCGTCGACCCGGCAAGATAGGTGTCGGCGAAATCCTCCATCACCTGTTCGCGGAACTTCGACTCGTAATCGAGCACATAGTGCGGAATGCCGATCTGCGCGGCGACGTTGCGGGCATCGTGAATGTCCTGCCCGGCACAGCAGGCGCCTTTCTTCTCGATGGCGGCGCCATGATCGTAAAGCTGCAGTGTGATGCCGATGACGTCATAGCCTTCGGCTTTCAGCATCGCGGCCACGACAGAACTGTCGACCCCGCCCGACATGGCGGCGACCACGCGCGTGTCAGCCGGCGCTTTCGCAAATCCAAGGGAATTCGGGCCGCCCGTCCAGGCGGCCGCATGTGTATCGGTCATCTCTCACTCCCACCGGGGTCAAGGCCCGGAGCAGCTGGTTGAGGCGCGCATATAGCGGCGCAGGCGCGAATTGTGAAGGTGTGGGCCTGAGTGCGGCCTCAGGCGGCGTCGCGATTGGCGGTGCCGGCGGCAACCCAGGCGCTGCGCAGGTCTCGGGCCGGTTCCATCTTGTCGGTGATGCCGATCAGGCTCTCGCCCTGCCCCAGCAGCAGCACGGCGCCCGGATTGAGCTGGGCCTGGAGGTTGTCGACCACAGTGGAGCGCACGGCGCGGTCCATGCCGGAGAGGACATTGCGGCAGAGGATGACATCGAACTTGCCGAGCCCGGCGGCGCTTTCAAGAAGGTTGTGCTGGCGGAAGCTGACGCGGCTGCGCAGGGCCTCGGAGGCTTCCCACTGGCCGGTTTCCATGCGGGTAAAGTGCTTCATCAGGCGGTGGATCGAAAGGCCCTTCTGCACTTCGTAATGGCCGAAGCGGGCCGCGCGGGCGCGGTCTGTCGTCACCTTGCAGATGTCCGTAGAAAGAATGTCGATCTTCGCCCCGCGCAAGGAGGCCGGAAGCTCGTCCTCCAGCAGCATGGCGATGGAGAGCGCTTCCTGGCCCGTCGAGCCGCCTGCGACCCAGATCTTGAGGCGGCCGGTATTACCGGCTTTCAGGCGCGCGGGCAGGATGTCGGCGACGAGGCGCTGCAGCACCTCCCGGTCGCGAAAAAACCACGTATCCTTCGACACGAGCGCCGCGGCGCACTCGGCCGCGAAGACAGGGTTCGCGCGCGATTTCAGACAGTGGACGAGGTCGTCCATCGTGCCGAAGCCCTCGCGGCGGGCAATCGGCGAGAGGCGCGCCTCGATCAGGTAAGACTTGGATTTGGGAATGGACTGGCCTGACCCTTTCAGGGCCAGATCCGCCAGTTCATCAAACACCTCATCCTGCATGATTCGCTCCGCCGCCCGACGTTTGAGCCCGCAAACGTTACCGGTACAGTCCTTTTTGTTAAGAAATTGCTTCAGACCAGCCCGACTTCGGCAAATTTGCTTTCGAGTATGTCGGCGTCAAACGGCTTCATGATGAACTCATCGGCGCCGGACCGGATGGCCTCGCCGATATGCTCGGCATCGCTCTCGACGGAACAGAACAGGACCAGAGGCTTTTTGCCCCCTTCTTCGCGGCGCAGGGCCTTGAGGAAATCGAGCCCGTTCATGACCGGCATGTTCCAGTCCAGCAGGACGGCATCCGGCATCTGCTTGCGGCACTGGGCGAGCGCATCGGCGCCATCGGTCGCCTCGCTGACCTGGAAGCGCAGATCCTTGACGATGCGGGCCGCCACCTTACGCACGACGCGCGAGTCATCGACGATGAGGCAGGTTTTCATGGCCGGGGCATCCGTTAGCAAAAGGTTTCCGCGGACGCTCGCCGAAGTCCGTTAACAAAACCTTTCCGGCCGCGTTCCCTGCTGTGGGATCAGCCCTCTGCGCGGATGCCGGTGGCCATGAAGATGACCTGATCCTCACCCTGGCTGCCGGTGAGTTCGCCGTCCAGGCCGTCGCAGATCATGCGGGCGAAATAGGGCTGGATGGTTTCAGGGCGCCAGCCTTCCGACGGCTCGTCCCCGGTGATAGCGGCCGCTACGTCCGGCTTCAGCTTCGCCCGGTCGCCTTTGCAGGTCAGCACCATGGTGAGACCGCCTGCCTCGTTGCGCACGCGCACATTCACCACGCCGCCGCGCGGCAGGGCGTCGGTGCCCAGCATGACGAGGTTCATCATCAGGCGGACATGCGAGAAGCTGAGATGGTCGGCCCTTATGTCCCAGTCGACGCTCGGCCGGTGGCTGCGGACAAAGGCCTCGGTGATCTTCTTGGCTTCATGGATGTCGGCCGCGCCGGAATTGAGGCCGATGGAGCCGAAGGCGTAGCGCAGGAACTGGATGCGGGCCGCAGCTTTTTCGGCACCTTCGTGAAGCAGGGACTCGGCCTGTGCCTTCATTTCATGGTCGCCCGGCTCGTCCATCAGGTCGAGCGCATTGGTGACGGATGAAATGGGCGAAACGAGATCGTGACAGATACGCGACGCGATGAACGCCGACAGGCGTGCGGGATCGATCGATGACATGGCCAGCCCTGTGCATGTGTGAATTGCGGGGCAGGATTGAGTGCGCCGCCGCTCATGTCAATCAAGCCCGGCGTGAAACCGGCGACAGGTTGCAGCCCTCAGCCGGAGGTGTCTTCCGGCCGGTCGATATCGTCCATTCCGGTGCGGCTGGAATGGAAAGACAGCATGAAAAGCCCGCCCGAAAGGGCCAGTGTTACCACGCCGCCGAGGATGTAGGCGATCCAGCCATGCCAGGAGATGCTGCCGACGCCGCCGCCCAGCCAGAAACGCGGTGCGATCGCCAGAACGACCGCCACACCGATGATGCAGGCAGCAAGGACGATGAGGGCGGAGCGGGAAGACATGCGCCCCACCCTATCCCGCGCCAGCCATCCGGCAAGCGCCTATTTCCGCTTCCAGACGCCGGACTCGTCCATGTAGAACTCGCCGGCTTCGAGGCGTCCGATCTGCTTTTCGCCGGTGAGGCGCGCGACCTGGGCCGGCGTGGTGCCGGTTTCGGCGGCGACTTCGGCGTATTTCGCGACGCGGCGATTGTTGATCTCGTTGACCTTGCGGACGAGCGCGGGGTCGGCCTGGCCGACAACGCCAAGCAGGCCGTCAATTGTCTCGCCGACCTCGCCGGCCGAAATGGCGGCATCGATCATAGGATCGCCGGCCATGGCCGACGGCGCCGCGAACAGGGCCGCCAGCGAAAAGGCGGACACGGCGGCAAAAGTGCGAAGGGATGTCATGAACTGTCTCCTCTCTCCGCTAGAACAGGTCCGGATTGTCTGCGATCAGGTCTTCGACTTGCTTGTCGAGGATGATGCGGACTTCCTGGGTGATGTTGAGATCTATCTTGATCGGCTTGTCCGACGGTTCGATCTTCACGGTGTGGACGCAGGCCGCCAGCACAGCGAGTCCGGCGCCGGCAAGGAGTGGGGTTCTGAAGCTCATGGGCAGTTGGGCCTCCTTTTCTGGCGCCAGCATGACATGCCCGCGCTTAACGTCAATCGAGCCCGGCGTTGGCCCCTATTCATCTTCCTGCGGCGCAAGGCCCCGCTCGGTCAGCACTTCCTTGACCACGAAATCGGTGATCTTCTGCTGGTTTGTATAGAACTGGCTGGAGCGGAACAACTCGGCCAGCGCGGAATCGATGGCGATGTTGAATTCGAAGGGCTGGCCGCGGACGATCTGGGCCGAATTGCCATAGGTGATGTCCTTGCGGCTCTTGCCGGCGAGTTTCAGCGTGATCGTCACCCGGTCGGCGACATTTCCGTCCAGCCCGACTTCGAGGACCGTAAAGTCGAAATCCTTGAGTGCTTCGAAGGCCATGCGGACATTGGCGTTCGACTGCGCGGCCGCATCGGCGGCGTCGCCCAGATAGGCGACCCGGCCGCCCGACGCATCCGCGAACAGGTGCGCGTCGCGGATAAGGACTTTCGTGCCGACGAACTCGATGGGGAAGCTTCCAGACACGGTGCCTTCGGCCTCGATCTTCGGCAGCTTCATGATGCGCACGAGTTCAGCAAGGTCGATGGCGTCCGCCGTGACTTCCAGATGCTGCGTCTCCGCCCTCGGCACCCATTGGAACGGCGCAAGGGCGAGCACTCCGCCCGAGAACGGGAAGGACGCCGAGCCGACATCGAGGCCCGTCTCATAGGCATAGTCGAATGTGATCTGGCCATTGCGCAAGGGGATTCCCGGATTGAGCCCGCCGATCGTGAGCACCTGGGCCGGCTCCGTCTCAAGCGCGAAGAGATCGGAGAAGGCGACATGTCCGTTCACGGATTCGACGCGGCCGAGACGGGTGGTCTGGAAGCCGAAGCCGGACACCGTGACATTGGCCGTGCCATCAAGTTTTCCGCCGGTGATCGTGACATCGGATTTGGCTTCGATGCGGCCAATGGCATCGGTATAGACACCGCGCAGGCGCTCCGACAGCATGACCGGCTGCAGCGCGCCTTTGCGGAAATCGAGCGGATGAGTCGTGACCCGCGCCGTGCCGTCGAGCCGCATGACATTCACGTCGAGCGCAAAGTCGCCGATGGGCACGTCATTCGCCTTTAGCCGGAAAGGCCCGCGGGCGATGAGCTGGCCCTGGTCGAGCGTTGCGGTGAGGTCCGCGGCCAGCGGCTGGTACATTGGATCTTCGCGGAAATCCTCGACCAGGACGCCGGTGCCCGCAATGTCGCCCGACAGGCCGCCGGAATTGCTGGTGCCATCGAAGGAAATCCGCTCCGCCGAAACGCGCGCTGGCACGAGCGTGCCGGTGAAGACGGTCCCGCCGAGAGCGGCGGTCAGGTGGGGCGTCGCACCCTTGCGACTTGCAAAGCCCATCGTGGGTGCGGCAGCGTCGATGCCCAGCGTGCGCTCGCCGACCTGCATGGGAAGGCTGAGCGTCGGCGCATCGAGGCTGAAGGCGAGACCGCCCTGCGATGTCCAGTCGAGGGTTGCGTCGGGGAGGAAGACTGTTCCGGAGACGGACTTTGCTGAGAATGGCAGGGAGAGATCGCCAAGGACCAGCCGGCCGCCCGGTGTGGCGCGGCCCGGCTTGATGTAGGCGCCGCCTTGCGGGCAAAGGTCGAAGCTGTTGCGCTGGAAGTCGATGGCGCCGATGCCGACGCCGTCTGTCTCGAAGCGCAGGCAATTTGTGTTTTCCGGCAAGACCTGCCAGCCCTTGTCGCTGCGCGCCGCACGCAGGCCACCCGACAGGGCCGATGCCCCAAGCTGGAAGCCGAACACCTTTCCCGAGACAGTGATGCGCCCATGCGATGCGGCGGCGAATGAGTCCGGGCCGCCCTCAATCGTCAGGGCCGGAAGGTCCGCGCCGAAGGTTGCGCCACTGGCGGTCCAGGGGCGGACGGAAATGTCATGCGCAGAAAGCCGGAACCCATCGCCCGTGTGGTCGAACGCATCGAGCGCCAGCCGTGCCTGCGGTACGCCGCCGCCCGATATGGCGACATTGCCTGCCAGCGACAGGCCCTCACGCCCGAACCGCAACCAGTCAGCGCGGGCCGAAGGCTCTACAGACACTGCAAGGCCGGACACTGCCTGCATTCTCGTAGCGGACAGGAACGACACCGTATAGGCAGAGCCCTCCTTGCGGAGCCTTGCATCCAGCACCGCATCGACGCCGTCCAGCGCCCGGCTTAGCGCGGCCTTCAGGCTTTCTCCGTGAGCGGAGAGTGGTGCGGGCAGCTCTACCGATGCGAGCAACTTCTTGCGTGACGCATCGGATACATGCGCGGCGGCAAGACTGACCGGACCGCTGAATTCGAGGCGTCCCGACTCGTCGCGGCGAACCACGCCTTCTGCCTCAAGGCGGCGGGCCCCGCCCTGCCCGATCTCGGCATCCTCGATTGAGAGTGCCAGCGGTCCTTCAAAAAGGCCCCCGCTACCCTTGAGCGAGGTTTCGAGCGAGATCGAGGACGCCGACTGGCCCTGCCCTGCAACGGACCCGGTCAACAGTTGCAGATCGAGAACCGTCAGGGAGCGGAGGAAGTCCTCGACGCTTGCGCTGGAGAGCTGTCCGGCGGCGGCGCGGCCGCTGGTCGTGACGCTGTCCAGCGCATATCCGGCCGCCCGGGCGGTCGCGACTTCGCCGTCCCAGACGAGACTGACCGGCGCGTCGGCAACTGTGCCAGAATCGAACACGGCCGACAGATGTGCCTGAGAAATCGAGACGTCGTCCGATTCCAGGGATTCCAGTGCGAGCGTGATGTCGCCCTGAAGCTGGCCATCCTCGGCCACCACATCGATCACGCCTTCGGACCATTCGATCGCACCCTGAGGCGTGTCGAGGCGGGCCGGATCGACCGTGAGGGTCAGTCGGCCTTCGCGCGGCAGCGGGCCGGACACGGCAAATGATGCGCCGATTTCTCCAGCTGAAGTGCCGATCAGGATGCGGCCGTCCCTGATGCCGAAATCTGGCATTGCGCCCGCCCCGCCGGCGCCGCCCTTCACGAGGCTTTCCAGCCCGTAAAAGCTGAGCCGGCCATCGGACAATACCCCATGAACAACCGGTGAGACGGCAGAGACCGCCTCCAGCCGGGGCTTGAAAAGGCCCGGCCAGCCTAGCTTTACGCCGATTTCTGGCGCTTTTAATGCGGTCTGCCCCTGGCCGCTGACCATCAGGTTTTCGAGGGTCGCCCCGCCCATGCTAAGGCGGGTAAATTTCCCCGTACAGACGAGTTCACGCGCCTCGCACCAGCTTGCCAGGGCCTGCTGAGCGAGGGATTTGCGCAATGCCCAGCCGGACACGGCAATCACAAGGACTGCAAGAACAGCAAAGATAAAAACATGCCGCCATCGGAATCGGCGCGCGCCTGTTCCGGCAGACTCTTCGCTTAAAATGCCGTCATCTGTCGTATTCACTGAAACACCCGGCTTGCATCCGGCAATATTTGGTTCTTACTTTCATGCCGGAAACAAAGAGTCCTTTCCGTTCGCGTTTCAGGATCATTAACAGGCGAACGCGATAACAATTTGGCAAAGACGTGTCCGTCTGCATTGTTCTTGCAGACAGGAAGCCGGGGGCGGCATCAAGAGGGAGGAGCTTGCGTGACGCAGGACATCCAGAACCAGGCCGAAACACCCGCGCCAGAGCGCCGGGGCCTTTCGCATGGGGTAAAGAGCCTGATTGCCCTCGCGGGTCTTGGCTCGCTCTCCGTCATCATCGGCCTGCTGGCTGCCGGCCCATCGGGCGAGCGCGGGCCCGGCACGGCGGAAGCCGCCGTTCCGCCACCGCCGCTTGCGGCCCGCCTTCTCACGGCCACGGATTTTGCCGGACCGGCGCCGGCAGCGGACCGGATCAGCGGCGCGCTGCGGCGCAAGGAAACGCTTACCGGCCTCGTGACGCGCCTCGGCGCGCCACCCACAGAAGCCGCCGCCGCGCTTCAGACCCTCTATGACCGCGAGCTGATCGATCCGCGGCGCCTGCTGCCGGGCCTTGAAGCAGAAGCGGTGCTGGATGACGGCCACCTGCGCGCCCTGACCGTGAAGGCGGAACCCGGCCGCAACCTGTTCATCACCCATGGCGCAGACGGCGAATGGACGGCCGCCGCGCTGAATGCGCGCCTGACGGCAAATGTCCAGCGCGTGGCCGCGCCGATCGAGACGTCGATCTATGAAACCGCGCTGAAACTGGGCGCGGGCGACCAGCAGGTCGTCGATTTTGCCTCAGTATTCGCCTATGATGTTGATTTCCAAAGGGAAATACACCCCGGCGACTCGTTCGAGATGCTCTACGAGACCTTTACGGATGAGACCGGCACGCCGGTGAAGACCGGGAACCTGCTGTATGCCAGCCTCAACGGAAAAGCCCTGACGCGCAGTTTCTACCGCTTCACGTCGTCCGACGATGGCGAAACCGACTATTTCGATTTCAACGGCGAAAGCGCGACGAAATTCCTGATGAAGACGCCGATCAATGGCGCCCGCATCTCGTCCTCCTTCGGTAACCGGAAGCACCCGATTTCAGGCTACACCCGCCTGCACAAGGGCACGGACTTCGCCGCCCCGACGGGCACGCCCGTCTATGCCGCCGGCAATGGCACCGTGGAGTGGGCCGCGCGCAAGGGCGGCTACGGCAACTATATCGTGATCAAGCACGCCAATGGCTACAAGACGGCTTATGCGCACCTGTCGCGCTATGCCCGGGGCCTGAAATCCGGCCGGCGCGTGCGCCAGGGCGAGGTGATCGGCTATGTCGGCTCGACCGGCGCCTCGACCGGCCCGCACCTGCACTATGAAGTGTACATCAAGGGCGCGCCGGTAAATGCGATGACACTGAAACTGCCGACGGGACGGAAACTGGCGGAAAGCCCGGAGATTCTCGAAGAATTCCTGAGCGCCCGTCAGGCCATCGACACGGCGCGGGCGGGTTCCGGCGCATCGCTGTTAACCGTGTCCCTGCCTGAAAATCCGCCGTCTCCCTAGGGTTTCACCCACAATCAGCACGCCCCGAATACCCGCGAAAGTGCGGGTATGGCGTGGTTTTTGCTCCATTCCGGCCAGAGGCTGGAAAGGAACAGCACTGTGCAAGGCAAACCCCGACGCAGGACCGCGGCACGCGTGGACCGGCGCCTTGCGCGCCGGCACCGGGCCGAATGGGCCGCCGCCCTTTGCGTGATCGCCAGCATGGCGGGCCTGTTCCTGATGGTGCAGCCGAAAATGTCTTCCGCCGAGGCCGGTCCGGTGCTGGCCACCCTGCTCACGGATCTACGCCCGGAAGACAGCCAGCGCACGACGGTGGAACTTTCCGGCAAGGTCACGCGCTCAGCCAGCGCAATTGACGTGCTGGAAGTGCTGGGCGCCTCCCGCGAGGAAGCGAGTGCGGCCCTCGAAGCGCTGCGCGACGCCGGCTTCATCGAGCGCAAGCCCCTGCCCCCCGGCACCAGCGTCACCGGCTTTTTCGAGGAACAGGCAGAGCCGGATACGCGCTGGCCGCTCGTCTCAGTCAGCGTGCGCCCGGATCCGCGGGCCTCTTTCATGGTGACGCGCCAGCCCGATGGCGCATTTGCGCCGGCGCGGCTCAACGCCCGCATCCGCCTCAGCCAGAAATTCGTTTCCGGCGCCGTGACAACCAGCCTGCCGGAAACCATCCGTTTGCATGGCGGCTCAGCCGATGTGTCGGACCTTTTCGCGCGCCCCGTGCCAACCGCGCGCAGCACCGGCGTTGCCCTGCCGGGCGACCGCTATGAACTCGTCTATATGGCCCGCGAGGACGAACACGGCCACGACCTCGGCATGGAGGATCTCCTCTTTGCCGGCTTTACCGGGCCGGGCCGGACCGAAGGCTGGTACCGGTTTACGCCGGCCGATACAGGCGTCACCGATTTTTACCGCGCCGACGGCCTGTCCTACTCGCAGCTGCTGGCCCGGTATCCGATCGGCCGGGTGCGGATCAATTCCGGCTTCGGCAAACGCACGCATCCGGTGTCGGGCGAACAGCTGTTGCACAAGGGCATCGATTTCGGGGTGCCGGAGGGGTCGGAAGTCCTGGCGGCCGGCGACGGCGTGATCGGCGCAATGGCCTGGGGCGACGGCTATGGCAAGTATGTCCGCATCCACCATCCGGATGGCTACGAAACCGTCTACGCGCACCTGAAGGGCTACAAGTCCGGCCTCAAACCGGGCCAGACCGTTCGCCGGGGCGACATGATCGGCTTCGTCGGGGACACAGGCACGGCAACCGGCGCGCACCTGCACTATGAGATCCGCCGTAACGGCCGGGTCTTCGATCCGATGAAGCTGGAATTCCCGGCCAACCGGAACCTGCAGGACACGCCGGAGATCATGCAGGCCTTCCGTGAACAGATGGCCCGTATCGACATGACCCGTGGCAGATATGAACCGGCGCAGGCGGCAAGCGCGCCTGCGCCGGGCATTCGGGCGAAAAGCCCTTAGTCAGCGGGACTTAATTGAGCGCCACGGCGCCCTTGGCAAAGCCGTTCGGCACGCCGTTGATGGAAAGCTGGTCGCCCTCCACGCCGATATGGATCGTATCGCCGTCATGGATGCGGCCTTCCAGCAGCAGCCGGGCCAGCGGGTCCTGCAGCTCCTTCTGGATGACGCGCTTCAGCGGGCGGGCGCCGTAGACCGGATCGTATCCGCGTGCCGCCAGCCAGTTGCGGGCGTCCAGCGTCAGGTCCAGCTTCATCTTGCGGTCCTTCAGCAGCTTTTCGAGCCGCTCCATCTGGATGTCGACGATATGGTCGATCTCGCCGCGGCCGAGCCGCTTGAAGAAGACGATCTCGTCGATCCGGTTGATGAATTCCGGCCGGAAGTGCATCCGGATGGCGCCCATCACGGCATCCTTCGCGGCGGCGGAGATGTCACCCTCCTCACCCGAGGCGAGCGCATCGGCGCCGAGGTTCGACGTCATGATGATGATCGTGTTCTTGAAGTCGACCGTGCGGCCCTGCCCGTCCGTCAGGCGCCCGTCATCGAGCACCTGCAGCAGCGTGTTGAAGAGGTCCGGATGGGCCTTCTCCACCTCGTCGAACAGGACAACCTGGTAGGGACGCCGGCGGACAGATTCGGTCAGCACGCCGCCTTCGTCATAACCGACATAGCCCGGAGGCGCGCCGATCAGTCTGGCCACGGAGTGCTTCTCCGAGAACTCCGACATGTCGAGGCGCAGGATGGCCGTGTCATCGTCGAACATGAATTCGGCGAGCGCCTTGGTCAGCTCCGTCTTGCCGACGCCGGTCGGGCCGACGAACAGGAACGAGCCGATGGGACGGTTCGGATCCTGCAGGCCGGCACGCGCGCGGCGCACGGCATTCGACACGGCTTCGAGCGCCGGGTCCTGGCCGACAACGCGCTTGCGCAGGGCGTCTTCCATCTTCAGCAGCTTTTCGCGCTCGCCTTCCATCATCTTGTCGACGGGAATGCCCGTCCACTTGGAGACGACACCGGCGATATGCTCGGGCCGCACGACTTCGGAGACGAGACCGCCGGCCCCATCCTCGCTGCCTTCGGTATCCCGGATCAGCTTTTCGAGCGACGGAATGGTCGAGAATTTCAGCTCCGACGCTTTCGCCAGGTCGCCCTGACGCTGCGCCTCGGCCATGTCGGCATAGGCGCGGTCGAGCTGTTCCTTGGCCGTGGCGGCGCCTTTCAGCTTGTCCTTCTCGGCGCTCCAGGCGGTGGTGAGTTCGTCCGAATGCGCCTGCAATTCGCCGATTTCCTCTTCGACGCCCTTCAGGCGTTCGATGGAAGCGGCGTCCTTTTCCTTCTTGAGCGCTTCGGCCTCGATCTTCAGCTGCAGGAGGCGCCGGTCGATCTCGTCCAGCTCCTCGGGCTTCGAATCCACCTGCATGCGCAGGCGCGAGGCAGCCTCGTCCATCAGGTCGATGGCCTTGTCCGGCAGGAAGCGGTCGGTGATGTAGCGGTTCGCCAGAGTGGCCGCCGAGACGATGGCGGCGTCCGACACGCGCACGCCATGGTGCGCCTCGTAGCGGCCCTTCAGGCCACGGAGGATCGAGATCGTGTCTTCGACCGTCGGCTCATCGACAAAGACGGCCATGAAGCGGCGGGCGAGCGCGGCATCGCCTTCGACATATTTGCGGTACTCGTCCAGCGTGGTGGCACCGACGCAGTGGAGTTCGCCACGCGCCAGCGCGGGCTTCAGCAGGTTCGACGCGTCCATCGCGCCGTCCGACTTGCCTGCCCCGACCAACGTGTGCATCTCGTCGATAAAGAGGATGACGCCGCCTTCGGCCTGCTGCACTTCGTTGAGCACGGCTTTCAGGCGCTCCTCGAACTCGCCGCGGAATTTCGCGCCGGCGATCAGCGCGCCCATGTCGAGCGCCAGAAGTTTCTTGCCCTTCAGGCTTTCGGGCACGTCGCCATTGACGATGCGCAGGGCAAGCCCCTCGGCAATGGCCGTCTTGCCGACGCCCGGCTCACCGATGAGGACGGGATTGTTCTTGGTACGGCGCGACAGGACCTGGATGGTACGGCGGATTTCCTCGTCGCGGCCGATGACCGGATCGAGCTTGCCGTCGCGCGCGTCCTTGGTCAGGTCGCGGGCATATTTCTTGAGCGCCTCGTAGCCTTCCTCGGCATTGGCGCTGTCGGCGGTGCGGCCCTGGCGCAGCTGGGCGATCGCGCCTTCGAGGGCTTTCGCAGTCACGCCGGCATTCTTGAGGACGTCCGAAGCCGGATCGCCGGAGAGGCCGGCAATGGCAAGCAGGAGGCGTTCCGTCGTGACGAACGAGTCGCCGGCCTTCTTGGCCTGCGCTTCGGCGTCCTGGAACAGTTTGGCGCCAGATTGCTCAAGGCGCAGGCCCGAGCCGGAGCCTGAGACTTTCGGAAGTTTCGCAAGCGCTGCATCGACGCCCTGCACAGCGAGTTCCGGCCGGCCGCCGCTCGCACGGATGAGGTTCACGGCCATCTGGTCGCGATCCTCCAGCATTTCTTTCAGGATGTGGGCCGGCGTCAGAACCTGGTGACCGGCGGCGAGCGCTGCGGTCTGTGCGCCCTGGATGATCGCACGGGCGCGCTCGGTATATTGCTCAATATTCATCGTTATCCCCTTTCGAAGGCAGATCGGTCATGGGAGGCCTCGCCCCGCTCAGCGGCAGCACCCTCCCGGCTTGACCCTCATGTGGGAAGCATGTGGCGGGGATGCAACTCCCCTGCGGCGCGATGGCCATAGCCAAAAAAAAGCCCGGCGGGCCAGAGGCGCGCCGGGTCATAATTACGGATATAAGAAGCCGCTTATTCGGTCGCTTCGGCCGAGGTTTCGGCGCCTTCGTCAGCGGCCTTGCGGCGGCCACGTGACAGGGTCTTCATCACGCCTTCGGCCGGATCGGAGGAATCGGCAGCAGCCGTCTCGTCCTTGTCGCGGCGGGTGTATTGCTTGCGGCGGCCACGGCCCCGGCGGGACTCGTCCTTGCCGCCCTTGTCGCCATCGTCGGAAGCTTCAGCCTCGGGCTCGTCGGCATCGATGACGCGCATGGCGTCATCGCCACCTTCGGACGAAGCGTCTTCAGCCTCACGGCGCTCGACGCGAGCTTCCGTCTCGGCTTCTTCGCCGCCATCGGCAGACTCGTCATCGCTGTCGTTGCGGGACGTGTCGCGGTCGTCGCGGCGGGACTGGTCGCGATCGTCGCGGCCGCCGCGCTGTTGCTGCTGCTGGCGGTCACGCGTTTCCTGCTGTTTGGCAACGATACGCTGGTAATGTTCGGCAAACTGAAAATAGGCTTCCGACAAGACCCGGTCGCCGCTGGTCTGGGCGTCCCGGGCATATTGCAGGTATTTTTCGAGAACCTGCTGGGCCGAGCCGCGAATCTTCACGTCCGGGCCGACCGATTCAAAATGCCGGTTCGGATTGTTAAAATTGTTCTGGTTGTTACCGCCTGACCGGCGGTTGCGCCCGCGTGAGCGTTTCATGAAGTCAGTCCCATGTTCATGCGCCTGCTGTTTCTGGCAGGCAGTTCCCGTCGCGCTGGCCGTTTCAATTTAGCTGGCCCAAGCCCCGAATTTGCGCGAGTGTCTGACCGAGAAGTGGCTCCATCCGGAGACGCTTTTATCGATTCACGTAATTCTTCTAGCCTGTAATGCCTTGGCCGCCAAGCGGAAATGTAAGTATCAACCGGCCGGCCGACGGCCCCAGACGACACGGTCGTTGCGGCCCAGATCCTGCGCCGCCCCGATCATGGTATATCCCGCGCCGCTCATCAGCTTGCGGACCGCTGCATCCTGGTCATGGCCAATTTCAAAGACCAGCCAGGCCCCCGGTTTCATGTGCCGGGCCGCCAGCGAGACGATCTCCCGATAGGCGTCGAGGCCATCGGCCCCGCCATCGAGGGCCGACAGCGGATCGTGCGCCCGCACTTCCGGGGCGAGCGTGGCAATTTCCGCCGCCGCGATGTAGGGCGGATTGGACATGACGAGGTCTGCCGACGGCCAGCCGTCCCACTCCGTCCACGAACCTTCGAACAGGCTCGCCCGGCCGGAGAGGCCAAGGCGTGCGAAATTCTCGCGTGCGAGACTTGCAGCGGCGGGGCTTGCCTCCACCCCCTCCCCGCGCGCCATCGGGCGGTGCGCAAGCAGCGCTGCCAGCAGGCACCCGCTGCCGGTGCCGAGGTCTGCAACACGCAGCGGCACACCTGCCGGCAGGAGGTGCAGCGCGGCCTCGACAACGCATTCGCTGTCCGGACGCGGAACAAGGGCGCGCCCATCACACAGGAATTCGAGACCGTAGAAAGATGTCGTGCCGAGAATGTGTTGGAGCGGGCGCCGGGCGCAGCGCTCTGCCAGCATCGCCTCAAAGCGCTCAGCATCCTCAGCAGGCATCGGATCACGCTCGATGGCGATGTATGCCGCCGCGGACAGACCCGTCGCGCCGAGCACCAGCAGGCGCGCTTCCTGCGCCGCGCCATCGATGCCCGCAGCGCGCAAACGCTGCGCGCCGGCGCGTACAGCATCAGCATAGGTTGGAAGGCCGGAGGCGTTGGTCATGCCGGACAGGTAAACGATGGCCGGGCCGCTGAACAGGCACGCGATGCGGCAAAATCGGTCACTGCAAGGGTGTCGGTACGGTGACTTACTGATATGGGCTGTTGTGGAGCTTTTCTAAACTCCAGGTGCATCAACCATGGAGGGGGTCCATGCACGCAATTGAACACCTGACACTGATCTGGGCCGGGGTGTTCGTCGCTGTGTTCCTGGCGCGGCTGACGCGCCTCACGCCGGTACTTTACTACCTGGCGGTCGGCTGCCTGTTCGTGAACATCGGCCTGTTGCCGAAAGAGGAAAGCGATTTCATCCGCGGCTTCTCGGATGTCGGCATCGTGCTCATCATGTTCGCGCTGGGATTTGAGGAGAATGCGAGCCACTTCCTCGCCAGCATCAAGCGCAGCTGGGGCATCGCCTTCTTCGGCGCGGTGGCACCCTTCCTCGCCGCGTTCGGATCGGTCTGGTTCTTCACCCACAATTTCAATGTCGCCCTGATTTCCGGCCTCGCCATGACGGCGACGGCGGTGTCGCTGACCATGGTGTCGCTGAAGAGCGAAGGCCTCAGCCAGACCGAGGCGGCGACCGGCATCATGACCTCCGCAATTCTGGACGACATCGCCTCGCTGGCGCTGGTCGCCATCCTGATCCCGGTGGCGGCCGGGGATACAGCGCCGTCGCTGCTGGAACTCGCCGCCATTGTCGGCAAGGCGATCCTGTTCTTCCTGCTGGTCGTTGTGATCGCTGTCTGGGTGCTGCCGCACCAGATTGCCGGCCTGTGGCGGGGCCTGCGCTTCCTCGATCGCTGGGGCATCAAGCAGCTCCTCTCCTATGATAGCGGGCAGCACGCCGTTCTGGCGGTCCTTCTGTTTGCGGCGCTACTCGGCCTTGCCGCGCATGTGCTGGGCTTTCATCCGGCGGTCGGCGCCTACATGGCCGGCCTGATCCTCAAGGAAGACTATTTCGAGGGTAAAGGCGCGCCGGGCCAACAGGAGTTCCAACGCGTCGGCCGGATCGTCGAGAATGTCGCCTTCTCATGGATCGGGCCGGTGTTCTTTGTGTCGCTCGGCACCAAGATCGTGCTCGACTGGGACCTGCTCGTTTCCGTCATTCCGGAAGTCGCGATCCTCACTGCTGCCGTCTTCCTTGCACAGATCTTTTCGGCGGGGATTGCCGCGCGCTATACAGGCGCCTTCCCCTGGCGCGACAGCGTGATGATCGGCTTCGGCATGCTCGGCCGGGCGGAGCTTTGCTTCGTGGTGCTGGACATCGCCTATGTCCAGTCGAACATCATCTCGACGGAAGTGTTCTACATCCTGATGCTGACCGCGTTCTGGCTGAACGTCGCCGTGCCGGTCACGATCAGCTGGTGGAAGCCTTATTATACGGGCGAGAAACCGCTCGGCGGCAAAGCCTGACAGGTCAGGCCGCGTCCATCGCGGCGAGCTTGCGGGCCTGGTCCTCGGTGATCAGCGCCTCGATCACATCCTGCAGCTTGTCGCCGGAGACGATGCGGTCGAGCGAATAGAGCGTCAGGCCGATGCGGTGATCGGTGACGCGGTTTTCGGGATAGTTGTAGGTGCGCACTTTCTGGCTGCGATCGCCGGAGCCGATCTGACTGGCGCGCGCTTCGGCACGGGCGGCGTCCTTCTCGGCGCGCTCGCGCTCGTAGAGGCGGATCTTCAGCTGTTCCATCGCCTTCTCGCGGTTGACGTGCTGGGACTTCTCCGAGCTGGTCACCACGATGCCGGTCGCGAGGTGGGTGATGCGGACGGCCGAGTCGGTCGTGTTAACGTGCTGGCCGCCTGCCCCGGACGAGCGCATCGTGTCGATGCGGATGTCTTCGGGCTTCACGTCGATCTCGATATTCTCCGGGGCCGGAAGAACGGCAACCGTCGCGGCGGAGGTGTGAATGCGGCCCTGCGTCTCCGTCGCCGGCACGCGCTGCACGCGGTGGACGCCGCTTTCCCATTTCATGTGGCCGAACACGCCGTCACCGGAAACATTGGCGACGATTTCCTTGTAGCCGCCTGCGTCGCCGGGCGAGGCATCGACCACTTCGACTTTCCAGCCCATCAGCTGGGCATAGCGGGAATACATGCGGAAGAGGTCGCCGGCAAAGATGGCCGCCTCGTCGCCGCCGGTGCCGGCGCGCACTTCCAGCACGATGTCGGCGGCATCGTCGACATCCTTGGGAAGGAGGAGGATCTGCATTTCCTGTTCGAGACCGGGCAGCTTGTCCTTCAGGTCCTCGATTTCCAGTTCGGCGAGTTCCGCCATTTCCTTGTCGCTGCCATGGACCAGCGCTTCGGCCTCTTTCAGGCCGCGGCGCGCTGCGACCAGTTCGCGGGCCTTGGTGACGACGGGCTTCAGCTCCGCATGTTCCTTCGACAGGGCGATGATCTCGGCGGTGTCGCTGGCCGCGCCCATGCGCGCCTCGACTTCGTCGAAACGATCGATCACCTGTTCGAGGCGGGAATCTGAAATGCTTGCCATGGGGCGCCTCTTTAGAGGCGTTCCGGCGCGCTGATAAGCCCCCAGCCGCCGTTGCACCTTGCAATTGGGTTAACCATGAACGGAGGATTTTCCGCTCGGATTAGCGTCAAATTTCATCGGTCCCGGTAGATTAGGCTGAATCTGACTCCATGCGCCAACAAGGGACCACGGCATGAAAGCGGAACTGGGCATGCTTGCGATCAGCCTCGTCGTCGGGATGAGCACCTGTTCGTTTTCCGTCTGGTCTTTCGACAAGGCCAGTCCTGAGGAGCGCGTGGCCTTCATCGGGAAGGAAGCCCTGAAGCTTGCCGGCAAGGCTTCGATCCGCCAGCAGGATTTCGCCCGGATCGTGCAGGTGAACCCGCATGGCAATGCCCGCTCGGTGGATGTGCAGGTGCTCCTGCCGGCCGGGCTGAGCGGTGCCGGCAATGGCCAGAGCCGGGATGAGCGCCTGCGCAAGGCCTGCGCGGATTACGTCCGCACGCCGCTGAAGAAAAACGATGTCGAAGTTGGCGTCGTGCTGCGCACGGCCCGTGGCGTGCTCAGCACCTCCGACATGCAGAACCCGCAAAAGGTCATCGGCAACAGCTCTGCAGTCGCCTCGTTCAAGCTGACGCCCGATGCCTGCGAGCGGGTTCTGGCGGCCGGCAACTAGAGCAGTATCCGCAGCACTTCCTTGCCCGCCAACACAAACAGGGCGAGCGAAGCCAGCACGAACACACCGAACCGCAGCGTCACCTTCGGCGACAGGATCTGCACGAAGGAATGGAGGATCCGCAGGCCGACATAGGCCCAGGCGATCATCGTGGCTGTATTGTCGCCACCGCCGGTCAGCGCTGCAAAGAAGACCAGCGCATAGAAAACGGTCGGCTGCTCATGCAGGTGATTGTAGTTGTCGGCCACAGCCCGGATGTTCGGCGGTATCCTGTCATTGTAGCCGCTGCCGGGATGACGGGCATCGTCCGGATTGATCTGCGCTTTCTGCATCGCGGGAATGCGCGTCGCATACATCCACAGCCACATCACCAGCGTCCACACGACCAGCGCGAGCACGGGGTACAGGAATTCGACATTGATCGGCATTGGCTTGGCCCTCCCTTCAGCCTTTTGTGCAGACGCTAGAGCGCAATCCGGGCTTTGGCCAGAAGCGAGTCCGCCCCCTGCCGCGAGGTCAGGATGCCGGTTTTATGAGGCTCAATGGCGGCTGGCCGCTATGTCTGCACGATCGGCCGGACCAGCCGGATAAAAATGCGCATCGAGGAACGAGATGAAGGCGTCGATGTCTTTGGAGACAAGGCTGTGCCCACCCGGACGTAACCACCATGCAAGCCCGGCCGAAGGGTCAAACGCACGCATATCGGACGACGTCAGCCCTGCGACGCCGTCGGCTTCATAGACCGGACTCGCCGCCTCGGCCGCGCGGAAAGAGGAATTGGGATCGGACCAGACGTCCCGGCGCCCATTGCCGAGCAGGACCGGGGTGGGCGCGACGAGCGCCAGCAGCTCGTGCTGGTCGACCGGGATCTCGTCGAGCTTGTCCAGCCAGTCCTGAACCTCTGGTGCGAGCCAGTGCGGATAGGTCCGCGCCATGCGGTCAAGCCGCTCGCCGGTGTGCGAGCGCGACAGTGACGCGCCGGCAAATCCGGCCTGATGCGCAACGACCGCGCCGATGCGCCGGTCCCAGGCTGCCGCAATGAGGGCGGATTTTCCGTGCCGGGAATGGCCCATCACGGCGACCTTCTTCGGGTCGATGCGCGGATCAGCGTCCAGTACGTCGGTGGCGGCGGAGAAACTGTAGGCCCAGGCCATAAGGGCAGACGTCGGATTGATCGGCCCGCCGAGCTGCGCCATGGCCGCGGGGCCGGCTTCCTTCCGGTCGGGGATGAAATCCGAGGCGTAGAAGCTGGCATAGGCGAGACCCGCATCGAAATAGCGTTCCACCGGGGCGAGGGCGATATAGGTGCCGAAGATCTGCGTCGCCACCCAGCCGGGAAAGCCGTCCATCATGCCGCCATCGCAGATGTTGCCGTCGGCATCAGTTACGGGCTCGTCGGGAAACACGGAACACGTGTCTGCAAAGGTCTGGCTGATGACGACCGGAACGGGGCCGGCGGCGTTCGGAAAGGCTGTGACCATGTGGAAGGTGCGGGCGCCCTCGCCGCTGCCGATGGTGATGGCGACCTCTTCCAGCGTGCCGCGGCCGTCGAGGTATTCCGGGTCGATCATGGTCCAGTCGCCGAAGCTGACCGGCATATTGTAGGGCCACGGGCCGTAGAGCACTTCCTCGAATGTGTGCATCAGGCGGTTGCGCTCGCGCCCGTCCGGATTGTTGAGCGCCGACACATCGATGGGGGGAATGGCGGCCGGCTTGTTGTCTACTTCGAGGCTCGCATAGTTCATGCCCAGCATGGTGCAGCTCGACATCATCAGCGCGACCACGAAGATCAGGACCAGCAGCGGCAGCCGGGCGAGGAACCAGAGTACCTGACGATGCATGTGAGCTTTCCGATCAGTTGCAGACCGGGCGGAACCTAGCCCGATTTCGGCGTGAAGCCAGTCCCCTCACGGGAATGTGGCCGGCCGGGAAGGTCAGGCGGCCGGCGCGAAGCGGTCGCGGTAACGGCGCGAGCCGGGTACGGTCTCGCCTGTATCGAGTTCGATCACGGCGTCCCCTTCCCCGGTCGGAGAGATCGCGCGCACCCGGTCGAGATTGACGATGTGCGAGCGGTGGACGCGGGCATGGGACGAAATCGAGCTGCATTCCGCAGCAGCAAGGCCGTTCCTGTCTGACGGCCAGAGGCAGCAGCTGCAGGATTGGTGGCTGGTGAATAAGCGTGGCGCCGGCACGCCGGTCTGGGATGGCGTTGTTTCCGCCGAGATCCAAGGGCGGCCCGGCCTCATCCTGATTGAAGCCAAGGCGCATTCCAAAGAGCTGCATCGGGACGGAAAGACGCGCGGTGATCCGGCAAACCATCAGCGCATCGGGGATGCCATACACGAAGCGTCGGAGGGACTGAATGAATCCTGTCCCGGCTTTGCGCTCAGCCGCGACAGCCATTACCAGCTGGCCAACCGCTTTGCGTGGGGATGGAAACTCGCCAGTATTGGGTGTGCCGGTCGTGCTGGTTTACCTCGGATTTCTGGAAGCGGCAGAAATGAAGAGCAACACCAGCGACCCGATCCGCGATGGCGCGCACTGGAACGGCATTCTTAAGGAGTATTGCGCCGGTCAGGTTCCGGAAGAAGCCTGGGACAGGGAATTCGACATCGACGGAACCCCCTTCTTCGCGCTTCGCCGCACCCTGCGGATCGACCTGCCCGACTGATCTCCAGCAGCAATCACCTCTTGCGAATGCGTCTCATTTAAGCAAGACAGGGCGCAGCAATGGAGGCACTGGCTCATGGAATTCCGTATCAGGCACTGGACTCATCTCGGACTTGGCGCTGCGCTCGCGGCCGGGTCGCTGGCGGCCTGCAGCAAGCCAGCCCCCGCTGAAACCGCGCCTGCTGGCGAGGTCAGCGCGCCGGCCGAGACGGCTCCGGCGGCTGAAGTGACCGACACGACCGAAGTCGCGGCCGGGCTGGCCAGTTCCGGCGGTGAAGGCGAAGGCGGCGTCGCCATCGAAGTCGCAGCGACCGATCCGGTAATCTATAACGTCGCCCTCGCCGTTGCCGAGGCGCATGTGCGCGCGGCACGCGATGCATTTGCCGCCGGCGAGACCGACGCAGCCGGCGAAATGTTTGCGCACCCGGTCTCGGAAGTCCTGTTCGACATGGGGCCGGTGTTCGAAGCGCGCGGCGTAGCCGATTTCACCGACCTGCTGACCGCGGCATCCGCAGCGGTCTATGCCGGCGAAAGCACCGAACAGATCGACATTCGCACCGACACGATCCTGTCGGCCCTGAAGGATGCCGCAACCAAGGCACCGGACAATGGCACCGACAGTGCCGGCATCGCACTGGGCGTCATTTCCGACATGATCGACCGCGCCTCGAAAATGTATCGCGGCGCAGCCAGCACCGACCTGTATGAGCCCTATCTCGACGGGTACGGCTTTGCCCGCACCGCCGAAGCGACATTCGTGCGCAGCGAAGACCTGCTCGGCGCGGAACACGCCAGCGCGGCGGTCGCGATCCGGGAGGCGCTGCGCCAGCTGAATGTCGCCTATCCAACCGCGACCCGCCCGGATGTGCTGGACGCCGATCAGGCCCGCCTGACGGTTGCCGCATCGAACGTGATGCTGGCCCTGAACGAATAGGCCGCCGGCCGAGGCCGCCTGGCATTGGTTTCAAATAAAATCAGGCTGCTTGTGCCCCGTTACGGGGTGCGACAGCCTGTCTTGCTTGCTTTTTGTTTGCACTACAAACATAATGGCTATGCAAACGGAGTTTGTTATGTCGTCAGGTACACTGGAATCCCGCCTGTTCCGCCGGAGCTTCGATGATGGCTGGCTTGATGTTCTGGTTGGCACCGGAATCGCCCTGACCGGGCTTTTCTGGATCCTCGATTGGATCGCACCGAGCGCGGCGATCCCGGCGGTGCTGATTCCCTTCTGGAAAATCGGACGCGACCGCATTGTCGAGCCTCGTCTCGGGCACGTTGCTTTCACGGCGGAACGCAAGGCAGAGACACGCCGGTCCCTGACCGGATGGGCGGCATTTGGCGTGGGCGTCCTCGCCCTCGAAATCTGTCTGATTTTCCTGCTTCCGCGTCAGGGCGGCGTGAGGACCGACCTGCTCTCGAATGCGGCCGTAGCGATCCCGGTCCTGCTGATTGCCGTTGGCCTGCTCGCAGGCCTTATGATCGGCGCCCGGCGGTTCGCAGTCTATGCGGTGCTGGCCGGAGCTGTCGGGTTCATTGGCGCGCTTCTGGGCATTGGGGAACCGGGTTATCTGATCCTTTCCGTCGGCCTTGTCATTCTCGCTGCGGGATGCGGGAGGTTGTTCCGCTTCCTGCAGACGCATCCGGCGACTATCGAGGCCGGCCGTGGATAAGCTGACCAGACTGCCGGAGATTGCCCGCGCGCTGGACCTCGACCGGACGATCCATGAGCCGGCCCGGCTTGTGATCCTGTCGATCCTTCATTCGGTCGAAAGCGCGGACTTTTCTTATCTCATGGCCGAGACGGGACTGACACAGGGAAACCTGTCGACGCACCTGACCAAGCTGGAGGATGCCGGCCTTGTGGACATCCTCAAGGAGTTCCAAGGCAAACGCCCGCGCACCGTCCTGAAAATCACGGCAGCGGGGCGCACAGGCCTCGCGGCGCACGGCAAGGCGCTGACTCAGTTGTTCCGTATGCTGGGAATTGGTTGATACGGCCTATTTCGGACGTATCCGGACTTTCTGGTAGGCTTGAAGGCCGAAATCCCGCTCACCCTGTTTCTGGTTGGCAGCGCGGTATTCGCCCGCTGGCGTCGCTGTGAAGCCTTCGGCTTCAAGCCGTGCGGCCACGGCCTGCGCCCGACGGAATGCGAGGGAGCGGTTGTCGAACCGTTGCAGTTCGCCCGATGTCGACGCATGGCCGACGGCCTCAACCTCCTGGGTGCCCCAGCGGCGCAGGGCCCAGACGCAATCGGCCAGAACGCGGCCGGCATTCTCATCCAACTCTTCCGAACCATCCGAGAAGGGAATGGGCGGCAATTCCCCGACCGGCGGAACGACGGCGATCTTCCAATCCCCGAAATTCTCCGACATACGCGCCTCCATCGATCTGTAGGCGGAGATTGAAAAGGCCGGATCGGATGCCGCGAACAGTGTGGCGGTCATGGTGTCTGCGTCGATGTCCGACCCGGCAAGCGCAAACGTCGCAGCGGCTTTCACATCTGCCTCCTGGCGGCGCTTGTCTGCCATGACTTCGATGCGCGAGATTTCCTCCCGCAGCGGCGCACCGAGGGAAGATTCCGCGAGGTCGAGGATCTTTGCGGTTTCGAGATCCTTGTCTTCGTCGATCAGCACCTGGGACAGCGTTACCTCGACATTGCGTTCGAGCTTTTGCGACAGGAGCTGCTGCACCTGCGCTTCGGCATCCGGCGTGCGGGTGCGGGTGAGGATGGTCGCCTCGACCTGCACGGGACGGCCGCGCGGGAAGGACACGAAATAATCGGACACGCGGGCCTGCACGCCGTCGAATGGCGCAAGCAGGTTCTCGCGCACGAGATTTGTGGCGCGCGTCTCGTAGGCGATGTCGCGCAAGGCAAGGCCGAGCGGAATCGAGAGCGCTGCAAACACGGCAACGATCAGCGCCGACTGGAGATAGCCGCGCCTCGGACCATAGCCGGTCCCGAAGCCATAGACCCGGGCAAGGACTGTCACCGACAGCGCGATCGCCAAGAGGTTCGTCATGAACAGGAAGAAGGCCCCGCCCGCCACCGGCATCGATCCGACGGCAAGACCGAAGCCCGTCACCGCGAGCGGCGGCATCAGGGCGGTGGCGATGGCGACGCCGACAATCGTGCCGCCCTTGCCGGTGATCACGGCATAGCCGCCGGCAAGCCCGGAAAAGATCGCGACCAGAAGGTCAAAGAAATTCGGCCGCGTGCGCGCGAGGATTTCCGGGGTCGCATCGTTCAGCGGCGACAGTTTCACGATCAGAAAAGAAATGATCAGTGCGCCGGCGGCGCCTGCCGCAAGCGTCACGATCGCGCGGCGGAGCGAATGGAGGTCCAGGATGGTGAGCGAAAATCCCATCAGCATGATGGGCCCCATGAGCGGAGAAATAAGCATGGCGCCGATGATCACGGCCGGAGACGACAGGAGCAGGCCGAGCGTCGCAATGGCGCACGCCATCACGATCATGAAGATGTAGCGGCCGGACAGAACGCCATCCTCGCGCACGGATTTGACCACGGCGGCGTGATCGATCTTGGACGAAATCAGGAACTGGAATGCGAGCAAACGGCGCATCGCTCGCTTCGCGATCCGCTTCGCCATCGCGGCGGGCGTCTCTCGCGGGGAAATATCTTCGGTCAAGTCAGTATCCGGATCGGGGCTCGAGCGGCGCGAACCTCACATACTTCGGCAAACGGAACGCTAAGGAAACCGCATTCACCTGCAGGATGTGCCCGGCGCCGGGGCTGTCCTAGACGGGCGAGCGCGGCAGGGAAAGCTTGAACACGATGGCCAGCGCCCGAAGGACGAAAGCGGAGACCAGGCCCGTGCCGAACGCAAGCATCTCGTCGCCAGTCCGCACGCGCACGACAAAATAGACGCCGGAGCCGAGCAGCGCGGCGGTCGCGTAGATTTCAGACTTCATCAGCAGGAGCGGCTCTTCATTCGCCACCACATCGCGAAGCAGGCCGCCGGCACTCGCCGTCATCGTGCCCATGATCAGCACGACCGGCCAACCAAAGCCGAGCGCGGCCGCCTTGGCCGCCCCTGTGACGGCGAACAATGCCATGCCGAATGCATCGGCCCAGCGCAGCGGCCGGAAATTCTCCAGCCATTTGTGGAAGAAAAAGGCCGTGAGCCCGCCTGCAACGGCAAGGCCCAGTGCCTGCGTATCTTCCAGCCAGAACACCGGCTGGGACAGGATCACATCGCGCAGCGTACCACCGCCGATCGCGGGCAGGAAGGCGAGCACGATGACACCGAACAGGTCCATCTGCTTGCGCACGGCCATGATGCCGCCGGAGATGGCGAAGACGAACACGCCGGCGCGGTCTGCAAAGAGAAGCAGGAGGTCAGGAGTCATGAAACGCCTTCGCCGGCCTACTCGGCCGCAACGCCCTCGGCCGCCTCGCGCTCTGCTTTCAGGCGCTCGGCCTTGGCTTCCACCAGGGCCACGATGTGCTCGATCATGTCGGCATTCGAGACATTGTGGTCGGGCCGTCCGGCCACGAACATCTTGCCGCTTTCCTTGCCGCCGCCGGTGAAGCCGAGATCGGTCAGTGCCGCCTCCCCCGGTCCGTTGACGACGCAGCCGATGATGGACAGCGAGATCGGCTCATGGATGTGCGCAAGGCGCTGTTCGAGGATTTCGACGGTCCTGATGACGTCGAAGCCCTGCCGCGCGCAGCTCGGGCAAGCGACGATGTTCACGCCCCGGGTGCGCAGGCCCAGCGACTTCAGCATCTCGAAGCCGACCTTCACCTCTTCGACCGGATCGGCCGAGAGCGACACACGGATCGTGTCGCCGATGCCGGCCCAAAGCAGTGCGCCCATGCCGATGGAGGATTTGACCGTCCCCGTCCGCAGGCCACCCGCCTCGGTAATGCCGAGATGCAGCGGCGCGTCGGTCGCCTCGGCGAGCTGCTGGTAAGCCGCCACAGTGAGGAACATGTCCGAGGCCTTCACCGAGATCTTGTATTCGTGGAAGCCGAGGTCATCGAGGATGCGCGCATGGTCCAGCGCGCTTTCCACCATCGCGTCCGGGCATGGCTCGCCGTATTTTTCGAGCAGGTGCTTTTCAAGGCTGCCGCCATTGACGCCAATCCGGATGGAACAGCCATTGGCGCGCGCGGCTGCAACGACTTCCTTCACGCGTGCTGCAGAGCCGATATTGCCGGGATTGATGCGCAGGCAGGCGGCTCCGGCGTCGGCCGCCTCGATACCCCGCTTGTAGTGGAAATGGATGTCCGCAACGATCGGCACCGGCGAGGCCTTGCAGATGGCCGGCATGGCAGCCGTCGACTCTTCCGTCGGGCAGGACACGCGCACAATGTCGGCCCCGGCCTCGGCCGCGCGGAGGATCTGCGCGATGGTCGCGTCAGCGTCCTCGGTCGGCGTGTTGGTCATGGTCTGCACGGCAATCGGCGCATCGCCGCCAACGAGAATATTGCCCACGCGGATCTGGCGGGACTTTCGCCGCGTGATGTCGCGCCAGGGACGGATCGCATTGTGGCTCATCGGGAGTGCCTTTGCCGTTTCACCGCCCTAGATGGCGCGTCCGGGCCGCCGGGGCAATGCGTCAACGCTGCTGAGGCCTCTTAGCGAGTGGCTTTCGATCCGCCATTCGCGGCAACGGTCGGCGCGGCGGCTTCGGCGGCGCGGACGAGTTGTTCGTCGACGCTGACCGAGAAGACCTGCGCACCATCAGGGCCGAGCGGGCCGACCGCGATGTCGCCGACGCGCCACTTGAAGGCGCCGCCATCGCGGGCCGAGACGGTCCAGCCGGCGTTGAGGCGCGGGAAGTAGGACTCGCCTTCGACCATGGTACGGTTGCGGAAGATGGTGCCGTCGGCGCCGCGCACTTCCAGCCAGCCCTGACGGACCGCCACGAGTTCAAGCGGCAGGGATTCCGGCACCGGATGGTCGTCGGAGTCGGCAAACAGGCTGTCGCGCGCGCCGTTCACCGCCACAATGGCCGGGCCATCGATGGCTTCTGGGGCCGGCCGCAGCATCTGCGACACGCCGATGGCGCTCGCCGCGAGGACGACCAGCGCAGCCGCCGAGGCCAGCATCAGCGGCCAGCGGGCGCGTTCAGGCCCGATCCGGCCGATCTTCTCGACCGGGGCAGCCTCTTTCACTTCGTCGACGGCGCCACACTCCTTGGTGTAGATCGCGATGACGTCTTTCTTGGGCAGGCCCAGATAGGTGGCATAGGTGCCGAGAATGGCGGTGAGGTAGCCGCCCTTCGGCAGCTCGCCCACTTCCATCCGCTCCACCCACATCAGGAATTCCTTGCGCAGGCGCGTGTCGGCGCTGATCTTGTCGAGATCCAGCCCGCGCGCCTCGCGCACGCGGCGCAGCACCTGGCCCATCCGCAGCTCTTCGCCCTCGAAGGAGCGGGTGCGGAAGATTTCGCTGGCCAGCGCGAAGCGCTCACCCTCAGACATGGCTCGTCCGTCCGTCTCAGGGGCAGAGTCGGTCGTTTCGGGAGGGTTGGTCTCGTCGTGTGCCATGTTTGTCCAGTTCCGCCCGTTTCCGGCGGTCATATGAGCGACTGCGCAAGATTTAGTCCGACAGAGAGGTTAACCCAACGGGCCGATCCATCAACCTTCCGGCAGCTCGACGGCATGTTGTGCCGCAAGCCCTAACAACTGGTTACGGAACGATCCGTTCGGAGCATCAAGCGCAGCCAGAAAATCGGCCTGAAACGCCGACATATCAAGGCTTCTTATCATGCGTTTGACAGGACCGATGGACCCCGCCGACATCGACAGGTTGGTAAACCCGAGCGCAACGAAACAGAGCGCCGAAAGGGCCGACCCGGTCGCCTCACCGCAGGCAGAGAGGCGGATTCCATATCTGGCACAGTCTTCGGCAACGTCCTTCAGGAATCTAAGGGCGCTTGGAAAAACAAGGTCGTACCGATCAGAGACATGCGGGGTCATCCGGTCGGCAGCATAAAAGAACTGCATCAGGTCATTGGTGCCGACGGACAGGAATTCCGCCGCGCCAGCCAGTTCCTTCAGGCTGTAGGCGAGCGCCGGCGTCTCCAACATGACACCGATTTCAAGTTTCGAGGGGCGTTTTCCGGTCCTTTCGGCGGTCCATTCGACCTCTTTCAGGAGCAGGTCGCGCGCCTCGAAAAATTCTTCCGGAACCGTAACCATCGGGAACATGACGGTCAGCGGGTTGTTCCCGGCCGCCCGGACGAGCGCCCGCAGCTGGCGCCGGAAGAGGCCTTTATGGTCGAGCGCGAAGCGGATGGAGCGCCAGCCGAGTGCCGGATTCTCCTCGCGCTGGAGATTGAGCGCCGGCAGCACCTTGTCGCCGCCAAGGTCCAGCGTACGGAATATCACCGGCTTACCTGCCGCCTTGTCCAGCACACGACGGTACAGCGTGATCTGATCCTCCATGCTAGGCAGGGTCTCGGAGACAAGAAACTGGAATTCAGTACGGAACAGGCCGACGCCATCCGCCCCGGCGGGAGCCAGCATGTCGAGATCGAGGTCGAGGCCGGCATTCAGCATCAGGCGGACGGTGTGGCCGTCCTTGGTCTTGGCCGGCAGGTCGCGCAGCGCGGCATAGGCGGCCTGCCGCTCCGACCGGAGCGCGACGCGGGCCTTGTAGGCGTCATACAGGCTGTCATCGGGGCGCACATGCAGCACCCCCTCTTCCGCATCAACGATCAGCCAGTCGCCCTGGTCGATCCGCGTGGTCAGGCCTTCGATGCCCCCCAGCGTCGGGATACCGAGGGCGCGCGCCACGATGGCAGCATGGGACGAAGCCGCCGCCTCTTCCATCAGGATGCCGCGCAGGCCCGCATTGGCGTATTCCAGCAGTTCTGCCGGGCCGAGGCGGCGGGCGACGAGCACGCTGCGCTCCTCGCTGATCTGCGGCTTGCCTTCGTCGCCACCGAGAATGCGCAGGAGGCGGTTGTCGAGGTCTTCGAGGTCGTGCAGGCGCTCACGGAGATAGGGATCGCGCGCACTTTGCAGGCGGGCGCGGTGCTCGCGCCGGGCCCGGTCGACCGAAGCCTCCGCCGAAAGGCCCGAGCGCACGCCTTCCTGCAGCTTTTCGGCCCATGACGGATCGTGGGCCAGCAGACGGTAGGTTTCCATCACATCCCGCGGGTCTTCCCCAAGGGCAGCGCCGTCAATCGCCATCATCCGGTCGATGGAAGCCCTCAGGCCCACCAGCGCCTGGGTGAGGCGGCGGGCCTCGATTTCCTGGTCTCCGGCGAAGAATTTGGCCGCGGGGACCACCGGGTCGTACAGCACGGCGCGGCCATAGCCGAGGCCTTCGCAGAACACCCGGCCCTTCAGCGTCGCAAGGTTGCGGGCGCGCCTCTGGACGTCGCCGCTGCCGAGATGTTCCGGATCGATCCGGTCGACGATCTCGGCCAGCACCATGGCAATGGTCTGCAGCGTGTCGATTTCCTCGTCGCCGTAGAGGCGCTCGGTCCGGTTCTGGACCGTCAGGACACCGATAACCCGCCCACCGCGCAGGACCGGCACACCGAGAAAGGCGTGGAACGGGTCTTCCCCCGTCTCCGGGCGATATGAGAAGGCCGGATGACGCGGCGCATCCTGGATCGCCATGGGCTCGGCCCTCCGGGCGACGAGACCGACCAGGCCCTCATTTGCGGAAAGGCGCGTATTGCCGACGGCTTCCGGCTTCAGGCCCTCCGTGGCGAGCAGGATAAGCGTGCCGCCGCGATGGCGCAGGTAGATGGAGCACACATCCGCCACCATGGTGGAGGCGATCAGCTGTACCACACTATCGAGCCGGGAACGTGTTTCACCATCCTCCGCCATCATCTGGCGCAGGCGGTTCATCAACAGGCGAGTGGCAGGCAGGTTGTAGGCCATCTAGACCCTGACTGTGGCAAGCGCCCTCACTCGGCGTCAAGGCCGAAGGCTGTATGCAGCGCCCGCACGGCCAGTTCGGTATAGGATGCCTCAATCAAAACCGAAATCTTGATCTCCGAGGTCGAAATCACGTCAATGTTGATGTTCTTTTCGGCAAGCGCCCGGAACATGGTTTCGGCAACGCCGGTATGGCTCTTCATGCCGACGCCGACGATCGAGACCTTGGACACGTCTCGCGTCACGTCCATCGATTCAAAGCCGATCTCGTCCTTCAGCTTTTCCAGCGTTTCGCGGGCGAACGGGCTGTCCCGGTCGGTGCAGGTGAACACCATGTTGGCGCGCTCGGGCCCGCGGGCGTTGGCCTGGACGATCATGTCGACATTGATCCCCGCCTGGGCCAGCGCCGAGAAGATCTTGGCCGACACGCCCGGCTTGTCCGGCATGCCATAGAGCGTGACCTTTGCCTCGTCGCGCGAATAGGCGACACCGCTGACAACCTGCTTTTCCACGATTTCTTCCTCTGCGCAGACTAGGGTTCCGGGGCTTTCCTCGCCGGGCTTCACGAAGCTGGAGAGGACGCGCACCGGCACGTTGTGGTTCATGGCCATTTCCACCGAGCGGGTCTGGAGGACCTTGGCGCCCAGCGAGGCCAGTTCGAGCATCTCCTCGAACGAAATCTTGTCGATCCGGCGCGCCTTGGGAACGATGCGCGGATCGGTCGTGTAAACGCCGTCGACGTCGGTATAGATGTCGCAGACCTTGGCATTCAGCGCGGCCGCGACCGCGACAGCGCTGGTATCGGAGCCGCCCCGGCCGAGCGTGGTGACCCGCTCGTCATCGGTCACGCCCTGGAAGCCGGCGATCACGGCGATTTCGCCAGCATCGATGGAATCCGGCAGCTTGGAATCGTCGAACCCGGCGATGCGTGCGCGGCCATGGCTGGCATTGGTCTTCAGGCGCAGCTGCCAGCCGAGCCAGGAACGTGCCTTGAGGCCGCGCTTGCGCAGCGCCAGCGCCAGAAGGCCGGCCGTCACCTGCTCACCCGAGGCCACGACGACGTCGTACTCGTCGTCGAACTTCTCGCGGGCCATGCCCTCTCCGGCGGCCCCTTCTGCCAGCGCGACCAGCTTGTTGGTCTCGCCCGCCATGGCGGACACCACGACCGCCAGATGCTCGCCCTTCGCCGCGCGGGCGGCGACAATGTCGGCCACGTTCGCAATACGATCGAGGTCTTTCACCGAAGTGCCGCCAAACTTGAGTACCGTGCGCGCCATTTCGCCCTATATCCTGTCCGTGAGGGGTGTGCCCCCATTCAGAGCGCCCTATTAGGGGCAGATGTCGCGCGGATCAAACGAGATTAAGTCGCATGGTGAAAACAATTGAAGGATCCTCCGGCGCGCCGAAGACGCCGAGCATCGATCCGGACGAGGTTGCAAAATTTTCGGCCATGGCGGCCGACTGGTGGGATCCGAAAGGCAAGTTCCGGCCCCTGCACCGGTTCAACCCGACGCGCCTGAAATTCATCCGCGAGACGGCGGAGCGCCATTTCGGCATCGAAGCCGGCAAGGTGAAGCCGCTGGAAGGCCTGAAGATGCTGGATATCGGCTGTGGCGGCGGGCTGGTCAGCGAGCCGATGGCCCGACTTGGCGCTGCAGTGACCGGAGTCGATGCCTCCGAGGCCAATATCAAGACGGCCCTAACCCATGCCCGTGAGCAGGGTTTGGAGATCGATTACCGGGCCGGTACGGCCGAAGGCCTGATCGATGCTGGTGAAGGCCCGTTCGACCTCGTCCTGAACATGGAAGTCGTCGAACATGTCGCAGACCCGTCCCAGTTCCTGAAGGATTGCGCCAGCCTCGTGCGCCCCGGCGGCCTGATGATTGTGGCGACGCTGAACAAGACGGCGAAGGCGCTGGCGACGGCGGTCATCGGCGCGGAATATGTGCTGCGCTGGCTGCCGCCCGGCACGCATGACTGGTCGAAATTCCTTCCTCCGGAAGACGTCAGCGGCCCGCTATCGGATGCGGGGCTGAACCCGGAACCTGCGGTCGGCGTGTCCTTCTCGCCCCTGTCCGGCAGCTGGAGCCTAAGCGACGATGTCTCGGTCAACTACATGATCGTGGCGGCGAGGCCGGCGTCATGAGCGGCCTGCCCACCCCCGAAGACGTGCTCGGCTACTGGATCGGCGCAGCCGCGGAGTCCGCAGAAGCTGCAGGCGAAAAGAACAAGCTCTGGTTCGGCAAGTCCGAGGCCACCGACGCGGACATCCGCGAGCGGTTCCTGCCGCTGCTGGAAGTCCTGTCGCACTTGCCCGCCGCCGAGGACTGGGCCGCAAGGGGGCCACGCGGGCGGCTGGCCGCGATCATCGTGTTGGACCAATTCAGCCGCAACCTGTTCCGCGGCGAGCCGCGTGCCTTCCACCAGGACGATCTCGCGCTCCTCCTCTGCAAGGACGGCCTGGCGCTGGGTGAGGACAAGGAATTGTCCGAATGCGAACGGATCTTCTTCTATCTGCCGCTGGAGCATTCCGAGGCGCCTGAGGACCAGACCGAATCTGTCGCCCGGTTTACCGATCTCCTCGCCAGCTCGCGTGAGCCCTTCCGCAGCCTGATCGAGAGCACGCTCCGATATGCCCACGCACATAAGGACGTGATCGACCAGTTTGGCCGGTTCCCTCATCGCAACGAGGCGCTTGGCCGTGCGTCGACCGAAGCTGAAATGGAATGGCTGGCTGAAGGTGGCGGTTTCTAGTCCAGCGGTTCAGTCCAGTGGCTCTGGCCCGCGCGGGTCGAGGCTGCGGCTGACTTCCTGTTGCATGGCACGCGTGAAGGGATAACGGCTGGAGACCAGCGCGGCGGCGAGATACAGCAGCCCCGGCAAGAGGCAGAAGACGACCAGAAGGCCATGAATGGTCTCGGGCGAGTTTTCCTGGCTCGGATGGAACCCGGCCACCTGCCCGACAATGAAATAGCCGACGCCAAAAGCGAGACTGTTGCCGATCTTGTAGGCGCTGGTGATCAGCGAATAGTAGATGCCGGACCGGTTCTCGCCGGTCTGGGCCGCCTGCCACTCTACCACATCCGCCGTCATCGATCGGGTCAGCACGATGGGCGCACTGAATGCGGCGCCATTGAGCAAGGCCCCGATCATCAACGGCCAGAAGCCGCCAATCTGCCCAGCAATGTAATAGATGACGAAGCTCGCCATGGAGGTCAGCACGGCGGCGCGGAAGGCGATATTCTTCTCCGTCCGCTTGGCGAGATTGAGCCAGAACGGCAGCGCCAGCACCGCCATCAGGAAAAAGATCATCAGCACCAGACTGGACAGGCCGTCCGAGAGGCCGAACACGAATTCAGCAACGAACAGGTAATTCGCCGCGGTTACCGCGATCGCCGTCCCGGTCAGCAGCTCCATGACCAGGACGCGCCCGAGATACTTGTTCTTCAGCGCCGCCAGGAACGGTCCGAACCGGAACCGCATCCCTGCGCCCGTGTCGCCGCGCATCGGATCGTCCGGCACGAACAGGCAGGCGAGCGCGGCAGTCACCGGAAGCGAAAGCAAGAGCAGCCAGCCCATCACGGCCACCTGCATGAACCGCCCGGTTGCGATGCCTGTCAGATCCAGGATGGCTGGGATCGCCAGCAAGACGAGCATGAACAGCGTACTGACGATTTCCGACCACTGGAAAAACCGGGACCGGTCGTCATAGTCCGCCGCGATGGCCGGCACCCAGGCCGACCGCGCGGTCTGCAACAGGGTAAAACCGACATAGAAGAGCAGCATCCAGCCGATGAAATATCCGGGCCCCGCCCCCTTGCTCGGCATGTAGACGAAGAAGGTGGCGAGGCCGAGGATCGGCACCGACAGCACGACCCAGTGGCGCACCCGCCCCCAGGGCGAGCGGTAGCTGTCGACGAGATATCCCATCACCGGATCGGTGAAAATGTCCCAGAAGCGGAGGAGCATGAACAGGAGGCCGGTCAGCTCCAGGCCAAGGCCGACATCGCGCGCATAGAGTGGCGCAAGGTAAACCCCGACAGGCAGGCCAACGCCAGCCAGCGGCACGCTCAGCGACGAGAATGCAAGCACTCTTGGAAAGGACAGGCGCTTGGCCGGGGCGTCGGTCATTGCGCCACCTTGTCGCGCAAAATCGTGACGGGCAAGTCATTTTTTTGCTGCGCTGCGGCTTGACGAAGCGGAAGCGAGCCGCAACCGTCGCGTCAGGATGCGCGGTATCGCGCGCAAGAGGGCTTCGTCATGTTCAGGAAACTTCTGTTGGGTCTTCTGGCCCTGATCGTGGTCATCGCCGCTGTGGTGCTCTATCGTACCTTCACCTATGGCGGCGCCCCGGTCGGCGCACGCATCGACCTGCCGGCAGCGCCTGCAATTTCGGCCGATGAGGCTGCGCAGCACCTCTCCGAAGCCATCCAGTTCCGGACCATCACGCTGGCGAACGGCGACCCCCGCCCCGGCACGGAAGGCCCATGGCTGGAGCTGCATGACTGGCTGGCGACGACCTATCCCGCGTCCCATGCCGCAATGACGCGCGAACTCGTGCCGGGCACGCTGACATTGCTCTACACATGGCAGGGATCTGATCCTTCCCTGAAGCCCCTGATGCTGATGGCCCACCAGGATGTGGTTCCGGTGAATATCGGCACGGAAGGCGACTGGACCGGCGCGCCGTTCGCCGGTGAAATTATCGACGGCTATATCTATGGCCGCGGAGCGCTGGACGATAAAAGCAACCTCATCGGCATCATGGAAGCAGTCGAGGCACTGGCAAAATCCGGCTTCCAGCCGAAACGCACGATCATCCTGCAATTCGGACATGACGAGGAAGTCCTCGGTTCCGGCGCGCATGCGGGAATCGCGCTGCTCAAATCCCGCGGCATCGAACCCGTCATGGCCGTCGATGAAGGCTTTGCCGTGCTCGACCCCTCCCCAATGACGGGCAAGCGCATGGGCATGATCGGTGTCTCCGAGAAAGGCTATGTCACGCTCAGTGTCACTGCGATCGGCGAAGGCGGGCATTCTTCCATGCCGCCACGCGATTCCGCGAACGTCAGGCTCGCGAAGGCCATCATCGCCCTCGACGAAAACCAGATGCCGGCCGATTTCTCGAAACCTCCGGTGTCGGATCTTTTCCGCGCAGCCGCGCCGGACATGCCCTTCATGCAGCGTATGGCGCTCTCCAATCTCTGGCTGTTCGGCGGCATGGTGGAAAGCTCCACGGCGAAATCCGGCCCGGGGAATGCGATGATCCGCACAACCACGGCGCCGACCATGCTGACAGGCTCGGTGAAGGAAAACGTGCTACCGCAGCGGGCTATCGCAACGGTCAATTTCCGCGTTCATCCCAACGACACGGTTGCCGATGTTGTTGAGCATGTGAAGAAGGTCACCGCGAACATTGAAGGCATCGAAGTCCTGCCGCCACCGGAGGGCGAAGGCAATGCCTCCCCCGTTTCGCCCACCGACGGGCGGCCCTATGCCGTGCTGGCAAGCGTCGCGGAAGCCACGGGCGAAGGCGCCCCGGTTGCCCCGGCACTTGTGGTCGGCGCAACAGATGCCCGCTACGCCACCGCGATCACGCCGAATGTCTACCGCTTCTCGCCGGCCATTCTGACCCCGGACGATTTCAAGGGCTTCCACGGCACCAATGAGCGCATGAGCGTCGCAAACATGGGCCGCATCTCGACCGGCTTCGCCCAGATCATCCTCGGCATGGATGAGGGGGATTGATCAGCCCCCATTGAAATGCCCGTGGATGCGTTCGGCGAGGGCTTCGTTGACGCCTTCGACTTCCATCAGGTCCGCCACCTTGGCGCGGGAGACGCCCCTGGCGGATCCGAAATGGTGGAGCAGCGCTTTCTTGCGCGCAGGGCCAATGCCTTCGATTTCGTCGAGCGGTGATTTCGCGATGTCGGCCGAGCGCTTCTGGCGGTGCGCACCGATGGCCCAGCGGTGGGCCTCGTCGCGCAGGCGCTGGAGATAGTAGAGCACCGGCGCGGTTTCCGGCAGCTTGAACGGCGCAAGGCCGGGGCGGAAGAACTGCTCGCGCCCCGCATTCCGGTCGACACCCTTGGCGATTGAGACGAGCGTCACATCCTCCGGGGTCAGACCTATTTCGGCAAGCGCCTCGATTACGGCATTTAGCTGGCCGAGGCCGCCATCGATCAGAACGAGGTCCGGCCAGTTGGAGGCGTCTCCCTCTTCCCGTTCCTTCTTGGCGCGGGAAAAGCGCCGCCGCATGACTTCGCGCATCATGCCGTAATCGTCGCCGGGCTCCAGCTTGGAATCCTTGATGTTGAACTTGCGATAGGCGTTCTTCAGGAAGCCGTCAGGGCCCGCGACGACCATGCCGCCTACGGCATTCGAGCCCTGGATGTGGGAGTTATCGTAGATCTCGATACGCTCCGGCGGCTTCGGCAGGTCGAACACCTTGGCCACTTCGCCGAGGAGGCGCGCCTGGCTCGCGGACTCGGCGAGCTTGCGCGTGACCGCCTCGCTGGCATTGCGCGCCGCCTGTGCCACAAGATCTTTCTTGCTGCCGCGCTCCGGCCTGCGGATCTCGACTTTCCGGCCGGCCTTCATGCTCAGCGCTTCGGCAATCAGGTCGGCCTGTTCAGGCTCGTGCGAGACAAGGATCAGGCGCGGCGGCGGGCGTTTGTCATAGAACTGAGCGAGGAAGGCGGCGAGCACTTCCTCCGTCGTCTGATCGCGCTCATGGCGCGGATAATGCGCGGTCGCGCCCCAGTTCTGCCCGGCACGGATAAAGAAGACCTGTACGCACGATACGCCGCCTTCCATGGCGATGGCGAAGATGTCAGCTTCCTCGATGTCTTCGGGGTTCACATCCTGGCTGCCGCGCACATGCGCGATCGCGCGGATCCGGTCGCGCAGGGCGGCGGCGCGTTCAAAGTCCATCGCGTTGGAGGCCTCTTCCATCTCCGCCGCGAGGCGCTTTTGCAGGTCGGCCCCCTTGCCGCGCAGGAAGTCCGCCGCTTCATCGGCCAGCTCCTGATAATCCGGAATTGAAATCAGGCCGACGCACGGCGCCGCACAGCGCTTGATCTGATGCAGCATGCAGGGACGTGTGCGGACATTGTATACGCTGTCCTCGCAAGTGCGCAGCAGGAAAGCCTTTTGCAGCGTGTCGAGTGTGCGCATCACCGCCCCGGCGCTGGCGAAGGGGCCGAAATAGTCACCTTCGTCATGTTTCGAGCCGCGATATTTCCGGATCTGCGGCGCCTCGTGCGTGCGGCGGATCAGGATGTAGGGGAAGGATTTGTCGTCCCGCAGCAGAACGTTGAAGCGGGGCTTCAGGCTCTTGATGAGGCTCGCTTCCAGCAATAGCGCCTCGGTCTCGCTTTCGGTAACGACGAATTCCATCCGCCGCGTCATCGAGATCATGCGGGCGATGCGCTGGGTGTGACCACCGAGGCGGGCATAGTTCGACACCCGCGCCTTCAGGTTCCGAGCCTTGCCCACATACAGGACTTCGTCGACGTCCCCGAACATGCGGTAGACGCCGGGCTTCGCCGGCAGGCGGGTCAGATTGTCCTTGATGACGTCGACGCCCCGGAGGGGGGCCGCGCCGGGCGATTCGGTCTCCATCGCCTCAAAATAGGCGAGGCCGGCGCCTTATGCGAGCGCTACAGGAAGTTCCGGGGGTCGTAGGGGCTGTCGATCAGCAGGCCGGCGACGAAGCTGAACGTAACGATCAACAGGAAGGCGCCGGTGAAACTGCGCGCCTTGCCGGGTTCCTGCTCTCTCTTGGAAGAGTTCACAATCGTCAGAAGGAACAGCAGCAGAATGAAGATGCATAGGCCCATCAGGCGCTCGACATCCGTGAGACCGTTCAGCCAATCCGTTGTGTCATCGACGAAATCCTGTGCCACAATCAGGAATTCGTCCCATGTCGTCTCATAAAATGAGCCGCCCTGCCTGGTGCTCATTGTTGCCTCCCTTCCCGTCCTGGGAAGATCCAGATGCGCCCCCGCGCCATCCGCTTTTTTCGCATTTCCGGCTGAAAACTCCCCGAAGCACTGGCCGGAAACTTTCGGGCGGCTGCCAACGCTCCATTAACCACCGGATTGTCCGAAATGCCGCGGGTTTCGCCCTTGCGAAGCAGGCGCCTGAAGCGTAAGGCGGGCGCGGCCCCGGCGCTGGTGCCGGGTCGGTTGCAAGGAATGCCCCATGGCCGCTGACCTCCGCCTGTCGGACGCGCTTGAGCGCGTCAAACCCTCCGCTACGATCGCCGTCACCACCAAGGCTGCCGAGCTGAAACGTGCAGGCCATGACGTGATCGGCCTCGGCGCAGGCGAGCCTGATTTCGACACGCCGGACAATATCAAGGACGCTGCCATCAAGGCGATCCGCGACGGCAAGACCAAGTACACGCCGGCCGACGGCATTCCGGAACTGAAGGAAGCGATCTGCGCCAAATTCAAGCGCGAGAACGGCCTGACCTACACGCCTGCGCAGATCCACGTTGCCCCCGGCGGCAAGCCGGTCATCTACAATGCCCTCGTCGCAACACTGAACCCCGGCGACGAAGTAATCTGCCCTGCCCCGTATTGGGTGTCCTACCCGGAAATGGTGCTGATGGCGGGCGGCGAACCGGTGAAGGTCGAATGCGGCCAGAACACGGCTTACAAGCTGACGCCGGAAGCGCTGGAAGCCGCCATCACGCCGAAGACCAAATGGCTGATCCTCAACTCACCGTCGAACCCGACCGGCGCCGCCTATACGCGCGCCGAGCTGAAGGCGCTGGCCGATGTGCTGCTGCGCCATCCACAGGTCTGGGTGATGACCGACGACATGTACGAGCATCTCGTCTATGACGATTTCGAGTTCACCACGATCGCCCAGGTCGAGCCCGCCCTGTGGGACCGGACGCTGACTATCAATGGCGTATCAAAGGCTTATGCCATGACCGGCTGGCGCATCGGCTATGCCGGCGGGCCGGACAAGATCATCAAGGCGATGGGAAAAGTCATTTCCCAGACCACTTCCAACCCCTGCTCGATCAGCCAGTGGGCCAGCGTCGAGGCCCTAAACGGCCCGCAGGATTTCCTTCCCGTTATGCGCGCGGCCTACAAGAAGCGCCGCGACATGGTGGTCGCGGGCCTCAACAAATGCCCCGGCCTGCACTGTCCGATGCCGGAAGGCGCCTTCTATGTTTATCCCTCCTGTGCGGGCGTGCTCGGCAAGACAGCCCCGTCCGGCAATGTGATCGAGACGGACGAGGATTTTGCCCGTGAACTTCTGGAAACGGAAAAAGTTGCGGTCGTCTTCGGTGCTGCCTTTGGCCTGTCGCCGGCCTTCCGCGTATCCTACGCCACGTCGGATGCCGCACTGGAAGAGGCCCTTGTCCGCATCCAGCGCTTCTGTGAGGCTTTGAGATAGATTTTTCCTATAGGTCGGCCGGGGCCTTTCAATTGGCGCCGGCGGCAACGGGGGCCCATCTCTTGGGCATAACCAAGAGAGAGGATATTCCCATGCCTATGGATATCGGACTGACTGATGCCCAGCGCGAAAGCTCGGTCGAAGCACTGCGCAAGCTGCTGGGCGAAACCTACGCACTCTATGCCAAGACGCACGGCTACCACTGGAACGTGACAGGCCCCAGCTTCAACAGCCTGCACGCCATGTTCATGACCCAGTACACCGAACTCTGGGCCGCGCTCGACGAGATCGCGGAGCGTATCCGCGCCCTCGGCCATTTCGCCCCCGGCTCGCCCGGCGAAATGATGGACCTCGCCACGATCAAGCCCGACAACGGCATCCCCGATGCCCAGGACATGATCGGCAACCTGGCCAAGGGCCATGAAGCGGTCAGCCGCGCCGCCAAGGAAGGCATCAAGGTCGCCGAGGCGAACGGCGATGCCGTGACGGTCGACCTGATGACCCAGCGGGCCACGATTGCCGAGAAGACGGCCTGGATGCTGCGCGCCAGCATCTGAACCGCCGTCCGGCACGCCGCTCACCGGAACAAGTTGACACTGTCTGGCCGTCAGTCATCACTGGCGGCCATGACGTCCGACCTTGAAGATGACCGCACCAGGCCTGCCGGCCCCGGCCTTGTCGCGCGCTATATCGAGCGCGCCGAAAGCCCCTGGCTGCCGGCCTTCTTTGCCGCCTATGACGCGGCCTTTATCCTGGAAGACGAGAAGGAAGACCTTGAAGGCTTCCGCGCCTGCCTGCGGCTGAACCAGGGCTCTGCCCACGAGACCCTGAGCGCACGGTACGGCGACTACCGGGAACTTATCATCGCCCTGTTCGAAGACGGCGCCATCCGGCCGGTTGCGGCGGCGAATTTCATTGTCTTCGCCGGCACGGGCGGACCGGTGACGGTGTCGCTCAGCTACATCTTCGTCGAAAAGAGCCAGCGGCGGCGGGGCCTGTTCGGCAAGCTGCTGCACCTCGTCCGCGAGGAAGCCGAGGCCTTGTATGGCACAGGCCGCACCGGCCCGCTCATCTTCATCGAAATTAACGACCCGGTCGAAATGAGTGCGGAGGACTATGAGCGCGACAGCGGGCATGCCGGGCTGGATCAGGTCGAGCGCCTGAGGATCTGGGACCGGCGCGGCGCCCGGCTTGTCGCCTTCCCCTACCGCCAGCCGCCGCTGTCCGACAGCCAGTCATCGGAGTCGGACCTGCTGCTCGGCGTCATGGGCGCCGCATCGAACGCCCTGCCCGCCTGCGAATTTCTCGCGCATCTTGAGCGATTCTTTGCCGTCACGGTGCTGAAGGGAAACGACCCTGACGACGTGCCCGTCGCGGCGCACCAGCTGGACCTCCTGCGCGAAGCCTGCCGCAACGGGCAAGAGATCCCGCTCAGGGGATTTGACGATGTCTTTGCCCGCGCAGCCACGCTGAAGACAGCCCCATGAGCGAGGACTCCTACTCCATGCAGAACGGCGCCGCACTGCTAGACGACGACGGCAACGAGCGATGCGAGGACAGGTCGCTCTACATCACGCTGTCGATGTATATTTCAGAGGCAAAGGTGGCCGCGACACTCGGATCACGGCTGACGCCAAGGAGCGTGGAACAGTTCCAGCCAGGCTATCTCAATTCGGCGAAGCTGCGCGATGCCGTCGATCCGCTGTTCAACGATATTGCCGACCGGGAGCGGCGCGGACGCATCGACGATTTCCTGCTTGGCGCGCTCGGCGGCCAGAGACCGGAATTTGTCACCGTTGACGTGCCGGACACGATCATCTGGAAAACCGAAGGCGCCCAGTCGGTCAATTCGCTCGAAGGGCTCAACCGGAAACGGTCCCTGCGGGTGCGCCGGTTCTGGTATGCCCATGTCAACGGCGCGCTCTCGTACCACCTGTCCATCCGGTACGACTACACCCATTCGATTGCTGACCTCTATTTCCTGTCGCTCCTGCAGAAGGTCGCTGCGCCAAAGGAGTTCCCGTTCGCTGCAGATGCGCCGGCACATGACGGCCCCGCACGGGTCACAAACAGCAGGACCGGAATCCAGGCGATCGACGCGGTCACAATTTCAACGGACGGCAAAGACATGCCATTCTGGCATTATGTCCGGACCTGTTTCGATACAGATGCAGCGCATCTCTTTGCTGCGCTCAGCCGCCATGTCGCCAGGCCCGCCGGAGGCAAGGCGAAAGGCTCGCCGAAGAAGGCCTTGCCGGCGGCCAGTTTCGACACCCTGATCCAGCAGGCCCCCTTCATCGAAGTTCCGGGCCTCGAAATGCCGGTCTCGCGCCTGCTCTTCTTCTTCCAGGACAAGACCTTCTTCGACCAGCTTCTGCCCGTTGACCCGACAACGCTTATGCCGGTCCAGCGTGGCACGCGCATGGACGAGGAATTTGGCGCCCATTGCGGCGCTTGCCTGGAAGACGCCCTGCAAAGCGCTCCGAATACCGACCAGACCTACCGGCTCGATGCCGCGTTCTGGTCGAAACTCCTGTCCTACAAGCTGCCGGATGGCACGCCCCTCTCCGCGACCGCGGACGCGCCCGAAGCGCTGCGCTACATGTTCCTCGCCGGCTTCAACCAGAACATCATCGACTTTCTTAACCAGGATGCCTCGGAAGTCCTGGACTCGCTCGATCCAATCTATCCCGAGAACGAAGCACAGGAAGCCGAACGCAAGTTCATCCGGTATGCCAATCCGCGCGCGATGATCACTTATGTCCAGTCGTCGCGCAGCCTGGAGACGGCGAACGACTATATCGGCACCTGCCCCTACGCCTTCCTCATCCACATCCTGTCGATGCACAATGAGTTCCTGACCCGCGAATATGAGGATGCCGCGCTGCAGCTGGTCAGCGATGTGCGGGCGGATAACGCTTCCAGCCTGCGCGAGGCCGCCCGGCACTTCTACGATTTCCGCACTGGCCCCTACGAGGCCTATTACCGGGACCGCTACATGAACATCTTTCGGTACGATACCGAGGGCGATGTGTTTGAGAAGATGACCCAGCTACGCGGTATCGCCCGGCGTAACGACTACGTGGAACGCCTCGTTTCTAATGTCGAAAGCCAGACGCGGGACCGGGAAGCGCGCATGTCCAAGCGGGACGAGTCGGCGATGAGTGTCCTGCTCGGCGCGCTCGGTGTGTTTGGCCTGTTCCAGCTGATGTTCAACTGGGCCGACGTGCTGAACAACAAGCTGTCGCTTGCGAATCCGGGTGACTGGATGGCCCTGTTCGCCTTCGGCATTTCGGCCCTAACGGCCCTGGTCCTGGTCGTCGGGTTTTCGGTCTGGTTCTTCTTCTTCCGAAACCGCGGCTGAACAATTGGCAGAAAAAAAGCCCGGCTGCGTAGACCGCGCCGGGCTTTGAGTATCGGGTCCCGAAGGGGGAGGAAACGCCCAATCGGAGGAAGGATCGGGTTAATGCCCGGGACCCTTGGCATGACTGAAATGTAGTCTCTTTTCGCAGGTGCACAACACCCAGTGCGTCAGATCACCTATGCAATTATGCAGGATGAACACTTGTTAAGTGGCGGATTGTCGCATGGCTGACCGGCGCAGGGACTCGGTTTCCGCCGTCACGAAATCCCGGAAAGCGGCAACCCGCTTCGAACGGCGCAGGTCGCTGGGGTAGATGAAGTAAAGATCGAAGACCGGGCCGACATTCTCCGGCAGCACTTTGACGAGCCGCGGCATGGTCGAGGCCATGTAGTCCGGCACGTCGGCGATGCCGAGCCCTGCATCCACCGCACGCAGCATGGCAAATACGTTATTGACCTTCAGCGTCGCCGGGCGCGGCGGGGCATCGTCCCGGCCGACGCGGCAGGCAAAGCTCATCTCATGCAGCGGCGAGGACTCGTCGCCATAGGCAATGATCCGGTGATTATCGAGATCCTGCGGCGTGCGGGGCATGCCGTTGGCCTTGAGGTATTCCGGCGCCGCATAGAGGTTCGTCGCAACGGTGCCGAGCTTGCGCTGGATCAGGTCCGCCTTGTCGGCCGCCCAGAGGCGGATGGCGCACTCTGCCTCCAGTTTCAGGAGGTCATAATCGCGCTGGTCGTCGAGGCGGAGGTCCAGGTGCAGGTCCGGATGCTTGCGCACAAACCCACCAAGGCGCGGCACCAGCCAGGTAGACCCAAACGCGACCGGCGCCGAAACGATCAGCTCGCCCTGTGGGGTTTCCTGCTGGTCGCGAAGGGCGGTGTTGGCGGACTGGGCTGCCTGCGCCATTTCCATGGTCGAGCGGAACAGGGTGTGGCCGCTGTCGGTCAGCACAAGGCCGCGCGCATGGCGCTGGAACAGGGAGACCCCGAGCTGTTCCTCCAGCGCCGCGATCTGGCGCGAGACGGCCGATTGCGAAATGCCAAGCCGGTCCCCGGCAGAGGTCAGGCTGCCGGCTTCAGCGGCGGCGTGAAAGGATCTCAGTTTGCCCCAATCCATGGCGGAGACTTGTGACGCTTTCTTGCCGGTGCGGCAAGCGGAGTCTCGCCCCTTACTGCTGCACGGCCTTCAATGCCTCATCCTTCACAGCCGCCACCTCATCGGACGCCGCGATGCGGATGACTTCCTGCAACAGGATGTCGAGGTCACGCCGCGCGGTGCGGTGGTTGGTGATGTTGACCCGGATGGCGAGCCGGCCCTTGAGGCGCGTGGTGGATGGCGCGGCGATCCCCTGCTCCTGCAGCTGGATAACGATCTCGTCGTTCATCGCATCGAGCACGGCATCCGGCAGGCCCGGTTCGACATGGCGGAAGCAGCAGATGTTGAGTGCGACGGGCGCCATCAGTTCAAGGCCCGGCGTCTGCTCAACCTGCTCACCGAGATAAGACGCCTGATAACAGTTGCGGGTTATCATGCGGCCGAGGCGATCGACACCGAACTCGGCGAACTGCGCCCAGACCTTCAGCGCACGGAACCCCCGGCTGAGCTCAGGACCGTATTCCACCGGCCACGGATTGCCGCCGGCAAGGCCGCGCTCCTTGGCTTTCAGATAGTCGGGACGATCCGTAAAGGCGGCGCGGTGCAGCGTCTCGTCGCGGATGAGGGCGAAGCCGGCATCATAGTTCACATGCAGCCATTTGTGGAAATCGAAGGCGAGCGAGTCGGCCCGCTTCACCCCGGTCAGGCGGCCTGCCACCCGTTCGCTCAGGACACCCAGCGCGCCAAAGGCCCCGTCAATGTGGAACCACATGTTTTCTTCCGCACAAAGATCGGCCAGGTCTTCCAGCGGGTCGATCGCGCCGACATTCACCGTGCCGGCCGTACCGATGACGACAAAGGGCGTAAGGCCCGCTTCGCGGTCTTTCGCGATGGCGACCTTGAGGGCATCCATGTCGATCTCGAACCGGTCATCGGCCGGGATGCGGCGCAGGGCATTGGTGCCGAGGCCGATCAGGTCGAAAGCGCGGGCGACGCAGGAATGCGTCTCGGTCGAGGTGTAGCCGACGAGGCCGTGGCCGCAGACGCCGTCCTTGCGGCTTGCAAAGTTCAGCCGCGCGTCACGGGCGACTTTCATCGCAATGACAGTGGCCATGGAGGTGCCGGAGACGACGATGCCGCTGGCGGTCTCGGGGAAGTCGAACAGTTCGCGGCACCAGCGGATGACCTGCTTTTCGACATAGATCGCACCATGGTCGCGGCCGCCGACATTGGCGTTCATGGCGGAGGCGGCGATGTCGGCGAGCAGGTTCGACGGGGTGCCAGAGCCGTGGACCCAGCCGAAGAAGCGCGGATTGGTGTTCCCGGCCCCATAAGGCAGCAGGGTTTCCATCCGCTCCATCACGTCCTCGGTGCCCCAGCCCTCATGCGGCAAGGGGGATTTCAGCTGGTCCTTGATGCCCTCCGGCAGCTCGGTCCAGACCCGGCCCTGCCGGCTGCCCTGCATCCGGTCGATTGCGGCGTCCAGCATGCGGCGGGCCTGGGCGCGGAATTCTTCCCAGTTTTCCGGGTCGAGGGATTCCTGCGGGGTGGGTTCGTCGTAAGGCTTGTCAGTCATGCTCGCGTATTCGCCCGGTTTTGCAGACTTTGCAAAGCATGATGTGTCATAGGGATGTCAACAAAGTCTATTGGCTGGCCCAGAGGATGCGGGCGATCCAGGCGATCTCGTTCGGACGGAACTCCCGTGTGGGATAGTCGGGATTGAGCGAAGCGAGGGCGACGAGGCGGGAATTGCGCCGGGCGAGCACCTTGGCCATGACTTCGCCGCCCACGGTTTTGGCGACGACGCGGTCGCCGGGTTTCACCTCGGCGCCGGGGGCGACGATGATGCGGTCGCCCGCGCGGTAGGCGGGCTCCATGGAATCGCCGCTGATTTCAAGGGCATAGACGGTCTCAGTGCCGAGGCCGGGGAAGCGGACTTCGTCCCAGCCGCCGCCGACGGGGAAGCCGGCATCATCGAAAAAGCCGTCCTGCCCGGCCTGGGCGAAGCCGATCAGGGGAGCGATGGCGCCGCGGCGGCCGTCGACCAGGGCGGCGAAATCGTCAAAGCCCGATCCGACCGCCTCCAGAACGCGGGCGAGGCTTTCGGTGCTGGGCCAGCGCGGGCGGCCATCTGCGCCTTCCCGTTTGGACGGGTTGAAGGCGGTGGGATCGAGCCCCGCGCGGCGGGCAAGGCCGGAAGGCGTCAGGCCGTGATGGGCGGCGAGCTGGTCAATCCCGCGCCAGATATCCCGATGCTGCATGGGGCGATGCTCCGCATTTCCTGCGGAAACAGCGCTATAGGATTATTTGCCTAGGGTCAAGCGAGGGAGGAATATTGTCCTATGGTAAAGTACGCCCTTTGCATGTTGGACCTTCGCGACCCCTCACCCCCAGCCCCTCTCCCGGAGGGAGAGGGGTGCGCTGCGGACCGGACACGCCGTCTGGCGCTCCGGCGGGAGGCGAAATTGTCGCGCAGGTCAGCCCGTGTCGGGCCAGACGCCGAGGGCCATGTCGAGCCGGGCAGTCACGGCCCCGGCGATGAGGCCGAGCCGCGGCGTCAGGCGATGCACTCCTTCCAGAGGCCGCACAGCCGGCCGCCCTTCCCCGGCTGCCTGCCAGCGCTGCAGCGTGCGGGCGAGCCGCCGGGCGCGGCGTTCCCGATGATGCAGGGCGTAGAACAGCTGGCCCCAGCGCTCGATCACCGGCGCGGCATCCGCCGGGCCGGGCGAGAAGACACCGGGAAGGCTCCGCAGAAGCTCCGGGAAGGCTCCGGACACGGAGGGCACGAGGCGGAGGCCGCGCCAGCGCGGCCGGGACGCGGTGTCTTCGGCGTCGAAATAATTGCGCCCCTCACGCGGGGCGACGGGCGCAAGCTCAACCGACAGCGCCATCAGGAAGATCAGACGACGGAGGATGAGGGCGAACAGGCGCAGCTGGTTGAGGCACCGCCGCCGCGCCGATTTGAGCAGCGTCTGCGGCGCACGGTAAAGCCCCTCGCGCTGGCCAAGCGCCTCCACCGCACCGATGAGGGCGGCGACGGCTTCCCGGTAGAAGGCGGCGAGGTCTATCATGGGCCGGAGTGTGGCGCGGGTTCGCGGCCTGCCGGATTGAGGGGCGGGTTTCTGGCGGGATGTGGTTAGGTTTGGGGGGCGGGGTGTTGGAAAGGCGGCCGATTAGTCCCCGCTCCAGCGTCCCCTCTCCGAAGACCCCTGCGAAGGCAGGTATCCATCTCCGGATCGCACCGCCCATGGGTGCAGATTGGAATGCCTGCCTGATTCCGGAATCAGGACATTGGCGATCCGTATCTCGAAAGGCAAAAATTCGCCGGAAGTGGTCACACAGCTGTTTGCTTATGTAGCTAACGCAAACAGCGAGAACGTGCGCAAACCGATGGCCCAGCTGGATGCCAGCGCTGCAACCAGCACGGCCGGCGCCCACAAGTTGCGCGGCCCACCCATTAGTTCTTTGCCTGAGTGCGCCACAGCCAGCGCAATGGTGATGGAGCTGAGTGCGTAGGCAAACAGATAGACCGTATGCACCGTGAACGTGATTGCCTCGGCCGCCAGATACACGCCTAGGCCGAGGACAAGCGTCCCTTGTGACGACGGCTTCTTGGCCGCCGCGTTGCGCGGTTGAGACTCAGCCGGCATGACTCAACTCCCGGACTTCCACCTGTACGGCACATTAGGCTCCGCGGTTGAAGATCGAGTAAACTCGCACACAACAATTCTCTGCATTTTTCCTTTTGGCGCGCCCGCCTCACGCGCGAAGCACGCAAATGTACCGATGCCTTATTCCTGACCCTGGAATTGAAAGAAAAGAACCAAGAGGCCGCCTTGATTTCTCAGGGCGCTGGCGCATGCCGGACTGTGGAATTCACAAAGCCGACGCATCCCGCGAACGTCGTCTATGACGCTGTCAGCGACAAGATTGTCGGTGCCTTCAGCGCGTGCGCAGATCTGTTCGGCGCAACCGAAGGCGTTGCCGCCAGCGGCGTCGCGCTTGTTCGGGAAAAACTGATACGGGGTGCCGAAGAGATACTGGACCTGTCCTGGTACCTGGCAGACGCCTATCGCCTGATCACATTCTAGGCGCGAGCCGTCTGGGGGCGGGTCAGAGGTTGTTGCCGCGCCTCTTGCCAAATTCGCTCAAACCGAAGATTGGGCCAACGGCCGAAAAGGGCCAATCTGCGCCGGTGGCTGCCTGAGACGCGAACGGCAGGTTCGTTTCAATCGAGACACTTGGTCCCTGGCGATTGCGGTGCATGCCGGAGGCTTTGCGCAGCCTGGGTTCGTTGGGGTCGGAGGATCACAACTTCCACCTCACCCCACTCGGCACGTCCCCAAGCAAACTTGCGCCGGAGAGCACGAAGACCTTGTCTTCGCCGAGGGCAAAAGCCGTGAGGCTCCCGTTGGCGAAGGCTTCGTCCAGCACGTTGAGGCCGCAGGTGAAGGCGCCGAGGGCGCGCTTGACTTCAGCTGGTTCTCTGTTCGTTGCCACAACGCCGTAAGACAAAAAAATTCGACCGCCTCTTATTCCGAAGACCCCTGCGAAGGCAGGGGAGTATAGTGATATCTGAAATTGAATCGCTGAGGCTTGCGTTGCCTGAAGCGCGCCTCTTTTTTTGGGAATCGGAATGGCTCAATCATCCTAAAACAAGTCATTAGCCGCCCGGCAGGAAGTTCCTAAAAGCGGACATTCGCGAGAGCGCTGATTGATCCCAGCAGCAGGCGCTGGTGTGGTATCCGTTTCACCCCCATCGTCTTTGCCCGATCAAACCGACCACGTCTAAGGGCGGATTTTTGCGTTTGGTATGAACACTGCGTTTTGCGTCAAACGTCTTCAAGCTTTCATCGAAGTTTCAAGTGGTCTATCAAAAGCTTAGTTTTTGAAGGGATAAACGCCGCACTCGATGGAAGATGATCGCGCCACAGCTGACGACCTGCCTTCCACCGAGGGGTATACCGTTTTTCTCAGCTATTCTCGAGCAGATCGGGAACAGGCGGTGGCTTTAATCAAAATTCTGGAAGACGCCGGTTTCCCGACCTGGTGGGATGGCTTGCTCGAAGGTGGCGCGCAGTATTCGAAAATCACGCACGCCGCACTCGAAAACGCCAGGGCGGTCGTTGTTCTATGGTCGAAGACCTCCCGGGAGTCCCACTGGGTTCAGGATGAAGCGAGCCGCGGCCGGGACACAGGTCGGCTCGTGCCACTTTCCATCGATGGGAGCCTGCCACCGCTCGGCTTTGGACAGTTTCAGGCGATCGACATATCGGGGTGCCTGACAAGACCGGATAGCGGTCCGATCCAGAATGCTCTGCGCGCCCTCGAAATTTTGCACGACCAAAAGGCCCGCCCATTTGTCACCGAGCGTAAAAAACGCCTCAAGATCAGCCGGCGTGATCTGATGATTGGATCCGGCGCTACGGCAATGGTTCTTGTTGGCGGAATGCTCACATTGCGGGGGACAAATGTGTGGGGCAGCGATCAGGAGGTCGGCGTGGCCGTTTTGCCCTTCGAGAACCTGAGCGGCGATCCGGATCAGAACTATTTTGCCGATGGTTTGACCGCGGAAATCCGTAACCAGCTTATCAGGCGTGCCGGGCTTCGCGTCGTGGGGGCAGCATCTTCTGAAATTGCGGCGCGGGATTATGACGACCCGTCCGATACGGCTCGTGCTCTTGGCATTACGCATCTTCTGTCGGGCAAAATACAGAAGATGGAAAATATCGTGAAGATAACCGCCGAATTATCAGAGGGAAAAACGGGCCTGACCCAATGGTCGGAAAACTATGAGCGCTTTCTCACCGATATTTTTGCTTTGCAAAGTGAGATCGGTAATTCGGTCACGCAATCGCTTGTCGCGCTCATGGGGAAAGCTGCTGAATTGGAAGGGGCCAACCGGCCTGGCGGCACCGATAATTTTGCAGCCTTTGACGCCTGGCTGCGCGGGAACGATCTGTATGCCAATCCGGTAGATGAAGCGAGCGACAGAGCGGCTCTGGCCTACTTTGATCGCGCAATCACCCTCGACCCGACCTTTGCGGACGCGCACGCCTCACGCGCGCAGGCTTTGGTCATGATTGCCAATCTGTACAGTGATACTGAAGAGCGCACCGATTACTATGATGCAGCTGTCACGTCCGCGCGCCTGGCAACACAATTGGCGCCCGATTTCGCCAACGCTTACACCGTTCTGGGGTATACGTTTGCAGCGGCAAAGCTGGATTTCAGGTCACCGACCGAGCCTTTCGCCAAAGCATATGACCTTGCGCCAGAAGACCCGCTTATCCTCAACCGATATGGCACTTTTCTTTCCCGCAAGAGGCAATCGAAGCAAGCCATACCAATTCTTGAAACATTGAAAGAAGTCGATCCCATCGATCCCCTCTCCTTCCGCGCGATTGGCAACGGCTATTATGAAGCCGGACTCTACGACGAGGCCATCAATGCGTTTGAATATGCGCTGGCGCTATCGCCGAACTATCGTTCCATATATGCGCGTCTGGGTTATTCTTACATGTTCAGCGGCAATCTGGCCGCTGCTGAAACAGCGTTTAACAAGGCCGAAGTCCCCGTGCGTCGCCTTCCCGGATTGGCCATGCTGGCGCATCGCAAAGGCGATGTGGATGGGGCGCAGGCTCTGCTGGAAGAGTTAATCTCGACCCAGGGTGATGACTCCCACTACCAATACGCACAAGTTTACGCCGATTGGGGAGAAACGGAAAATGCGCTGAGCGCACTTGAGACAGCCTATGCGCTGCGCGATGGCGGCATGGTTTTGATGTACAGCGACCCCATTCTGCGTTCGCTCTACGACGAACCGCGCTATCTCGCTATCGCAGAAAAAATGGGGTTCGTCTGAACGCACTTCCGGATCCCTACCCCAACCAAATTTGCTCGCGCGGCAGGATCGGCGCAAGCTCAACCGACAGCGCCATCAGGAAGATCAGACGGCGGAGGATGAGGGCGGCGATGGCTTCGCGGCAGAAGGCGGCGAGGTCTGTCATGGGCGGGAGCGTGGCCCGGGTTCACGGCCTGCCGGATTGAGGGGCGGGCTTCTGGCGGGATGCGGTGAGGTTTGGGAGGTGGGGTGTTGGAGAGGGAGCCAAGTATTCCCCGCTCCAGCGCCCCCTCTCCGAAGACCCCTGCGGAGGCAGGGGTCCATCTCCGGATCGCACCTGCAGTGCGAAAGGAAAGCTCAGGAGATGGATACCCGCCTGCGCGGGTATCCTCGGAAAAGGGAGATCGCCCCCCGTGGTCTTACCGTATTCCGGAAATGCCGCATCCCGTTTAGTCTGACGTAAACATCCGGAAGGTTCAGAAGGCATGTCATCGCGTCTCGTTGAAGTGATCGTGCGAGATGCCGATGTCGAACGGACCCGGAGCCTGCTCAAAGGTTGCAGCGCGCGGCTCTGGCAGGAGAGCGTCCCCGACGGGCGCGAGAAATTTTCCGCCATCGTGGTCAGTCATGACGTCGAAAACCTGCTGGCAGGACTGAGCGAAACTCTGGGAGACAGCGAGGATTATTCCGCCCTTGTGCTGGAGCTTCAGGCGATCATACCGCCGCTTGTGGAGCCCGAAGTGGCGGGTGCTGTAGATGGGACGCCTGCCCGTGAACCGACATCACTTGAGAAATTCCTGAGCCGCGACCGGCGGAGCACGGACGAGATTTACGACGATGTGGTCGACTCGATTGCGCTGACGCCCGAATACCTGCTGACGGTTGTCCTGTCGGCCCTGATCGCTGCGCTCGGCATGCGTAGCGGCCAGACGGCCATCGTCATCGGCGCCATGGTGATCGCACCCCTGCTCGGGCCAACCCTGTCGCTGGCGCTCGCCGGCACTGTCGGCAATGCCGCCCTGGCCTGGCGCGCGGCCCGCACGCTCGCTGTGGGTGCGGTCAGCGTGCTCATCTTTACCACATTGCTCAGCATCATGATCGATTTCGATCCCCTGACGCCGGAATTGTACAGCCGCACCATGGTTCATCTTGGCGACATCGCACTCGCGCTCGCCTCCGGCGCAGCCGGCGTGCTGGCCCTGAACAAGGGCGCCTCATCCTCTCTGGTCGGCGTGATGATCGCGGTGGCGCTTGTCCCGCCTCTCTCCGCCGCGGGCCTGTATTTCGGGGATGGCCACCCGGCGCTTGGCCTGCGGGCCCTGTTCCTGTTCGCCAGCAACCTTGTGTGCATCAACATTGCCGGCATCGCGGCGTTCCTGATTCAGGGATTGCCGCCGAAACGGTGGCGGATCACGCTGGGCGTCCTCGCCACATGGATTGTCGTGCTTCTACTGTTCATTGCCATGATCACAGGCCGCCTCTTTCTCGGAATCGCCTGGACGGGTGAGCCTGCCTAGAGCTTCCACCTGACGCCGGTCGGCACGTCTCCCAGCAAACTCGCGCCGGAGAGGACGAAGACCTTGTCTTCGCCGAGGGCGAAGGCGGTGAGGCCTTCGGGGAAGACTTTGGCGAAGGCGTCGTCCAGCACGTTGAGGCCGCCGGTGAAGGCGCCAAGGGCGGGCATGACGAGGCGGGCGCCGTCGCTGGCGAAGCATTTGCGGCGCACGGTTCGGCCACGGCCTTTGACTTTCGCAACGGGGTGGAGGTGGCCGGCGATCTCGCCCGCCTCCCCTTCCGGCTCATGCCGGAAGACGAGCGGGCCGAGGCGCAGGGTTTTCGCCGCCCGGCCGCCGAGATGGGCGGGCGGGTCGGGGTCGTGGTTGCCTTCCACCCAGACCCAGTCATGCGCGGCGGTGAGCGCGCGGATGCGGGCGGCATAGGCTTCCGGCAGGCGCAGATCGGCCGCGCGGTCATGGAAACTGTCGCCGAGGGAGAGGATGGTTTCGGGCTGCAGCGCGGCCGCGAGGCGCTCGACCACGGAAAGGGTCGCGCCGGTGTCATAGGGCGGCAGCATCTGGCCGCGGGCAGCATAGGCGCTGCCTTTCTCCAGGTGCAGGTCAGACACCACAAGCAGGCGCCGGGCCGCCCACCACAACGCCCCTTCCGGCAGCGGCGTCAGCAGCTCACCCGCAACGTGCAGGAAGGTGGAGGTGGATTGCGGGGCAAGGGCGGTCATGTCGGGGGCGAGTCTCGCGCCAGCCGGGCGCAAAATCAATCGCCCTGATCCCTACCGCAAAACATCCAGAAAGCTGGAGGCGCCTCACCTTCAGGGGGAGAAGTTCTATTTCCGGTATCCTGCAGTGAATAAAACAGGCGGCATTTCAGGGCACTCATCCGTGAATCAGGTGTTAACCGCGGCGCGGAAACTAATTTTCCGGATTAGCGAGCCTCTCATCTTCCCATGTCATAGTCGCCGGCATGAGATGGAATATGACCCTTTCCCCGCGCCGCGACGGCGGCCTGGTGCAGGCCTTCATCAAGGATCGTCGCGCCAATACCGCCATGATGTTCGCCATTATGTTGCTGCCGCTGCTGGTCGTGGCCGGTGCAACGATCGATTTTGCGCGCCAGAGCGCGATGAAATCCAAGGCGCAGTCGGCGATCGACGCCGCCATCCTGCAGGCGGCGCTGCAGCCGGAGAACACCAACAATAACGACCTGACGGCCGGCGCCCGCGCCTATTTCGATGCAGAGATGGGAGGCGACCTGGTCGTCGTCGACAATTTCTCGGTCAAGCGCGTGGGCGACACGTTCCAGGCAACCATGAGCGGCTCAACCGATGCGACGCTGCTCGGCCTGATCGGCATTTCCGCGCTGCCGCTGAGTGCATCGTCGGAAGTGAAAATGTCGGAGCGCAAGTTCGAAGTGGCGCTCGCCCTCGATACGACCGGCTCGATGACCGGCAACAAGCTGGCGAACCTGAAAACCTCGGCAAACCAGCTGGTCGACCGGCTGAGCACGGCGACGACGGCGTCGGACGGCGTGAAGTTTGCCGTGGTGCCGTTTGCCGCGACGGTTCGCGTCGGATCCGGCAAGGAAGCCGAACAGTGGATGGACGATGCCGGCAAGTCGAAGCGCAGCGCCGACAACCTCATCCCGAACGTCAACCGCTTTGCCCTGATGAAGCACCTGAAGAAGGACTGGACGGGCTGTGTGGAAGCGCGCCTTCCGCCTTATGACGTGACGGATGAAGTGGCCACCAATTCCGATCCGGACACGCTGTTCGCGCCGGTCTTCGTGCCGGACGATCTCGACAACAAGTGGATGTATCCGAACACCTATGTGAACGATGTGGCGACCTGGGGCACAATGCTCGACAAGATCGGCAATGTGAAGAAGTACGGCATCAATTCGACCGCCGACGCCGCGTTCCCGAACAAATGGTCAAACGTCAGCACACAGACGCCGTACAAGTTCTTCGTCGACTCGAACAATTACAGCGGCCCGAACTCGCTGTGCGAGTCGGAAGAAGTCCTGCCGCTGACGACCAGCGTCAGCAAGACAAAAGCCAAGATCGGCGCCCTGACGGCGGCCGGCAGCACCAACACGACTGAAGGCATCATGTGGGCGTGGCGCATGCTGAGCCATGGCGCTCCGTTCTCGGAAGGCGCGCCGAAGTCGAACAAGAATGTCGACAAGATCATCGTGCTGCTGTCGGACGGCAACAATCATGTGAACTATCGTTCCGACGCGCGCGGCTCCGACTATTTCGCCTATGGCTATATCAACAATGGCAACCTGCCGGGGGCCCCGGCCGGCGCGACCCAGCAGCAGATCTGGGACGCCATGGACGCCCGCACGCTGGAGGCCTGCAGCAATGCCAAGGCCGATGGCGTGACGATCTACACGATCCGCCTCGAACTGGCTGACAGCCGGTCCGACAACCTGCTGCGCGGCTGTGCTTCGTCGGATTCGCATTATCTCGACGTGCCGGATGCCGACCAGCTGGACGCGGCGTTCGCCAAGATCTCGAACGACATCCTGCAGCTTTACCTGTCGAAGTAAGCGTCAGACGCGCATGGCGTCGCGCACGAGGTCGCTCTCGGCCTCGCCGAGAATGGCGTCCTGCACGCTGGCGCCGAACACCGGCTCCTTGCCGATCTCGAGCATGACCGGCACGGCGAAGGGGCTGATCCGGTCGAGCGGGATATGGTCGATACGGCCCTCGATGCGCACCAGCATCTCGCCAAGGCGGCGCACGTCGAGGAGGCCCGTGGCGGCATCCTGCCGGGCGGCCTGCAGCAGGATGTGGTCCGGCTCGTGGCTGCGCAGCACGTCATAGATGAGATCGGTGGAGAAGCTCACCTGGCGTGAGTTTTTCTCCTTGCCCGGAAGGTTGCGGTGGATGAGACCGGAAATCTGGGCGCAGTGCGCAAAGGTGCGCTTCATCAGGGCGCTCTCGTCCAGCCAGGCTTCGAGGTCGTCGCCCAGCATGTCCGGATGGAACAGGGCGTTCATGTCGAGGCCGCCCATGTCCTCCATGCCCCAGACAGCCATGGCGTATTCGCTGGCGACAAAGCCCGTGGGCCTGGCGCCGATGCGCTCCAGCCGCCGCGTCAGCAACATGCCCAGCGTCTGGTGCGCGAGGCGCCCCTCGAAGGGATAGGTGACAAGGTAATGCCGGTCGCCGCGCGGGAAGGTCTCGACCAGGAGATGGTCCGGCGGCGGAATTTCGGAGCGCAGGCGCTGGATTTCGAACCATTCGCGTACAGGGTCCGGCAGGCCGGTCCATTGCGCCGGGTCGTGGATCATGTGGCGCACGCGGTCAGCGAGGAAGGTCGTCAGCGGGAACTTGCCGCCATTATAGGACGGGATGGCCGGACGATCCCCCACGGCGCGGACGACAAGGGCATCGAGCCCGTCAATGCCGACGAGGCGCAGCACCTCGCCGCCGAAGAGGAAGGTGTCGCCGGGCGTCAGCTGCGACAGGAAATATTCTTCCATCTCGCCCAGCTTGTGGCCGGCGCGGATAGTTCGGCGTTCTCCTCCCCCGCTTGCGGGGGAGGTGGCAGACGGCGAAGCCGGCTGACGGAGGGGGGAGCCGCCACGAGTCCGCAATCCCCCC
>NZ_JAWKUW010000006.1:0-177719 GCF_041398385.1 Hyphomonas sp.
GCGGTCGCGAAACCACGCCTTTCTGGCAGGAGGGAATCGAACGCGAGGCGCAGCGAGTCGGTGTGCCGGTCGCCTATCTGCCGTCGGGCGACATGATGTGCGTGTACCGCTCGCCTGTGGAATTCTTCGCCGTGCTGCGAGAGCATGTCTGATAGGCCGTTAAGCACCATTACGATTTGCACAGACGCACCTGATCTTCAGCAATCAGTAACCAAGACTGCGCATTCTGCGGAAAGTTAATTTCCACACCCTTATTGTTAATGAGGATGCGTAATGGCGAAGAATACTGTGCGCTGGGGCGCAGACGTTGGTTGTCAGACCAAAGTGAAGCCGCTGGAGCTTCGAAACGATCTTGGCGAGCATGGCCTGAAGGGCAAGCGCGCGAAGGGCGCACTGGGAATCAGCCGCCAGATGACCCGCAAGGATGCGAAGGCGGACGCGCAGGATGGCCTTCCGGTCTCCGAAGCGATCACGCAGGACCAATGGAGCGAGCGCGAGCAGATGATCGCCGAGCGCGCCGAGGAAGTGCGCCGCGGGCTCGGCACCTGGATGTCCACCACGGCCGCGAATGTCCGCAACTATATTGCCGACTACACGCCGATCGACATTCATTTCGATCAGCTGCGTGAAGCGATAAAGTCGGAAGAGAACGAGTACCGTCACTACGAAACCGACGACACGATCCAGGCCAAGGATTCGCACGATGCTGCCGTGATCGAGCTGCAGCAGTTCCGCGCCAAGCATGGCGACCGGATCGGCGACCGCACACCGGACATCAAGAAGAATGTCGAGCAGGCCATCGCCATCCTCGTCTTCATCATGATCCTGGAGGGCGGCTTCAACGCGCTGCTGTTCAAGGATGCGCAGGCCAACGGCCTCATGGGCGGCATGCTGATCGCGTTTGCCGTCAGCGCGGTGAACGTCTGCATGGGCGTCATCGCCGGCTTCTTCGGCCTGCGCTATGCGCTTAACAGCTCGCACATCGTGCAGCGGGTGCTGGGCTGGACGATCTTCGCGTCCTGCCTCATCAGCGGCCTCATCCTCAACTTCTTCATCGCGCACTTCCGCGATGCTGTGGAAGTCGGCCTGATGGCGGCAAATGCGGCCGGCGCGATGGGCGATTTCTCGCTGTTCTCGATCTCGCCGTCGGAAGTGTTCAAGTCGATGTTCCCGAACATTGTCGGCCTCGACAGCTTCATCGCCCTTGGCCTGTTGTTCATGGGGCTGACGGTTTTCGGTCTCGCGATCTATGAAGGGTATGACCGCATTTCCGACCGCTATCCCGGCTATGGCCGCGTGTGGCGCAAGGAGCGTAATGCCTATGAGCGCCGCCAGCAGGTGCGCAATGCGGTGCGCGACGATCTCTCCGATTACTTCACCAGCTGCCGCCTCTGGTTCGAAACGCAGCAATCCCGCCATGTCGCCGCCAAGCGTGAAATCGAGAAGGCGATGAACCTGCTCGACTCCCGCCGCGACTTCGCCATCGCCATCGCCTCACGGGCCGCAGACCAGGAACGCAGCCTGAAGGTTGCCTACCGCCAGGCCCACCGCCGCGCCCGCAACGCCAACCGCGACCGCCTAGGCGACCAGGCGCCGTGCCCGGCTTATTTCGACGAGATCGTCACGCCGCAGCTGCCGGCCTTCGAAATGACGAAGGAGCGCGAGCAGGCACAGGCCGCCATCAAGGCGATCGACAACAACATCACGGCACTGAACATCACACGCGAATGGCTGGAGCAGCACATCCAGCAGGTGCAGCAGGGGCTTTCCTCGATCGAGAAGAAGGTCATCGCCGAGATCGGCAAGATGCGTGACGCTCGGGAAGCCAAGAGCGGCAAGGGCGATACGCATGTCCCGGTCGACATGGCCCGGCGCGCTTAGGGAGTAGCCACGCATGGCACGACGCAGGAACGAAAAGGGCCCCTGGTTCTGGCGCGGCACGATCGCCGCGATGCTGAGCGGTGTATTCGGCGTATTCGCGTTGGTCGCGTTCAGCCAGCCGCCGGCCATCATGCCGGAGGACAGCTGCCGTCTCGACCGCAAGGATCCCGCGCACACGATCCTCCTGATCGACCAGTCCGACCCGTTCAACCCGAACGACCTCGACTGGGTGCGCGAACTGGTGAACGAGGAAGCGCGCAGCCTGCCGAAATACGGCAAGCTGACCATCATGGTCCCGAACGCTACCGATCCGTACAATCCGAAAGTTCTGTATGCGGCCTGTTCGCCGGGTAGCGCGGAGGCCGCCAACCCGATCACGCAGAACCCGAAAATGATCGAACAGACCTGGCAGAGCAAATTCTTCCAGCCGCTGGCCGACACGGTGGAGCATGCGCTGCTCGACAAGGAGCAGCCAAGCTCGCCTCTGTCGGAAGCGATCTATGCAATTTCCGACCGTGCAGACTTCCAGCCGCAGCAGAACGCGCGCCGCGTGGTCCTTGTCTCGGACCTGATGCAGCATTCCGACAGCTTCTCCTTCTACAAGATCGGCGCCGACTATGACGCCTATCTCGACTCGAAGCTCGCGGAGATGAGCCCGCACCTGCAGGGCGTCGAAGTTGTCGCCCGCGTGGTGCCCCGCCAGATCTATGACCTGCCGCTGGCAGACGTCAAAGGCTTCTGGCGCGCCTACTTCACCGATGCCGGCGCTACCTACGGCTCGGTCAACTGATCTCACTGAAGCCTGATCGGGGAGGGCTTATGTCAACCTTGACATAAGCCCTCCCCGCTGCGTTTGATCCTCCCAAAATAACATGAGGGAGGACCGGCGATGACCGGATCAGTGCGCCAGCAAGGCTTTCGTTCCACCGGATATGGCCTGGCGGCGGGCGCCCTGATGTTTCTGGGGGCCTGCGCAACCGCCCCGGAGAGGCCCTCCGGCATGGCCAATGGCGCAGAAGTCGTGGTTCCCAAAGTCGACCAGTATATCGAAGCCTTCAACGCGCCCCGCGGGCCTGTCCGCATCAGCCAGACCGGCTTCCGGCCGGGCTTCCCGGTGCTGGGCGTCGTCGAAACTGACGCTGCAGAGCCGCGCTCCTGGTCGGTGCACACTGACAAGGGCAAGGTCATCGCCAGTGGCATGACGGTGCCGTTCGGGGGCGATACCGGCTCCGGCGCCGCTGTGCAGAGCATCCTGATGGAAAGCGGCCTTCCGGCGGGCGGACCTTATGTGCTGACCGTCGAAGGCGTCGGCGACAGCCATCCTTTCCGCGTTTCGGACCACGTGTTCCATGCGCTGAAATATGACCTGCTGAACTATTATTATCATAACCGGGCCGGCATCCCGATCGAGGCGAAGTATGCCGGCGGCGAAGCGTGGGCGCGTCCGGCGGGCCAGCCTCGCGAAACCCTGACCTGCTTCAGGGGCAAGGACATGAACGGCATCGCCTGGCCGGGCTGCGACTACACGCTCGACGTGCATGGCGGCTGGTATGATGCCGGTGACCAGAGCAAATATGCCGTGAACGCCGGCGTCACCATGTGGACCCTTTTCAATGCCTATGAGGTGGGCTTCACCGGCTTCGAAGACGGCAAGGTGAAGCTGCCGGAGGCGGGCAACGGCCAGAACGACCTGCTCGACGAGGTTCGCTTCAACATGGACTGGATGCTGCGCATGCAGGCGCCCGAGGGCGCGAAGGCGGCCGTGGCGCGCGGGATGAGTCCTGACGGGGCTAAAGGCATCAAGCCCGAAGTCATCGATGTTTCCGGCATGGTGCATCACAAGGAAGGCACGGTGAAATGGCCGCCCGTTCCGATGATGCCGCATGAGGACGACACGCCGCGCGCGCTGTATCCGCCTTCCACCACGGCGACTCTGCACCTTGCGGCGACGGGCGCCCAGTGCGCGCGTATCTATAAGTCCGTAGACGCAGCATTTTCGGCGCGCTGCCTTGAGGCGGCGAAGCGTGCCTATGCCGCCGCGCAGCGCGTGCCGGATGCGTATTCATACAACAACTTCACCGGCAACGGCCCCTACAGCTCGACCGACCCGCGCAACGAGTTCTATTGGGCCGCGGCGGAGCTTTACGCAACGACTGGCGACGCCGCCTTTCTCGCAGATCTTCAGGCTGCCGAAGCGAGCCTTGAGGCGGACCCGGCCGGCCAGCGCCAACTGGGATGGAGCGACACCGAATATGCCGGCGTGATGACGCTCGCCCGCTTTGCACCGGACGAGGCAGTGAAGGCCGCCGGGCGCGCCAAACTCAAAACCATTGCAGACGCGTATCTCGCCCAGCGGCCTGCCGAAGGCTACGGCATCGCGTACACGAAAGAGAAGTGGCCCTGGGGCTCGGTCGGCGAACTTGCCAATCGCGGTGTGCTGCTCGCGACCGTTTATGAATTCACGGGCGACAAGTCCTACCGAAATGCAGCGCTCGACATGCTGGACTACATCCTCGGCCGCAATCCGCGGGACATTTCCTATGTCTCGGGTCATGGCGCAAATGCCTTCAAGGCGCCGCACCACCGGGTATGGGCCGGGGCGAACTATCCGGGCTGGCCGCTGCCGCCGCCGGGGGCTGTTTCAGGCGGGTCGAACAACCAGGCCATCGCCGGACCGGTCTCTGCCGCCTTCGCAGACAATTGCCACGCCCAGACCTGCTATGCCGACCATGTCGACGCGTATGAGCTGAACGAGGTGGCGATCAACTGGCAGTCCGCCGTGTTCTGGCTGGCGGCCTGGGCAGATGAGGTCGACCGGACTTAGTCCTCGAAGATGCCGATCACCGGCACATGGTCCGACGGCTTGTCGAGCGTGCGGGCCTTGCGGAAGATCTCGACCGACTGAAGTCGGTCGGCCGCCTGCGGTGACAGCATGAGGTGGTCGATCCGGATGCCGTGATCCTTCTGGAAGGCGCCGCCCTGGTAGTCCCAGAAGGTATACTGGTGCGCCCGGCCATCGGCGATCTCGAACGCGTCGGCAAATCCGGCATTCTTGATCCGGCGGAAAGCTTCACGCGTTTCGGGCAGGGCGAGGGCGTCGTCGGCCCAGACCGATTCGTCCCAGCAATCGAGCGCCGTCGGGATGGTGTTGTAGTCGCCGCACAGCACATACGGCTCCTCGGCCTTCAGCCGCTCGCGGGCATGGCCCAGCAGGCATTCCATCCATTCCAGCTTGTAGTCGTATTTCGGGCCCGGCGCCGGGTTGCCGTTCGGCAGGTAGATCCCGCCGACCCGGATCGGGTGCTCGCACATGACCAGCGCCTCGATGAAGCGGGCCTGGTCGTCCTCCATCGTGGAGAGGCCTTTCTGCACATCCTCAAGAGGGTATTTCGAGAGCATGGCGACGCCATTATAGCTCTTTTGGCCCAGCACCTCGCAATGCCATCCGGCCTCCTCCAGCTCCATGTAAGGAAAGGCGTCGGTCTCGCACTTCAGTTCCTGAAGGCAGACCACGTCGCACTCTATGGCCTGCAGCACTTCCAGCACAGTTGGGAAGCGGGCCTTGATCGAATTAACGTTCCAGGTGGCAATACGCATGGGGGAGACCTTTAACAGCTTCGCCCCATTGTTCCAGCCGGTTCAGGCCCCTATACTTCCTGAAACGTCAAGGAGACCCCCGGCATGGCCCCTAGCTGGATTCAAATGCTGATCGTCGTGATCGCCGCGCTGCTGCTGTTCGGCGGCCGCGGACGGATTTCCTCGATCATGGGCGACATGGCCAAAGGCATCGGTGCCTTCCGCAAGGGCCTCAAGGACGAAGAGACCCGGGCTGTTGACGATGACAAGACGATCAACGTGACGCCCAAGAAGGACGAAACCAAGGCTTCGTCCTGAACCCTGACGGAGGGCGCACGCCATGCTGCCCGGCATCGGATTTTCCGAACTCGTCATCCTTGCGATCGCGGCGCTGATCTTTGTCGGCCCGAAGGACCTGCCGATGATGATGCGCCGCCTTGGCCAGTTTGTGGGCAAGGGCCGGGCCATGGCACGCGAGTTCCAGGCCGCCTTTGACGACATCGCCCGCCAGAGCGAGCTGGAAGAGCTGCGCAAGGAAATCGAAGACCTGAAGCGCACCAATTCGCTGAAATCGGCGACCGACGACCTTGCGACCTATGAGGCAGATGTGAATTCCGCCGTCATGGCGAAAACCCCGCCGTCCGAACCGGAAGAGGGCCCCGCGTGACCCATATTCCCCCGAAAGACGAACAGCCCGACATCACGGATGATGAAGTCGAGGCGAGCCGCGCCCCGCTGCTGGACCATCTGGTCGAGCTGCGCAGCCGCCTCATCAAGGCGCTGATCGCCCTGTCGATCGCGACCATCGGCTGCTTCTTCTTCGCGCAGGACATCTATGAACTGCTGATCGGCCCCTTCGCATCGATGGCCGAGCAGGTGCGCGGCGCCAAGCTGGAATTCATCTACACCGCGCCGATGGAGTTCTTCTTTGCGAAGCTGAAGCTTGCGCTGTTCGCGGGCCTCTTCGTCTCGTTCCCGTATCTCGCCTGGCAGGTCTATGCCTTCGTCGCGCCGGGACTCTACAAGAATGAGCGCGGCGCTTTCTGGCCTTATCTCGTGCTGGCACCGATCCTGTTTTCGATGGGCGCGGCGTTCGTCTATTACATCATGCTGCCGATGCTGGCGCGGTTCACCGTGGGCATGGAGCTGACCGACAGCGAAGTCGCCAACATCACCATGCTGCCCAAGGTGGCGGACTATTTGTCGCTGGTGATGGCGCTGATGCTGGCCTTCGGGATCTCGTTCCAGCTGCCGCTGATCCTGACGCTGCTCGGCAAGATCGGCATCGTCTCGTCGCAGGCACTGGCCAGCGGACGCAAATTCGCGATCGTCGGTATTCTCGCCTTTTCCGCTGTCTTTACACCGCCGGACGCGATTTCGCAGGTTCTGCTCGCCGTACCGGTGTTACTGCTTTACGAAATCGGCATCCTCAGCGTCAAAATGATCGAGAAGAAAGAAGCCGAGCGTGAGGCATCTGCCGTAGCGGAATGACGACTGCGCTGTCAGGCACAGTTGAAATGCCAGTGGGAATGTTGGACGTTCGGCCCGAAAAACGCCTTGAGAACCGGGGAGCGTAGCGTGGCGCGGGTCAGAAGTGTCCTGCTGGTGGACTTTGACAACATATTTGCCGCCACCGGCCAGGCATTCGTGGACACGCTGCCAAAATGGCTCCTGTGGCTGTCGGATGGGGCGCTGTCGGAAGGCAGCGTGCGCCGGACGTTTCTTGCCAAACGCGTCTACTGGAACAACCAGTACGACTCCCTTCGTCCGGCCTTCGAGGCGGCCGGCTTCGAGGCCTTCAACTGCCGGGCCCATGCCAAGTCCAAGATCGCGGCAGGGAAGAGTTCCGCCGACATCGTGATGACCATGGATGCCATCGAGCTGATGCACACGCAGCACCGGCTCGACGAGATTATCCTCCTGACCACCGACTCCGATTTCGTGCCTGTGGTGAACCGGCTGCAGGGGGCATCCCTGCGGGTGGTGACCGGTGGCAAGGAGACCGATCCGACCTACGAACTCTATTCCGACCATGCCGACGCCGTCATCCATATCGGCGCGCTGAAGGCGGCCTTCGATTATGAGCGGGCGCCGCGCAAATGGTACAAGCTGCAATCGCCGCCGCCGGTAATCGCGCCGCTGCGCCATGTGGCGGAACGCCGGTCGATGCTGATGGGGCGGGTGCGCGAGGCGGTCCGGGCCGAGAAGGCCAACGGCACGCCGCTGCCGCAGCAGCAGATCGCGCTTGCCGCCGACATCGTCATGCAGCTCGGCTCCAAGACGCCGGATCAGCCGCTGCCGCGCAACAAGGTGATCCGCGCGCTCGAATCCATCGACGGCTTCCAGACCCGCTACCGCGACCGGGTGAAGCCATGGCTGGGCCAGCGCAACTTCAACGCCCTGATGCGCAAGATCTCCGAGCACAATCCGGACATCGAGATTTTCCCGCTGGCCGACAAGAGCCTGAAGATCGTCTGCCGGGTGCGCCCGCGCGGCCCCCGCGCCCGCCGCGGCCGCGTGTTCGGCTTTGCTGACCAGGCACCACAGGGGGAGGCGCAGGCCTCTGCGGCTGAAACGCAAGTGGACGCGCGGCCCGCAGCGGATTAGAGGCTGGGGCCGGAAGACGACCCAAGCCCTGAGGCCCGATTACGATGTTTGACCTGCGCGCCATCCGCGAAAACCCTGAAGCGTTCCGCAAGGCCTGGAACCGGCGCAAGCCCGGCCTAGGCGATGCTGTCGACGCCATCCACGGCCATGACGCGGCCCTGCGCACGGCCGTGACCGACAAGCAGGAAGCCGAAAAGCTGCGCAACGAGACCTCCAAGCTGGTCGGCAAGGCCAAGGCTTCGGGCGACGAGGCGGAGTTCGAGCGCCTGCGCAAGGTCGTCTCCGATGCCAAGGAAACCATCGACGCCTGCGCCGAGCAGGAGGAGGCCGCGCGCAAGCTGCTCGATGAACTGCTCTACGGCCTGCCGAACATCCCGCTGGAGGATGTGCCCGAAGGCTCTGACGAGCATGGCAATGTGGAGCAGCACCGCTGGGGCGAACCTCGCGCCATCGCCGCCCCGAAAGACCATGCCGACCTCGGCGAAGCGCTCGGCATGATGGATTTCGAAACGGCGGCGAAGATGAGCGGCGCGCGCTTTGTGTTGCTGTCGGGCAAGCTCGCCCGGCTGGAGCGGGCGCTGGCGGCCTTCATGCTGGACCTGCAGACGGAGGAACATGGGTATACGGAATGTTCGCCGCCCTTGTTGGTCAAAGACCAGGCGCTGGTGGGCACGGGGCAGTTGCCGAAGTTTGAAGAGGATCTATTTCAGACTCGTGTGTTCGTGCCTGAGTCGACAAGGCATAAATTTGAACAATTGAAGATGCAGATTGCCGAGGTGGAGCATCTTCGATCTGTAATGATGCGTGGCTTTACCAAGAAATTTATCGAAGCGGAGGAGTACCTCAAACGAACTGGAATTTCTGATGGCGAGGTTGATGAGCGTCTCGACCTATTAATTGAGGAATTGAGAACGGAACGTCGCGAGTTGGACCTTGGGTATGCGCCTGTTCAGGACGAGTTTGAAGATTTAGAGAAATACCTGACGGCTCAAAACTTCCTCATCCCCACCGCCGAAGTGCCGCTCACGAACATCGTCCGTGAGACGATCATCGAGCCGGGTTACCTGCCGCGCCGCTACACAGCGCACACGCCGTGCTTCCGCTCGGAAGCGGGCAGTGCCGGGCGTGACACGAAGGGCATGATCCGCCTGCACCAGTTCAACAAGGTCGAACTCGTCTCCATCGTCGCGAACGAGGAAGAAGGCCTGGCCGAGCTGGAGCGCATGACGGGCTGTGCTGAGGAAGTCCTGAAGCGCCTGAACCTGCCGTTCCGCCGTATTCTGCTGTGCACCGGCGACATGGGGGCAGGGGCGCGCAAGACCTATGACCTCGAAGTCTGGCTGCCCTCGCAGAACACTTATCGCGAGATCAGCTCGTGCTCCTATTGCGGCGACTATCAGGCCCGCCGCATGAACGCCCGCCACCGCCCGGAAGCCGGCGCGAAACCGGAATTCGTGCACACGCTGAACGGCTCCGGCCTCGCCGTGGGCCGCACGCTGGTCGCTGTCCTCGAAAACTACCAGAACGAAGACGGCTCCATCACCGTTCCCGAAGCCCTGCGCGGCTACATGGGCGGGCTTGAGGTGATTTCGGTATGAGCCCTCACCTCCCACGCCCTGCGGGCGCGGGCCCCTCCTCTCCCGCAAGCGGGAGAGGGGTTATCCGTGCTCCGCGTCGCAACCCCTCTCCCTCCGGGAGAGGAGGGGCCCATCGCGCAGCGATGGGAGGTGAGGGAGCCCAACGATGAGAATCCTCCTCACAAACGACGACGGCATCAATGCCCCCGGTCTCTCCGTGCTGGAAGAGATCGCTCGCGAGCTGTCCGACGATATCTGGATATCCGCGCCGGAAGAGGAGCAGTCCGGCAAGGGCCGCGCGATCTCGCTGACCCATCCGGTGCGCACGCGCAAGGTTGGCGCCAAGGCCTTCGCCGTCACCGGCACGCCGTCCGACTGCGTCCTGCTCGCCGTGCACGAACTGATGCCCGACAAGCCGGACCTCGTCCTATCCGGCGTCAATCGCGGCCAGAACATCGCCGAGGATACGAGCTTTTCCGGCACCATCGCCGCCGCCATGTTCGGGATGCAGATGGGCATTCCCTCCATCGCGCTCAGCCAGTCGCAGAACTTCCGCGAGCGCGGCTCGCTGCCATGGGACACAGCGCGGGCCTGGGGCGCGAAGACGCTGCGCCCCTTGATCGATCATGGCTGGCCGTCGGACGTGGTGATGAACGTCAACTTTCCCGACGTCGAGCCGGAAGATGTGCGGGGCATCCAGATCACCCGTCAGGGCTTCCGCGACGAGTCGATCATCCATACCGACCGCCGGGAAGACCTGCGCGGCAACGATTACTACTGGATCGGCTACCGGGGCAAATTGTCGAAGCCGGATGAGGGAACCGACCTCAGAGCGATCTATGAGGGCTATGTTTCGGTCTCTCCGCTGCATGTGGACTTGACGCACGAGGCATTCCTCAAAAAGCTCAAAGGGTCATGGCAGAACTGATTGCCGACCCGTTCCGGTCCGCCCGCCTCGTCCTTCTCCTGCGGCAGGAGGGCGTGACCGATGACGGCGTGCTGCGGGCCATGGAGACGATCGACCGGACGGCTTTCGTCGCGAATGACCGGCTGAACCCGCTCGCCTTCGAGGATTGTGTGCTGCCGATCCCGTGCGGCCAGATCATTCCGCGCCCCGCCGCGACCGGGCAGCTGTTGCAGGCATTGCAGCTGAAGCAGGGCCGCGAATCGCGGGTGCTGCTGATCGGGGCCGGGTCTGGCTATACGGCGGTGCTGGCCGCCCAGCTCGCCTCTGACGTGTTTGCGGTCGAACGCTACCAGACCCTGACCGACGATTTCCGCAGCCGAATCGTGGAACTCGGCCTCTCCAATATCGCCGTGCGCTGGGAAGATGGCCTGATCGGCTGGCCGGAGCGGGGGCCGTATGACCGGATCCTGCTGACCGGCGCGGTCGAGGATGTGCCGGACCTGTTGTTCCCTCAGCTGGCGAAAGGCGGCCTGCTGGTTGCCCCGGTGGTCAGCGGGGCCGGGCAGACCCTGCTGCGCATCCATGAGGGCGGCCGGCGGGAAAACATGCCGCTGACCTACCCCCTGCCGCGGCTCACAGAGGGCCGGTCACAGGTGCTGTAGCTGCGTTTTCGGCGCCTGCAGCCCTTGTTTGCCAAGGCCCGCGGGCACAGCTATAGGGCTGTATCTTTTTCGGGGCCAAGGGAGAGGAATGCCATGTCGAACAAGCTTTTCGCGCTGATTGCCGGGGCTACGCTGATGGGGCTTCCCGCCGCTGCGCAAGAGGCCGCCCAGCGCCCCGGCGGCGGCCTGTTTGAGCTGCTCATCATGCCGGTGGGCCTCGTTGCCATCTTCTACTTCCTGCTGATCCGGCCGCAGCAGCAGCGCGCCAAGAAGCATGCCGGCATGGTGTCGGGCCTCAAGCGCGGCGATACAGTGGTCACTTCCGGCGGTCTCGTCGGCAAGGTCAACAAGGTGTTCGATGACGAAATCTCGCTCGAACTCGCCGAGAATGTGAAAGTCCGGGTCATCAAGTCGATGGTCATTGAGGTGCGCGGCAAGGCCGAGCCCGTCGCCGCCAACGACTAGGGTGCGTCGCCGCCCCGGCGGCCAGACAGGGATTCCCCCATGCTTCAGTTTCCCCCTTGGAAGATCGGCCTGATTTTCCTGGTCCTGTTGTGGGGCGCCGTGCTGGCGCTGCCGAACGTTGCGAACATGTCCGGCGCGCCGGGCTGGGTACCCAAGAAGGGGGTCAATCTCGGCCTCGACCTGCGCGGCGGTGTCTATCTCATGATGGAGATCGAGCCCGACGAGGTCGTCGCCAACCGGCTGAACGTGTTTGCCCGCGATGTTTCGTCCGCCATGCGCGGCGCGAGCGTTGCCGAGCGCCTCTACAATGAAACCGAGATCAACGGCCGCACCCTTCAAGTGAAGCTGACCCGTCCGAACGAGGACGGCTCTTTCCGCACGGAAGAGGCGCTGAAGCGCCTACAGAAACTGAACGGCCCGGTCGGTGGCGTTATCGGCGGCGCCGAAATGTACGAAATGAAGATCACGTCCCCGGACACGATCAGCATTACCGTGCCGGCCGCGGCCGAGGAATCGCTGGTCAAGGACGCGCTCGGCAAGACGATGACCATTGTGCGCCGCCGGGTGGACCCGGATGGCGTCTCGGAAATCGCGATCACGCCGCAGGGCAACAATCGCATCATTCTGGAAGCGCCCGGCGAACCCGACCCGCAGCGTCTCAAGAATCTTTTGAGCCGCGACGGCCGGATGACCTTCAACCTCGTCGATTCCGATCCGAGCGCGATCGACGCGGCCCAGCGCGGCGTCGTGAAGCCCGGCTACCGCCTGCTGACCGGTGCAGAAACCGGCCCGCTGCTCGTCCGTGACATTCCGGAAGTGGTCGGCTCCGACATCGCCAACGCGGCGCAGAGCTTCGACCAGGCAAACCGCCCCGACATCACCTTCCGCCTCAACGGCAATGGCGCGCGCAAGTTCTACGAAACGACGCGGAACAATTCCGGCAAGCTGTTCGCCATCGTCCTCGACGACGTCATCATGTCGGCCCCGCGCATCAACGAGCCAATCCCTGGAGGTAATGTCCAGATCACCGGCAGCTTTACCCAGCAGGAAGCCATCGACCTCGCCGCCATCATCGAGGCAGGCGAAATGCCGGCCAAGCTGCAATTCCTCGACCAGCGTACCGTCAGCCCGACGCTCGGCCAGGACTCGATCAATGCCGGCTTCACCGCCGCCGTGATCGGCCTTGCCGCAGTCGCCGTGTTCATGGTGCTGGCCTATGGCATGCTCGGCCTCTTCGCGGTCCTGTCGCTGGCCTGTAACATCGTGCTGATCTTTGCCGGCCTGTCGGGCATCGGCGCGACGCTCACCCTGCCTGGTATCGCAGGCATCATCCTCACCATCGGTATGGCCGTGGACGCCAACGTCCTCGTGTTCGAACGGATACGTGAAGAGCAGAATGACGGCCGGTCGCCCTGGACGGCGACGCAGGCAGGTTATGAGCGCGCCCTGTCGACCATCATGGACGCGAACATCACAACGCTGATCGCGGCGACGATCCTTTACCTGCTTGGCTCCGGCCCGGTGAAAGGCTTTGCCGTCACGCTGTCCATCGGTATCGTGACTTCCGTCTTCACGGCCTATGTCGTGACCCGGATCATCACGGTCGGCTGGATGAAGCTGATGAAGCCCAAGCGGTTCAACATCTAGGCGCCGGGAGAGAAACCATGCTGATCCGCTACTGGCCCAAGCAGACCAATGTCCGCTTCATGAACCTGCGTTTCGCAGGCGCCATGTTCTCTGTCCTTCTCATCGCGGCGTCGGCCTTCCTGCTGGCGACGCGCGGCCTGAATTTCGGTGTCGACTTTGCCGGCGGTACGGTGATGGAACTCGAAAAGACCGAAACGGTAACGGTTCCGGCCGTGCGGGCGGCCATGCCCATCAATGCCGAGGTCAACAGTGCCCGCGGCACCGACAATCGCGAAATCGTCGTCGTCAAGTTCGGCGAGGCGCCGGCCGACCTGCTCGGTGACGAGTTCAAGGCGCTTCCAGCGGATCAGCAGGCGGAGCGCGCCTCGGGCGCCACCAATGAACTGATCGTCCGGACACTGAAAGAGGCCTTCAGCCTGACCGACGAAGATATCCTGCGGAACGATTCCGTCGGTCCGAAAGTGTCGAAGGAGCTGTTCACCGACGGGATCACGGCGCTGGTCGTCGCGCTGGCGATGATGCTGGTCTATATCTGGTTCCGCTTCCAGTGGCAGTTCTCAGTCGGCGCCATTGCGGCACTGGCGCATGACGTGATCATCACGCTCGGCATGTTCTCGCTGCTCTGGATCGAGTTCAACCTGACCTCCATCGCGGCCCTGTTGACGATCATTGGTTACTCGATGAACGACACGGTCGTGGTGTTCGACCGCATCCGTGAAGACCGCCGCAAGTACAAGAAGATGCCTGACCGCGAAGTCATCGACCTGTCGCTGAACGTCACTCTGTCGCGCACCTTGCTGACGTCCGGCACCACGCTGATCTCGCTGTTCGCGATCTACTTCCTCGGCGGCCCGGTGCTGCAGGGCATGAGCTTCGCGCTGATCTTCGGTATCGTGATCGGTACTTATTCCTCGATCTTCATCGCCTCGGCGCTGGTCCTGTCGCTGGGCATGGATTTCACGAAGAAAACAGCCGAGGAAGTGCAGGGCTTCACCGGCGTCGGGCCCTGAGGGCCTGACCGCTTACTGATCCAGCCTCACGATCCGGTCGCACAGGGCGTCGATCGCCGCTTCCGGCGTGTCGCAGTGCACCAGCATCGAGCGGAAGCTCTTGGGCGTGAAGCCGCCGCCGATGATATGGTCCATCAGTTCGAAGAAGGGCGCCCAGAAGCCGTCCTCGTCCAGGAAGGCCATCGGCTTGGCGTGCAGGTTCAGCCGCGCCCAGGACAGGATCTCCACCGCCTCTTCCAGCGTGCCGATGCCGCCCGGCAACACGATGAAGGCGTCCGATTCCTGGAACATCATCTGCTTGCGAGTGTGCATGTCTTCCACGATGACGTGCTCGACATCCTCGTAGATCATTTCCTTGGTCAGCAGGAAGCGGGGCATGATGCCCAGAACCTTACCGCCTGCATTGTGGGCTGATCTTGCGCTGGCGCCCATCAGGCCGACGCCGCCGCCGCCATAAACCATGCGGATGCCGCGCTTCGCCAGTTCCGCACCAAGCTTTTCGGCAAGGCGGATATAGTCCTTGTTCACGTCATTCGACGCGCCGCAATACACACAGACAGACCTGACGTTCGACATCCCTGATGGCCTCTTTTCTTCGTTTCTGCTCCTCATATGGGGCGCCGTTGCCGGTATCCAGAGCGAAAATCAGGCCATTTCCAGGCCCGGTCCTGCGCCGTCGGGTTCCCTGCGGCGCAAATCGGCCCCATATGCCGTCAGATGACCACGACCGACACACCGCAAAAGGATCATGACAAGATCGAGAGCGCCGATGGCGGTCTCTGGGTCTCGATCCTCCGAATCCTGAAGCTGCTGGCCCGGCCGGAGCTGAAAAAGTGGCGCCTGGTCATGGCGGTTGCGGTGATTCTCACGCTGGTCGCATCGGTCCTCGAAGTGGTCTCGCCGCTGCTGATCGGCCATGCCATCAACCAGGTTGCGCCTGCGGGCGGCGCGCCGGCCCTGTTCGGGGCGGCGCTGGCCTGGCTCGCCATCGGCATCGGGGTGCGGTTCGCCGCGGCCGGCCTGCCACAGGTGCGCGACTGGCTGTTCGCCCCGGTCAGCCAGGAGGCTCAGCGCGTCGCCAGTGTCGACGCTTTCGGTCATGCCCAGATGCTGTCGCTCAACTTCCACCAGACCCGGCGCACCGGTGCCCTCAACCGCGTGATCGAGCGCGGGGCAGGGGCCATCGATTATCTGATCCGCTTCCTCGCCTTCAATATCGGGCCCACCTTCGTGCGCCTCATTCTTGCCTCCGTCGCGCTCGGCATCGCTTTCGACGTGAAGCTGTCGCTGATCGCGGTCGTGACGATCGCCGTCTATGTCATTGCCACGGTCATCATTACCGAATGGCGCGTGCGCCAGCGCCGCAAGATGAACGAGGCGGACACGCATTTCCGCGCTATGGCGGTCGACATCCTGACCAATTTCGAAACCGTCAAATCCTTCGCCGCCGAACGCCGCGAGACCGGCCGCTTCAGCCATGCGATGGGCGTCTACAATGAGCGCTATGTCGAGACCGTGCGCTCCATGTACGTCCTCAACACGACGCAGGCGCTGGTAATGAATGCCGGCCTTGTGGCCGTACTCGCCCTGTCGGCTTGGAACGTGATTCACGGGAAAATGGAAATCGGCGATCTCACCGCCGTCATGCTGATGATGCTGTCGCTCTACGCGCCGCTCAACATTCTTGGTTGGGCCTGGCGCGAGATCAAACAGGGCGCGGTGGACCTCGAAAAGCTTTACGGCCTGCTCGATATGAAGGCCGAAATCACCGATGCACCGGACGCCATCGAGCTCGCGCACCCGATCGGTGAGGTTCAGTTCGACCATGTCTCGTTCAGCCATGAAGGCCGCGCCGTCGGCGTGCAGGATGTCAGCTTCGACCTCGCCCCCGGCAAGAAGGTCGCCTTCGTCGGCACGTCGGGCGCCGGCAAGTCGACCCTTCTGAAACTCCTCTTCCGCTTCTATGACGTAAAGGGCGGCCGCGTTCTGGTGGATGGCCATGACGTCCGCACACTGACGCAGGAATCGCTGCGCCGCGCGCTCGGCCTCGTGCCGCAGGACGTGGTCCTCTTCAACGACACGATCCGTCAGAACATCGCCTATGCCCGTCCCGATGCGAGTGATGAAGATGTGCGCGATGCGGCGCGGCGCGCCCAGCTACTCGACTTTATCGAGAGCCTGCCGGAAGGCTGGAATACGCGCGTTGGCGAACGTGGCCTGAAACTCTCCGGTGGCGAGAAGCAGCGCGTCGGCATCGCCCGCGTCATCCTCGCAGACCCGGCCATTCTCGTTCTCGACGAAGCAACCTCTGCCCTCGACAGCGCCACCGAACAGGCCGTGCAGGAGGCCCTCGACGAAGCCTCGCAGGGCCGCACGACGCTGATGGTGGCCCACCGGCTCTCCACCGTGAAATCCGCCGACGAGATCCTCGTCCTCGAAGCCGGGCAGGTGATCGAGCGGGGCGATCATGCCGCCCTGCTGGCAAAAGCTGGCAAATATGCTGATATGTGGGAACGTCAGGCCCGCAGCGCGAATCTCGCGCTCGCGGCTGAATGAGGGTAATGGCTGAACGATGGACGATCTGGAGCGCAAATCGACGCCCTGGCTGAATGGCGGGTTCGACGTGGAAGGCATCGCCGCGGCGCTTGCGGCGCTGCTCGTCGCGCTCCTGCTCGGCTGGATCTGGGCACCGCTGTTCTGGATTGGTTTTGCGGCCGCTGTGGCGGCCCTGTTTGCCGCGCGTTGGGCAAACCGCACTCCGCCGGAAGTCGCCAATGGCGTGGTCGCGCCGGTGGATGGCATGGTGGTTTCGGTCGGTCTTGCGGAAGTGCCGCCGGAACTGCGCCTCGACCAGAAGCCGATGACCCGTATCCGCATCTCTTCCGCGCCCACCGCCACCAACAAGGTCTACACGCCGATTTCCGGCAGCCTCGAGAACGCCATCGTCGAAGACGGCGACAACTCCATTCCCTTCGCCATGCGCCCGGACGATGAGGGCCTTGCGCGCGCCTTTATGTCCTTTGAGAGCCAGGGTGACCATGTCGGCGTGAAGCTTGCCTCCGGCGGCTTTGGCCCGCGGCTCGATATCGACATGGTGGCCGGCGACATCGCGCGGCTCGGCCGGCCCTGCGGCACGCGCCGCCTCGGCGGCTGGTGCGACGTGTTCTTGCCGGCCCATGCCGCCGTGACCGCCTGGCCCGGCCAGTCTCTGGTCGGCGGGGAAACGGTCATCGGCCGTCTCGGCGCCGAGTCCGAGATCCGTTATCCGGTGGCGGAGGCCAAGGAAGAAGACGCGTTCGAACCCAAGGTCGAAGAAGCCGAGGATATGGACGACGACTATCTCTCGCCCGACGAGGCCGACATGTCTGAAGACCCGGCGGTGCTGTTCGCCCGCCTGCGTGAAGCGGCCCGGCGCAGCGAAGAAGGCGACTGAGCCTAGTCCTCTTCCGGCGGCACGGCGCCCCGGTTCATCCACGCAAACAGCGGCTTCAGCGGAATGATCCAGCCGATCCCCGCTACCACATAATAGATAAGGTGCGCCCAGTGCGGCCAGCCGGCAATCAGGCCGCCGACCGTCACGGCCGCGACGATCCAGAATCCCATCCAGAGCAGCAGGAGGATGGCGGTGGCTGGCTTTCGCATGGGGCAATCGACCTTTCTGCAGCTTGCGACGACCGGGACACTTGCCGGGCCCGGCCCCCGCGTCAATTAAAGCGCATGAGCAATTCCGCAATCTCCCCGGCTGCGTCGCGCTGGATCCGCCTGTGGCTCGTGGCCGTTGGGCTCATGGTCTACGCCATGATCCTGATCGGCGGCGCAACCCGCCTCACCGATTCCGGCCTCTCCATCACCGAGTGGGATCCGATCAAGGGCGCCATCCCGCCGCTCTCCGCCGCGGCCTGGAACGATGCCTTCACCAAGTACCAGGAGACCGCCGAGTACCGGCTGGTCAATTCCGGCATGTCCATGGCGGAGTTCCAGCAGATCTACTGGTGGGAATGGGGCCACCGCTTCTTCGGCCGGATGATCGGCCTTGTCGCGGTCGGCGGACTAGTCGTGTTTGCCCTGCGCAAATGGCTGAATGGGCCGCTCGCCCGGCGTCTCATCCTCCTGATCCTGCTCGGCGGCCTTCAGGGCGCGATCGGCTGGTGGATGGTCTCCAGCGGCATCGGCGAAACAACGCGGGTGGATGTCGCGCCGTACCGGCTCATGACCCATTTCATGCTGGCGCTACTCATCATCTCCATCACCGCCTGGATTTGGCTGGACCTCGGCAACCGCGACCGCAAGCCTGCCTCTGACCGGGCAAGGTTCGCTGCAAAGCTGCTGCTTGGCGCCATCTTCGTCCAGATGGCTGCCGGAGCGCTTGTCGCCGGGCTCGATGCCGGGCGAACCTATAATGACTGGCCCCTGATGGCGGGCGAGATCGTGCCGTCTCATTATATTGAGCAGGGCCTCGGCATCCGCAGCCTGTTCGAAGGCCGCGCCGCGACGCAGTTCAATCACCGCCTCATTGCCTACGCCATCTGGGCCGGCAGCCTTGTGGCCGCCTGGGCGTTCCGGCGCGCGGCGCAGGGCAGGGCCTTCGTCCACCTTGCGGTGCTTGTCAGCGCGCAGGCGCTCTGGGGCATCTTCACCCTGCTGAACGCCGCGCCGATGAGCTTGGCCCTCGCGCACCAGGCGCTCGGCGTGATCGTCACACTCGCGGCTGTCCGCCTCGTCTGGCTGGTGTCGGCGCCTAGTTCGTCCCGGCCAGCGTAATCACGCTGGGGTCGATGAACACGACCTGGTTGTCATCCGGCGCCACTTCGCCCGCGACCACGATCAGCCCGCCCGGATAGCCGCCGGACATCATCGTGCCCATGGCCGTCATGGCGTCGACCGAGTCGGGCATCACCACGGTGATCCCGTCGCGCACCTTCAGGGCCGAGGACGTCATGCCGAGATCGGTGGAGAGGTTTAGCGCCGAATCCTCCTCCAGCGACAGGAGGCCGGAGAACCCGCCCCGCACCAGCGGCGCTGCCGCCACCGCGCGCGGCGAGGCGACCAGCGTATCTTCGGTATAAGCGCAGGACCGGATCGGGAAATCGGTAAACGTCGAATCGCCGCGATCCCAGGAGAGTTCGCCCTCGCTCTCGCGCACGATCCCGGCCTGCAGCACGCGGTTGTTGGTTTCCGTCCAGAAGGCAAGGCGCATCAGGCCCTCGGTGCCGGTCGGGCCGGAACAGATGCCGGCAATATGAGACTCGCCATCCACCGGCAGGTCCACCTGCGCCGGGGCCATCAGGCCCTCGCCATAGACATAGGCCTTCATGGCGCCGTCGTCGGTAACACCGGGGAACAGGGTCAGCGTGCGGCCGGCAATCGTCGCGGCCTTGCCGTTCGCCAGCGCCCGGATCCGGAACTGGATCGGCTCGCCGAGCCGTTCGGCATCCATGTTGAACAGCTGCAGCCCGCCATCCTTGTAGGCGACCGCGAGAACGCCCCCGGTTCCGCCCGAAAGCGCAAGAGAGCGTACCGGGCCCGCGAGAGAGCGGGTCGCCCAGACGGCCGGAAGCTCCACATCTGCAGCAATTTCAGCAGCTTCAGGCGCGATTTCTGCCGCCTTTTCCTGCTTGCTGCACCCGGCTGCGGTAAAAAGCAGGGCAAGTCCAAGCCCTGCGTTGACAACGGGGGATGTGGCGCTTAAACGCCAGCGCTTGAATTCCATTCCAAGAACTCCGAAAGCGAGAGGCTCTGAGTAGAGCGATGAAAACCTATAACGCACCCGTGGACGTCGAGAATAAGTGGGTCGTGATCGACGCGACTGATGTCGTCGTCGGACGCCTTGCTTCTTACGTCGCCAAACGCCTGCGCGGCAAGCACCGCCCTGACTTTACTCCGCACATCGACACCGGCGATCACGTCGTTGTTATCAACGCGGAAAAAGCAAAGTTCACCGGCAACAAGCTGACCGACAAAGTCTACTACCGCCACACCGGCTATCCGGGCGGCATCAAGTCGACCACGGCCGGCAAGGTCCTTTCCGGCCGCTTCCCGGAGCGCGCCATCCAAATGGCCGTGAAGCGCATGCTGCCGAAGGAAAGCCCGCTGGCCCGCAAGCAGTACGGTAAACTGCGCGTGTACGCTGGACCGGAGCATCCGCACGTGGCCCAGAACCCCGAGACCGTCGACTTCGCGTCGATGAACCGCAAAAACGTCAAAACGGCCTGATCATTATGACCGATACTGCAAACTCCCTCCAGGACCTTGGTGCCATGGCTGGCGGCACTGCCGCTGATGCCCCGGTGAAAGTCGCCGAGCCAAAGATCGATGCCCAGGGCCGTTCCTACGGCACCGGCCGCCGCAAGGAAGCCGTCGCACGCGTCTGGATCAAGCGCGGCTCCGGCAAGATCACCATCAACGGCCGCGACCAGGAACAATACTTCGCGCGCCCCGTGCTGCGTATGGTCATCGCCCAGCCGCTGATCGAAGCCGGCCGCGAGAGCGAGTTTGACGTCATCGCAACCGTGAAAGGCTCCGGCCTCATGGGTCAGGCCGGCGCCGTGCGTCACGGCATCGCCCGCGCACTCGTCAACTTCGAGCCGGGCCTGCGTCCGGTTCTGAAGCCGCACGGCTTCATGACCCGCGACCCGCGCGTGGTCGAGCGCAAGAAGTACGGCAAGGCGAAAGCCCGCCGCAGCTTCCAGTTCTCGAAGCGCTAAGCCGCATCCGGTTTTTCCTTTTCGGGCGGGCGCTTCGGTGACGAAGCGCCCGCTTTGCTTTTGTCTTGCGTTTGAATAGGGGCGCGAAGCGCAATGTTGCCCAAAGTCTTCATCGATGGCGAAGCCGGCACGACCGGCCTTCAGATCGCCGACCGGCTGCGTGGCCGGACAGATCTCCAGCTCATCTCGATCGATCCCGGCAAGCGCAAGGATTTCGACGAGCGCGCGCGCCTGATGAACATGGCCGACGCCGTGATCCTCTGCCTGCCGGATGATGCCGCCCGGCTCGGCGTGTCGCTGGTGACGAACCAGAATACGGTGATCATCGACGCCTCTACCGCCCACCGCACGGCAAACGGCTGGACCTATGGCTTCCCCGAAATGGACAAGGCCCAGCGTGCCGCTTTGCGGGCGGCGCGGCGGATTTCCAATCCGGGTTGTTATCCCACCGGCATGATTGCGCTCATCCGCCCACTGACGGGCCGTGGCCTGCTGCCGGCCAATTGGCCCGTGCATGTGCACGCGGTGTCCGGCTATTCCGGTGGCGGCAAGTCGATGATTGCGGAGTTCGAGGATGCGGGCGCGGAGGGGTACACCCACGACAATTACCGCATCTACGCCCTCGGCCAGAAGCACAAGCATATCGGCGAGATGAAGCGCTACGGCCGGCTGGATAACGCGCCGCTGTTCATGCCGTCGGTCGGGCGGTACGCGCAGGGCATGATCGTCGAGATCGCGCTGCCGCTCTGGGCGCTGCCGGGCAAGGTGACGCGCGGCGCCATCCATGCGGCGCTGGCCGAAGCGTATGCCGGAGAACAGTTTGTCAAAGTCATTCCGCTGGCCGAAAGCGATGCGCTGAAGGGGCTTGAGCCGGAAGCCTGCAACGGCACCAACCGGCTCGAACTGTTCGTGTTCGGATCGGATGAAGAGGCGCGCCTCGTCGCCCGCCTCGATAATCTCGGCAAGGGTGCCTCAGGCGCTGCCGTGCAGAACCTGAACATCGCGTTGGGTCTGGACGAAGGGGCAGGGCTGCAGACCTAGCCCGCGCCCATGCTTCGACTTCGCTCAGCATGAGCGCTACGTCAGCAAAACGGGTGCGTGGCTCATCCTGAACGAAGTCGAAGGATGATCTGGCGGGGGCTAAAGCGGCAGCTTGATGTCGCTGAGGCGTACTTTCACGTAGCGGCCGGGCGCCGGGCCGAGGCCCATGTCCTTCGGCTGCTTCGCATTGACCTTCCGGCCGGATTTCGGGCGCAGCCAGTCCCACCAGGTCGGCCACCAGGAACCCTTGATTTCCTCCGCGCCGCTCAGCCATTCCGCGCCCGTTGCCGGTGAGGCGTCATTGGTCCAGTGGCAGTACTTGCCGGAGTCCGGATGGTTCACCACGCCGGCAATGTGGCCGGACGCGGCCAGAACGAATTTCGTATCGCCGCCGAACACCTTGGAGGTGCGATAGACGCTCTCCATCGGGCAGATATGGTCGTCGCGGCTCGCCTGCACCATGATCGGGATCTTGACCTGTTTCAGGTCCACCGTCTGGCCCATCACCTTGAAGCTGCCCGTAGCGAGGCGGTTCTCGGCATAGCATTCCTTGAGGTAACGGCGGTGCACATTGCCCGGAATATTGGTCTGGTCGGCGTTCCAGTAGAGCAGGTCGAACGGGCGGGGCGCCTTGCCCAGCATGTATTCGTCGATGACATAGCGCCAGACGAGGTCGATCGGGCGCAGCCAGTTGAAGGTCTCGTACATCATCGAGCCCGGCATCACGCCGCCATTATCCTCGATGACGCTGTCGATATAATCCCGGCCCGGACCATCGGTGAAAACCTTGAGGTCGCCCGCGATTTCGAAATCCGACTGCGAGGCAAAGAAGGTCGCGGCCTTGATCCGGTCGTCGCCGGTTGCTGCCATATGTCCGAGAGCGGAGGAGAGCAGCGTGCCGCCGATGCAGTAGCCGACGGCGTTGAGATCCTTCGCCCCGCTCGCCATCAGTGTCGCCTCGACGGCGGCATAGACACCCTTCTGGACATAATCGTCCCAGGTGTAGTCCTTGGTCGCCTCGTCGGCGGAGCGCCAGGAGACGACGAACAACGGCAGGCCCTTGTCGACCAGCCAGCGGATCATCGAATTCTTTTCCTGAAGGTCCAGGATGTAGAACTTGTTGATCCAGGGCGGGAAGATCAGAAGCGGACGCGAATAGGTCTGCTCGCCACTCGGCGCATAATGGATAACTTCTATGAGGTCGTTTCGGAACACGACCTGGCCGGGCGCTGTCGCGATATTCTCGCCCACCTTGAACGGCGTCTCGTCGGTCTGGCTGATATAGAGCTTGCCGCCGCCCTTCTTGATGTCGGCGCGGGCAAGGCGCAGGCCGTCCAGCACGCTCTGCCCGCCGGTCTCGACAAAGGCGCGCAGGGCCGTCGGGTTGGTGCCGAGGAAATTGGTCGGCGACAGCGTCTCGGTCAGCTGGTTGGTAAAGAACTTTGCCCGTGTGTGCAGGTTTTCCGGCAGGCCGGTCGCATGGTCCGGCAGGCTGTTCAGCCAGCGGGTGTTGAGGTCATACGCCTTGCGCATGAACTTGAAGGCCGGGTTGCGGTGCCATTCGGGGTCGGAGAACCGCTTGTCGGTTTCCTTGTGGTCTTCCCCGATCAGGGATTCGGTGGCCATCTCCTGCCACAGCTTCATCCAGCCCTGCATCAGTTCCATGTTCGCGGTGAACATGGCCTGGGGGTTGGAGGCGATATGCCAGCCGACGGCGCGGAAAGCTTCGCCCACTTTCATGGGGTCGCCCTGGCTCACTGTGCCCAGCGGGCCGGACCCCATTAGGACATCAGCAAGAAGTGCTTGGGATTCTGTATTGGCGAGGGCAAGAGTGGTCAGCAGGATCTGCAGGCGTATGGGATCCTGGCTGGCCATCAACTGGGCCAGGGAGTCGGGCGTGTTTCTGTTTCTGTCGTTGCCGCTCATTCGTCCCACTATCGCCTGTTTTTGCGGTCCTTAACTATGCGCCGCAATGTTTGTGATTTAGTGAGTTTAACCATGAAAAACACGGCGATTCCCCTCATGAGCGTGTCGATCCTGCTGTTGGCAGGGTGCACGAACTCATTTGCGCAGGTCCGGGACGCCGTTAACCAGGCCCCGGAATGGTATGGCGAGCGCCGTGCCGAGATCCGCGGCGAGGGCTATCCGAAGCTCTATGAGGTGCCGGAACTCGCTGCAGACCAGATGCCCGGCAAGACATTGCCGGTCTCGGCGGGCCGGGTTCAGGTGCTTCAGGCCATGTTCGACGGGAACGAGCGAGCGGCCCCCCCCGCTGACGCAGCGGCCGAAATGGCAGCGCTGCTGCAGCGGGTAGACGCGGATTTCGCCGGATTTCCGGCCGATCCCGGTTTCCTGACGCAGGAAGAGATCATGGCGATCGAAGCTGCGTTTAACGTTCCCCGAGTGACTGAAGGCCTCAAGGTCCACCGCTAATGAATACCGACTTCCACAAGATCCGCCGCCTGCCTCCCTACGTGTTTGAGCAGGTGAACCGCACGAAAGCCGCCCTGCGTGCTGAGGGTGCCGACATCATTGACCTCGGCATGGGCAATCCCGACCTGCCGACCCCGAAACATATCGTCGACAAGCTGTGCGAGACCGCGCGCAAGGAAGACGTTAACGGATACTCCGCCTCGCGCGGCATTCCGGGCCTGCGCCGGGCGGTGACGGACTATTACAAGCGTCGCTTTGGCGTCACCCTGAATAAAGACCGGGAAGTCATCGTGACGCTCGGCTCCAAGGAGGGCTTTGCCAACCTCGCCCAGGCCATCTCGGCCCCCGGCGACGTGATCCTCGCGCCCGATCCGTCCTATCCGCTGCACCATTTCGGCTTCATCATTGCCGGCGCCTCGATCCGCGGCGTGCCGGCCCAGACGCCGGAGCAATATCTCTCGAACCTCGGCAAGGCCGTGCACTATTCCGTGCCGCCGCCGACGGCGATGGTGCTCTGCTATCCGTCCAACCCGACGGCCGCCGTGTGCGACCTCGACTTCTACAAGGACGCCATCAAGTTCGCGAAGAAGCACGAACTCTGGGTGCTGTCGGATCTTGCCTATAACGAGATCTATTTCGAGGAGCCGACGCCCTCGATCCTTCAAAGTCGACGGGGCCAAGGACATTGCGGTCGAGTTCACGACCATGTCGAAGACCTATTCCATGGCCGGCTGGCGCATGGGCTTCGTCGCGGGCAATGAGAAGCTGATCGCCGCGCTCGCCCGCGTGAAATCCTATCTCGATTATGGCGCCTACACGCCGATCCAGGTGGCGGCCGTTGCTGCGCTCGACGGCCCGCAGGACTGCGTGGACGAGACCCGCGCCATCTATAAGTCACGCCGCGACGTGCTGGTGGAGAGCTTCACCCGCGCCGGCTGGCCGATCCCGAGCCCCAAGGCCTCGATGTTCGCCTGGGCCCCGATCCCGGAACAGCTGCGCCATCTCGGCAGCCTCGAATTTTCGCTGCAGCTGATCAACGAGGCCCACGTCGCCGTCGCCCCCGGCGCCGGCTTCGGCGAGCATGGCGACGGCCATGTCCGCATCGCCCTCGTGGAGAACGAACAGCGCATCCGCCAGGCCGCCCGCAACATCCGGAAATTCCTCGCCAAACGCGGCGTGAAGGAGATCAAGCCTGCGGCCGCGGCAGCGGAGTAGGGTGCGCTCCAGTTCTCCGCTCATCCTGGTGTTTGCTTGGGTGAGCGGATTTGGGCCCGGTCCTCCGCGCACATGCTTCGACTTCGCTCAGCATGAGAGCTAGGAAGGCGCCGCGGTAACCGGACTCATCCTGAGCGAAGTCGAAGGATGAACTGGCGGGAGGAGGAGCCCCCGTTGGTCAACCCTCCTCGTAGCTGAACCCGCCATTGTTAAGCACGACACGGCCATCGCCACCGAGGGTCTGGAAGATGGCCGTGCCGTCCTCGCCTTCGCCGGTCCAGATATTGATGGTCAGCGCTTCGCCCGGCAGCACCGGCGAGGAGAAGCGCCCATCCATTGCTTTGAACCGGGCCGGTTCGTTGCCGCACAGCGCGGACAGAAGCGCCCGCCCGGTGAAGCCATAGGTGCACAGGCCATGCAGGATCGGCTTCGGGAATCCACCGACATCGGAGAATTTCTTGTCGGAGTGCAGCGGGTTGCGGTCGCCGCTGAGGCGGTACAGCAGGGCCTGGTCCGGCCGGGTCTGATAGGTGACGCTATGGTCCGGCGTCCGATCCGGCGCGACATTGGCCTTGTCCGAAGGGCCCCGGTCGCCGCCAAAGCCACCTTCGCCGACGATAAAGACGGATGAGGTCAATTCGAACAGGGGCTTGCCATCGGACGTCAGGATGGCCTCGGCCTTCGTGGCGACGACCGCGCCCTTGCCCTTGTCGTAAATGCCGGTGATCTCGTCGTTGAGCGTGATTTCGCCCTTCACCGGGATCGGGCGGTAAAGGCGGATGCCCTGTTCGCCATGCACCAGCATGCGCGGGTCATAGCTCCCGGCATTGCCCATGGCTCCGCGTCCGCCCTCGGCATTGAACCCTGCCAGCACGCAGAAGGTCGGCAGCACTTTCTGGTCCACGCCGATCGTGTTCTCGGTCGTGAACTCCAACTCGGACCCGACCGGGTCTTCGACGCCGCAGCCGACGCCGAGCGCATAGAGCAGGGCGTCCCGCGAGTCCCACGCCCAGGTGCGGGGTGTTCCCTTGGATCCGACGGCATCCGGATTGACTGGCATGGTGTGGCGCTCCCTCTGTTTCTTATGTGTGCGCTGATTAAGCATGTTGCCGCGGACCTCTGCAATGCCGCTGGTTTGGGCGGTCCACCCCTTTCCCCCGCGCCCCAAACCCGCTAGGCAGCAGCGCGAAGAGTGAGATGTGAAAGGGGCGCCCTGTGGCACCTTTGAGAATAGGAATCGCAGGCCTCGGCCATGTCGGCTGCGGTCTGATCGAACTGGTCCAGCGCCAGCAGAATCTGCGCCTGCCGGGCAAGGTGGAAATCGCCGGCGTCAGCGCGCGCAGCCAGTCGCGCAACCGGCCCGTCTCGATTGACGCCTATCCCTGGTTCGATGACGCCGCGACCCTCGCCGAAGACCCGAATGTCGACGTGTTCGTCGAACTCGTCGGCGGCAGTGACGGCCCGGCGAAATTCGCCGTCGAAACCGCCCTCAAGGCCGGCAAGCATGTCGTCACCGCCAACAAGGCCCTGATGGCAAAGCACGGCATGGCGCTCGCGAAGCTTGCTGCGGAAAAGCAGGTCGACCTGCTGTTCGAGGCGGCTGTGGCAGGCGGCATCCCGGTCGTCCGTGTGCTGCGCGACAGCCTCGCGGGCACCGAAGTCAAGCGCGTCGCCGGCATCCTCAACGGCACCTGCAATTATCTCACCTCCACCATGCTGGAGCAGGGGCGGGAATATGAAGACGTCCTCGCTGAGGCCCAGCGCCTTGGCTATGCCGAGGCCGACCCGACGCTCGACGTGTCAGGCATGGACGCCGCCCACAAGGCGGCCATCCTCTCGGCCATCGCCTTCTCGGCCGACCTCGATTTCTCCAAGGTTTCCGTCTCCGGCATCGACCAGATCAGCCTCCTCGACCTGCGCATGGCCGACCGGCTCGGCTTCCGGATCAAGCTGATCGCGGAAGGCGTGCTGACCGACAAGGGCGTCGTTTGCCGCGTCGAACCGCTGGCCCTTCAGGCCACGCATCCGCTCGCCCGCGTCAATGGCAGCCTCAACACCGTCCGCATCGAAGGCGACCCCGTTGGCGCCATCACGCTGACCGGCCCCGGCGCCGGCTCAGGCCCCACGGCATCGGCCGTCATGGGCGACATTGCAAAACTCTTCCGCCCGGCCATCCGCCCGGCTTTCGGTCGTGCCGAGCACCACAAGGCGCGCCCCTTCGTGGCCGGCGCCGCCGACGAGGTTGCGCCCTTCTTCCTGCGCATCCGCCTTGCCGACCAGCCGGGCGCCCTCGCCGCCCTCACCGAGGCGCTCGCCGCCGAAGGCGTGTCGGTGGACAAGCTTTTGCAGGATTCTGCCGATGAAAGCGGGGCTGCACCGGTCGTTATAGTCACGCATCGCTGCCCCCGCAGTCACATGTTGGCAGCGCTTGCGCGCCTTGAAAAAATTTCAATACCAATTGACGCGCCACGGCTTATTCGTATCGAAGCGGCAAGCTAATTGCTTCAGAAGCGGCAAAACGAAACAAGATATCCGCGTTCGGAGAGTGAAAATTCATGAAAAACAATGTTCTGACGCCCAGCCTGGCGGATTCCATGGTCCGCGTGACCGAATCAGCGGCCATCGCTGCCTCGAAACTGGTCGGCCGCGGCGATGAGAAAAAGGCTGACGCTGCTGCCGTTGATGCAATGCGCACCGCCTTCAACGCCGTCGATTTCAAAGGCCGCGTCGTCATCGGCGAGGGTGAGCGCGACGAAGCCCCGATGCTCTATATCGGCGAGGAAGTCGGCACCGGCACCGGCCCGGAAATCGACATTGCCCTCGATCCGCTGGAAGGCACCACGCTGACCGCCAAGGCCATGGCGAACGCGCTGGCTGTACTGGCCATTGCACCGCGCGGCGGCCTGCTGCACGCGCCGGACACCTATATGGACAAGCTGGCCATCGGCCCCGGTTATCCGGAAGGCATTGTCAGCCTCGGCGCCTCGCCGGCTGAAAACATCACCGCCCTCGCCAAATTCCAAGGCAAGGACGTGTCCGACATGACTGCCTGCGTGCTCGACCGCCCGCGCCATGAAGACATCATCGAAAGCCTCCGCTCGGCCGGCGCACGTGTTGCGCTGATTACAGATGGCGACGTTGCCGGCGTCATCGCCACGACCAACCCGCTGACGGGTATCGACCTCTATGTCGGCTCCGGCGGCGCGCCGGAAGGCGTCCTCGCTGCAGCTGCCCTGAAATGCGTCGGCGGCCAGATGTTCGGCCGTCTCGTCTTCCGCAATGACGACGAGAGAAAGCGCGCCGAACGCGTCGGCATCACCGATCTCGGCCGTACCTATTCGCTGAACGAGCTGGCCTCGGAAGACACCGTCTTCTGCGCCACCGGCGTCACGCAGGGCACCCTGCTGAGCGGCGTGCAGCACCGCGATGGCCGCGTCCACACGCACTCGCTGGTGATGACCTCGGCTGACGGCATGGTCCGCTACATCCGCTCCAACCGGAAGGCATAAGCGGGGGCCAATCCCGCCCATGGCTGTGCTAGGCTCTCCGGATCACTGATTCCGGAGCGCCCATGTCCCTGCCAGCCCGCAAGACCGAAGACCTGCTGTTCGGCGTCGACCGGTCCGCGACCGGCCGGTTCTGGACCCTGTCGCCGGTGGATGAGGCGCTGGTGCGCCGGCTTGCCTCCAGCGTCGGCGGGTCGGACCTTGTGGCGCGCCTGCTCGCCGGGCGCGGCGTGGAGCCGGGCACGGCCGGCGCTTACCTGTCCCCCACGCTCCGCGACAGCTTCCCCGACCCGTCCAGCTTTGCCGACATGGACAAGGCGGCCGCCGTTGTGCTCGACGCCATCCTCGACAAGAAGAAGGTCACTGTCTTCGCCGACTATGATGTCGACGGCGGCACCAGTTCCGCCATCCTCACCCGCTATTTCCGCGCCTGGGGCGAGGAACTCGGCCTCTACGTGCCGGACCGTCTGGAAGAAGGCTACGGCCCGTCGCCCGAAGCCTTCCGCCACCTTAAGGAAAGCGGCAACGACCTTGTCATCACCGTCGATTGCGGTGCAGCCGCCGTGCACGCGCTGGAAGAGGCCGAGCGGATCGGCCTCGACGTCGTGGTCATCGACCATCACCTCATGTCCGGTCACCATCCGCCTGCCGCGGCGCTGGTGAACCCGAACCGGCCCGACGATACGTCCGGGCAGGGGCACCTCGCCGCCGCAGGCGTGGTCTTCGTCTTCGTCGCGGCGCTGAACCGGCTCGCGCGCGAGCGCGGCATTGCCCCGTCCGACGGCCTTCCGGACATCATGCACCTGCTGGACCTTGCCGCCCTCGGCACGCTGTGTGACCTCGCCCCGCTGCGCGGAGTGAACCGCGCCTTTGTCCGGCAGGGCCTGACCATGCTCTCGCGCGGCCAGAATGAGGGCCTCCGGGCGCTTGCGGATGTGTCCGGCATCAGCAAGGTCGAGACGGTCTACCACGCGACCTTCATGCTGGGGCCGCGCCTGAATGCAGGTGGCCGCGTCGGCGATCCATGGCTTGCCGCCAAACTGCTCGCCACCGACGACCGCGCCGAGGCCATCGCCCTCGCTGAACAGCTCCATGCCCTCAACGAGGAACGCAAGGCGGTCGAGGCCGCCATTCTCGATCAGGCGACGGCGCAGGCGGAGCAGGCACTGGCAAAGACTCCCGACCGCGGCATCCTTATCGCCGCCGGCGAAGGCTGGCATCCCGGCGTCATCGGCATCGTCGCCGGTCGCCTCAAGGAACGCTTCCACTTGCCCAGCATCGTCATCGGCTGGGGGCGGGGCCTCGGCCCCGTCGCGAAGGGGTCCGGCAGATCCGTCACGGGCGTGAACATTGGCGACGCGATTTCCGCCGCGGCGCGCGAAGGCATCATCCTGTCCGGCGGCGGCCACGCGATGGCGGGCGGCCTCAGCCTCGAGCCGGACCAGATCCCCGGCTTCGACCGATGGATGGTCGACCACATGGCCCAGTTCACTGCAGAACGTGCTGCTGCGCTTGAACTCACCATCGATGCCGTGCTCGCCCCCGGCGCCGTGACAACAGAGCTCGCCGACCAGATTGCGGGCCTCGGCCCCTATGGCGCCGGTGCGCCGGAACCGGTTTTTGCACTCCAGTCCGTCCATGTCAGCCATGCCCGTCAGGTAGGGGCGAACCACCTCAAGATCACGGCCGAGGATGCAACCGGGCGCCTCGACTGCATTGCCTGGCGCGCGGCAGATGCGCCGCTGGGCGAAGTCCTGACGCCGGGCAGGAAAGTGCATCTGGCCGGGCGCCTGAAGGCCGAAGAATGGAATGGACGCCGCCGGGTGCAGCTGGAAGTGATGGACGCCGCCGAGGCGTGATATATGTGCAGAAAGCCGGTGACAGGTGGCTTGCCCAACCCTGCATCAGCCGCTATATGCCCTGTTCTTCAAGCCGGTGCGGTCCCTTCGTCTATCGGTTAGGACGCCAGGTTTTCAACCTGGAAAGAGGGGTTCGATTCCCCTAGGGACTGCCAACGCTCCATGTTCCCTTACATTGCGTTTTGCCTGTCGCTGCGTCAGATTTCGGCGGCCAGAAGCGCATTTCGGCTGAATTCATCCAGCACCTTATCCAGAATGCGCCCGGCGCGGATGGCCGGGGTCGCTGCGTCCTCCCATCCGTCAACGGTGATGGTTCCGTCCTGGATCAGGCTTGCTATGCGGGCGGCTCCATTCCCCGTCTACCAAGGGCCTATATTCCAGGATGTGGGGCTCGCAGACACCCATGCAGGTCTGGGAGAGATCGCTTCATTCGCGATGTCATCCATGATGGACTGGAATTCGTTGCAGCTTGATGCGCACGACCCGATGCATCACGATGTCAGCTTCTGGTCGTCCTGAGGTCCACAGTCACGCCATGGTCCGCCACGCCTGCGCCAGCGCGTCAGGCGCCCCTGTGCCAAAGATATAACGGTCAGGCCGGATGAGGACGGCGTCGGCCTTGTGCTGGTCCAGCCATTCGCCGAGCGCGTTCGAAAACGCGCCAGCGCCGCCGCTGTCGAGATGGACGCATTTCAGGCCAGGCTGATCCGGAAATGTGCCGCGCCCGACCAGCCAGGGCCCGGCGCCCAGCAGGTCGTCGAGACGCTCCGCGCCGCCCTGTGACACCGCCTGCGGAAAATATCCGCCCGCGCCGGCGCTGCCCGCGAGGATCGCGCCCGACGCAATGTCCGGATAGTTCGTGCGGCCATCGGGCGACTGTCCCGCGGCCCTTGCGGCCAGCATCTGCCGGTCGCGCTCCGCGGCGGCGGCGGGATCGGTGATGCACACGGTCCGGCCCATCATCATCGCCATCTGGATCGTTGCGCGTGCATGCGGCTCGCGTTCGGCCTGGTAGGTGTCGAGCAGGCTGTCGGGGGCTTGCCCGGTGGCGATCAGGCCAAGTTTCCAGCCAAGGTTCGCCGCGTCGCGCGCGCCTGCGCAGAGGCCCTGTCCGGCGAAAGGCGGCGTCTGGTGCGCTGCATCGCCAGCCAGCAGCACACGGCCCTTGCGCCACTGCTTCGCCACCCGCGCATTGAACCGGTAGACCGCCTTGCGCTCCAGCGTGACGGCACCCTCGACATTCCACGGCGCCAGCAGGCGCGCGATTAAGGCATCGTCCAGCACATCCTCCGGCGTCTCGCCTGGCAGGATCATGAACTCCCAGCGGTGACGCCCTTCGCCCATCAACACGCAGGTCGTCGGCCGCGCCGGATCGCAGATCTGCAGGTTCACCTTCGGCAGCCGGTCGAAATCGTGGACGATCGTGTCTATCACCAGCCAGGGCTCGTCGAATTTGAGATCGTCCAGCTCGATGCCGGCCGCGGTGCGCACCGGGCTGCGGGTTCCATCCGCGCCGACAAGGTACGCTGCGGTGAGCATCCGCGGTCCGTCCGGTGTCTCGAACGTCGCGCTGATGCCTGTGGCAGTATCTTCGCACCCAGCGAAACTCCAGTTGACGCGCAGGTCTGCATGTCCGCTGTAAGGCAGCCGGTTCCTCAACGCGCGTTCCAGCGACGGCTGATGGATCATGTTCGCACCGGGCCAGCCGCCGGGGCCGGTCTGGTCGGATCCATCGAACCGCAGCAGGATCTCGCCGCCCGCCGTCAGGAAATCATAGTGGCTGGTCGTGCGGCTGGTTGCCGCGATTTCATCTGCCGCGCCGACCGACTGGAAGATCCTCATGACTTCATGGTCGATATGTGCCGCCCGCGGCAGCGGATAGATGTCCGCTTCCTTCTCGCAGACAATCACAGAGGCGCCGTGTTGCGCGGCGATCAGCGCCAGCGCGATCCCGGTCGGGCCGCCGCCGACGATCAGGACATCGCAGTCATGGGCGGACATGGCTCATGCCTCCTGTTGCATCGTGCCTTCGATGCTGCCGAGGCCCTGGATCGCACATCGCACCACGTCGCCCGGCTTCAGGAACTGGCGCGGCTCCATCGCTGCGCCGACGCCGCCCGGCGTGCCGGTGAAAATCACATCGCCCGGCTCAAGCGTCATCGCCGCCGACAGATGTTCGATCTGCTGCCAGATGCTGAACACAAGGTGTCGGGTGTTGGAGGTTTGTCTCATGTCTCCGTTCACGGAACAGCTGATGTCCAGCGCGTGCGGGTCGGCCACTTCGTCAGCGGTCGTGATCCAGGGGCCAATCGGGGCGTGCGTGTCGAAACTCTTGCCCAGCGACCATTGCGGTCCCGCATGTTGCCACATCCGCTCGGTCACGTCATTGCCGACACAATAGCCGAAAACGTGCTCGTGCGCCTTGTCAGCGGGAATGTACTTGCCACCCTTGCCGATGATCGCAACCAGTTCGACCTCATAGTCGACATAGGGCGCGTTGCGCGCCAGAAGGATCGGGTCATAGGGGCCGTTGATAGAGGTCTGTGCCTTTGTGAACCATATCTGTCGCGTCGGCGTGTCCATTTTCGACTCTGCGATATGGTCCGCATAATTGAGGCCGATGGCCCAGATCTTCCCCGGCCGCTTCACAGGCGCGTGCAGGTGTACGGAGGAAAGAGGCTTGCCCGCACCCGATACGGAACGGCCTGCGAGGCTGTCCTTCACCTCGTCCCATCGTGCGATCAGCTCCGGCATCGCGCCATCGAAACCGGCATCGATGAGCGTATCGTCCGCGACGATTCCAATGCGGGCAGGGCTATCCGGCGTGTCACTATAGGTCGCGAGTTTCATCTGCGTGTCCTTCCTGGCGGTGCGCCGCCATCTGTAGGGGAGGGAGTTATGGGGAGCGGGACGACCTATTTCGGCCCGTCTTCTCCGGCCAGCATTGGATGAGGTGTGCCCCATTGGACCGCGAGCAGGGCCGTGAACGGCATCTTGTTGGGCGGGTCCGCTGCCGTGAAGAGGTCGCCATCGGTCCAGTGTTCCAGCTCGTGACCCCACGGGTCGCGCCAGTAATCGAACACCTGGCTGCCCATGATATGCCGGCCGACACCCCAGGCCTGGTCGCGTCCCTTGGCCTTGAGGTGCGCATGGCCCAGCATTAAATCGTCAAGATGCGCGACTTCAAATGCGGCATGGAGAAAGCCCGGCGGTTGGGGCAATTGGGCGAGGAACAGCGTGTGATGATCCGTCGGCTGATCGCCCCGGTCGCATCGCATGAAGGCGCCCATTGCGGCGCCCGGTGCCATTTCGATCTCATCGGATGTCAGGAAACCGAACCGTTCCTTGTACCAATTCTCAGATGCGCGGAAGTCCGAGACATTCAGTACGCAGTGGCCGAGCCGGAGGACATGCGAGGGCCCCTGCGCGAGCCGGATCGTCTTGCGCAGCCGTGGCCGCGCCGCAGCCGTATTGTGCGGGGTGTCGCTAAGGGGCGCTTCCGGCACGGCGGGGGCCTGACCGGCGACCACCTCCACAAGGAACCCGTCGGGATCTGTCAGCCGCACCACATGGCCGCCACCCGGATCGTCCAGGGCTTCAACCTCGGCGCCCTCCCGGCGCGCCAACGTCTCGAGATCGGCCAGGGATTCCGCACGAAAGCCCAGCGCCTTGAACGCTGGTTCGCCCTGTTCCGTGCAATGCGTGAAGGCCGCGCCGTCAGAGCCCCGGCCATAGAGCCGGCCGCCATGCTCCGAACAGATCAGGCCGAAATCTTCGAGGAAAGTGCGCATTTCCGACAGGTCCGGCGCGGCGAACCGCACATGAGAAATGTCTTCGATCCTGATAATCGGTTCCACCTTTTCCTCCCTTGTCATTAATTGACTTTTTAGTCATATACTGTTAGGTGACTATTCAGTCAAGTGGAGCCGGTGATGGCAGGTCCAGTCGCAGAGAAGCCCGAAAACCCGCGCAGCATCCGCACGCGGCAATCCCTCGTGGCGGCGGGACTCCAGCTTTTCGCGGAACGCCCGGTAGATGCGGTCCCGATCGACGACATCGTTGCGGCGGCAGGTGTCGCTAAGGGCAGTTTCTTCAACCATTTTGAAGACAAGCAGAAATTCGCCGATGCCATCGGCGCGGAAATCCGGATGGACCTTGAGGCGCGGGTCAGCGCGGCCAACCGGCACCTTGAAGATCCCCTTCAGCGCCTGACGGGCGGCATGCGCGTGGCGGTGGACTATACGCTGACGGAGAAAGAGCGCTCGATCGTGATGACACGCGGGTTCCGGCTGATGACTGGCCGGGACCACCCACTGAACTCCGGCTTGCGCAAGGACATCGACGCGGCGAGCGCGCAGGGCCTTGTACGCAAGGAGGCAGAAACGACAGGCCTTCTGTTCTGGCTCGGTGCCTGTCACTCCCTCATGGCGAGCGTCATCGAATTGCGGCTGTCACGCCGCAAGGCGGCGGCGCTCATGCAGGACATGATGTTCATGGCACTGCTGGGGCTCGGCGTAAGCGAAAAGCAGGCGCGCGGCCTTGCAGACGAAAGCGCAGCCATGCTGCTTGTTGCGCCCGCAAAGGCGAGCTGACGCGACTGTTCACCCGTCCGTCTCCGCGAGCGATCCCGTCATCACCATGAGCGTGAGCAGGTCGGATTCGACTTTTGCCCTTTGCTCCGCCACGGCGCGCTCGGCAGCGATGGTCGACCGGCGGCTGTTCAGGAACTCCGTTATGGTGATTTCGCTGAGCTCATAACCCTTGCGCATCGTGCCAAGGTATTTTTCAGAAGCGGCCGCCGTCGCCAGCGCGGTCTCGTACATCGACAACGACGCTCTCAGGGACACGCGCGCGGCCTCGACCGCCTGATAGGTTTCCCGCTCGACGCCCACTCGGTTCAGCTCGGCAACGGTCGCATTCGCCGACATTTCGCGCGAATAGGCGCGCCGCGCCGATCCGCCGATGGGAATGGTGATGCGCGCCATCAGGCTGGTCTCGGAGCCGCCGAACTCATTGCCGAAATCGAGGCCCAGTGTCGGGTCCGGCAGGGCGTCCATGCGCGTGCGCCGCGCGCGCAGCTGGGCCTGCTCGGCCTCAAGGCGGGACTTTCGATAGGCCGGGGTCTGGTCCAGCGGGGCTGCCAGGACTTGCTGGAGGTTCTCGTCGGACCAGTCGAGCGCGAAGGCCCGCTCCGGAAACGGCGTGTCCGGATAGCGGGCAACCAGCGCCGCGCGCGCGGCTTCAGCCGCATTCCGGTCCTGTTCCGCCTGCAGGAACAGCAGGCCGGCTTCTGCCGCCAGCTGGTCGGCGCGGATCTGGCGTTGCGCGCCCTTGTCGACCGCGACCTGTTCCAGCTCCGCAATGCGCCGGGCTTCGTCCGCTTGGACGGAGGAGGTCTCCTGCATGAGTTCGGCCTGCCGCCACGCGCTCCACAGCATCGCAAAGTGCCGGCGTTCGGCCTGCAGAACCTGGTCGAGCGAGGCGCGGGCAAGCTCGTTCTCGATGCGGGCGAGGCCGTAATCCGCCTCCCGCTTCTTCGGAAGGCGCACCGTGCGGGCCACGCCGGCGGACCATTCGGTATAACTTTCGTCAGACGCCAGAGGATTGTCGATCTTGCGCTGGCCGCCGCTGGCATTGACTTCGAACTCATACGGCCCGGCAGCAATCCGGTCTGCGGCAGCCGCGGCGCGGCCCAGGTCCGCGTCGGCAGCGAGATAGGCGGGGCTGGTGCGGACAGATTGTTCCATGATGTCCACGATCGGTGCGGACTGGCCAAATGCAGGCAGTGCGAACAGGCTGGCGCAGATCGCGGTGGCGGCAAGAAAGAGACGTTTCATTTCAGGCGTCCAAAATCGAGTACGGGTTCAACCCAGTAGGAAATCTGTCGGCGCGGGCAGGCGCGGCGCACGGCTTCGAGGACATGGGCAATGCCGTCCTCCGGCAGCACCATGATCACGGTGAAAATCCTCATCGCGCCTTTCACCTTCTCGGCGGTGGAGGCAAGGTCCATCGAGCTGCCGCGGCCGAGGCCGTCCTGGCTGGTATAGCCCGGCAGTTCCGGCACCAGCCCGTCGAGCGTGTCGAGCAGGGTGGGCTCGATACTCTTTGGGCAGACGAGGGTCAGTTTGCGTAGGGGCGTGTCCATTGGACCTCTCCTTGCGGGATGCCGGCTGGCGTGCGGTCGACGCCGAAGCGGCGGTAGAGCACGGGCAGCAGGAACAGTGTCAGGATGGTGGACGAGACAAGTCCGCCGATCACCACGATGGCGAGCGGGCGCTGCAGCTCAGATCCTGGTCCGTGTGCGAACAGAAGCGGCACGAGGCCGAGCGCGGCGGCGGTGGCCGTCATCAGCACCGGCCGCAGGCGGCGCGCGGCACCCTGGCGCACGGCCTCTTCGGTTTCATAGCCGAGCGCACGCAGGTCGTTGAAGCAGGTCACCAGAACCAGCCCGTTCAGCACCGCGATGCCGAGCAGCGCGATAAAGCCGACCGATGCGGGCACCGACAGGTATTCCCCCGACAGGCTGAGCGCGATGATCCCGCCGACGAGCGCGAACGGGATGTTGAACAGGATCAGCAGCGCCTGACGCAACGAGCGCAGCGTTCCGAACAGGACAATGAAGATGAGGCCAAGCGACAGTGGCACCATCAGGGACAGGCGGGCCGAGGCACGGCGCTGGTTCTCGAATTCGCCGCCGAATTCCAGCGTATAGCCGGGCGGCAGCGGGCCGATGGCATCGACGGCGGCCTGTGCATCCGTGACGAAGCCGACAAGGTCTCGGCCCGTCACGAAGGCTTGCACGACGGCGTAGCGCGACCCGTTCTCGCGGGAGACCGAGGCAAGGCCGGCGACGCGGGAAACATGCGCAACATCCGACAGGCGCACGGTCTGCCCCTGTGCATTCACCAGCATGATGTTGTCGAAATCGTAGGCGGCGGCGCCCGCGGCCTGATCGGTGCGGATGAGGATGGGCGTGCGCCGGCCGGGCTCGATCACTTCCCCGGCCGAGACGCCTTCGAGCCGTGCGCGCAATTCGTTCTGGATGGTCACGACGTCGAGGCCGAAGCGGCCGGCGCGGATGGGGTCGATATCCACCTGCAGGTATTCCGACACATCGTTCGAGGCGGTGAACACATCCGATGCGCCCGGCACCTCGGCAACAGCACGTTCGATCTGGCCGGCAAGGTCGGCGAGTTCGGCCGAGTCTGCCCCGAAGATCTTGATGGCGAGGTCGCCGCGCGAGCCGGTCAGCATTTCGGAGACGCGCATCTCGATCGGCTGGGTAAAGGAAGACTCGATGCCGGCAAATTCATCCACAACGGTGCGGATCTCTTCCACCAGCCATTCCGTATCCGGACCACGCCACTCTTCGCGCGGGGCGAGTTCGAGGAACATGTCGCTTTCATTAAGGCCCATCGGGTCGAGGCCGAGTTCGTCGGATCCGATCCGGCCGATAATGTGCTCCACCTCCGGCACCTTCTCGATGATCGCCGCCTGCACGCGCATAGCGTCGGCTTCGCTCTGGTTGAGATTGATCGAGGGCAGGGCCGCGAGCTGCATCACCATAGAGCCTTCGTTCATGGTCGGCATGAAGGTCTTGCCCGTCGCGGTATAGGCGAAGGCTGCGATTACAACGCTGATGGCGGCGGCCGCGTAGATCACGATGGGGGCGCCGAGAACGCCGCTCAGCATGCGGCGATAAGCCGGCCCGATCACGCGCATCAGCAGCGTCTCATGCCCGCCGGTCGATTTCAGCAGGTAGGAGCCGAGCACCGGGATCAGCGTACAGGCCAGCAGCAGGGCCGAGCCGAGCGCGAACACGATGGCGAGTGCCACCGGCGCGAACAGCTTTCCCTCCAGGCCCTGCAGCGTCAGCAGCGGCACGAAGACAAGGCAGATGATGAAGATGCCGGAGGCCGTCGGCAGCGCGACTTCCGAGGCGGCGCGATAGATCACGTGCAGCTTGCTGGCGCGCGGGTTCTCGTGCAGCCGCTCCACGGCATTTTCGGTCACCACGATGGCGCCGTCGACAATCATGCCGATGGCGATGGCAAGGCCGCCAAGGCTCATCAAATTGGCCGACAGGCCAAACAGTTTCATCAGCAGGAAAGTCGCAAGTGCGGACGCCGGCAGGATCAGCGTCACCACCAGCGCGGCGCGCCAGTCGCCGAGGAAAACGATCAGCAGCAGGATCACCAGCACGGCGGCGATCAGCAGTGCCTCGGTCACCGTCCACACCGCCTTCTCGATGAGGTCCGACCGGTTGTAGAAGACTTCGATGCTGACGCCTTCGGGCAGGCTGGCTTCGAGTTCGGTGAGCTTCTGTTCCACGCCGCTGACAACGGTTCGCGCATCGGCGCCGCGCAGGGCGACGACGATGCCTTCCACCGCTTCGCCCGTTCCATCGCGGGTGACGGAGCCATAGCGGGTCAGGCTGTCGAGGCGGACGGTGGCAACATCGCGCACCCGGATGACCTGCCCATCCATTTCCCGCACAACCAGCGAGGCGATGTCGGCCTCGTTCTCTGTGGCACCGATGGAGCGCACGACGAGGGCTTCCTCGCCTTCGCTGATCCGGCCTGCGCCGTCATTGCGGTTGTTGTTCTCAAGCGTCGACTGGATGTCGGCGAGGCTGATGCCGGCCATCGCCATGGCGGCTTCGTTGGGGATGACATTGAATGTCCGCACACGGCCACCGAGTGCGTTGACATCCGCAACGCCGGGCAGGGTGCGCAGCGCCGGGCGGATCACCCAGTCGAGCAGGGAGCGCCGCTCTTCCAGTGTCAGGTCGCCGCCTTCGATGGTGAACATGAAGACTTCCGAAAGGGCGGTCGAAATCGGCGCAAGTCCGCCATTCACCGTTTCAGGAAAGTCGCCGCTGACAGCCGTCAGGCGTTCGGAGACCTGCTGGCGGGCCCAGTAGATGTCGGTGCCTTCGCGGAAGTCGATGGTAATGTCGGCAATGGCATACTTCGCCTTGGCGCGCATGATCGTCTGGTTCGGAATGCCGAGCAGTTCCATTTCCAGCGGCCGCACGACGCGCGACTCGACTTCCTCGGGCGTCATGCCCGGCGCCTTCAGGATGATCTTCACCTGCGTCGGCGCAATTTCGGGGAAGGCGTCGATCGGCAGTTTCGCCGAAGCGAACAGGCCGGACACGATGAGCACAAGGGCCGCGCCGAGAATGAAGATCCGCTGCGTCAGCGAGAAGGCAACAAGACGGTCGAGCACGGTATCAGGCCCCTTCGGCGAGGTTCTTCAGGGCGGCCAGGCCCGACACGGCGACATGGTCTCCGCTGGCGAGATCGCCGCGAAGCACGACTTCATCCCGGCTGCGCGAGACGACCTCGACCTCGACGCGGCGGAAGCCGTCGCCGGTATCGACGAACACGCCATCGGTGCCGCCAATCCGGACGAGCGCCCGGGCCGGCGCAACGAACGCGGCTGCCTGCTCCGGCGCTTCGAAGGAAAGGTCGACCAGCTGGCCGAGCCGCCAGGTGCCCGATTTCGGCAATTCGATCTTTATCCGGACGGATTGCAGATGCGCATCGACCTGCGGGTCGATCGCGATGACGCTCGCCTTGTCGGGCGTGCCCGGCACCGTCACGGCCGATCCGACGCGGATCGTGCTGGCGAGGCGTTCCGGCAGGACCGCGTCGAGCCAGTAGCGCTGACCGTCGAAGATCGACAGGAACGGTTCCGACATGCCGACCGCATCGCCGGCCTCGACGGAAATTTCGGAGACGATACCTGTTGCCGGGGCGACCAGTTCGAACCGGCCCGCACCCTTGGCAGATCGCAGCGCGCTCAGTCGCGCTCTTTGAGCATTCAGCTCAAGGCGCGCGGTTTTTGTGTCGTGCTCGGCCTCGTCGGTCTCCTGCGCCGAGCGCAGGCCAAGCTCATGCAGCTCCAGCGTCCGCTCATAGAGATGGTCCATATGTTCGACCATGATGCGCTGCGCTTCGAGGTCGGCGCGCGCGGTCTCGAAGTCCGGGCTATAGAGCAGGGCCACCGCTTCGCCGGCCTTCACCTGCATTCCCGGAATGACATAGGGCTGCAGCAGCACGGCTTCGAAGGGGCTCACCACCGGGTGGGCGTTGCCGGGCGGGGCCATCACGGTGCCGAAAGCAGAGGTGCCTTCGATGGTGCCATTTTCCAGCACCGGCACGGTCGAAATGCCCAGCGCCTTGCGGCTCGCGGCAGACACTTCGAATGTCTGGGACAGTGCCGGTCCGGAAAGGCTCGCCGCACACATGACAGCCAGCGCAGCGCGCAATACCCAATTCACCATGGTCTTCTCGCAGTTCAGTGGTTTTCAGCCTGGACTGCGTTTCTGGCGGGGGTGACTGACACAAGCCTGACAGCAGCGCTGCTTTTTTGCATTGCAGCATTCCGCGCGGCAAAAAATGTCAGGCGGGGCGGACTTCCGGGAAATTGAGGGTGAGGCCGGCACAGGCCGGCAGGCAGGTGACCAGCTCGCCGCCATGCGCCTCCGCGATCCGGTCGGCGATGGCGAGGCCGAGGCCTGCTGTGCCGCCGGGCGCCCGGTCGGCCCTGATGCCGCGCGCCTTGAGGCGGTCGAGTTCGTCCGCGGCAAGGCCTGCGCCGCCATCGATGACCGTCAGGCTGGCGCCCGGCCCGGCCTTGACGATCACCTCTGATCCTTCCGGCGCTGCGCGCAGCGCGTTTACGATCAGCGTCCGCAGCGAGGCCGCGACCGCTTCTTCCAGCCCGCGGAAAGGCCGCGGCGCGTCCTCCTCCACCGACAGGCGCCGGCCGACCTGCACCGCCGCCGGGGCGAGTTCGGCGACGACGCGGCGCGCCATGACATCCGGCTCGATCAGCGAGCGGCGCTGCGCAAGGTCCGGCGCATTGCTGCGCGCGAGCAGCAACAGCTGGTCGACCATATTCGACAACGACAGCACCTGCGTGCGCAGCGGCTCGGCATCCTCCGCCGGCAGCTTGTCCAGCGACAAGGCGAGGATTGCCAGCGGCGTCTTCAGTTCATGCGCGGCGTCGGCGGCAAAGGCTTCCTGTCGCCGGGCGTGGGCCTCCAGCCGCGCGGTCAGCACGTTCACGGCATCGGTGAAGGGCTTGAGCTCCGTCGGCAGCGTGCCTTCCGGCGCCTGGTAGCTGCGCAGCTCCTGCGCCGCCTTGCAAACCTCGCGCGCCGTCTCCTTCAGCTGCTTCTCGACGCGGCGCACCACCAGCAGCGCGCCGGTGCCGAACAGCACCACGAACACGCCGAATGGCACCAGCACATGCTCGGTGATCTCGCGCACGGTGATCCAGAGCGGCGGCGGCTTCGGGCTCAGCAGGCCATACTCATAGGTCACCATCACGGCGAGCACGGCGCCGCCGATCAGGCCCGAGACGACCAGTCCCAACAGGAGTTTTCCGGCGATCGATTTCATGAGCTTTTCCGGTTGCCAAAAAAGTATCCGACGCCGCGGACCGTATGCAGGATGTCCTCTTCGCCGGCGTCTGCAAAGCGTTTGCGCAGCCGCGAGGCGACGGCTTCCAGCGCATTCGGCGTTACCGGCTCCGACGCGCTGTAGAGAATGCCCTCCAGCCGCTCGCGCGGCACCACCTTGCCGGCATTGCGCAGCAGGATTTCCAGGAAATCCGCCTCCTTGCGGCCGATGGCGAGGATGTGCCCGCTGACTTCCGCCTGGCGGCTCGTCGGGTCGAAGGTGACATTGCCGACCTGCAGGATGACCGGGTCGCGCCGTCCCGGCCGGCGCACGAGCGCCCGCAGTCGCGCCGCAATCTCATCAATCTCCGCCGGCTTCACCAGATAGTCGTCAGCGCCCGTGTCGAGCCCTGTCACGCGGTCGTCCAGCGTGCTGCGCGCCGACAGGATCAGCACAGGCGGTCGGTCTTCCGGCAGGCTGCGCAGCCAGTCGATCCCGTCGCCATCCGGCAAGCCCAGATCCAGCATGATCGCATCGAACTGGCCCACCGCCATCTGGTCGTCGGCTTCGGCAATCGTGCACGCCGTATCGCTCTCGATCCCGCGCGTGCCGAGCCGTTCAGCCAGCAGCAGGGCGAGTTCCCGGTTGTCCTCGACGATCAGCGTGCGCATGCGTGTCCGAAGTCCTGTCTGCCAGCATTCTGGGAAAATAGCCTGACATGGTCCTGACCGGGTGAGGCCCGGCCGGGTGTATGGTAAAGTCTGCCACCGGCACACGAATTGAAATAGTCATTTGTTTTCAGAAGTGTGATTTCCGCATCGGCCCGCAACTTCCGCACGTCTGCCACCCTTTGCCCACATTGCCATGCGAAAGGGCTGAGAAAGGCGCTGCCATTTCGTGTGAAGATCGCGTGACAAGCGCGTTAACTTTTCCTAGGCTGCTCCCTTGGGGAAATAGGGTTGATGACGGGCATAGCTGTGGCATCCGATTCAAATGAACCGACGCCGGAAACGGTGCGTGTGATCGGCCGTGTAAAATGGTTCGACAGCGCGAAGGGCTATGGATTCATCGTGGCTGAGTCGACGTCCGACGCCAGCCTGTCCGGCGATGTCATGCTGCACATCACCTGCCTGCGCACGTATGGCGAATCCTATGCCGACGAAGGTGCCCGGATTGTGTGCGACGCCATGCAGGGCGAACGCGGCTGGCAAACGGCCAACATCATCGAGATGGAGCGCCCCAAGGCTGTCATCGCCAAGGAGCAGGGCGTCACGCCGGAATATGAGCCGGTGATGGTCAAATGGTTCAACAATACCCGCGGCTACGGCTTCGTTCAGCGCGATGGCGACGACGCGGACATCTTCATCCATGCCGTCGTGATGCGGAAGGCCGGCTATGAAAAGCTCGAGCCCGGCATGTGCCTCGACGCCGTCATCGGCATGGGCAGCAAGGGCGCTAATGTTTCAGCGCTGAAGCCGATCTGAACAGCCACGAGCGCTTGCCGCCCGTGTGGGGCGCGGCTAAACCAGTGCCCATGAAACGCATCCTTGCCTCCGGCCTTTTCGCCCTGATCCTGTCTGCTCCGGCTGCGCTGGCGCAGGTGCAATCGCTCGAAACCGGGCCGCTGACCGTCGCGTCCGGGAACGGGTCGCACGCCTTCACGGTCGAACTCGCCGACGATCCGGAAGAGATCACCATCGGTCTGATGAACCGCGACAGCTTGGCACCGGATGCCGGCATGATCTTCGATTTCGGCCAGCCGCGTGAAGCGAGCATGTGGATGAAGAACACGCTGATCCCGCTCGACATGCTGTTCATCGACGCGAAGGGCAAGGTCGTCGCGATCGCCCGCAACACCGTTCCCGGCTCGCTGCGCACCATCAATCCGGGCGTGCCGGTGAAATCGGTTCTGGAACTTGCCGGCGGACGCACTGCGGAACTCGGCATCGAGCCCGGCGACACGGTCCATCACGAGATCTTCGGCAACAGCCAGGGATGACGGCTCAGGCCAGTCACAAGGCCCCGCCACCCGGCTTCGCCTTGCGGCCGACGCGGGGCAAATTCTCCATTCATAATGGCCCGTCTTATCTGGCGGAGGCAGACGGCGACATCCGCAGCGGTATGTGGGTGCTCGACAGGCACTGCAACGGCCATGGCTTCATGCATGGCGGCATGATCTGCGCCTTTGCCGACAGTGCCCTCGCCTGGGCGGTCTGGTTGGCCACCGGGCGCTCATCGGTGACGATCAAGCTGACCATGGAATTCATGGACATTGTCCAGGAAGGCACCTGGCTGGAAGCGCATCCCGAGGTGAAAGGCATCGACGGGGAACTTGTCCACGTCATGTGCACCCTCGTGAAGCCCGGTGGCGCGCTCGTCGCGCGTGCCGATGCCGTGTTCCGGTGCCTGCGCCGCAAGTCCCGCTAGGCGAGGCCCAGCTCGGCCAGCGCGAAGGCCTTGATCGACTTGTAATCCGCCTTGCCGTTCACCGCCCGGCCAAGATCGTCCTTGAACAGGATCCGCTTCGGCGCCTTGTAGTGGGCGAGCTTGGTCTTCACGAAGTCGCGCAGGGTTGCCTCGTCCGCCGGCGCATCCAGCGAAACGACCGCGGTGATCGCCTGGCCCCATTTATCGTCCGGTACGCCGACGACCAGAGCATCCTTCACCGCGCCATGCGCCTTCAGTGCCTCCTCGACTTCCTCGGGATAGACCTTTTCGCCTGCCGTGTTGATACAGTTTGACCCGCGCCCCAGGAGGGTAATCGTGCCATCTGTCTCCACCGTGCACCAGTCTCCGGGTACGGAATATCTGACGCCGTTGATGGTCTTGAAGGTCTTTTCGGATTTTTCCGGATCCTTGTAATAGCCGAGCGGCACGGCCCCGCCGCGCGCGATGAAGCCGGCCTCGCCGCTGCCGGGCACCACTTCGCGGCCATCCTCGGTGAAGACCTTGCACTTGGACCCGATGGTGAATTTCGAGGTCTTCACCTCGCCCTCCGCCGTCATGACGGAGGTGCCGAACCCCACCGCTTCCGAGGCGCCGAAACTGTCGGTCAGCGCAACCTGCGGCATGTGCTTTATCAGGCCCTGTTTCACCTCCGTGCTCCACATCACGCCGGAGGAGACGATGCCGATGACCGTGTCCAGCTTGTAGCGGCCGGGATGTTCGTCCAGCAGCGCCAGCATCGGTTTGCCGAAGGCATCGCCGACAATTGCCATATTGGTCACGCCTTCGCGCTCAACGGTCTCGAACAGATTGTGCGCGTCGAAATGCTTGTTGCTCGTCAGTGTAATGATGGTCCCGCCGCCGATCAGCGTATTCATCGCCGTGAACAGGCCCGTCCCATGCATCAGGGGGCAGACGGGTACATAGTTCACCAGCCGGCCGAGCGCCTTCACCACCATGGCGTGCTGGTCGAGATCCTGCGGCACCGGCAGGCCGGCGGATTCGGCACCTTCAATCCCGGCCTGGCGCCAGATTTCGTGCGTCCACATCACGCCTTTCGGCATGCCGGTCGTGCCGCCCGTATAGAGAAACAGCATGTCCTCGGGCGAGCGTTCGATCGCCAGCGGCGAGCCGTCGCCATGCGTGACAACATCCTCATAGGCCACGGCGTAGGGCTCAAGCGCGCCCCCGCCCACCTGCACCCAGACCTTCACGTCCGGCAGGCGCGGCTGCACCTTGCGCACCTGGTCGACGAATTCGACATCGAAGAACACGACCGTCGCGTCGGAATTGTCGAAGATGTAGTAGAGCTCGTCTTCGAGGTAGCGATAATTGACATTCACATGCGTCAGCCGCGCCTTGAAGCAGGCGGCCAGCGCCTCCGTGTATTCCGGCTGGTTGCGCAGGTAGAAGCCGGCCTTGTCCCCGCATTGCGCACCTGCGGAAAGCAGGTAACGCGCCAGCCGGTTCGACCGCGCGGTCATTTCCGGCCAGCTGATGCGCCGGTCGCCATGCACCAGGGCCATATCCTCCGGCCCGAGAACGCTGCCGATGACATCCAGGATGTCCCCGAGATTGTAGTAATTCTTCGCGCTCATCCGCATTTCCTCCTACGAATCCGCTGGCCGGAGTGTTCCCGTAGCCTTACCGGAGTTTTTACCGGAGCGTTTGCCGCCCTCATTTCCGGCCAATCGTATCAGCGCGCCGGACGCCATCAATGGCCAAAAGAAAGCGGCCCCCCGTTTCCGGAGGGCCGCCCTTGGGTCATTCCGCAGGGGAATGGACTGGCTGGCTTAGAAGCCCATGCCGCCCATGCCGCCCATGTCCGGCATACCGCCGCCGCCAGCCGATTCTTTCTTCGGCGCTTCCGCGATGGAGGCTTCCGTCGTGATCAGCAGGCCTGCAACAGAGGCTGCGTTCTGCAGGGCAGAGCGGACCACTTTCACCGGGTCGATCACGCCCATGGCAACCAGGTCGCCATACTCTTCCGTCTGGGCGTTGAAGCCGTGCGAGCGGGTCTTGGTCTGCAGGATCGTGTTGACGACCACGGAGCCTTCGACGCCTGCGTTCTCGGCGATCTGGCGAACCGGGGCTTCGAGGGCCTTGCGCACGATGTCGATGCCGGCCTTCTCGTCGTCATTGTCGCCAACCACGTCGATGTTGCGCGAAGCGCGCAGCAGAGCGACGCCGCCGCCCGGCACAATGCCTTCTTCGACAGCTGCGCGGGTTGCGTTCAGGGCGTCGTCGACGCAGTCCTTACGCTCTTTCACTTCGACTTCCGTCACGCCTGCTTGATACCAGCAACGCCGCCGGCCAGTTTCGCAAGACGCTCCTGGAGCTTCTCACGGTCATAGTCGGACGAGGTGTCTTCGATCTGCTTGCCTGATCTGCGAGATGCAGGCTTCGATCTCTTTCTTCTTGCCGGCGCCGTCGACGATGGTCGTGTTGTCCTTGTCGATGGTGACGCGCTTGGCTTTGCCGAGCATTTCCATGCCGACGTTTTCCAGCTTGATGCCGGGTCTTCGGAGATGACCTGGCCGCCCGTCAGGACAGCGATGTCCTGCAGCATGGCCTTGCGGCGGTCGCCGAAGCCAGGGGCTTTCACAGCGGCGATCTTCAGGCCGCCGCGCAGCTTGGTGACCACCAGCGTGGCGAGGGCTTCGCCGTCGACATCTTCAGCGATGATCAGCAGCGGCTTCTGCGACTGGACCACGGATTCCAGGATCGGCAGCATCGGCTGCAGGCTGGAGAGCTTCGACTCGTGCAGCAGGATCAGGACGTCGTCGAGTTCGGCGATCATCTTGTCTGCGTTCGTGATGAAGTAGGGGCTGAGGTAGCCGCGGTCGAACTGCATGCCTTCAACGACGTCCAGCTCGGTTTCGAGAGCCTTGGCTTCCTCGACCGTGATGACGCCTTCATTGCCGACTTTCGCCATGGCTTCAGCAATCATCGCGCCGATTTCGGTTTCGCCGTTGGCGGAGATGGTGCCGACCTGGGCGATCTCTTCGTTTGTCTTCACCTTCTTGGCGTGGTGAGCGAGGTCGGAGATGACTTCGGACACAGCCTTGTCGATGCCCAACGCTTGAGGTCCATCGGGTTCATGCCGGCGGCAACGCGCTTCATGCCTTCGCGGACGATGGCCTGAGCGAGAACCGTTGCGGTCGTGGTGCCGTCACCGGCGTCGTTCGCCTTGGAGGCGACTTCGCGCAGCATCTGTGCGCCCATGTTCTCAGCTTGTCTTCAAGCTCGATCTCTTCCTGACGGTGACGCCGTCCTTCGTGGTGCGCGGGGCGCCGAAGGATTTTTCGATCACGACGTTACGGCCTTTCGGGCCGAGGGTGACTTTCACGGCGTTGGCAAGCGTGTCGACGCCCTTGGACATCTTTCGCAGGCATCAGCGCCAAAAACTACGTGTTTTGCAGCCATTTCGAGTTTACCTCTTTGAATTTGCTGTATTTTGGAACGCGATCAGGGGTGGAGATTACTTCTCCAGCACGCCCATGATGTCGCTCTCTTTCATGATGAGCAGGTCTTCACCGTCGATTTTCACTTCGGTGCCGGACCATTTGCCGAACAGGACGCGATCGCCCTTCTTGACGTCGAGCGGGACGACCTTGCCGTCATCGCCCATGGCGCCTTTGCCGACGGCGACGATCTCGCCTTCCTGCGGCTTTTCCTTTGCGGCGTCGGGAATGATGATCCCGCCCTTGGTCTTTTCCTCTTCCTTGACGCGGCGAACGACGACGCGGTCATGCAGGGGACGAAGTTTCATTGCTTTTGCCCTCTAGTCTCTATGCGAGTTGGTTTGATCTCACGGAAGTCAGCACCGTCGGGGCGATTTAGCACTCACCCCGGCCGACTGCTAACGATGGCGTGGAGTTAAGGTGCCCCCTTGAGGCCGTCAACCGGAAGATTGTGAAATTTTCTCAGGGAATCCTGGCCCGGCAGGGTCTGTCGTGAGGAGCGGGGCCTGCCACCGATATTACGGTTTCCAGTCCCTGAAGCCGGCGCGGAAATTTCAAAGGCGCTGTTGGCACGACAGTATCACTTGCATGCGACTCTGCGGGTCGACGCCAGGAAGGAGTCGTTACAATGGACTGGATGCCAGCCGACAGGTCCAAGGACCTCAGGGATTCGCTCACGTTTTTCCTGTTCGTGGCGATCACCGCGCTTTCGCTCTCGTTCACGTTCTCGGTGTTCGTCTACAAGACGGGCCTGATGGCCGACAGCCAGAACTTCCTGCTCACCAATCTCGTGGTCGCCGCCTGCGTCGCCATCCCGACAGCCACCATCGCGTCCCAGCATGAATTCCAGATGCGCAGGTACCAGCGCCAGCTGGAGTCCTTTGCCTCCACGGACCCGCTGACCGGCGTGCTCAACCGCCGTTTCTTCCGCTTCGCCGTCGAAGAGGAAATCGCGCGCCAAGGCCGCACCCGTGCCGTCGCGGCGCTCGCCCTGATTGACCTCGACAGGTTCAAGACCATCAATGACCGTTATGGCCACCAGGCAGGCGACGAAGTGCTGAAGCGCGTTGCGCTGGCCGTCCATGCGGAGATCCGCACCCCGTTCGACAAGTTCGGCCGCTGGGGCGGGGAAGAATTCGCCCTCATGCTGAGCGATGTGACGGAAGCCACCGCTCAGATCGTTTTGGAGCGGGTGCGCTCGCGGCTTGAGCGCACGCCCGTGAAGGTCGGGAACCATGAGATCCCGGTGACCGCCAGCTTCGGCTTCGCCCTGATGGACGCCAATGCCGTCTTCGATGATGTCATGGCGAGCGCCGATGAAGCGCTCTACGAATCCAAGGCCGCCGGACGGAACTGTATCACCTTTACCGGCAAGGCCCGCCGCGCCGCCTGATCTTTGAAACTGGCTGGATTTTTCCTGAGCCTCCCTGCATGAAGGACCGACCGGGGAGGACTCATGGCTGCCAGACGATCGGATATTGCTTCAAGCATCAAGGCCGCGAGGCCGCTGGCGGAGTTGGCGACACGCCGGCCGGAATTTGCGCACGTCGAACGGATCTGGGACAACGAACTCGCGCCGCGGCTCGGCGAGCGCGAGGCGGTCCGCAAGCAGGCCGTTTCCAAGGCGATCCGGAAAACGGTGGTGTCCGGCGTCCTCGCGCTGATCATCGCGACAGTCATCTATGGCGTGATCGGCGCAGGCGATTTTTTCTTTCCGCTTTTATTCTTCCTGGTGGCAGTCGTGGTCGCGGCAGTTTCCGGTATGGACTGGCTGAAAGTCTATTCGCTGAAGGGCGAGACGAAAGACCTCGTGCTCGGCACGGCCTGCCGCCTGTTCGGCTTTACCTACCAGACCCTGCACCCGGATCTTTCCGGCGTGTCCGATCTCAAATCCCTGATGGCGCACAGCAAGGAACTCGCGGAAACCCTCACTGGTCCGCAGATCGGCGATGCCAGGACATTCAAGACCATATTCGGCGATGTGACGGTCAGCTCGCACGATGGCGAAGGTGGCCCGCCGCCAACCCCGGCTTTTCAGATCCTGAAGGATGCGGCCCTGTTGCCCGGCTACGCAAAGCGCAAATTCGAAGATCTGATCGAAGGCGAGCGCGCCGGCGCGAAATTTTCTCTGGTCGAAGTCAGGCTGGATAGTGGCGGCAAGAACAGCCAGACCGTGTTCCAGGGCATCCTTGTGCATGTGGAGTTCCCCGAACGCTTCCTTGGCCGCACCGTCATGGCCCGGTCCGGCTGGTGGAAGCGCGGCAAGGGCGCGGGCGAGCTGAAAAAGGTCGACCTGATTTCGAAGGAGCTGATGGATGCCTTTACCGTCTACTCCAACGACCAGGTTGAGGCGCGCGCGATCCTCGCACCAGACCGGATGGAACGGCTCATCGCGTTGGAACGCCACTTCTCCGGCGGCAAGCTGAGAGGCGTGTTCGAAAGCGGCCACATGACCATCGCGCTGGAAGCGCCGGACCAGTTCGAGGCAGGCTCGATCTTCGAGCCGCTGGTCGATCCGCGCCGGTTTTCGAGCGCGCTGTCGGAACTCGGCCTGCTGTGCGACCTTATCGACGGTTTCCTGACGCGCGACTGGGTGAAAGGCCGCCTCTAGGTGCGGGTGTCGTACTTGTCGATCTTCTTCTGGCCCAGCAGCATGCGTTGCTCCAGCCGGCGGCGCAGGGAGGCGTAATACGCTTCCAGGAACGCGATGTCGGTCTCGCCGGGCGCGGCGATCCAGCCGATCTTGGTCCGGATGCGCTCGGCCACCTGCGATTTGATCTGCGGTGTCGACTGGCGCAGCACGTCTTCGAGAACATGCAGCTCATGAATGCCATAGGCGTCGGCCTGTTCAGCGGTGAAGGCGATGGAAGCAGAGCGCGGTGCGGTTGCGGCGGCATGGCTGATGTCGCCCATCAGCGTCACCTTTGGCGCGCGGATCACCCATGTGCCGGCGATCAGGTCGCCAATCCGCATCTTGTCCTTGTTGAACACCGGGAAGAACAGGAACACGCCTGACCAGACGAGGCCGAGCAGGGCGAGCCAGGACGTTACCTGATCCTGTCCCATGAACATGAACTGGAACGGCAGGCCGATCTCCAGTTCGCGCGTGAAGTTTCGGGCGAGCACCGCATTGGCGGTGAGACGTCCGCCATCGCGGGACGCGACCCGCAGGCCCAGCGCCCGCTTGCCGGGCGTCGCTGCCTTCGCGCCCAGTTCGAAGAAGATGTAGTAGAAATTCCGGACGAAGAAGAAAAAGACCAGCCAGAAGGCAAAGGCGATGTTCGCCCCGCTGCCCATGCCGAAAGGCCCGGACAGTGCGCTGAGCCCCAGCAGGGATGCAATCACGATGGCCCACTGGATCGCGACGTCGATGGCGAAGGCGCCCGCCCGTTCCGCCGCCGTCGCCAGCTTCAGCCGAATGGCGGCGCCTTCCGGCGTGACCAGCACGCGCGTCATCTTCGACTGGCGCTGTTCCTCGGCCATGCGGGCGCGGCGGCGGCGCGCGGCCTCGATGCTCACCTGCATGGCGGGGGATGGGGCCTGCGCAGTCATTCCGAACGCGCCTTCCGGGGCAGGTAGAAATAGCCGAGCCACAGGACCAGCGTCACGCCGGCCACCGAATAGCGCACGGTGTCGGAATTGATCAGCTGCCGCCCGAAGCCTTCAAGTATGGCCGCGATGATCAGCATGACCACGCAGCCCATGGCCACATTCGCCGCCCGCCTTCCGGCAACGCGCGCTGACGCGATGCGGCTGAGCCTGCCTGGGAACGCCACTGCGCCGCCGATGATGAAGCCGCCAGCGCCCGCAAGGATGATGGCAAACAGTTCCGTCACACCATGGATCATCAGCCAGCCGGTGAATTCATAGCCGAGGCCTTTGTCCCAGAAAACGGCATAGAGCGAGCCGATCATCACGCCATTGTAGACGAGCAGCCAGGCCGTCGGGATGCCGAAAGCGAAGCCGAGCGCGAACGCAAACAGCGCGATCTGGGCATTGTTATTGAACAGGAAGCTGGAGAACGCCGTCAGCTGGTCGTCCCGCACTTCACCCGGTTCTGTATAGATGGTTGCGCGCAGGGTTTCGTAGGTCGCGTCCGGCGTGCGTTCGTCGAAGAAGCCGTGGCCGTGGATCGTCCAGAACCAGTCCATGTCCTGCAGGCAGAGGAAGAAGGCGAGTGCCCAGCCGCCGAACAGGAAGAGGGCCGCGAGCACGGTCGAGAAGACCGCGCTGCGCACGGCGGCGGGCCAGTCTTCGCGAAAGAATTGCGCGATCCGCTCGCCGATCGAACTGCGCGCGCCATAGACGAAGAAATAGGCGCGCGTGCAGAGGCCTTCGAGGTAATTGACGACGTTCTGGTCGAGCGAGATGGAGCGGGCGACCGAGAGCGATGACACGGCCTGCCGGTAAAGCTGCGGCAGGGCAGCCATGTCGTCATCGCTGAGGCCCTTTACGCCGGAATTCTCGGCGCGGGTCAGGATCAGGTCCAGCTTGCGCCAGTCGGCCTCACGTTCCTCGCGAAAGCGGTAGGATTTCAGAACATCGCTCACAGCATGTCCCTCTTTTTGATCTGGAGGTAACGCGAAATGAGCGTGCCGCCAAACTGTTCGGGCTTCGTTTCGATGATCTGAACGCCCATGCGCTGCAGGCGCCGGAACACGACTTCCCGGTCAGATAACAACGAGCCGGCGATGACGGCTTTCGTCACGTCTTCCGGCGTGTCGGGCCGCGCGTCGGCAATGGACGACAGGGCTTCGTCCTCGAAGGTCGCGAAGAGAACCAGATGGCGTTCCGTCAGGCGCCGTACATTTTCCAGCATCAGCTCGGCCGAGATTGTGTCGACGAAATCGGAAAAGATGATGATGAGGCTGCGCCGCTCCAGCTGGCTCGCCAGCGTCGACAGGGCGAGCGTGAAGTTTGCTTCTTCGGTGGAATAGTCGAGCCCGGCCGCAAGGCTCTGCGCCTTCGGAAAGCTGCGCGATCCGGTGAGGAACCCGCTCGACAGGCCCGGCCGCGCATCGAAGCCGAAATACATCGTCCGGTCGCCATTGCGCAGCGATACATAGGTCAGGAGCAGGCCGGCATTGATCGCGCGGTCGATCTTCGGCACGCCGCCCAGCGGCTCGCTCATCAGGCGGCCGGTATCGAAGGCGAAGACGATATTGTGGTTGCGCTCGGTACGGTATTCCTTGCCCAGCAGGTGGCGGTGGCGTGCCGAGTGCTTCCAGTCGATGGCGCGCCGGTCCATGCCCGCCATGAACTCCCGCAGGGCGTCGAATTCGTGTCCGTCTCCGCGCTCGATCTGCGTTTTGATGCCGAATTCGGCATCGCGCGAATAGAGCCGGATCGCCTCGTCCTTCACCCAGCGGATGTTCGGCGTGATCGGAATGTCGATGCCAAGGTCATGGATATGCCGCTTCTGCACGAGACCGAACGGACCCCGCCAGCGGCTCCAGATGCGCACCAGCCGCGCCGTCCCCCGGCGCAGCGGCGTCAGCGCAAACTCATGCGGCCGCGCGCGCCCTTCCCAGCCGCGCAGGCCGCGCGCCGGAATGTCCTCCAGGAAATCATTGGTCTCCAGCTGAACCTCGATGCGGCGCGGAACCGCGCCCCGCGTGAAGGAAAAGACCGCCGGTAACGGATCGTCACCGCCGGAATAGAGGATCGCCGGAGGATCCACCTCGACCCGGAAGGCCCGGAGCGCCGGTCCGATCATCGCGTCGAGCAGCATCAGTCCGCCGACCAGCGCAATCCATCCCGCCGCCACGATCCACAGTTCCGGCCGCAGCAGCGCGATGGCCACCATCAGTGGCAACCCCAGCAGCATGAGCCAGATCGCGCGGGCGGTCGGGGAAATCACCGGGGCGCCGCCGTCTGTTCGATCAGGGTGGCGAGCGTTTCATCGGTCGTCTTGCCTTCGATCTCTGCCGCGGGCGACAGGATCACACGGTGGCGCAGTGTCGGCAGGGCAAGCGTCTTCACATCGTCCGGAATGACGAAGTCGCGGCCATCGAGCGCCGCGCGTGCCCGTGCAGCCGTAGCCAGCGCGGAAGCCGCCCGAGGGCTCGCGCCGGTTTCCAGAGCCGGCGACGTGCGTGTCGCCCGCACGATGTCGACGATGTAGGCGATGATGTCATCCTTCAGGGTGGCCGCGGCGACCGAATTGACGGCGTCATTCAGCTCCTCGACACTGATAACGGCCTTCACGCCGAACGCATCCGGTGTGCGCATTCCGGTGCGGGTGCCGTGGCGCGCAACGATGGCGAATTCTTCGTCGCGCGAGGGATAGTCCAGCGTGTGCTTGAACAGGAACCGGTCTAGCTGCGCTTCGGGCAGGGGATAGGTGCCCTGCTGCTCGATCGGGTTCTGCGTCGCGATCACCATGAAGCGGTCGTTCAGCGGATAGGTGTCGCCATCGATGGTGACGGTGCGTTCCTGCATCGCTTCCAGCAGGGCGGCCTGGGTTTTCGGCGGCGTCCGGTTGATTTCGTCTGCCAGCAGGAGGTCCGTGAAGATCGGCCCTTTGGTCAGCGTGAACTCATTGCTCTGGAAGTTGAAGAGGTTAGTGCCGAGCACGTCGCCGGGCATGAGGTCCGGCGTGAACTGGATCCGCCCGAAATCCAGCGAGATGGCTTTCGCGAAGCACTGCGCCAGCAGCGTCTTCGCGGTGCCGGGGGGGCCTTCGAGGAGAACATGGCCGGAGGAGAACAGGGCCGTGAGCAGGAGGTCCACGGTCATGTCCTGGCCGATTACGGCCTTGTGGATTTCTTCGCGGATGCGTCCGGCGAGCGCGCGGATGTCACTTGGGGTCATTCGGGGATCTCCTTAGAATGTCATGGCGCCAACGCCAGAGCTCGCGCGCTGAATGCAGCAGCGTTTCGCGGTTTGGCGTGGTGGTTTTCAGGCTGGAAGCGATCTGGGAGAAGGTCTTTCCGGATTGGTCCTCCGGACCCAGACGATCGAACAGGGCGGATAGTTGCGCTTCGGTAAGTGTCTTCGGCGCGCCGATATCGGCGGCCGCGCGCCGTCGCATCAGCGCGAGATAGCCCGGCGCCATCCTCGTTTCACGGCGCGCCATCGTGACGAGGCCAGCCGAATTGTCGGCGAGCGCCTGCTTGCCGAGTGCGATGACGCGGCCTTCGCGTGCTGGCGGGCCGAACCGCACGGTCGCTGCCCAGCCGAGCAGGAGCGCCGTGGCGAACGCGGCCAGGGTCGCGCCGACAAAGGGAACATCGAACATCATCTGCAGCAGGTTTTCCGAGCGCTCAAAGCCATGGAGAGTCGCATCGAAGACGATGGGCTCGTCGCTGGAATAGCGGATGTAGTCGATGACCTGCACGGCAAAGCGCGCATTCTCGATGCGCGCGAGGCCGAACGTGTTGATCATGTCCGGATCGGCAAGGACATAAATGTCCTCTCCCGGCACCTGGCCGAGCAGGATGCCATCTTTCGTGCCCGCGACCGGCTCCAGCGTCGAGGACTGGATCACCTGCATTTTCACGTCGGGCTTGAGCGCCATTTCGCCGAAGGGCGTGTCCACTTCTGCGGGCACGTCGATGCGCCCGACTTCTCCGCCGATCTTGAGCAGAGCCAGCAGGTCGTTGACGGTGCTGGCGTCCGTGAAGCGTGTGTCTTTCTGGAATTTCGGGTTGTCGCGGTCCGTAAGTCCCGTCCATTTCGGCAACACGATCAGTGTGGTCGAGACCGGCACGTAGTCTTCCAGCGCCTTGTCGCCGATCCAGTGGGGGAGCGTGACGATGCGCGTCGCCCAGTCGGTGCTTTCGAGGTCGTGCTTGAAGCGGGAAATCTCGACCGGATAGCCTTGGTCTTCGAGCAGCTGGTAGAAGCCGTTATAACCGATGGCCGATGTCGAGAAGGGGTGGTCGCCCGCTTCGTTCCGGTCGCGCAGTTCCGGTGCCCAGCCGGCCAGCACCATCACGGCCGCGAAGGAGAACACTGCGACCGCAATCAGGATCGCAACTGTCCGCGTCGAGAAGGGGGAATTGGAGGTGGCGGCCGTGTCGCTCATGCCCAGCCCTCACCGAAGGCGAAATCCTCATAGGAAGTACGCGCCTGCTGCCAGCTTTCTGCGTCCACTGCGCGCCCGCCGAAGAAGCTGCGCTCGACGATTTCGATGATCGGGTGCAGGCCCTTGCGTGCCCGGTCCGGTAGGCGACCGAGGCTGCCGATTTCCCGTGCGGTCAGCGATTTCGGAACGCCACCTTCCAGCCGGGTCTGGATGTCCTCGATGGAGCGGAAGAGGAGAAGGTGCACCGCCTCGGCAAACTTGCCCGCGCGGGCGAGGGTGTCGGCCTCCTCCAGCAGCGAGCGCGCCATGGCCGCATCCGGCCGGATGTCGGCCAGCACGTCATCGCCAATCTTGTCGTCGCCCAGCTTCGGCTTCCCGAAGCGGACGCGGATTGCTTCGCCGAACAGGAAATAGAGAAAGCCCCCGATGACTGCCGCGATGATGGCATAGAACAGGAACTGGAACAGCGGCGCCAGCCTGCCGAGAAAGTCGCTGAGCCAGCTCATCCAGCTGGGCGGCGGTTTCGGTGGGGGCTGGTCTGGCCGCTCCCACTCCGGGCGCTCCAGCTGGAGGCCGGACTTCTTCAGGTAAGTCTCATGCGCGGCATCCAAGCTGTCGAGGTCCGTCTCGGCGTGGCTGTCCTCATAGTCGTCATAATATTCGTAGTCGTCCGGCTCGTCATAGTCGGTGTCGTCTGACGACGTTCCCGGCTGCGTGTGGACCGTGGGCGGAGTCACCTCCGGCACCTGTGCAAGTGCGGATGCAGCAAGCAGGCAGGCGAGCGTAAGGGCAGTTCCTGTCCTTGACCTCAACCGCACCGGGCACTCCTCTCATGGCCGCCGGACGGCCTGCCTTCGCTCCAGACTATTTCAGAGGTCGCACCGGGCTTCAACGCCCTATTGCGAACCTGCCCGTTCAGCCGATATAGCCGCGCCAAGGCAGAGATGAGGCAGAGCATGGACAAGGTGACGGCCTACCGCGACCTGAAGGCGGAAATCGAAGCGGTTGTTGCAGGCGAGACCTCGACAACAGCACGCTACGCGACGGCGGCCTGCCTGCTGGCCCAGGCCTTCCAGCCACGATATTTCTGGACAGGGTTCTACCTGGTCGACCCGCTGAAACCGCGGGAGCTGGTGATCGGCCCCTATCAGGGCACGCTCGGCTGTCTCCGGATTCCGTTTGGCCGGGGCGTCTGCGGCCATGTGGCCGAGACGGAAATGCCGATCATCGTGCCGGACGTGCATGCCTTCCCGGGGCATATCGCCTGCGATGCGGCGTCGAATTCCGAGATCGTCGTGCCGGTCTTCGACCCGGCGGGCAAACTTGCCGCGGTGCTGGACGTCGATTCGACCGACTATGACGCGTTCGATGAAATCGACGAGGCAGGCCTAGTTGCTATCTGCCAGGTGATCCTCACCGCCTGAAACCGGCAGCGTCGTCATCAGCGTCGCATCGAACTCAGGGTCGGCCTCGGTCGCGCGGGATACGGCGTCGATCCGGTCGATCAGGTGCTCTTCCAGAATATCCAGCTTTCGGGCGCGGATCCCGTTCACAGAAAAGATCTCATGGTCCAGCACCAGCCATTCGTCGCCGGCCGGCGTATAGGGCGGCCAGGGTGGGAGGTGTTCGCCATTCGGGTCGCCGGTTCGCGCGAAATTGGTCCAGTAGGCCTGCATCGTCCGTGCGAGGCGTTCGTCCTTGTCGCTCATCGGCAGCAGGGTAGACGATGATCCGAACACGAAGGGAATTTCCGATCCGTGATAGGCCCCGATGGTCTGTCCGCGAGTCGGCGTCGTGCGGGTAAAGAAATACATCCAGGTCGGACGGCCAGCGGTCGCGTTCGCCTTTGACAGGAAACGCATGTGCACGCCGAAAAGGTCGTCGCCCAGCATGTCCATTGCGCCGGCATCCCATGAGCGCTCTGAATCCATGCTGTAAAGCGCCTGGAGCGCCTTGGCCGGATTCTCGCCGAACACTTCCGCAAGTTCCTGCTCGCGCTGATCGAGCGTTCCGGTGATGCCCGGCCGCAGAATGGTCGGCGAGCGGATGGACCCATAGAACAGAGTCCCTTCGTCGGCATTGTAACCGGCCAGCACAGGAACCTTTGGGGCGTCGCCTGCGCGGATGGTGGCGCCGACGGTTTCGGTCAGGATCTTTCCATCCACCACGGGCAGGAAATAGCCCGCCAGGTCCTGCCGGGCTTCGACGCGGGCGATGATCGAAGCAGCCGGAATCCGGCGAAGTTCGGTCGCCGTCACGGTCTGGTCCGTCAGGCTGCTCAGGAATTCTGTGCCGACATCTTCTGCGCTGCGCGACCCGATGAGGGGCGCGTCATTGCGATAGAGGGCGTTGTAGCTGCTGGTGCCGCTTTCAAGGATCGCCTTGTGGTAGAGGCCGTCGGCATAGTGCGTTGCCATCAGTTCACTGATGGACTGGGCCCCGGCACTTTCGCCAAAAAGGGTGACATTGTCCGGGTCGCCGCCGAAAGTGCGGATGTTGGCGCGTACCCAACGCAGCGCCGCGACCTGGTCCATCAGGCCGTAATTACCTGAGGTGCCGGCTTCTTCTGTAAGGGCCGGATGGGCGAGGTAACCGAACGGGCCGAGACGGTAATTGAAGGTCACAAGAACCACACCATTCTCTACCAGCGCATTCGCCTGGTAGAGATCGTTCGAGCCTGACCCGGCCTGGTGCGCCCCGCCATGAATCCAGACCATGACCGGCAGCAATTGCTTGTGCCCGACATTGCCGGACCGGACGTTGATGAAGAGGCAGTCCTCCGCCTCCGCGGGGGCCGGGCGAGCGGATATCAGGCGGCGGGCCGCCGTGCGCTTCCACCAGGGCAGGCCGGTGCCATCCAGGATGCGGTTGAAGAAGCCGTCGATGTTCCGGCGCGACTGGATGCATTCCGGACCATAGGTGCGCACGTCGCGGGCAACGGCGCCCCATTGCGGTGGGTCGCCCGGCGCAGCCCAGCGGCTTGCGGAGGCATACGGAATGCCGTTGAAAACCTGAATTTCGGAATTGTCGCGATCGATGCCGCCAAGAACGATGCCCTGGTTAATCCGGATCGGCTCAGCCAATTGCATAGGCTTCGGGGGGGAGGTGATCTTGAACCACCCCCACGCGCCTGCCGCGATGAGCAGGAAAAAGAGAACTATACTGAGGCGTTTCATCGATGTGTACCGACCCCGCAACCTGCAATCACTATACCAAAGCGCAATGGTGAGTCACCGAACGCTCAGGCGATCAGGCGAGAGAATCCAATGTGCGTGTTAATGAAGCCACAAGATCATCTGTCGGTTCGATGCCGCAAGCGAGACGCACGAAGCCGTCCGGAACGTCATCGCCCCAGCGGATCCGGCATTCCGCGCTGGTGTGCACGCCGCCAAAACTGGTGGCAGCGGTCACAAGCGGGCTGTTTTCAATGAATTTTTCTGCGATTTCGCGATTGGCGAGGCAGAAGCTCACAACCGGGCCAAAGTCGCGCATCTGTCTTGAGGCAACCTCGTGGGACGGGTCGTTCGTGAGGCCGGGATAGTTAACCGATTTCACGGCAGGATGGCTGCGCAGCGCCTCGGCGGCCGCCATTGCGTTGGCACATGCACGCGAAAGGCGAATCTCCAGCGTCAGCATTCCCCTGTGAAGCAAGTAAGCGTCGAACGGACTGACGATGGCCCCGGCAAGGCGCCGCCAGGTCTTCACCGGTTCGAGCAGGGAAGTGTTCCGCGCAGCGACATGTCCTGCCAGCACATCCGAGTGCCCGGCCATGGCTTTTGTGTCCGACATGACGACCATATCTGCGCCGAGATCGAGCGGCTGCTGGCAGATGGCGGTGGGGGTCGTGTTGTCGACGACGAGCAGGGCGCCGGCAGCCTTCGCCCGTGCTGCCACCCCCTCGATGTCGCACACAGCGAGGCCCGGATTGGAGGGCGTTTCGATCATCACCAGCCGGCAGCCGGTTTTGTCGGCTGACATCATGTCTGCAGTCGGACAAGTGTGGATGTGGATGCCCATGGGGGCAAACTGCGCTTCCAGCAGCGCACGGACATTGTAGTAGCCGTCGGAATGAACGAGCACCGTGTCGCCGGGCCGGAGGTAGGCGTAAAACACCGATGCGACCGCCGCCATGCCGGATGGGAAAAGCACGGCTTCGCCGCCTTCAAAAACGCCGATCTCCGCCTCGACCTGCTCGACGGTGGGATTGCCGTTGCGGCCATAGAAGTGGCTGCCGTCGGGATCGCCCGGCAGCAGGAATGTGGAGGACGCCACGATCGGCAGTGCCACAGGATCGCCCTTGGCAAGGTGTTCGCTGCGATGGTGCAGCAGCCGCGACATTGGAGAGGAAGGATCAGCCATTCAGGATTTCTGCGCCGGGCCCGATCCACGCGTCAAGCTGGGCGCGGGCGGGCACATCGAGTTCCGACCAGGCTGCCCGCAGACTGGCGAGACATTTCGCCTGGTATTTGAACACGCCCTGCTCATAGCGGCCGCCTTCAATCATCAGGCCGAAGGCCTCCTTCCCCGCGTCTGCGGCGTCGGCATTGGCCTTCAGGAAGGGGAGGTAGGTGTCACCCGCCAGGGCGAGCAGTGTCTTCACGGGTGCGCCTATATCTTCTGCCCATGCGCCGTCCATGCCGCTCGCATCGTCGGCATGGTCCAGCCAGCGATAGAGGTAAGGCGTCTCGCGCCGTAGCCAGGCCATTGGCGTCGGGTCATAGCTCATGACTTTCAGCTGGCCGTAAAATGCGGCATCAGCAAGCGAGAAGGCGTTGCCAAACAGGAACCTCGTCGGCCCCGTCGCCATGGCTTCGAGCGCGTGGCAGGCACGGCGCCAGCTGGCTTCGATCAGCGGGCTGGTCTGCGGTGTGCAGCCAACGAGGGCCATGCGGGAAATCTGCCGCTCACGGATGTTCGCCGCGGCCGGTTCAATCGCGCCGAGGCCGGCATTGGGAAGAGAGTCGAACATCAGCCAGTTGGCGCACCATTCGGCATCCTCGGCATAGGCCCAGCGGAAATGGAACATCGCCTTCATGAACCATTCGTCGGCCATGTCTTCCAGCAGGAGGCAAGCAAACCGGGCGACGGGGTCGTCCGGCAGCAGACTGCGTCCCTCTCCCTCTATCGATAGCAGGAAAGGGGTCGAGTCATTTGTCCATGAGCCGTCCGGCCGGCGGATCACGGGGATCACCGGCGCCTTTACATTCGGCATGACGTGCCCGCGTTCTTCAGCCGTCATTCCGGTCCATGTGTGGACGAGGCGCTTGGCCCGCATCGCCGCGCGCACTTTCATCGAATAGGGTGACCCGAGCGCCCCATAGATTTCGTAATGGCTCACACGTCCCTCCTGTTGCGGAACGTGAAGATCGCCTGCTTCATGCCGCCCCGCGCGCGAGTATAGACGGGACAGGCGCCGGCGTCCAAGCCCCGCTCAGAGGCTGATGCCTTCGGCCCGGAAAGGCCGGGTCGTCAGAAGCTCCTGGCACAGGAGGCCGGCATCGCGGTGACGGCTCATCTCCTTGTAGTCGGGATGGTTCAGCGTGGCGATGAATGCCTTACGGTTCGGGAAGAACATCACCATCACGGCGTCCCAGTCGCCATTCCCGATGAAATAGCGCTCGACCTGTCCCATCATCAGGCACTGTCCGCCAACCTCCGCCGCCGCCACGCCAAAGGCGTCGGCATAGCGCTGGTAAGCGACGCTGCCCGGCTCATCCTTGCCGTTTTCCGGGTCGTCGGGGTGGTATTCCGCTTTGACGCGGAACTTCAGGATATTCACCTGCGCGATCGGCCCGTCATACGGATCATCGCGGAAGGCGCGGAACTGGGCCGCGGTCGGCTGGAAGGCCGGCATGGACTTATCCTCCCATCGGGCGGGTTTCGATCAGGTGCTGATGGTCCAGACCGGCATCGCGATGCCGGTGCGCTTCGTGATAGCGCGGATCCTGCGTCATGGTGACGAAATGTGCGCGAGAAGGATAGAAGACCACGGCCACCTGGTCCCAGTCGCCCTCGCCAATCACGAAGCGTGCCGCCGGGCCAGCATAGAGGATCTTCAGCCCGATTTGCGGCTCGCCGGTGAACGTCGCAAGGCCCGCGCCGTAGCGGGCATAGGCTTCCTGCCCGGTCGCGCCGTCGCCATGTTCCGGGGCGTCTGCCGGATATTCGGCCTTGTCGCGGAATTTCAGGAGATTGATCATCACGATCGGCCCATCATGGGCATCGGTCGCGAAAGTTCTCAACTGGTCGGGGGTGGGTTGCTTGGCGGTCATGATCTGTCCTGTCTGGGGCGAAGCTCCGGGTGTTTCCCGAAAAAGCACTCCGCAAAAAAGAGGGCGGCGGCGTGGAGGCCGTGTTGAATTTCGAACTGTCCGTAATCCAGGAATTCTGCATACGGCATTTCCAGTATTTCGATTTCCTCGTTCGGGTCCAGCGCCTGGCCGGGACCGGGCGTGCAGCCGAGGGCGAGGTAATAGTGCAGGCGGTTGTTCTGGAGCGCCGGATTGGGATAGCAGGTGCCGATCAGGTGCATTTCGCGCGCGACATGGCCGGTCTCCTCGCGCAGTTCCCGCGCGCCGACTGCGGCCCAGTCTGCCTCACCGGGATCGGATACGCCGCCCGGCAGGCCGACCATGATGACGCCTGCGGCATGACGGTATTCCCGCACCAGAACGACATTGCCTTCGTCCGTCACGGGCACGACCGTCACCCACTCCGTCAGTTCACAGACATGGTAAGTCTCGACGATATGGCCATCCGCGCGCTGGCACCGGTCGGTACGAAGCCCCATGAACTGGTCGCGCAGGACTTGCGTGGATGAGAGGGTCGTCCAGGGCTTCATGGGGCCTTATCCACTCACTTTGCAAGCGCCATGCGGGCCAGCTTGGCGGCCAGGATAATCCATGGCGTGCCATGCAGGAACAGGTCGAAAATATCGACCGGACGACGCAGGGTGCCGCCGGCCAGCATTTTCAGTTTCTCCCAGAGATGCGGTTCGGGCGTGAACGGCGCGAGGCCGAGCGTCAGACAGGCGACGATGGCAAGGCTGAGCGGAATATTGTCGAGAAGGGATAGCATGAAATCAATGTCCGGGGCTGAGGTGTCTGTCGAGGAATTCAAGGCGTGTGCGCATCAGATGGGTCTGCAGGGCCTCGCCGCGGACGCCATGGCGCTGGCCGGGATAGGTCATCACTTCGAACAGCTTGCCCTTCTGTTGCAGGACCGCCATCAGGCGGGTCGTGTTGTCGAAAGTCACATTGTCGTCGGCCATGCCATGCATGAGGAGAAGCGGCGTGTTCAGCGTGTCCGTATGCGGAAAGACGCTCGACGCTTCATATCCCTGCGGATTGTCGTCCGGCGTGTCCATGTAGCGTTCGGTGTAGAACGTGTCGTAGAGGCGCCAGTCCGTCACGGGCGCACCGGCGGCGGCCGCGGCGAATGTGCCTTCCGGCGCCTGCAACAGCGTCATCAGGGTCATGTAGCCGCCATATGACCAGCCCTGGATCGCGATGCGTTTTCCGTCCACGAAGGGCTGGGCCTTCAGCCATTCGACGCCAACCAGCTGGTCGCGCACCTCCGGCCCGCCGGTGCGCCGGTAAATCACGTCCTCGAATTTGCGTCCGCGATTGTAGCTGCCGCGATTGTCGAGACGGAACACGATGTATCCATGCCGGGCGAGATACTGGTCCGACAGGCTGCCCCATTTGCGTTCGACCGTCTGCACATGCGGGCCGCCATAGACTTCGATGATGACAGGGTATTTGCGTGAAGCGTCAAATTCCGGCGGTTTCAGGATCGAATAATGCAGGGCTTGTCCGTCCTCGGCTTCCAGCGTGCCGAACTCCGGTGTGACATGATCCTTCAGGTAAGGGGCATAAGGATGGTCTTCCGTGAGTGCATTTTCCTCGATCCAGGCGATCAGCGTCCCATCGATCCGGTAAAGGCCGGTCTGCGGGGGCGTGTCTGGCGAAGACGACGTGCCGACGAAGCTCTTGCCGTCGGGCGCAACCGTGACGTCCCATGTCTTGCCAGGGCCCGTGATGCGGACGGGGGAGGGGCATTCCACCGTCGCGCGGGCGGACATGGGCGTCATGTCCGCGCAGTGCGAGTCCGGCAGCTGGGTGGGACCGCCGCCAACCGGGTCGGCGGCATCGGCCTCAGGAATGCCCATTGTGTAGAGGTGGCGTTCCAGGACTGTGTCGTAGAAGCCTGAAAGGAAGAGCGTCTGGCCGTCAGGTGACACCTGCTCGATCTTTGCCATGACTCCGCCTTTTGGTGTCACAACCAGCGGGGCCTCCTGGCCGGTCGGCTCCACGGTAATGGCATGGCGCATGCCGTCCTCTTCCGTCGAAAGCAGCAAGCGGCCGTCCGGCAGCTCGTGGAAGTCGTTGGACAGGTTCACCCACTTGTCGTTGCGCTCGGTATAGGGCGACCAGACGCGCCAGGGCAGGCGGTCGGAGCGATTGTAGCGGATTTCGGTCTGGTCCCGGTCGACCGTCTGGAACCAGAGCCCGGTCGAGGTCCAGTTCACCCGCGCAAGATAGTCGTCGGGCCCCACGGAATAGATCTGGTCCGTCCGTGCGTCCTCCAGGTCGTGAACGAACAGGGCCACGACCGCATTCGGCCGGCCGGCGCGCGGGTAGCGCTGGTTGATCACCGTGACCTTGTCCGCCTCGATGTCGAAACGGGGGATAATATCGACGCCGCTCTCGTCCACGCGGGTGAAGGCGACATAGCGTTCGTCGGGGCTCCACCAGTAGCCGGTGTAGCGGTCCATCTCTTCCTGGGCGACAAATTCCGAGACGCCATAGGCGATCGCCTTGTCCGGTTCCGCGAGCGGGGTGAGGCGGGTCTCCGTGGCGGTCGCGAGGTCGATCGCGTAAACGGCGCCGTCTCGGACGAAGCTCACATAATTGCCCTGCGGCGAGATCCGGGCGTCGTACTCGAATGCCGAAGAATGGGTCAATTTGGTCACGTTCGGACCATCGGAAGTCAATTTGATGAGGTGTAAATCACCCCCCAAAGGCACAAGAAGCGTGTCCTTTGTCCCCCAGCTATAGTCCGTGATCCCGGCCGTACCGGCGATGCGCTTGCGCTCCCGCAACGCCTTTTCTTCTTCAGAAAGCTCGACAGCCACGGGCTCGAGCATGCGTGAATTGACCAGCAGGCTCTGCTCGCCGGTCGCCACGTCGAACTGCCACAGGTCAAACCGGTTCTGCTCGTCCGCCCGCGACTTCAGGAAGGTCACCCGGCTGCCGTCCGGCGAATATTTCACCATCCGTGCCGCCGGGCCGGCGAGCGAAGGGGACGCATAAAGCCGCTCCAGCGGCAGGGAATCGGGCGTCTCGGTCAAGATTTCAGCCTCCGGTAGGTTTGTTCGGGCTGCATTAGGCGTCTGACATGCGGCGAGCAGGGCTAATCCTGCACCAAGTAAAAGGAATCTGGTCTTGGAAATCATGCCTGAACCCTAGTCATTGCCTCCCGTTTGTCACTTGCGACGCACAGACATTCCCCCGGAATGTAAAACTTTCATGCCGAACTGCGCTGCCCCACTAGCCAAGGTCGCTATGAGGCATATTGTCATCGTCATGCAGAACGGGGTGGGCTTGTTCGAGGAGGCTTGTGCGCTGATCGCCAGTGGCGGTAGCGGCGAGACCTTGGTTCGCGGCGCTGCGCTGATGCGTCAGGCCGCTGACGCCGGTCATGCCGGCGCGGCCAACAATTTCGGAACCCTTCTTCACACCGGCCGCGGCGTCCGTCAGGACATGATGGCCGCCAGGGCCTATTACATGCAGGCCGCTGAAGCAGGTCTTCCCGTCGCAATCTTCAATCTCGGGTTTATGGTTCTGAACGGCCTCGGCGGCGCGCGGGATCCGTCTCGCGCACGCTCCCTGTTCGAACTGGCCGCCCAGCGGGGCGATCTCGACGCCATCACTCATTTCGGCGCCATGCTGATGACGGGAACGGGCGGAACACAGGATGTTGCGGCTGGCCGCGACTGGTGGGGCCGCGGTGCGGCGCTGGGCGACAGCCGCTGCGCCTTCAATCTCGGGATCGCCAATGCCGGTGGACATGGTCAGGAGATCGACTTCGTCGAGGCCTGGCGCTGGTTCAAGCAGGCCGAACGCCTCGGCAATCCGGGGGCCGCCCATGAACTGGAACGGCTGGCGACCGTCATGACGGATGAAGAGCGCCGGCAGGCACACCGGCGCGCCAGCTGAAATTTCAGAGATACATCGACAGAAACGCGAGCACGTAGGTCAGCATTGAGATCACCAGGTCGGTGGTCAGCGCGACCAGCGCAAACAGCATGGCCCGCCAGATGCGCCCGCCCGCCTTCATTCTTGGGGCGAGGCCGGCGAATGCCGTTATCAGGTAAATCGCCACACCCGCGATGCCTGAGCCCAGCGTTGCAAGGTCGATCCATTCGACCGGGATGAGACCGTAAAACAAGGACTGCACCAGGCCGAACGCAATCGCCGGGAGTAGCGCAGCAAAATACAGCCTGATCCGCACCGGAGCCGGCGTGCCCTTGCCCCAGATACGCAGGAGCAGGGACGAAATGAAATGGCAGAAGAAGTATGTGAAGGGAAATAGGAGCAGGAACTGTGCCATCAGCCGGCGGGCGGTTTCCTCGACATTGGGAACCGGCAAGTCGCTGAGCGGTACATCGGCGAGATAGTCCACAATGCTGCGCACAAGCGGGGAGTCGTCTCCCGCCCAGAGGAATTTCAGGACGGACGTCGCGGCGATCAGCGTGAACACCAGCCGCAGCGAGGGCGTGTAGCGCCCGAGCCAGTCAGCGTCGCGTGCGGCTTCAAAGAGGCGATCCGGACGCGCGACGGCGACACCGATGCTTCGGATGGCGCGGACATTCAGTCCGAACAGGTCGTCCAGCAATGCGTCCCAGCCGGACAGCCGGGTCATGTCGTCATCGGCGGCGGGAGAGGAAGCGGCAGGCTCTGACATGGGACGCTCCTGAGTGTTGAAATTGTCCGGGATTTGCCCGTCAGATCAAGCGGAAACGGGCGGCGCCATGCCGCTGGCGCTTGGTTTTCCGGGTCGCGCAGGCAACTATAGCGGCGCAAAGCACCACCCGAACAGGATTCTTCCGCTATCGCCGGTCCTCAATTCGTTTGTCACATAGTCTGTTCCCGAGCTTCAGATTTGGCCGAATAGGCCAGAGCTGGCACGGATATTGCGGAATCGCCGGAAGTTTACAGGCACACGAATGTGGGCTTTCGTCGGACCGTAAAGCAAGGTCCAATAATCCTTCGGAAGGGAATAAGGGGCGGCGAAATGAATACCGAGACTCTGCTTTCTAAAGCCAAAGAGGCGGACACGGCGAAAGTCACGATCATTATCGCCCCGCGAGAACGTTTCGAACAAGCGACGATGTCGCTCACATCCCTGTTCGAGACGATCGATATGCCCGTCAGCCTCATTTATGTAGATGGCGCGACCCCGGAGCCGATCGCATCAGACATTCGCAAATTGATTGAATCCCACGGTCACACCTACATCCGCAGCGAACGCTTTCTGTCGCCCAATCAGGCGCGCAATCTTGCGATGAAGAAAGTGAATCCGGGCGCCAAATACATTGTATTTGCCGATAATGATGTCCTGTTTACGCCGGGTTGGCTGTCTTCCATGGTCAACTGCGCCGAAGAAACGGGGGCTGGCCTTGTTAGCCCGACCATTCTCGTTGGTCCGGAGGGCAGGATGCCGGATCTCAAAATCCACCATGCCGGCGGCGCTCTCAGCATTCACCCACAGTCCGGTGGCCATGTCGTCTTCAGCCGGCAGCATGGTCACGAGCACCTGCGCTATCTTGATGTCAAGGACCAGCTGGTCCGCCGGGAGACAGATTGTACCGAATTCCATACGGTTCTGACCCGTAAGGACATGCTTGACCAGATCGGGCCATTCGACGAGCAGATCGTCGGCTTCAGCGATGAAGTCGACATGGCCCTCTTGGCCCGCCAGTGTGGCTGGAAAATCTGGTTTGAGCCGGCCTCAGTGATTACCTATGCCACCGGCAAGAAGCTCACCTGGAACGACCTGCCGTACTTCTGTGCCCGTTGGGAGGGAAGCCGCTGCATCAACGCTGAAAAGCATTTCTATGCCAAATGGGGCCTGAAACCTGATTTTGATCGACAGCGCCGTTTCCTGCGCGACCATCGCCGCCACGCCTTCCCGTTCAAACGCCTTCAGAAGCTGATTGGTTGGCGCGCGACGGTATTGTTGACCACGGTGATTTGCCAGGCCATCGCTCTGACGGCGCTTCCGCGTTTTGCTCCGATCCGCAGAGAGACCAGCAATGCGAGCCCCTTAAGGCCGCAGATTGGCGAGGCCCACGCCTCCGTCTACGCCTGAGACATCCCCGCCACGGGAGCTGCTCGCGGCCCATGATGCCCTGATCCAATAACCGCCTGCTTCGCCGACACCGTGCAGACGGGATACGGCGGCAATTGCCTTTGCCTGCTTGATTTTGCGGGGTGAGGGCGTACTTCAGCGGCGACATATTACACGCGAACAGGATTCTCCAGCCATGGCCGGTCCCCAATACGTTTATCACATGCAGGGCCTCACCAAGGTCTATCCTGGCGGCAAGAAGGTGTTTGAGAACATTCACCTCAGCTTCCTGCCGGACGCGAAAATCGGTGTGGTCGGCGTCAACGGATCGGGTAAGTCGACGCTGCTGCGCATCATGGCCGGCGTCGACAAGGAATTTAGCGGCGAGGCCTGGGCTGCCGAGGGCGTGAAGGTCGGCTACCTGCCGCAGGAGCCGAAGCTCGACCCCACCAAGAACGTCTTCGACAATATCGCTGCCCAGTGCCCTGAAAAGCAGATGGTCGATGCCTTCAACGAAATCTCCGTGAAGCTCGGCGAGGACTATTCCGACGAATTGATGGAAGAGATGACCAGCCTGCAGGAGCGGATCGACGCTGCCGACGCCTGGGACATCGACTCCAAGATCGAGATGGCGATGAACGCCCTGCGCTGCCCGGAGAACGATGCGGACGTTTCCAAGCTGTCCGGTGGTGAAATCCGCCGCGTCGCGATCTGCCAGCTGCTCCTCTCGAAGCCAGACATGATCCTGATGGACGAACCGACCAACCACCTCGACGCCGAGACGGTCGCCTGGCTTCAGAACTACCTGATCAACTTCCCCGGCTGCGTTATCCTCGTTACCCACGACCGTTACTTCCTGGACGACATCACGAGCTGGATTCTCGAGCTCGACCGCGGCCGCGGCGTGCCTTTTCAGGGCAACTATTCCGGCTGGGTCGAACAGAAGGCCAAGCGTATGGAGCAGGAGGCCCGCGAGGAAACCGGCCGCAAGCGTACGCTGGCCAAGGAACTCGAATGGGTCCGGTCTGGCCAGAAGGCCCGTCAGGCGAAATCCAAGGCGCGTATCAATGCCTATGAGGAAATGGCGGCCAAGGCGGAGCGCGAGCAGGTCATGACCGCGCAGATCCGTATCCCGCCCGGCCCGCGCCTCGGCGGCGTGGTGCTGGAAGCGGAAGGCCTGAACAAGGCCTTCGGCGAAAACGTGTTGATCGAAGACCTCTCCTTCAAGCTGCCGCCCGGCGGCATCGTCGGCGTCATCGGTCCGAACGGTGCCGGTAAGTCGACCCTGTTCAAGATGATCCTCGGCCAGGAACAGCCAGACTCCGGGTCGCTCCGCGTCGGCGACACGGTCAAGATCGGCTATGTCGACCAGAGCCGAGACAAGCTCGACCCGAACAAGAATGTCTGGGAGGAAATCTCCGGCGGCACGGATGTGATCGACCTTGGGGGCGTTCAGGTCATGTCGCGCGCCTATGTCGGCGCGTTCAACTTCAAGGGCACCGACCAGCAGAAGAAGGTCGGCATCCTGTCCGGCGGTGAGCGTAACCGCGTGCACCTCGCCAAGATGCTGCGCGGCAGCCACAACCTGCTCCTGCTCGACGAACCGACCAACGACCTCGACGTGGAAACGCTGCAGGCGCTGGAGGAAGGCCTCGACAACTTCCCCGGCTGCGCCGTCATCATCTCGCACGACCGCTGGTTCCTCGACCGCATGGCCACGCACATCCTCGCCTTCGAAGGCGACAGCCATGTCGAATGGTTCGAAGGCGATTTCTCCTCCTACCTCGAAGACAAGAAGCGCCGTCTTGGAGAGGATGCGGTGAATCCGAAGCGCCTGAAATTCAAGAAGTTTGCACGCTGATCCTGCCTGCGGCGCTCCGGCGCTTGCCGGATGGTGCGAGATTGTTACGCTCGCGTCTCTGGACGAGGAGCAAGGCGATGAGAGTGGCATTGAGTTCGGCCCTGGCGCTGGGAATTCTTGCAGGTTGCGGCGCACCGCCTGCCCCCGCGCTGGAATCTGAAGTGCGCGCGGAGCGATCTTACGAAGCAACAGGCTGGATCGCGCAGACGCTGCCAGACATTGCTGCGGCGCTGGACGCCGGAGAAATTACGTCTGTCGAACTGACGCAAGCCTATCTCGACCGGATCACCGTGCTCGATCGGCAGGGGCCGCATCTTCAGGCCGTTATCGCGACAAATGCGCATGCCCTCACCGACGCTGCCGCCAGCGATGCGCGGCGGGCTGACGGGAAAGCGCTGGGGCCGCTGGACGGTGTTCCGATCCTGTTGAAGGACAATATCGAAAGCCTCGATCCGATGCCGACGACGGCAGGGTCTCTGGCGTTGAAAGACAATGTCGCCGGCCGTGATAGCCCATTGGTCGCCGGCCTGCGGGCGCAAGGCGCTATTATCCTCGGCAAGACAAATCTCAGCCAGTGGGCAAACTTTCGCTCCAATCTGTCCATGAGTGGGTGGTCATCCGTAGGCGGACAGACGCGTAATCCTCATATGCTGGACCGAAATCCTTGTGGATCCAGTTCCGGATCGGGCGTCGCGGTCGCCGCTTCGCTCGCAGCTGGCGCGGTTGGTACGGAGACCAATGGGTCGATCATCTGTCCTTCCAATGTGAACGGAATTGTCGGGTTTAAGCCCACTGTCGGACTTGTCTCGCAGGAAGGGATCATCCCCATTTCGCCGACGCAGGACACGGCCGGGCCGATGACGAAAAGCGTTCGTGGCGCGGCCATGATGTTGAGCGCCATGGATCCGGGCGGCACGGACTATGCGGCCGGACTTTCTCCGGATGCGCTGAAAGGCGTCCGGGTGGGCGTGCTTCGATTTTCAGAAGGCTCCAATCCCGCCGTCAAAGAACGTTTCGATGCGGCGCTGGCGGTGATGCAGGCGCAGGGCGCGGTGCTGGTCGACATCACCGAATTTGAGCCGGCCATCCCCGGCTTTCGCGATGATGAGACGACCCTGCTGGAATACGAGTTCAAGGACAGCCTGAACGCCTATCTCGCCACGACGCCTCCGGCGGTTACCGTGCGCACGCTGTCGGACCTGATTGCATTTAACTCCAGCAATGCCGGCGCAGAAATGCCGCTGTTCGGGCAGGACATATTCGAATCTTCAAACGCACGTGGCCCGTTGAGCGACCAGGCGTATCTGGATGCCCGCGCGGCCGTCCTGTTCACCACGCGTGACCAGGGAATCGATCGCCTCCTGTCGGCTCACCAGGTCGACGTGCTCGTCTCTCCGTCCGGGCCGGTTGCGCCTCGGATCGATCCGATCAATGGCGACGTCTGGCCGGATTGGGCCGGTGCAGGCAGTTTTGCGGCCATGGCAGGCTATCCACACATCACAGTTCCGATGGGAGAGGTGCATGGAATCCCGGTGGGGGTCTCATTCATCGGTACGGCCGGGCAGGACGCGTCAATCCTGTCCTACGGGTATGCCTATGAACAGGCGAGCCAGATGCGAGTCGATCCGCTGTACTTGCAGATGGCGGAGGAGCGGCCGGAAATTGCCGCTGCTATAGTGCGCTCCGATCGTGAATTTCCGGCTGATTCGGTCAACCGGGAGCAATGAAAAAGGCCCGCTTTCTTTCGGGAAGCGGGCCTTCTGTTCTCTTCGGCAGTTAGTTGCCGTAAGACCGGCTGCGCGATTCGAGGTTCTTCTTCATTTCCTCGATCTTTGCCGTCAGCGCGCTGGCCGACCCGTTGGTCCGGTCCAGCAGGGCCAGGAACTGGGCGCGCTGCTCGATGCCCAGCCAGATGAGGTTGCCGTCGATATTCAGGGCGACATCCACGACCTGATACTGGTTGTCGCGTGTCAGGACGCGCCAGCGGACATCCATGTCCTTGCCGTCCTGGCGCTTGATAACCGTGTTTACGATCGAATCGCTTTCGGAACGGTCGACTGAATCTTTCACCACCACGGCTTCGCCACGATAGGCGTCCAACTCGTTCTCGTAGACAGCGAGGGCGTATTCGCGGAATACTTTTTCGTAATGCGCGAGTTCTTCCGGCGTGAAGCGGCGGGCGTATTTACCGATGGCAAACCGCGCGACAGCCTTCATGTCCGTGAATTCGTCCATATAGGCATTGAATTTTGCGGTGCGCTCATCGGCGTCCAGCATCGGGTCGTTCAGAGATGCCAGCACTTCGCTGGCGTTTTTCTGGACATAGGATTCCGTCTTCGCGTCCGCCATGGCCGGAAGGGCCAGCGCGGCGAGCGCAGCCAGGGCGATTGCGGGGGAGGTCAGGCGTTTCAAGGGCGGGCTCCTGCTTACAGTTAGACTTGGTGGCTATTCGTCAAATTCGTCAAAATCTGGGAGATCTTCGTACAACTCGGACTCATCCTGCATTCGTCCATTACGAATTTCTGCCTGACGCTGAGATGAATAGATCCGCCGGAGGGCCACATAAGGTTCGGGTTGTTCGTTCAATTGCCGGATCTGATCGTCCAGTACGACGCGGGTATTCAGCGCGCCAAGGACGCGGCGGCCAATCGCGATATGGTCGTCCAGATCAGGATCGCCCGCGAATTCTGTCCAGTTCAGCGGGTCGAACGCCGGGTCCACGCCCTTGCCAACCAGATCGCGCGGATTCGTCGGGCCGATAAACGGCATTACGAGGTAGGGGCCACTATCGACGCCCCAGACAGCCAGCGTCTGCCCAAAATCTTCTGAATGCCGCTCAACGCCCCAGCCTTCGGCAACATCCCAGAGGCCGGCGAGGCCGACCGTTGTGTTGACCGCGAAGCGATAGAACGTCTCCGCTGCCCGGTGCGGTTCAGCCTGGAGCACGTCATTCACAAAAATCACGGGCGATTTCAGGTTGTTGAGAAAGTCGCCGACCCGGTCTCTGGCAAATTCGGGCGTTACCGTCTTGTAGGCCGTGGCGGCAGGACTGAGCGCATATTTGTCGACGCCATTGTTGAAGGCGAACATCTGCCGGTTGAAATCTTCGTAAGGATCGGGAACCGCGCCCGGGTCGACCGGAGCCGGCGTTGTCGCGCAGGCGGCAAGGCCAAGCGCCAGGGCCGATGCAGTCAGATGTGCCTTCATGAGAGAATCCCCGATAGTGTGCACGGCTAGATGGTCGTTTCGTGCGAGACGTGCAACTCACCGACATCTGAATCCTTGCCACCGTTGCATAGACGCCACCGCCACATTTGGTTCCTTGCAATCCATATAAATAAATGTTTATATGTTTTTCATGAGCCTTGATTTTGACCAGACCCTCGAACATCTCCGTGCCGCCGGTGAACCGACGCGCCTGAGAATTCTGGCGCTGTTGCGAGGTGGAGACCTCTCTGTCGGTGAGCTGGTACAGGTTCTGTCGCTCAGTCAGCCGCGCCTTTCTCATCACCTCAAAGCGCTGACGGCGGGTGGTCTGGTCGAGCGCCTGCCAGAGGGGGCATTTGTCTTTTACCGCGCCGCGAGCAGGGGCAAGGCGAAGCAGTTTCTTGATTTGCTGTTTGAGCAACTTGGCAAGGAAGTGGCCGAATTCCTGCGTGACGCGGAACGACTCGATGAAGTAAATGCGGCGCGGGCGGCGTCGGCATCGGCCTATTTTGCTGAAGTCGCCGAAACCTGGGACGCGATCCGGTCGTTGCATTATCCGGATGACGCGATTGAGGCGGCAATGCTGAATATCGCAGGCCCCGGCCCGTTTCGAAGGGTCGTTGATTTCGGCACCGGCACAGGCCGGATGCTGGCACTGTTTGCCAGCCGGGCTGAAGAAGTCGAGGGGATTGATCTTAGCCATCATATGCTGACGGTCGCACGCGCCAACCTTGAGCAGCTGGGTGTACCGTCCGCACGCGTTCGTCAGGGCGATGTGACCGCAACCCCATTCGACCGGGAATCGGCCGATCTCGTCATTATCCACCAGGTGCTGCACTACGTTCAGGCGCCCGGCAGGGTGATCGAAGAGGCGGCGCGGATACTCATTCCCGGCGGCAAGTTGCTGGTCGTGGATTTTGCTCCTCACGATCTTGAATTCCTTCGGGCGGAGCACGGACATCACCGTCTCGGCCTGTCGCATGAAACTATGGCCGGCTGGGCCAGCAGTGCCGGCCTCTGTCTGTCGTCGCCGCAACAGTTTACGCCTCAAGGCGAGGAGCCCAGCCTCACCGTCAACATCTGGTGCGCTGAAAAGCTAGTAGAATTGAAGGAGTCCGCGGCATGACCGGGCAAGCACCGAGAGTCTCGTTCGAATTCTTCCCGCCGAAATCCGAAGCTATGGCGGCACGTCTCTGGGAGACGGTCGAGCGGCTGGAGCCTATGCAGCCCGCATTCGTCTCCGTCACCTACGGCGCGGGCGGTTCAACGCGCGAGCGCACGCATGACACAGTCAAGCGCATCGCCCAGGAGACGAGCCTGAGGCCGGCAGGACATTTGACCTGCGTTTCTGCGACAAAAGAAGAAGTCCTCTCCGTGGCCGACCAATACTGGCTGGCGGGCGTCAAGCACATCGTCGCGTTGCGCGGTGATCCGCCGGCGGGCATGGGCGCGAAATTCGAGCCACATCCGGGCGGCTTTCGCGATGCGGTCGATCTGGTCAGAGGCTTGCGGGAACATAGGCCGGAGCTTGGAAAGTGCTTCGAGATTTCTGTTTCCTGTTACCCGGAGCTGCACCCTGAAAGTCGTGGCTGGGAGGCCGAGATCGCGTACCTGAAGGCCAAGCAGGATGCGGGTGCCGATCGGGCGATCACGCAGTTCTTCTTTGAGCCGGACGTCTATCTTCGCTTCCTCGACAAGGCCCGTGCCGGCGGCGTCACCATGCCAATCGTGCCCGGAATCATGCTCCAGCCGAACTTCCGCGGATTACACCGGATTAGCGGCCTATGCGGCGCGACCATTCCAGACTGGCTGGCCGACCTGTATGACGGCCTCGACGAGGACGAGGAAACACGCGAGCTGGTGACCGCCAATGTCGCCGCGGACCTTTGCCGCAAGCTGTCGGAAGAAGGCGTCGAGGACTTCCATTTCTATACGCTGAACCGGGCGGGGCTGGCGTTGTCCACCTGCCGCCTGCTCGGCCTGAAGCCCCGGCCGGCACAGGCGGCCTGAGCCGTGAGCGGACGGCCGATCCACATTACGCTGGTGACGTTGGGCGTTGCGGACGTTCAGGCATCGGCCGCGTTCTACGAGGCGATGGGCCTGAAACGGTCGGCAGCCTCGCAGGAGGCGGTCGTCTTCTTCGACATGGGGGGCGTTGCCCTCGGCCTGTTCGGTCGGGACGCGCTGGCCGCGGATGCGGATGTCCCGGCGGACGGCGAAGGCTTTCGCGCGGTGACGCTGGCCTGGAACCAGCCGGGCGAAGCCGCCGTGGACGAGGCTATCCAGCGCGCGGTTGACGCAGGCGGGCGGCTTGTAAAGTCCGCACACAAAGTTTTCTGGGGTGGGTATTCCGGCTATTTCGCAGATCCGGACGGCCACCTCTGGGAAGTTGCCTATAACCCGTTCTTGCCGCTGCGCGAGGATGGATCGATGGAGCTGTAAGATGAACAGACAGGAACGTATCGCCGCGCTGAAGGCGGCCGCAAAGGAACGCATCCTCATCCTCGACGGATCCTGGGGCGTGATGATCCAGCGCCGGGGGCTCGACGAGGCCGATTATCGCGGCACCCGCTTCACCGAGGCGAAATATCCGGGGCAGATGAAGGGGAACAATGACATCCTCTGCATTACCCGCCCGGACATCGTAACCGACCTGCACAATGCCTATTTTGGCGCGGGCGCGGACATTTCGGAGACGAACACGTTCTCCGCCACCGTGATTGCGCAGGATGACTACAAGCTGGACGCGGCCTCCGTGCGCGACATCAACCTTGAAGGCGCGAAGCTGGGTCGGGCGGCGGCAGACGCGTGGACGGCGAAGGAACCGCACAAGCCGCGCTTTCTCGCTGGCTCCATCGGTCCACTGAACAAGATGCTGTCCATGTCGTCGGATGTGAACGATCCGGGCGCACGATCTGTGACGTTCGATGAAGTGTACGAAGCCTATCGCCAGCAGATCCAGGCCCTGAACGAGGGCGGCGTGGACCTCTACCTGATCGAGACGATCACCGACACGCTGAACTGCAAGGCCTGCATCAAGGCCATTATGGACCTGGAAGCCGAAGGCATGGACAAACTGCCGATCTGGATTTCAGGTACGATTACTGACCGCTCGGGCCGGACCCTCTCCGGGCAGACGGTGGAGGCGTTCTGGAACTCCGTGCGCCATGCGAAGCCGTTCGCCATCGGCTTCAACTGCGCCCTCGGCGCGGACCTGATGCGCCCGCACATCGCGGCGCTGTCGCGGATCGCCGACACGCTGGTCGCGGCCTATCCGAATGCCGGCCTGCCGAACGAGATGGGCCAGTATGACGAGCAGCCGGAGCAAACCTCCGGCTCGGTCGGCGGCTGGGCGAAGGATGGTCTGGTCAACATTCTCGGCGGCTGCTGTGGCACGACGCCGGAGCATATTGCCGCGATTGCGAAGGCCGTAGAGGGCGTGAAGCCGCGCGTTCCCGCGCCGGCGAAGCATTCGATGCGCCTTGCGGGGCTGGAGCCGTTCGAGGTGGCCTCGTGACGAAGCCACCCGTGACCGCAGGAGACCTGTTCGTCTTCTACGGCCTCCTGAAACTCGGCGCCGCGGGCCAGCCCGCAGACCTGCCGCTGGCGACAGCAGGCAGGTTCGGCGCGCCGTGCCGGTTCCGTGGGCGGATGGTGGATCTGGGCGGATTTCCGGGCGTCGTGGCCGGGGATGACCTGTGCCACGGCATCCCCTGGAAGCTGGATGACGTTTCCATCGTCGGCCCGATGGACGACTTCGAGGATGTGACCGACGACCCGGCCACCAGCCTCTATATCCGCAAACGCATTCCGCTCTGCGACGACGCAGGCAATGAGACCGGCGAAACCGCCTGGATCTACTGGTACAACCAACCCGTCGAGGGCTTCCCGCCTGTCGAAGGCGGAAACTGGCCGCTGAATGCTGGGAGAACGAGAAAATGAGCGAATGGCTTACATTCGAGAGAATAATGATCATGATGCTCGGGGTAGGGTACCTTTGGCAAGCCGATAAATTGTCCAACGTCGAGCGCCGACTCAAAATCACTCAGGACTACATGGACAATCTAATCAAATACCTTCGTCGAGATCATGATTTCGATGTTACACGTGACAAAGTTCAATAGATGACTGTCTCTGCCTCCCAATCCTTCGTAAACGTCGGTGAACGGACCAACGTCACCGGCTCGGCCGTGTTCCGCAAGATGATCACCGATGGCCGCTATGCGGACGCCGTGGAGGTCGCCCGCCAGCAGGTGGAGAACGGCGCGCAGGTCATCGACGTCAACATGGACGAAGGCATGCTGGACGGTGCCGAGGCCATGCGTACCTTCCTGAACCTGATCGCCGCCGAGCCGGACATCGCCCGCGTGCCGGTGATGATCGACAGCTCCAAGTGGGAGGTGATCGAGGCCGGCCTGAAATGCGTGCAGGGCAAGTGCATCGTCAACTCGATCTCCATGAAGGAAGGCGAGGACAAGTTCCGCGAGCAGGCGCGTGCGTGCCTGGCCTATGGCGCCGCTGTGGTGGTCATGGCCTTCGACGAAGTTGGCCAGGCCGACACGAAGGCCCGCAAGGTGGAAATCTGCCAGCGCGCCTTCAGGATTCTCACCGAAGATGTGGGTTTCCCGGCGGAAGACATCATCTTCGATCCGAACATCTTCGCGGTGGCGACGGGGATCGAGGAGCACAACAATTACGCCGTGGACTTTATCGAGGCGGCGCGGGAAATCCGTGATAGCTGTCCGGGGTGCCATATTTCGGGCGGGCTTTCGAACGTGTCGTTCAGCTTCCGCGGCAACGAGCCCGTGCGCCGCGCCATGCACTCCGTGTTCCTCTATTATGCGATCCCGGCAGGCATGGACATGGGCATCGTGAATGCCGGCCAGTTGGACATCTATGACGATATTCCCGCCGAACTGCGGGAGCGCGTGGAGGATGTCATCCTCAACCGCCGCGACGATGCGACCGAACGCCTGATCGAGATTGCCGAAGGCCTGAAGGGCCAGAAGGGCAAGGCCGCCGTCAAGGACCTGTCCTGGCGCGAGGCGCCGGTGGCCAAGCGGCTGGAGCATGCGCTTGTCCACGGCATCACCGAATTCATCGATCAGGACACGGAAGAGGCGAGACTGCAGGCCGAGCGCCCGCTGCACGTTATCGAAGGGCCGCTGATGGCCGGAATGAACGTGGTGGGTGACCTGTTCGGCTCCGGCAAGATGTTCCTGCCGCAGGTGGTGAAATCCGCCCGCGTGATGAAGCAGGCCGTCGCCTGGCTTGAGCCCTACATGGAAGAAGAGAAACAGCGCCTCGGTACGGTGGACGTCTCCAACGGCAAGGTGCTGATGGCCACCGTGAAGGGCGACGTGCACGACATCGGCAAGAACATTGTCGGCGTGGTGCTGGCCTGCAACGGCTATGAGATCCTGGACCTCGGCGTCATGGTGCCGGCGGAAACCATTCTGGATACGGCGGAAAAGGAAAAGGTGGACGTGATCGGCCTCTCCGGCCTGATTACGCCGAGCCTGGACGAGATGGTCTATGTCGCCGCCGAGATGCAGCGCCGCGGCATGGTGCAGCCTCTGCTTATCGGTGGCGCGACGACCAGCCCGGCGCATACGGCTGTGAAGATCGATCCTGTAATCAAGTCCGCGCCAGTCATTCATGTGACGGATGCCAGCCGCGCTGTCGGCATTGTCAGTGCGCTCCTGAGCGCGGGTGAGAAGCAGGGGCTGGTTGAGCAGACGCGCGCGCGCTATGAGCGGATGCGCGAATCCCGGCAGGGCGGCCCTCCCAAGCCCCGGCTCCCCCTTGCGGAGGCGCGTGAAAAAGCCTTGAAGCCGGACTGGTCAACCTACGAACGGATCGCGCCGGGCTTTGAGGGTGTGCGGACATTCGATGACATCGATCTTGCAACGCTCGCCCGATACATCGACTGGACACCTTATTTTTCTGCCTGGGATCTTGCGGGTAAATATCCTGCGATCCTTGATGATGATATCGTCGGTGAAGCGGCCACCAGTCTGTGGCGCGATACCGAAGCAATGATGCAACGTCTCGTTGGCGAAGCCTGGTTGAAGCCGAAGGCCATTGTCGGCTTCTGGAAGGCAAACCGGGATGGCGATGACATCCGTCTCGAAACTGGTGAGGTGTTCCACACGCTCCGTCAGCAGATGGTAAAGGACAATACCCGCCCGAATTTCGCCATGTCGGACTTTGTTGCGCCCGAAGGTGACGACTGGATAGGTGGTTTTTGTGTCACGGCCGGGCCGGAAGCCGACGTAATCGCGAAGGACTTCGCGAAGAAGGGCGACGATTATTCCTCTATTATGGTCAAGGCGCTGGCAGACCGGTTTGCCGAAGCCATGGCGGAGTATATGCATGAGCGGGTGCGCCGCGAGCTCTGGGCCTATGCGCCGGATGAAGCGCTCGCCAGGGATGACCTGATCGCTGAGAAATATCGTGGAATCCGTCCGGCGCCAGGTTATCCCAGCCAGCCGGACCATACCGAAAAGGAAACCCTCTTCCGTCTGCTCAGCGCCGAAGAAGGCATCGGCGTGTCTTTGACTTCCAGCTTTGCGATGACGCCGGCCGCCAGCGTCTCGGGCCTCTATTTCGCGCACCCAGAGTCGGTCTATTTTGCTGTTGGCCGGATCGAGAAGGATCAGGTGGAAGACTATGCCCGCCGCAAGGGATGGGACATGCGCACTGCCGAACGGTGGCTCGCTCCGATCCTCAACTACGATCCGTTCGGTTCCTGACCCGTAAGGTAAGGCAGGGGCTCTACCAGTTCGAATCCCGGCGTTTCCTCGGCAAAGTGGCGCAGCCAATAGGCGTGGCCCGAGCCATAGAGGACAAGAATGCGGTCGCCCGGCTCGGTGACCTGCGTGATGTTGGCGAAAATCAGCGCGTTGCGGGCATACCAGCCATAATTGAGTGCCGCGCCTGCAGGGTCGCCGGGTTCGGACAGTTCCATCAGGCCGTAATAGAAGTCATTGTGCTGTGTACGGATGTCTTCGGGGATGTTGTGCCGCGCGAGCGTTTGCGAGATGGTCTCTTCTGCCTGCGAGGCTTCCTGCGCGCTTGCCTCAGCCTGGATTGCAGCGATCAGCGCTTCCACTTTGTTCGTCTGCCCGGTCCGGGCCGCCAGTTCCTGGACGCGGTCGAACGGGAAGAATGAGATTTCACCTTCATTCTCGTCCACGCCGTAAACCCGATCAACACCCAGCTCGTTCGCCAACCGATAGCCGATCTGCACGATTTCATTCCGATCTGTCGCGAGCTTTTCCGGCGTAAATGCCTTGTAGCCTTCGCTCAACAACTGATCGTCGCGCCAGGTTGTCTCGACGGCAATCGCCGTCGGCCTGAAACTCGCGAGCTGGCCTGCCAGTGCTTTCAGTTCCGCCTGACGGCGCGGCACCAGGACGTCGTCTACCTTCGTATTGACGACATCGAGGCCTGGATTGTCGAAATGATAGGTGCCAAGCACCATCATTTGGACGACGTCGCGCTTTTCAGTCGCGGAAGGGGCTTGGGGTGTCACTGTGGTGCAGGCTGCGAGGAACAATCCAGCCGCGGCGGCGAGACTCTTGCGGATCATGTCGGTATCTCCCTTTCAGGCATAAGATGCGCCATTAACGCCATCTGGATGCACCGCAAGCGCAAAAATTTTCATTGCCCGAAAAGGCATTAAGGCGGTTCCGGTGACTGGTGGCTGGCTACCGAGTCGCCTAAACAGGGGCCGTTACCGCTAGGATAGGGCCGGAGGCACCGATGAGCCAGAACCGACTGCAAGGCGAAAATGCCAAGATCGTTGCGACGCTGGGGCCGGGCAGCCGTTCGCCGAAGGAAGTGCGGGCCCTCGCGATGGCGGGCGTCGATGTTTTCCGTCTGAACTTCAGCCATGGCGAACACGCCCTGCACAAGGAGGCCCTCGACGCGGTGCGCGCTGCGGAGGAAGCAGTTGGCAGGCCACTTGCGACGCTCGCGGACCTGCAGGGGCCGAAAGTCCGCGTCGGAAAGTTTCCTGACGGCGGCATCCGCCTGGGCTTCCTGAAGGAATACGACCTCATCGCTGCGGAAGAGACGGAAGACGACGGAACGATCCCCGTGCCGCATAAGGACATTGTCGATATTCTGGAAGAGGGCGACAAGATCCTTGTGGATGACGGCAAGCTCATCCTCACTGTCACGAAAGCGGGCAAGACGCCGCGTGTGCGAGCAGAGATCCCGGGAAAGCTGACGGACAAAAAGGGTTTCACCGTCCGCGGCAAGGCGCTGCCTGTTCGTGCACTGACGGAAAAAGACAGGGCTGATCTCGACTTTGCTTTGTCCATCGGGGTTGATCTTGTGGCGCTGTCGTTTGTGCAGAGCGTGTCCGATGTCGAAGAAGTGAAGGCCATCATTGCCGGCCGGGCACCGTTGATTTCGAAACTTGAAAAGCCTGCGGCGATTGCGGACCTCGACGCGATTGTCGAAGCTTCTGACGCGGTCATGGTCGCGCGCGGCGATCTGGGCGTGGAATTCGCACCGGAAGAAGTGCCGGTCATCCAGCGCCGTATTGTCCGGTCCGCCCGGTCGCGGGGACGGCCGGTCATCGTGGCGACGCAGATGCTGGAGTCGATGATCGAGAATGCAGCACCGACGCGAGCCGAAGCCTCCGACGTGGCCACGGCGATCTATCAGGGGGCCGACGCGGTAATGCTGTCAGCCGAAACAGCCGTCGGGCGCCACCCGGCGACAGCGGTTGCCATCATGGCCCGCATCATCCGTGCAACGGAAACCGCCGAAGATTACCGGGCCTCGATTGCACAGTTTTCCGGGCAGCCGCCACCAACGCTGGCGATCGATGTCGTTGCCCGCACGGCTCAGGATATGGCCGAGGCGGAGGGCGCGGCTGCGCTCGCGCTCCGGACCGGAGACTTCGGCCGCCTTGCACGGTTTTCGCGGGTGCGGGGTGCCGCACCGATCCTGTACGGGTCGCTGGACGACCAGCGCCTGCGGCAGGCCTGCCTGTTGTGGGGCGTACATCCTCAGCGCCTGAATGCCGGGGCGACGTATTGGTATCGTGATCTGATGCTGGCATCCGGCCTGACGGGGCGCGTCGCCTATGCCCGCTGGGCAGGGGACGATGCGCGGTTTGCCTGGGAAGTCGGTGTCGGGAAGGGTGAGGATGGAAAGCTGATCACTGGCGTATGATCAGCGTGTCGCCCTTGAATTCGTATGAATAGAGCTCGCCGAGGAAACTCATGCCGAGCAGGGACTGTTCCAGGCCTTCCTTCAGCACCATGGCGCGGACGTCTTCGATTTCGACCCGGCCGATTCTGATCGCGTCGAGGACAACGTAGGCACCGAACGTCGTCCCGCCGGCGGTTCGGATTTCATTGTCAAATTCGAGGTCGGCCGGCTTCAGCCCGATGCGCTGGGCATCATACAGTGTCAGCGCGACAATGCTCGCGCCCGTATCCACCATGAAGCGCACATCGGTTCCTTCGACGTCGGCACGGGTCCAGTAATGGCCGTCGGCTTCCCGGTTGATGATCGCTGCGTTGTCGAAATTCGCGCGGGGCGTTGTGCTGGTCGCGCTGACGGGGACGTTCGTGAGCGTTGCCGCAGCGGGTGCTGGCGTTGCCTCATCTGCGGTCTTGGGCGCGACGAAAAAAATCACCGCTGCAGCGATTATCGCGGCCGCGGCCAGCATTGGAAAGATATGGCGAGCATACATGCGTCAGCGTTTCCCCATTGCCTCAAGGCGGGCGATCCGGTCTGGCAGGCAGGACAAGACCTCGTCCCGGCCAGTTTCACCCATCGAGACCCAGGCTGCAATTTCTTTCAGCGTCCGGCCGCAGCCAAAACACCAGCCTGTCGCACCATCGACAGCGCAAACGTTTATACAGGGGGACTTTATTGCGTCGCGTGTCATCAATATACCCTGTAGCCGAAGGGGCCGCGGGAGCAAGTGTGGCACGTCGAGGGTAACAAATCCTTGTCACAATGCCCCGGTATGCGGATTGCAGAAATCGGCGCGATTATCCGGCCGGATGAAGGAGTATCTGAGTGACTGAAGCCAGCCTTGCCCCTCTTGCCGATGTGCGGGCCCTGATCCGGAACGCCCCTGTGGCGGCGACCGAGCCAGGCCTGAAAGTCCGCGAGGCACTTCTGACCATGGGGCGGGAAGGTGATTTCGGCCGGCTGGGAGAAGCCGCCGAATGGCTGGCAAACTGGCAGAACCGTTATCCGCCCAGGATTGAGAAGCCGGTGCTGGCTGTTTTTGCCGGCTCACATGGCCTGGTCGAAGAAGGCGTGTCCATGTCGTCCAACAAGGACACACGGGCCCATGTTGACGCCCTGCGCGAAGGCCGGGCTCCTTTGTCGGCGATAGCCACCCAAGCCGGCGCCGGCATCCGCGTGTTCGAGCTGGCGCTTGACCGGCCGACCCCCAGTATCGCCGAAACCGCCGCCATGAATGAAAAAGAGTGTGCGGCCACGATCGCCTATGGCTTTGAAGCCACCGAAGATAAGCCAGATCTTCTGGCGATCGCCGTGTCGGGTGCGGGCGTCGGCACCGCTGCAGCGGCAGTCGCTTGTGCGCTCTATGGCGGGTCGCCGGACTATTGGGTGCGTCCGAGCAGCCAGACGCCCGTGAGCCTCGCCCGCAAGCGGGTGGAACTGGTCAGCCGGGCCCTGACCCTGCACCGGGGGCACCTTTCCGATCCGCTCGAAGCCCTGTGCTGTCTTGGCGGGCGCGAACTGGCAGCCTGTGTCGGGGCGATTGTCGCGGCCCGGCACCAGGGCATTCCGGTCGTACTCGATGGATTTGCCACCACGATTGCCGCCGGCGTCGTCCACGCGGTTGATCCCAAGGCGATCAGTCATTGCCTTGCTTCGCACATCACACGGCGCCCCGCGCATGAAGCTTCTCTTGAGCGACTCGGCCTGCACCCCTTGATGCAGCTTGAGTTCCAGACGGGCGGCGGGCTTGGTTCCGCAACGGCAATTGGCCTTCTCAAGACCGCCTGCGCCCCCTTTATTGCAGAACCTGCCCCTCACTGACGCAACGTCATGGCGCGACGTTGTTTCCGTTTACGTTCGCGTCACCTTGCCAGCATGGGGGAATGGCTGACATAGAGAGGCGAGTGCCTGCCTGATATAAAAGACTGCGTTGCGAGGAGACGCCTCATGAATCTCGAATTCACACCCGAAGAAATCGCGTTCCGGAAGGAAGTGCGGGACTTCATCGAAACGAATTATCCGAAAGACCTGGTTGGCTTCGGCGCGCGTGAGGATCTGACCCGCGAGCAGTTTCTCGCCTGGCACAAGATTCTTGGCAAAAAAGGCTGGTCTGTGCCGGCCTGGCCGGAGAAATACGGCGGCACAGGCTGGACCTCCACCCAGCGCTATATCTGGTCCGAAGAGAATGCGCGCATGGACACGATCATGCCGCTGCCCTTCGCAGTCTCGATGGTCGGTCCGGTCATCTACACCTTTGGCAATGACGAGCAGAAAGCCAAACACCTGCCTGGGATCCGTTCCGGTGAAGTCTGGTGGTGTCAGGGCTATTCCGAGCCGGGCGCCGGTTCCGACCTTGCCAGTGTGAAAACCACCGCCGTGCGCGACGGCGACCATTATGTGATCAACGGCCAGAAGACCTGGACGACGCTCGCCCAGTTTGCCGACTGGGGCTTCTTCCTTTGCCGGACAGACCCCACTGCCAAACAGCAGGAAGGTATTTCCTTCATCCTGGTCGACATGAAGACGCCGGGTATCGAAGTGCGCCCCATCAAACTGATGGACGGCACCCATGAGGTGAACGAAACCTGGCTGACCGACGTGCGTGTGCCGGTCGAAAACCTGATTGGTGAAGAGAACAAGGGCTGGACCTACGCAAAGTTCCTGCTCGCCCACGAACGTTCCGGTATCGCCGGCGTTGCCCGCTCCAAGCGCGGCATCGAGCGTCTGCGCGACATCGCGTCGAAAGAAACCGTCGACGGCGTTCCGCTGATCCAGACGCAGGATTTCGCCCGCAAGATCAGCCAGCTGGAAATTGACCTGACGGCGCTGGAATTCACCGAACTGCGCACGCTTGCCTCCGAAGCGGCCGGCAAGGGGCCGGGACCGGAAAGCTCCATCCTCAAGGTGAAGGGCACCGAAGTGCAGCAGCGCCTGACCGAGCTGACCCTTGAGGCGGTCGGCCACTATGGTGCTCCGTATGCCTATGGAATGGAGCCTGTCAGCGGCAACGATTTCGGTGCGGGTCCGGATTATTCCAGCTATGCCGCCGAGACGTATTTCAACATGCGCAAGACTTCGATCTATGGCGGGTCGAACGAAATTCAGCGCAACATCATCACAAAAATGATCCTTGGCCTTTAAGCGCCAGAGGCCAGAGAGGAAACGACGAACATGGATTTCAATTTCACCGAAGAACAGGGCATGCTCCGCGACAGCCTCGCGAAAATGCTCCGTGACCAGTACGATTTCGAAGCCCGTCGCAAGATCGTTGCATCCGAATCCGGATGGAACAAGGACATGTGGATGCAGTTCGCGGAACTGGGCCTGTTCATGGCACCGTTCAGCGAAGAGGATGGCGGCCTCGGCGGCGGCCCGATCGACGCGATGGTTGTCATGGAAGAGTTCGGTAAGGCGCTCGTGGTCGAGCCTTACGTGCCGAGCGTTGTCTGCGGCGGCGGCTTCCTGAAGCGCGGAACGGATGCGCAGAAGGAAGAATACCTTTCCGGCATCATGTCCGGCGAAAACGTCTTTGCGTTTGCCTACGCGGAACCGCGCGGACGCTACAATCTCGCTGACCTTGAAACCACAGCGAAGAAGGACGGCGACGGATACGTTCTTAACGGTCACAAGGCAGTTGTCGTTGGCGCGCCCTGGGCGACCCATTTCATCGTGACGGCCCGCACGTCGGGTGGCCGCCGCGATGCACAGGGCGTTACGGTCTTTGTCGTGGAAAAATCCGCCCCCGGAATTTCGACACGGGATTACCCAACCGTCGATGGCCGCCGCGCTTCGGAAGTCTATTTCGAGAACGTCGCGGTCGGCGCAGAATCCGTGATTGGCGAGGCCGACAACGGCCTTTCGCTCGTGGAGCTCGTCACCGATGAGGCCATCGCGGCAACCTGCGCCGAAGCCTTCGGCGCGATGAAGGTCGCCAATGAGATGACGGTCGAATATTCCCGCCAGCGCAAGCAATTCGGCGTTCCGATCGGCAAGTTCCAGGTGCTGCAGCACCGCATGGTCGACATGTACATGGAATACGAGCAGTCAGTGTCGATGACCTATATGGCAACGCTGAAGCTCGGCGACGATGCGGTCACCCGCAAGAAGGCCGCTTCCGCTGCCAAGGTTCGCATCGGGCAGGGTGGTCGCTTTGTCGGCCAGCAGGCCATCCAGATCCATGGCGGCATGGGCATGACCGACGAACTTGCGATCGGCCACTATTTCAAGCGCCTCACGATGATCGATGCCGAATTCGGCAATATGGACCATCACCTGAAGCGCTATACGGACCTGTCCGCCGACATGCCGGTCGCGGCAGAGTAAGCGGTCCAAACACAAACATGGGCCCCGGACCGCTGGTCCGGGGCCTTTTCTTTGGGCTAGTAGAGTTCTTCTTCCCGGGCATTCAGCACGGAAAGCGCCATGCCGCGATAATAGGCGGCCCTGAGGCGCCACATATTGTGCCGTGCCGGCCAGGGCAGGGTCAGCAGGATGAGGCCGATACAGGTCAGCCATTTCGCGGTCTGCACCGGTAGGGCGACAAGTCGTGCGAGAGCGCCCTCGGCGCGCTCAACATGCCGGCCCCGCGTGATGCCGGCGCGCAGCCAGCGCCGCTCCAGCCATTTATAGCTGATACGCTCCGCGGGCAGCGCTTCGCGGACGATCGCCTCAGGGGCGGCGCCCAGCTTCGCGCCTCGTTCGCGCAGGCGTGCGAAGAATTCGGTATCCTCGCCGCCTGTACGCCCCTTGTCGAGCAGGAAGCGTTGTGCGGCGATGGCCGGTGCTCCGCGCCGCATCAGGCAATTGCCAGAATGGCCGGTCATGATCTGTCCGCGGCTGTAGCGCGGATAGGTCGAATGGATGTCTGTCTCTTTCATCCAGGCCGGGGCATCTTCCGGATAATCCACGATCACCGGCCCAAATACGGCATCGAACCCACCATCATCCGCGGCGTGCAGGAATGCCGCCAGCCAGCCGTCGTCGGCCGTCTCGTCATCGTCGACAAAGGCGACCCAGTCTCCATCAGCCGCATCCAGGCAGGCATTTCGGGCAACTGAAATGTTGCGAGCAGGTGCATGTATGTAACTCACGGTATGGTTTGCCGTTGCTGCAAATGCCTCCACCAATCGCCGGGCTGACGCTGTTTCGTCGTTATCGGCGACGATGATGTCAAAGGTCACGCCGTCCGGTACCCGCTGCGCGTCGAGCGAGCGCAGGGTCGTTTCCACCATGGGGCGGCGGAATGTGCAGACGCAGACATTAACCTTCAAAAGGGCTGGACTCCGGAAACGGGCCTTGGATCGCAACCTCTGTGCCAATATTCTGCGGCAAATAAAACCGCTCCGGTGCGGCAGGGTTCTTGCTTCTGTGAGGGCTGGATAAAAGTGCAGGCGCCTGAGTAATGCTGGCAGGGCAGGAGACGAGAATGAACACCCAATCCGTCGTGTCCCGCCGCAAGGTGATGGTCGCCGCACCGACCTATAAGCGCAACGACCTGCTCGATGGCCTGCTCAAAAGCCTCAACGAATTGGTGATCCCGGCTGATACGGACGTCACCTTCATTATTATCGACAATGACCCGGCCAGGGGAGCTGAGGCGGTTGTTGCCAAATGGCAGGCGCAATTCAGCGCTCCATTGCATTACCACACTGAAGCCGAGCCGGGCGTGACGCATGTCCGCAACCGGGCGCTGGACCTTGCCGCCGGCCATGACCTGCTCGCTTTCATCGATGACGATGAGTTTGCCGACCCTCAATGGCTCGCCGCCCTCATCGCGCGGTACGAGGCGACCCATGCCGCTGCCGTCTTTGGTCCGGTCGACCCGGTCTATCCGGACACGGCACCCGGCTGGATGCGTGACTGGGCGATCCACGGCACGTCAATTCCGGCCGACGAAGACCAGATGAAACCCGGCGCCACCTGCAATTGCCTGATCGACCTTGGCGTTGTCCGCGAAACGGGTCTCCGGTTTGAGACGCGCATGTCGCTGACCGGAGGGGAGGACACGCTGTTCTTTACCCGCCTGCTGGATGCCGGCTACCGGTTGACGCGGGCGAGTGGTGCCAGGGTGTTCGAGCATATCCCCGAGGGACGGGCGACGCCGAAATGGCTGATGCGGCGGTGGTATCGCACCGGTATTACGGATGCCCTGATTGCCGGACGCGACATGTCGCCCGGCGCCGCGCGGGCGAGGGGGCTGGCGCATGGACTGCTCCGGGTTGCGACCGGATCTGCCGCCGTGGCGGTGGTGGCGATTGCGAGCCTCGGAAATCCGCGGCAGGTCCTGGCGCGCTGCTACACGGTCTGCCGTGGGGCGGGCATGGTCACGTTTGCTTTCGGCAAGCAATATGAAGAGTACGGCCGCGCGAAATAGGCGGAACTCACGCCCTGCCTGACAGGCGGTGCACGACCTCTTCCGCGATCGCCAGAGAACTCGTCAGGCCCGGTGACTCGATCCCGAACAGGTGGACAAGGCCATCATGGCCGTGCAGCTCCGGCCCGTCGATGCGGAAGTCGGCAGCGGGCTGGCCGGGGGCGGACAATTTCGGGCGGCATCCTGAATAGTCGGGTGCCATCGAGTCATCAGGTAAGCCTGGCCAGTAACGCCGCACTGCGTCATCAAAACCGTCGGCGCGGCCGGGATCAACCGTGTAGTCGACGATGTCAGGGTCGTCATGTCCGAGCCATTCAACGTCTGGCCCAAAACGGATCCGGCCAGTCAGATCCAGCGTGACGTGCACGCCAAGTCCCCCTTCCACCGGCGCCGGGTAGATCAGGCGGCTGAACGCCGGCTTGGCAAGGCAGCTGAAATAGCTGCCCTTCGCCAGCGAGAAGAACGGCAGGAGGGCAGGGTCATAACCGTCCATCGCCCCAGCGAGCCGGACCGCATGAAGGCCGGCACTGTTTACCAGGATATTTGCGACGACCTCGACCGCCTCTGCACCACCTACCTGAAGGCGATAGCGGCCATCCGGCAGTATCGACATTTGCATGACCGGCGCCCCTAGGACGACGGCGCCTCCATGATCCTCAAGATCGCCCTGTAGTGACAGCATGTAGGCGTGACTGTCGAGGATACCGGTTTCTTCGGAGAGGACTGCCGCGACACAGGCGAGGTGGGGCTCCATTGCTTTTGCTTCATCCCCGGTCAGCAGCCGCAGACCTTCGACACCGTTTTCGCAGCCTCTTTGGAAGAGCGCCTGCATGCCCGCAATTTCACCCTCGGATGTTGCGACGATCAGCTTGCCGACGCGTTTGTGAGGTACGCCGCGGGAGCCAGCCCATTCGTACAGTCTGCGGCGGCCCGCGACACACATTTTGTGGCGCAGAGATCCGGTTGGATAGTAAATCCCGGCATGGATGACCTCGCTGTTACGGGAGGACGTGCCCGAACCGATGCGAAGCGCCGCTTCCAGCACAAAGGTTTGGTGGCCGGCACGCGCGAGGGCCGCGCCGCAGGCCAGGCCGACGGCGCCAGCACCGATTACGATTGCATCGACTTCCATTACGTTTTGCGCGTCCGGCATATTCCTGGCCTGCCCCTGAAGCAGATATCCACCAGATTTATTTGCCCGGCGGCTTATGGGCGGCAACGTTTATGCTGCCTGGGTTGATAGTAAGGCGGCATGAGCGCCGCGGGCAAGACGACTTTTTGAACGTCCGGCTTGTCATTGTGCCAGCCGGCGTAAGGCGCGCGGAACAGCAATTATACGCAACGCTGTTTATGACATGTTGGGAATTGCTGATGCTGAATGTCATGTGCATCTTTGTGGATCAGTTAGCCCGCTTCTTGCAGCAAGACGCCCTGAAGAGCCCCGGCCAGGGACTTCTGGTAAGGTAAACTGAACGATCAGGCAGGACCCATCTACGCTATGACGGTATCTCCTCCAGGCTCCGGTTATGACGAGACGAAAGTCGCGATCGTCATTCCGCTCTATAATGATGCGGAAAATATCGGCCGCGCGATCGAATGCGCTGTCCGGCAGGAAGTGCCCGCGGGAACGACTTTCGAAGTCATCGTTGTTGACGATTGTTCGACCGATGAGGGACCGTCGATCGCGGAAGAGTATGCGCGCAGGTACGAGCAGGTCGTGTTTCACCGCCAGCCCCGAAACCTGGGGCCATCGGGCGCCCGCAATGCGGCCCTGCGTTCGACAAATGCAGGCTGGTTCACGCCTTTCGACAGCGACGACGTGATGGAGCCCGCGCGGATCGCGCGGCTGCTGGAGCGTGGCCGGCGGCAGGGTCTGGACATTGTGGCCGACAATTTGATCATTACCCACAATGATGCACCTACCACTGCTGTGCGACGTCTCTGGCCGGGAAAGCCGGCGGGCGACATTGAGCTGACGCCGGAGCTTTTCCTGGAACGTTCGAGCCATGTCGAACTTGAGCGTTCGGAACTCGGGTTCCTGAAACCGCTTATCCGCCGCAGCAGCCTGATCGGCGACGACCCGGCGCCTTATCTCGAAGAGTTGCGTTTCGGGGAGGATTTCGAGCTTTATGCCCGTATGCTCCTGAATGGGGCGAAAGCGATGCTGACCGATCCCGAGGGTTACTATTTCGTATGCAGGGAAGGCTCCGCATCGAGGAGCCAGGGCCGCGAAGACCATATGAGGCTGGCAAGGATCAGCCGCGAACTGCTCCGCCGCCCGGGTATCTCTGCCGTGTCGCGCAAGGCGCTGCAGGAGCACACCGCCTATTGTGAACGGGAGTGGGCCGTCTGGGCGTCGATCGAGGCAGTTCGGTCAAAAAGCATCCCGCGCTTCCTGGAGGCCTACACCATCTCGTTTCCGGCAAGCCTTCACGTGACGGGGCGCATGTTTGACGCAGTCGTCGCGCGGGCCGCATCGGGCTTCCGCAAGCAGCCAAACTGAAGCCTTCCGCACACCCGAGGGGCGAGTTGATGTCCTCATATCCCCCGTTTGAGGGAGTTCTTCATTAACGTTTTGCCTGGCCAGGGGTGCGGCACAAAAACCAAGTAAAGGCTTTTGATGGGGAATTCGAAGCACGGGAGTATTAACCTTTGCTGCATTTCCGATGTACTTGCCGAGTTCGTTTGCTGCCGTCTTTTCGGAAATATTTTGCCAGAGTCCTTTGAACGTGGCGTTCCTGATGGTTAACTGGGGCACACAATCTCAAGATGCTCTGGTATAAGACTTGCAAGCCGATTGAGGTAAACAGCGCCAAACGAGCATTCTTTGGGCTTCAAAAGGACGTTTCCAATGACCAATCTCAAACGCTTCTGGCTTCTCTCTGTTGCTGCCGGAGCGATGATTTCTTCCACGGCATACGCTCAGGAGCAGAGCAACTATTACAGCCGCGACAAGTACCAGGCGGTGATGGATCGCCGTCAGCCCGAGTTTGACCCCGAGCCCATTCGCCTCGGCGCATTTCTGGTGGATGCCACGGCCCTGGCGAGCATTACGTCTAATTCCAACGTCTTCGCAGCCGCGTCCAACGAGCAGTCCGACGTGATTGCCCGCGTTGGCGCGAGCGTCGCCGCGCGCACGAATTGGTCGGTTCACCAGGTCGGTGCTGAATTTGCCGCCTACAGAAACGAATTTTCAGATTTCTCGACTGAATCGAATACAGAGTGGCGGGGTGCATTGCGCGGACGTCTGGACGTGACGCGGGACTTTTCTTTCGGCGCCTCGGTCTTCGCTGACCGCGCCAACGAGTCCAGGACGGAGCCGGGAAGTGAAACCAGCTTCCGCCATCCGGTCGAAATCGACCGGACAGGTGTTGAGGCGCAGGCCAATTATACCAATGACCGTGTGCGTTGGACCAATTCCATCGCAGCGATCCAATCTGACTTCGAGTGCGATTGCCTTGTTCCGCTCAATGGCATTACGAATGTTGACTACCGGGATCGCGACACGCTCGAGGGGCGCTCCCGTCTCTCTTATGCTGTGTCGCCCAACGTTGCTGTGTTCGCACAGGGCACGATGCGCGACGAGTCTTACAAGTACGACCAGGTCATCGGTGGTGTTGTCCATACCCGGGATTCCAGTGGATATACAATTTCCGGTGGTGCCGACTTTGAGCTGACCGCTCTTGTCCGCGGTGACATTGCGGTCGGTTATCTGTCCGAGAAAAAGGACGACCCGCTTTATAAGGACGTCGATGGGCTCTCGGTGGATGGACGGATGCAATGGTTCCCGACGCGCCTGACAACGGTGACCTTTACAGCAGGCCGGCGCGCTCAGGATGTTGGCGCATTCGAGTCACCCAGCGTGATTTCCACGGATGTCGGTGCGCGCATCGATCACGAGCTGAAGCGCAATATTATCCTGTCGGGATCGTACCGCCACGCGAACTACGATTATCAGGAAGCCGATCGCAAAGACGATATTGATGAACTGGGCGCTGGCCTGATCTACAAGATGAACAAGAAGGTTCATCTTGAGGGCTTTGTCCGCAGCCTGAATCGCGACTCCTCCGGCACGTCGCTTACGTTTGATCGTTCCTATGGTGTGAACCTGATCGGCGTTCAACTCAGCCTGCATCCCTGATCGGTTAAAGCCAGCCCCTCCTTTCCTCTTATCTTGACGGTAGAATACCTTGACCAAGAGTTTCAGCATCGAGCTGCCATCGCAACTTGCAACTTCACCGTCTGGCGGCACGGGGGAATCGATTTTCAGCATCAAGTCGCTGGTCGGGCTGGTTTACCGGCGGTTCTGGTTGATCGTTGCAGGCTTCCTGACGACGTTCCTCCTGATTGCCTATGTGACCTTTACGGCCACGCCGACCTACAAGGCCTCGGCAACGATCCAGCTGACGGTAAATCAGGAAAACGTCATCGACCTCGGTAGCGTTCTGCAGGGGATTGCTCCGAATACGGCGGAAATCGATACAGAAGTGCTGGTGATTTCTTCCAAGTCGCTTCTTTCGAAAGTGGCTGAGAAGCAGCGCCTGATCGAGGATCCTGAATTCAACTGGACCCTTCGTGAGGAAAAGCGGGGCGCGCTCGACGGGCTGGTTAAGCCGATTCAGCGCAGCCTTGGCATGAATGTCGAGCGGCCGGACCCATATGCCGGCATGACGGCAGAAGAACGCGAAGCTGCCATCATGCGCGGGGTCGTCGGTACATTGATCGACAAAGTGTCGGTCAGCCGGGTCGGCACGACCTACCTCCTGACGATCACGGTCACGTCGACTTCGCGGGAGACAGCGGCGCGCCTTGCGAATGCGGTGGCCGACCAGTACCGGGTCCAGCAGCTTGAAACCAAACTTGACGCCACCCGCCGGGCGACCGAATGGCTGAGCGAGCGTGTTACGGCCCTGCGTGACGAAGTGGCCGAAAAGGAAAAGCGCGTTGAACTTTACCGTGCTGAGAACAATCTCGACACGGCCATGGGCAATACGCTCACGGAACAGAATATCGCCTACCTGACGACCCAGAAGACGCAGTTCGAAGTCGAATTGAACCGGGCTCGGGCGCGTTACGAGAGCGCGCGTCGTCAGATCGACTCCGGAGCTGGGCCAGAAGGCATCGGCGAGGTTCTTGAGTCTCCGCTCATCACGGGTCTGAAGTCACAGCTGTCCACGTTGCGCGGACGCGTCGCGGAACTGGAAACCCGGCTTGGGCCTCAGCACCCGGAACTGATCGGTGCCCGGAATGAGGTCGCCGATGTTGAGCGCCAGATCAACGCAGAGATCCGCCGGATCGCTACGAACCTGGAGAGCGAAGTCAAGGTCAAGCAGGACCAGGTCAATTCGATCCAGGCGCGGATCAACCAATCTAACGCACAGTTGCGCGGTAACTCTATTGCCAATGTGCGCTTGCGTGAGCTTGAGCGGGACGCAGAGACCAGCCGCGTCCTGTACGAGGAATTCATCGCGCGTTCCAAGGAGACCCGCGAACAGGATGACCTTGTGCAGGCCGATGCCGTCCTCCTTTCAGATGCATCTGTTCCGCGCAAGCCGGCCTCCCCGCAGAAGGCGCTGAATCTCATCATCGGTGCCATACTGGGTGGACTGCTTGGCGGCGGTCTCGCCCTGATCGCCGAGATGTTCGACTCCAAGCTCAGCTCCACAGAGGAAATCGAGCGCAAGCTTGGTATCCCCGCGATTGGTTCGGTGCCTCTGATCCGCAATGCAAATCTGTTTGGCATGGGGCAGGCGAGCCCAGCCGAGTTCCTTGTCGAAAATCCCTTGTCCGCGTTCGCCGAAAGCGTGCGATATTTGCGCGCGGCGATCGCGTTCTCGGATCTTGACAGTGAGACCAAGACTGTTGCGATCACGTCCTCTCTGCCGGACGAAGGCAAGACGAGCCTCACGCTCAGCCTTGGCCGCATGTCGGCTATGTCGGGATCGCGGACGATCGTCATTGACGGCGACTTCCGTCGCCGCCAGCTGACCGAGATGGCTGGTATGACGCCTGAGATAGGCTTCATCGAGCACCTGTTTGGCGCGGGCCAGCTTTCGGATGCGATCCAGAAAGACAGCAAGACGATGCTGGACATTCTGCCGCTTTCGCTCTCCGGGCACACGCCTCATGACGTATTCGGCACGCGCGCATTCGACGATCTCCTGGCCCGTCTGCGTTCCATGTATGACCTTATCCTGATCGACACGGGGCCGTTGCTGCTGATGGCTGAAGCCCGTGTTGTGGCGGGAAAGGTGGACAAGACGATCCTTGTCGTGCGCTGGCGCCACTCGACGACTGTCGCCGTCAAGCAATCGCTGAACCTCCTGCGTTCTTTCAAGGCGGACCTGCTGGGTGTCACACTCAATATGGTCGACCTGAATCGTCGTCGTCACCATCGTGATCCGGGCGCCTCCTACAAGGCATATCGGAAGTATTACCAGATGGAGACGAAGCGCTCCGTGTTCGGATTCGATTTGTCGAGCGTCGGCGCGAGATCGAAGAACAAGTCGAAACGTCCCGTCGCGGTTCAGACGCCGCCGGAGCGGGCTGGTTCCAATTTCCCTGAGCCGGTCGATTCATTCGACAATTAGAGGTCAGTCGTCCCATGTCGGGAAATGCGCGGATCGCGGAGCTGAAGAGCGTCAGCGACGCTGGAGTGACTTCGGCGTCCCGACGGCTGGCCTTCTTCGGGCACGACGCCTCCGATGCTGCTGTGCGCAGGCGCGTTCAGGCGTTGCAGGACGACGGCGTCCGCGTGCAGGGGTTCATGATGCGTCGTGGCGAAGCAGTCGTCACAGCCTGGGATAATATCGATCTGGGCCAGACGCAGGATGGCGCATTCATTCAGCGGTTGCGCCGTATCTTTGCTGGTGCACGGATTGCGGCGAAGCGCAGGGACGATCTTGCTGCAGCAGATATGATCTACGCCCGTAACCTCGATATGCTGGCCTGCGCGTTCCTGGCAAAGCGCTATGCGGGTCTTGATACGCCCGTGATCTATGAATCGCTCGATGTTCATCGCCTGCTGACCCGTTCGGATGTGGTAGGGCGTCTGATGCGCTGGCTGGAGGGCGCGCTGCTTGCGCGGACGAAAGGCCTTGTGGTCAGTTCGCCGGCTTTCCTGCGCAACCATTTTGAGCGCCATTATCCGGGGCGCTACCGCGCGGTCCTCGTCGAAAACCGGCTCGCAGCCGGGGCAGATTATGGTCCGCGGCCGTCAGCGCGCACATTTGTGCCCGATGGCAAGCTGCGCATAGGCTGGGTTGGTATCCTGAGATGTCAGCGCTCCTTTGATCTTCTGTGCAAGCTGGCGGATGAACTTCCCGATGCGGTCGAAATTCATCTGCATGGCATTCCCGCCCGGACCGAGATCGCGGTGTTCGAGCCGGAAATCGAAGCGCGCGCCAACATGACATATCATGGCCGCTACAAATCGCCGGAGGATCTCGCCCGCATCTATTCAGGCCTCGACGTTGTCTGGGCGGGCGATTTCATGGAGGCGGGCTTCAATTCCGTCTGGCTTTTGCCGAACCGGATTTACGAGGGCGGCTACTATGGCGTTCCGGCTATCGCGCCAGCCGATACGGAAACCGCGCGCTGGATCGAGGCGCGAAAGGCTGGCTTTGCTTTGGCCGAACCGCTTGAAGAAGCGCTTCCTTGCCTTGCCGAAGAACTACAGGCGGACCCTTCGGGTATTCAGGCGTGTTTTGATCGTCTGAGCGCCTTGCCGGATGACCACTTTGTTCAGCCACCTGGTTTTCTAAACGAAGTGATCAATCGCTTGGTGGATGAGGGGCGGCAGATATGAATGTCGCGAAGCCTCTTGAGTTCGACAACGACAGGCATCTTGTCTGGGCGAACTTGTATTCCGACGAGAGAACCCCGCCGCTTTGGGAACAAGCCATGGTTACGCTGTGGTTCTTCCTTACTTTTTTCCCGATCCCCGGTGCCTCACCTGTCCTCTACCTGCTCATGGCTTCGATGCTGGGCATTTTTGCCATGGACAAGGAAGTCATCTTCCCGGTCCTTTTGAAGTCATGGCCTCTGCTGCTTTTGCCAGCGTTCGGCATCCTGTCCTTCATGTGGTCCCCACATTCCTCGGCGGCGTTTCGTGAAGGCGTCCTGCACGCTTTGACGGCCATCGTCGCAGTTGTGATCGCAAGTCGCATGGGGATCAGATATGTCCTCCGCTGCCTGATGATCGCGAGTTGGCTTGCCGCGCTATATATTTTTCCGCATGGCGAGTTTTCAGTGAATGGTCCGTATGGATCCAAGAACTTCGTTGCGCTGCAGATGACGTTTATGGCGCTGTTGTCGTTCCTTTGCATACTCAATAAACGAGAATTGATTTGGCTCCGCATAGCGGCAGCACTTTTCGTCCCGCTTGGCGCATATATCGTGCTGAGTGCGGATTCTGCGACCTCATTGGTGTTTGTGATTGTAGGGCCTCTGGCGCTTGTTGGTGCCAAGATATTCTGGGTCGATATTGCGAGTGACAAATTTACCCGGACTTGGCTGCTGTTGATCGCTGTCATTTTGTTTCTATCCGCGATGCTTGTTCTCCTGATCTTTCCGGTCGGCGGTATGGAAGATGCGTTCCTGAATCTGCTCGGACGGGACAGAACTCTGACTGGCCGGACGACGATCTGGATGGCTGGCCGCGTGGTGCAGGACCAGCATCCGATATTTGGAACGGGTCTCGCCGGCTTCTGGAACCCGGAAAATGGTGCAGCGCAATCGATCAATTTTTACGACTTTAAGCCGGCGGGAACGAAACTTTCCTTCCACAACGCCTACATGGAAGTTCGCGTACACTTGGGGTGGATCGGGTTCTGGCTGTACGTCGTCAGCTGGTCGTGGTGCTCATTCCGAATCATCAAGACGTGGCTGACGTCGCGGCACATCGAAGCCTCCTTCCTGATCATCGCCATGGTGCTGGTCTTCGTATCAACATTCACGGAGTCGTGGGCCTTCTCGACCTTCATGACGCCGGTGAACTTGCTCTTCATGGGGGCTATTGCGACCCTAGGAGGAAGCCGTAAACAACTGGTCGGAAAGGTGCCTGTAGTGATTGCACCAGAATCCGGAACGCGGAGTTTTGCGGTTACGCCCTGACATCCAAATAGATTGGCTTTGGCAGGTGTAGATTTCAGGTCACAGATATTCCGTGAATAGCAGGCGCACCTGCCCAATGCTCTTCCCTTGGCAGACATATTCTTGCCAGACTCCAACAGCAGTCTGGAACAGCGCGTAGAGTACGTCGCGGGCGCGCTTAACACGCCCTTAATGGTTACAGGATTGATATGTTGCCATGCGCAATATCAGTCCATCGGTACCAGGGAGCAGACCTGTGGTTGACGTTACAAACGCAACAGTATCGTCCCGTTCGTGGGAGCTTGATACGCGCATTGAGCGGGACACTTATGAGAAATGGCCCGTGTGGGTGCGGCTCGTCGTGATTGTCGGCCTGAGTGCGTTGCTCTGGGCAGGCATCATCAGTCTGGTCGTCGCCGTACTCGGCTAATCGCTATTCTGAGCTTTCCTTGCGTAGTTGTCCGCGCGACATCAGCATGCCGATCGCTCGATCAGCCCATCGTCTGTGTACCAATAAAATATACGCACAATATGCCGAGGCGCCGGCCAATGCCTTGACCGAAAGGCGCAGGGCCGCGGCTTCGCCGGATATCTGACTGGCGACGCCCCAGACTGTGAGTGCCATCACGCCCGTCGCGAGATATGCCGGCAACATGGCGCTAGCATAATCCTTCCAGCTTGCGCCGAGAGAACCGACCATCAGTGGCGCCGTAATCAACGACCGCACGCCAAACATCACCAGTATGGAAGCGACAATCGCTTCCGTGCTGATATGCCGTAAAGCCAGCGCTGAAATCAGTACAATGACGATATCCACGACTGACAGGCCCAGCAACAGGTTCAGCCGGCGCATGCCGGTAAGGGCATGGTTGCGGAAATAGGAGATCGGGATCATCAGGCCTGCCGCCGCCAACACGAACAGAATCGGGCCGGCCGCGGCATAGGATTCATCCAGCGTCAGGTCTACGAGATCCTGTGCCGTCAGCATGAGGCCGGCGAATACGGGAAGGCAAATCAGCGCTGACATCTGTGTCAGACGGATCAGTAGGCTCGCCCGGTCCGTTCCTTGTTCCTTGCTGCCTGACAGGAGTACGACCCAAAGCGATCCGATGGGCGCCGCAAAAGTGCCATACATGGCATCAGTAAAACGCGCGGCGATACGCATGAGGCCAACGGCTGCCGCGCCAAAGCTGACGCCCACGACAACGTCAAGGATGCGCATGTATGAAACGCTGATCGCCTGTGCGGCAAAAATTCGGCTGGAGGCCGCGGCATAGCGGCGGGCCAGGTTTCCCGCGAAACCATCCATCGGAAACCATCGGGTCCGGAGCATCAGGAATACGGATGCCGTCGTCACGCTAACGGCGCGTTGTGCGACAAGCGCCCATTCCGGAGCGGGTCCGAAGGCGACCGCGAGCGCCGCGACGCCAGACAGGAGTGTCGACAGGATGCCGCGGATCGCGATGCCTTTGAAATCGTGTTGTGCCAAAAGCATCGCCGATGGCGGAATGGAGAAGGGCACTGCGAGAAGCGTGCAGGCGAGCGCGGGCAGGATCGACTTAAGGTCCGGTACGTTCATGATGCCGGCAAACCAGCCGCCGGAAAGGGCGAGCGCACCCGTTGCCAGGGCGAATACCGTCATGGATGCCCAGAAGGCGCTGGACAGTGCACGCGGCGAGAAATCCTGATCCTGAACGACTGCGTCCACGCCTGCGGACTGGGCCTGGAAGTTGAAATAGTCGACGAGCACCACGCCAAGAGCAAACACGCCGAAAACGGCCGGATCGAGCCGGTAGGTCAGAAAGATGAACAGGCCGACCGACATCATCTGGGTCAGGCTTCGATTGGCGATGTTCCAGAACATCGCAGACCGGAAGGCGCCCGCGACTTTTTCCTCTTGGCTGTTCACGGCTTGCGTCGGAATCGGCTCGCTCATTTCGCCATGTCTTCCGTATGCGGAAACCGCTCCAGTTCGCGCCGGGTTTCGGCCCAAAGATCTTGTGTTTCGGACAGAATGCGATCCAGCTGTTCCTTCGGCACTTTGGTTTTCCATGAGTCGACCAGCGCGGCGCTGTTGCGCTCAAGCCGATGCTGGATGGGTTGGTTTGGGTCTGCGGCGTTAGCGGTGGTGCTGGTCCTGATCCGCGCCTCCACTTCGGGGCCAAAGGGCACGCCGGCATCGGCAAACATTTGACGGAACATGGCATCGGGACGGGCGCACACATCCTCATGCAGCGCAAAGGTCCAGTGCGGGTAGAGCTGCTTCAGGTCCAGGGTGTGGCGGGTAAACAGCTTCCATTGCAGGATGAGTTCGCCGAGCCGGTCGCCGCGGTTTGCCCGCCACTCGGCAATCTCCCGGTCGAATGCCCCCTTCGACAGGGGCAACTCATAGTCGACGATATCCGGCGTTTCGGCAGGCCAGCCAAGCTGGTCGAATGATGAGATCGCCCCGGCCGGGTGGCGCACCATCACCACCACGTGCATGTCGTAGGTCCGGGCGAGCCATTCGGCGGAGAAGAAGGCCATCGGGTCTTTGAGGCTGAGGCGCCTCCCGCTGAAAAAGCGCGGCGGATTGCGATAGAGCTTTTTCAGCGAAAGCGTGGAGGCGAGTTCCTGATGCTTCTTGGGTTTGCGCCGTTCCCAGACGCCGTGCGGAAGCATCGAGATGCGTTTGCCCAGGGATGCGAGTTCCATCATCCGGTCGAGACGCGGGCGGAATTCCGCTGCATTCTCGTCGGTGATGCGAAAAAGGCGACCGGGCAAGTTCAGATTGTAGGAATAGGCCCCATTGAATGGTTCGTAGATTTCGAAAATATCTGGCGCAGCCTCGAACACGGACCCGACAAATGTCGTCCCCGACCGCGGACAGCCGGTGATCAGAACCGGTCCGCTCGACGAAGATTTACGTTCCGTGTCCCCTTGTCCAACCATGCTGTGTCTGCTGTCCCGCCTTTATACAGGTAGCCCGCCGGGGCTGCCTGCCTGACTCGTATCGTTTTCTTGCGGCGTATGCGATGTCCGGTGCCAGTGCCGCTGCCCGGCCCGAAGCAGCAAGTATCCTGCCATTCATGTACTGGTACAGCCATTGCAGGATTTCAGGCATAGATCGGCTGGACAATCATAAGCCGGCGGCGCTGTCATGGGCACAAATCGGCCGAATGGCTGGAATCGGGAACACAGATGAGCCAGGCTTTCGACGTAACGGTGATCATTCCGGCCTATGAAGCGGCCGAGTTTGTGGGTGATGCCGTCCGCGGGTGCCTGGCTCAGCAGGATGTTTCGCTGGAAGTGATCGTGGTGGATGACGGCTCGAAAGTTTCGAGCGAGGCGGCCGTTCTGGCTGCGGCGAACGGGGATGCGCGCGTCAGGTTCGAGCGCCTTGAGGTCAATAGCGGCCCGTCAGCAGCGCGTAACCGGGCATTGGAGCTGGCACGGGGCGAGTTCATCGCGGTGTTCGACGCGGACGATGCCATGGTGCCCGATCGGCTGTCCCGGATGATCGGAGCCGCTGAAGCTTTGCAGGCCGATGTCGTTGTCGATCATGTTGTGCGATTTCACTTCGATGCCCCGGGACGCGAAGAAACGCTGCTGCTGGACAAGGGGATGGCGGCAGAACCGGTTGCGATTGACCTCGAAACCTATCTGGACCCCGCATCGGACGCGCGCTTCGGCGCGCCGCTTGGCTATCTCAAACCGCTTTTCCGCCGGTCCTTCATCGAAACACATGGACTGCGTTACGATGTGTCGCTGCGAAATTCGGAAGATCATTATTTCGTTGCGGAAATGCTGGTGCGCGGCGCCCGCATGTTCCTGATCCCGTTCGCCGGCTATCGCTACGCGATCCGCGAAGGATCTTTGTCTCACCGGCTGAGCCCGGATAAGGGCAGGGCGATCCTCGCCGCTGAGCGTCGGTTTCGCTCAGAACATGCGGTCCGGCTGACGCCGGCGATCATCGCCGCCTCCGACCGCCGTCTGAAAGCATGGACGCGATTGGTCGAGTTCGAAGAGGTGGTTGAGGCCATGAAGCAGCGCAAGCCTGGTGCGGCGCTGGCTGCCGCCATGGCGACACCGGGCAACACGCTTGCCCATATTGGCCGCCTGTGCAGCATCGCGCTCGCAAAGGTTCGCTGAAGTATCAGGTGCAGGGCCTGAAACAGAAACGCCCCGGTCCGTCAGGAACCGGGGCGCTCTTGTATTTGAGGCCGGGTGGGCTTAACGCGCGCCGCGCGAGAGAAGGACCGCGGGAATGGTGCGTAACATGATCCCGATGTCGCCCCAGAAAGTGCGCGAACGGGCATATTTTGCGTCCAGCTGAACTCGCTCAGGATAGGTCGTGTCGCTCCGGCCTTCGACCTGCCAGAGGCCGGTCAGGCCCGGCCGCACGGCGCAGTAGTCGCGATAGAATTCACCGTATTTGGAAATTTCGTTTTCAACGATTGGGCGCGGGCCGACGAGCGACATCTCGCCCCGCAGGACATTGATGAGCTGCGGCAGCTCGTCGATCGACGTCTTGCGGATGAAATGGCCGAGCGGCGTGATGCGCGGATCATTCGTGAGCTTCTGCGTTGCTTCCCATTCGGCGCGCGCCTCAGGATCTGTCGCCAGGATTTCGCGAAGGCGGACATCCGCATCCAGAACCATGGAGCGAAGCTTGAAGCAGTTGAACGTGCGGCCGTTGAGGCCGTAGCGCTTCTGCCAGTAAATCGCTTTGCCGCCGTCCTGCATCCGGATGCCGAGTGCGACGAGGGCGAGCAGGGGCAGAATGACGATCAGCGCAATTGCGGCGATCAGGATATCGAGGACGCGTTTCGCGCCGACCTGCTCCCCGGTACCTTCGTGACGGGTCGAAGCGTAGGACGCTGTCTCAGCGTGTCTCGATTGGTCGGTCAGTCTCAATCCCATTTTTGTCCCCTGAAACTCTACCACAAGGCGCAGAAAATCGTCCCGGGATTTCCGGCGCTCCAGCCAACTCGCGTTAACTTTGAGAACCAGGAAATCTTTATTTCATTTGCTCACGTTTGCAATCTGTATACCGGGATTTGTCCAAATAATTAGGCGTTTTGTGCGGGATTCCCCTCGCGCGGGAAGTATTTTTCAAATATTCCGGGCAATGCGGCAAAATCTTAATTTTCGCGTATCGAATTGAGGTGCGCTCGCAAAGCGGGTGTCTCAGAATTGGGCAATCATTCCCATTCAGGGACACAAAAAAGCCGGCGCACCTGCAGGCGCGCCGGCTCATTCGAATCGGGCAGAAATGCTTAGAAGAGGCGCTCGCCGATGCGCAGTGTATCGCCCGGCTTCACCACCGTTGACGTGTTCAGTTCGTAGGCCTGCTCCTTATTGGAATCCACGCTCTTGATGTACACGACTTTCTTGTTGGCGCGGTAGGTGAACCCACCGGCGGCGGCGACGGCGTTGAGCACCGAAATGCCTGAAGTATAAGGATATTCACCGGGCCTGTTGACTTCGCCAAGGATATAGAAAGGCCGGTAGTTGATGACTTCCACGCTGACGCGCGGATTGAGGATATAATCGCCGTCCAGCATCGATTTGATGTGGGCCTCCAGCTGAGGTGTGGAGAGGCCATGAGCCATGACCTGGCCGATCAGCGGCATCGAAATCGAGCCTGTGCCATCCACTTCAAACTCGCCGGAAAGGTCTTCCTGCCCGAAGATGGTGATGCGCAATTGATCGCCATTGCCCAGCGTGTAGGCAGGCGGTGCAACCTGCTGTACGGGCGCCAGCTCCGTCTGGTTCTGCGACGCAACGGGGCCGGATGAACAGGCCGCTGCGAACAGCAGGGCAGCCCCGGCAAGCGCCAGCATCAGATTACGCAAAAAATGCATCTCGTAGTCTCTCCCCTTCGAATGTGCGTCATGGGTTTAAGCAAGAGCTATTCCAGAACTCTACGTGGTTAGGAAGCTCACATCTTTGCCGAAAAGCCGCGCTGCCGACAGTTTCCCGCTGATGAAAGCGCCGGTGTCGAGGCCGATCCGCCGATTATCACGATAGATCGCTTCGCCCGGCGTATGTCCATGAACGACGACCTGGTCGAACGATTGCGGCGCTTCCAGAAATTCATCACGGATCCAAAGCATATCGCGCACGGTCTGGTTTTCGAGCGCGACGTCCGGGCGCAGGCCTGCATGGACGAACAAGTAATCCCCCGCCACGTAATAGTGCTGGAGGCTCTGGTAGAAATCGAGATGCGCCTGGGGAAGGTTCTGGCGGAAGCTGGTCCACACTTTGTCCCAGGCCTGGTTGGCTGCCTCCATTGCCTCATGGGAGCGCAAGCTGGCGCGCGTATTGGGAGGCGCGAGGCCGTAAGAATACAGCGTTTCTGCCCCGCCATACCGGACCCATTGCTTGCCGAAATTCACGTCGTTCAGGAAGCGCAACAAGGCCTCTTCATGGTTGCCCATCAGGAAGACCCGTTCGAAGGATTTGAGCCGGTCGCTCAGCAGGAACTCGATCACGTCGCGCGACTGCAATCCGCGGTCGATATAGTCTCCCAGGAAAACCAGCGTCCTGGAGGTCGCGGTTTCGGGCAGCGCGCTGACATCTTCCTCGATCTTGCCGATCAGCTGCTCCAGAAGATCGCGACGGCCATGAATGTCGCCGATCGCGTAGAGGCACTGGCCTTCAGGAGCGACAGCTTCCCGCGTTACCTTTTCCGGCTCGGCCGGGCGTGGCTCGACGTTCACCGTCTCCGGCGCCCTGTTGATGCCTTTACGGATACGCGCGCGCAACGACGTCGCCGACCGGGTCAGGTTGCCGATCCGCTCGAGAAAGGATTGCCGGCTTTCTTGCGTTGCTTTCGCCATGGAACCTTGTCCGTTAACGTTTCTTTATATCCAACTCGGCGCGAAAACCAATGCTCGCAAGGGTCTTATGCGCGCGAGAGGGGAAAAAACGTTTCCTTCAGAAAGCCCGCTGCCCAGCTCATGTGCATGACGCCTGAGGCGAGGCCGGCAAGCAGGCCGCAGGCCGAGCGCTTCCAGGCTGTGACCGCCAGCGAGGCAAGGCACAGCACGCCCAGATAGCCCACAGGAAGGATGAGTGCCGGCAAGAAGAATGGTGCTGCGGCGAGGCCGCCAAGGCTGGCCAAGAGTGCCACAATCGGCGCGGCCTGGCGCGGCTTCAGCCTCTTGCCGTGCTTGCGCACGTTGCGGGCGCGGCCTTTGCCATAATTGAAGTACTGCCTGGCCAGCGCCTTCACGCTGCCTCGCGGCACATAGGCGATGCGGATGTCTGCATCAAGGAAGATGCGGCCACCTTCCTGGGCGACGCGTTCATCATACTCGGCATCCTCATTGTGCGAGAAGCTCTCGTCGTATCCGCCGATCTTGCGATAGATCGACAGGTCGAACCCGGCATGGTGGCCGTGGTCGACATAGTGGGACTTCCGGCCACCGCGATGAGCCGAGCCGCCGGAACCCAGCGGTGTATCGACGATCCAGGCATTTGCCTTTTCGAAGCAGGTTTCGCCGGTTGCATCCATCGGTACCACGACCGACGCGGCACGGGTGTGGTCCAGCGCCCGCGCGACCTTCAGGATGAACCCGCCAGGGTAAATCGAATGCGCATCGCACCGCACCACATAGCGCATGCCTGCGGTGGCGAACTGTTCCACCGCGAGGTTCATCGCGGCAGATTGCAGGCGCTTGGGGTTGTCGATCAGCCGCAGGTTCGGGAACTCGTCCATCAGGCCGTTAACCACGGCAACTGTCCCGTCGCTGCTGCCGCCATCCGCAACGACCAGCAGCACGCGCCGGAGGTCGGCTTCACCCTGCATCAGCGACCGGATGCAGGCCTCGATATGCCGCTCCTCATTCAACGCCGGGATGACGGCGAGCACCATGGAGGGCAGCAGGCTGACGGGTGCGTTGTCGTTCATAAGGGCATTTTCTTGTGCGATCATGCGATCCTCGTCTGGCTTTCGCCAATCAGGGGAGCAAATTCCGTTCCAGAATGGCCGCAGGAGGCGGCGAGGGAAAGCCTGCTTGCAGCCGATCCCTCCGCAACGTCAGCCTTGCCGCTCTTGGCGAAGACCATAATGTAGCACCAACCACAGATCCGGAGGAAACAGGACATGATTGGCGTCGTTGCGAAACTTACCATCCAGCCCGGAAAAGAGGCTGAGTTCGAGCAGACCGGCAAGGATCTGATGGCCAAGGTCAAGGCGAACGAGCCCGGCTGTCTGACTTACCAGCTCTACAAGTCGAAGAAAGAGCCGAACGTCTATGTCTTCATGGAGCAGTACGCTTCCGAGGCGGACCTGAAGGCGCATGGCCAGACCGAATATTTCAAGGCGGCTGGCCCGGTGTTTGGCGCCTGCCTCGCTGGCGCGCCCGACATCCAGTATTTCGACATCGTGGAATAGGGGGCCGGCATGGACCTCGCCTTCACCGCCGAAGACCGCGCGTTCCAGGAAGAAGTCCGCGACTGGATCGCTGAAGCCTTCACACCCGACCTGCGCGCCAAGGTCGCCGCGTCAAAGAACGGCTATCTCGACAAGGAAGGCCAGGTCGCCTGGCAGAAGAAGCTCTACGAAAAGGGCTGGGTCGCGCCGAACTGGCCGAAGAAATATGGCGGTCCCGATCTGTCGGCGTCGGAGCGCTACATCCTCAACATGGAATTGTCGGCGGCCGGTACGCCGCCGGTCAGCCCCATGGGTATCGCGATGGTCGCGCCGGTGCTGATGGCCTTTGGGTCCGAGGCGCAGAAGGAAAAATACCTGCCGCCAATCCTGCGCTCCGATGTCTGGTGGTGCCAGGGCTATTCCGAACCGGGCTCCGGCTCCGACCTTGCCTCGCTCCAGATGAGCGCGGTCCGCGACGGCGAGGACTATGTCCTCAACGGCTCGAAGATCTGGACGACCCACGCGCAGTGGGCCGACATGATCTTCTGCCTTGTCCGCACATCCCGGGAAGGCAAGGCGCAGGAGGGCATCAGTTTCATTGTCTTCCCGATGACCCTGCCGGGCATAAAGATCTCCCCGTTGCCGACGCTGGATGGACCGGCAGAGGGCCAGCAGGAAATCAACCAGGTGTTCTTCGAGAATGTCCGTGTGCCGATTTCCGAGGCGCTCGTGGGTGAGGAAAACCAGGGCTGGACGTATGCGAAATACCTTCTGCAGTTCGAACGCGGAAATGCCTATGCGCCTGGCCTGAAGAACATGCTCAGCAAGGCGCGCAAGATTGCCGGCGCAGTTGAAAAGGATGGCGCCCCCCTTAGCCGCGATCCGGACTTTGCCCGCAAGATGACGCAACTTGAAATCAAGGTCGCCGGGCTCGACGCCACGGAACAGCGCATTTTCTCGGCGCTGTCGGCGGGGCAGGCGGTCGGTCCGGAAAGCTCGATGCTGAAATGCCAGGGCTCCGAGACGCAGCAGGCGATCACCGAACTCGTGGTCGAAGCGGCAGGTGGCTACGGTGCCCCGTTCGTGCGCGATAACTGGGCCGTGGCGCGCCAAGGGGCGAATGCAGACCTTCCGTTCCCGTCCTATTCGGTGACGTCCGCGACCAGCTATTTCAATTATCGCAAGACATCCATCTATGCCGGTTCCAACGAAATCCAGCGGAACATCATGGCCAAGATGGTCCTCGGGCTCTGATCCTGCGGATGAGCGGCGCCAACAGCGTGAAAAGCGACAAGCCGGGGCTGCTCACGCAGCTTGCCTTCGGCATTGGCGGCATGGCTGAAGGCGTAAAGAACAACGGCTTCGACTATTTCCTGTTGTTCTTCTACAGCCAGATCCTCGGCGTTCCGGCGCCAATGGTTTTCCTTGCCTTGATGCTGGCGCTTGTCGTCGACGCCATGTCAGATCCGATCGTCGGTTACTGGTCGGACAATCTGCGCACCCGGTTCGGCCGGCGGCACCCGTTCATGTACGCTGCTATCGTGCCGGTGGCTGTCTCCTATTTCCTCACATGGAACCCGCCTGCCGGTATGTCAGCCGACAGCCTGTTCCTCTGGCTGCTGGCGCTTACGATAGCGGTGCGTTTGTCCTTCACCTTCTATGAAGTGCCAAGCAATGCGCTCGTGCCGGAACTTACGCCCAGTTACGACACGCGCACTTCGCTGATGTCGTTCCGATACTTCTTCGCCTGGATCGGCGGACTTTCCATCCAGATCTTCCTGCTCTTCTTCCTGCTGAAGCCGAGCGAGACCAATCCGTCCGGCTATTTCCACCTGCCGGGCTGGCATCTCTACGGACAGGTCGCGGCAGTCGTTATTTTCCTCGCCGCCGCCCTTTCGACGCTTGGCACCCATGCGCGCATTCCGTTCCTTAAGGAGCCCCCCGCGAAGCGCGGCCTGACACTCCGCCGCGTTTTTTCGGAAATCTTCGAGACGATTTCCAACCGGTCCTTCCGTGCATTGTTCCTGGCCACACTGTTCGGCCTGATCGCCACCGGCGTTTCCGCGACACTCAACCAGTACATCAACGGCTATTTCTGGGGCTTCACCACGACGCAGACGGCCGGGCTCACCATGGCGGTCTATATTTCCGCGGTGCTGGCGCTGGCGATTGCGCCGGTTGCAGGCAAGGTGCTCGGCAAGAAGCGTGGCGCGCTGATTGTCGGTTTCCTCGCCTTCACCATCGCGCCGGCACCGGTCTTTGCACGGCTCCTGGGCCTGATGCCGCCCAACGGGTCTGACGCACTCTACCAGATCGTGCTGACGATCACGATTTTTGACCTCGCGCTTATCATCGCGACGCAAATGCTGATGGGCTCCATGGTGGCCGACATTGTGGAAGACAGCGAGGTTCAGACCGGCCGGCGCTCGGAAGGCATCTTCTATGCGGGTATCAGCTTCATCCGGAAGCTGTCCCAGGCGGGCGGCGTCTTCGTGGCGACCTCGGTGCTCACCATGGCAGGCATCCAGGAAGGCGCGCGTCCGGACCAGGTCACGAGTGACTCGCTCACCGCTCTGGGCTGGGGCTATGCCGTCACCTTGCTCACCGTCTGGATGCTCATGATCCTGTGTGTCAGTTTCTACCGGATCAGTCGCGAGAGCCACGAAAACAACCTCGCGGCCTTGGCTGCGCGGGAGCTTGCGGAGCCAAATCCCTGATTTCCTTACTGCAATGTCATGTATCGCCGAATTGCCACGGCATTGGCGCCGCAATAGAGCCATAGACATGACGCACGCTCTTCGCATGACCAAGCATGTATCGAAGTTCCTGGCTGTGGCGGGGCTTCTGGTGGTGGCACTGTTGATCCTGGCGATCAGCCCGCTGGCGGCGAACGCGCAGCGGTTGCCGGAGTCGCAGGCGGAAATCGATCTGACCTTCGCGCCTCTGGTCCGACAGGCCTCTCCGGCCGTGGTGAACGTCTACTCCCAGAAGACGGTGAAGACCGGCCCATCCCCGATGGAGATGTTCCTTTATGGCCGTGCCATGCCGCAAAGCCGCGTGCAGAACTCGCTGGGTTCTGGGGTCGTCGTGCGTGCTGATGGCGTGATCATCACCAACAATCACGTGGTCGAAGGCGCGGACTCGTTCCGCGTCGTGCTGCATGACCGCCGCGAATACCCCGCCGAACTCGTGCTGGCTGATGAGCGCACCGACCTTGCCGTTCTCAAGATCGACACGGAAGGCGACCCGCTTCCTGTGTTGCCCTATGCCGACACCCGCGCCAGCCAGGTCGGCGACCTTGTGCTTGCCATCGGCAACCCGTTCGGCGTCGGCCAGACCGTTACCAGCGGCATCATCTCTGCGACGGCCCGCACCGATGTCGGCATTTCTGACTACTCCTTCTTCGTCCAGACCGATGCGGCGGTGAACCCCGGCAATTCAGGCGGCGCCCTGATTAACATGAAGGGGGAACTGGTCGGCGTGAACACTGCCATCTTCTCCCGCGGCGGCGGCTCCAACGGGATCGGCTTCGCCATTCCGTCCGAAATGGTCGAGCGCGTAGTGGATGCGGCGATGAATGGGGGCACGTTCGTGCGCCCGTGGCTTGGCCTGGCCGCTCAGGCGGTCAGCTTTGACATGGCCAAGGCCCAGGGCCTCAGCCGTCCGCTCGGCGTCATGGTGACGGAAGTCTACGATGACGGCCCCGCCGACCGGGCAGGCCTGCGCCGCGGCGACCTCATCACCGCGATCGACGGACGCGAAGTGTTCGACGAGAAAGGCCTCAAATTCCTTGCCGCCATCCGCAATCCCGGCGATTCCGCGCAGCTCAACGTTCTGCGTGGCGGCAAGAATCAGGTCATCGCCGTCCGCGTTGCCCCGCCGCCGGGTGCGACCGAGGCTGACATTGTCGCGTTGGATGGCCGCAGCGTCTTCAGCGGTGCGCGCGTGGTCGAACTCTCCCCGCGCCTTGCTGAAGAGAACGGGCTGGACCCGTTCCAGAAGGGCTCCGGCATATATGTATACTCCGTCGCGCGGCGCTCGATCGCGGGCGCGTATTTCCGGCCGGGGGACATTATCCGCTCGGTCAACGGTGTGCCGATGAAATCAGTGAAAGACCTGAAGACGGTCATTCAGGCCACCGACAATACCTGGGACATCGAGATAGACCGCAATGGGCGGACCGTGCGGGGCACGATCCGCCTCTAGTCGATCACGCCGACTTGGGGTGCAGCACCACCGGCAGGTTGGTATAACCAAGCACGAAGTTCGACAGGACGCGCTCCGGTTCGCCTACGACTTCGACCTTTTCAAACCGGTTCAAGATTTCTTCCCACAGGATGCGCAGCTGCATTTCTGCGACGCGGTTGCCCATGCAGCGATGGATGCCGAAGCCGAAAGAAACGTGGCGGCGGGCATTCGGCCGGTCGATCAGGAATTCGTCGGCACGCTCGATCACGTCTTCATCGCGGTTGCCTGAAACATACCACATGACGACCTTGTCGCCCTTCTTGATCTTCTGGCCGCCAAGCTCGGTGTCTTCCGTCGCCACGCGGCGCATGTGCGCGAGCGGGGTCTGGTAGCGGATGATTTCCGAAACCATGTTCGGGATCAGCGATGGGTCGGCCTTCAGTTTCGCGTATTGCTCGGGAAACTTGTTGAGGAAGTAGACGCCGCCGGAAATCGAATTCCGCGTCGTGTCATTCCCGCCGACGATCAGCAGGATGAGATTGCCCAGCAATTCCACCGGGTTGTCGACCATATTCTTCGTTTCCGGATTATGGGCCAGAAGCGAGATGAAATCGAATTTGGGTGGCTCTGCGGCACGCTTGTGCCAGAGTTCGGTGAAGGCGGCGATGCAGTCTTCGAAATGCCCCATCCTGGCTTCCATATCGACCCCAGCAACGCCCACCGCATCGGTCGTGGTTGCGACATCCGACCAGAAGGGCAGCTTGTGGCGCTGCTCGAACGGGAAATCGAAAAGGGTGGCCAGCATCTGGGTCGTCAGCTCGATGGAGACCTTTTCCACCCAGTTGAATTCCACGCCGACCGGAAGGCTGTCGAGGATGGCGATGACGCGCTGGCGGATCAGGTCTTCCAGTTCCGACAGCTGCGTGGGAGCCACGGCGGGCTGGGCTGCCTTGCGCTGGACGTCATGGATCGGCGGATCCATGGCGATGAACATGGGCGGCTGGAAATCGTCGCTAGGGTCGCCGATTACGATGCTTGGCACCGATGAGAAGGTCTTGTGGTTCGAGTCGACGGCCACGATGTCATGATACTTCGTGACGGACCAATAGGCGCCGACGGCGCTTTCCGGGCAATAATGCACGGGGGCGTCTTTCCTCAGACGGCGGAAATATTCGCCATGCTTGTTCTGTTGAAAGATCTCCGCTTTGGAGACGTCGAACCCTTCAAGCGGCAGGCTCCACGGATCGGGAACCTCCACGTCCATCGACTGTGCAGTATCGGCCATGTTTTTCCTCCGGTGCAGGCATTTTCGCCCGTCTGGGGATCAGAGTAATTCTGAACCGGCTTTCTGCAAAGATTTACCTCGCGCCAATTGTTGTGCGGTGCAGCAAACGGGCGTGGCCGTCATAGCCGCCTGTCGCCATGTGCAGCAGGCAACGATTGTCCCACATAAGCAGCGTGTGCGGTTCCCATTTGTGGCGATACTGGAACTCCGGCCGGGTCTGCCAGCGATAGAGTTCCGTCACCAGTTCCCAGCCTTCGTCATGATCCATTCCCGCGATGCCAATAATGTACCCGGCACAGCCGAAGAGGGACTTGCGGCCGGTTTCAGGATGCACGCGGATGAGGTCGTGGCGCTGGGTCGCCTCTGCATCGGCAGAAGGGCGGATGTCCATGCTGCGGCCCTTTGCCTTGTCGCTGTCGCCGTACATGCCTGCCGGGGAATAGGCATTGCGTGCAGAGTGGATGGCGTGGCGGCCTTCCAGCCGCGCCCGCAGCTCCGCCGGCATGTCTTCCAGCGCCTTGTACTGGTTTGCGAACAGCGTATCGCCGCCCTTCGGCGGGATCGTGATGCCGAAGAGGCAGGTGCCCGCCGGCGGGCGCGTCTGGAAGCTCCAGTCCGTATGCCAGCTCTCGGCGAAGATCGGCGCGGTTTCGTCGGCGGCGCGCTGCACGGCGATGATATGCGGATGGCCGGGAATGGGCGCGATGAACGGGTCATCCCCAAAGGGGCCGAAATACTGCGTGAAGCGTTCAAGGTCTGCATCGGTCAGTTTCTGGTCCGGAAAGGCCAGCACCTGATGCTCCAGCCAGGCCGCGCGAATGACGGCAATGATTTCGGCATCCAGCGGCTGCGTCAGGTCCACGCCGCGCACCTCTGCGCCGCAGGCTTGCCCCGAAGGCGTAATATCGAGCGTCATGTTGTTTCCTCCACGCGCCACCTTATCACGGCCCGCGCACTCGCCTAGAACACGGGCCATGAGCGATTTGTTCGAAGCTGCAGGTCTTTCCAGAGGGGCGCCCCGGCCGTTGGCCGATCGGTTGCGCCCGGCCGTTCTGTCCGACGTGGTGGGGCAGGACCACCTGGTTGGGCCGGAAGGGTCGCTGACACGGATGCTGAATGCGAAGCGCCTGTCTTCCATTATTCTCTGGGGGCCGCCCGGCGTCGGCAAGACGACCATCGCGCGCCTGCTGGCGCAGGAAACCGATCTCGAATTCGAGGCGATCAGCGCCATCTTCTCCGGCGTGAAGGATCTGCGCGCCGCGTTCGAGCGGGCAGAGGCGCGCCGCAAGGTGGGCAAAGGCACGCTGCTTTTCGTCGATGAGATCCACCGCTTCAACAAGGCTCAGCAGGATGGCTTCCTGCCTTATGTCGAAAGTGGCACGGTCACCTTGGTCGGCGCGACGACGGAAAATCCCAGTTTCGAGATTAACGGCGCGCTCCTGTCCCGGTGCCAGGTTCTCGTGCTCAAGCGTCTCGAAGATGACTCACTGCGCGAACTGATCGTCCGCGCGGAAAAGGAAGAAGGGCGCGAGCTGCCCGTCACGAAAGATGCCATCGGTCCGCTCATCGCGATGGCGGACGGGGACGGGCGTTATCTCCTGAACCTCGTCGAGCAGGTCTATGCCTTGGCGGAAGGCGGAAAGCCGCTCTCGCTCGCCGAGATGTCGAAAGGGCTGCAAAAGCGGGCACCGGCCTATGACAAGGATGGTGACGGTCATTTCAACCTTATCTCCGCGCTGCACAAATCCGTGCGTGGATCGGATCCGGATGCCTCCCTCTACTGGCTCGCGCGGATGATCGATGCGGGTGAGGATCCGCTTTACATCGCCCGGCGCATGATCCGCATGGCAAGCGAGGACATCGGCCTAGCGGACCCGACGGCCCTCATGGTCGCCAGTGAAGCCGCGCGCGCCTTTGAGCGCATGGGCTCGCCGGAAGGGGAGCTGGCGCTGGCCCACGCCGTGGTTCATCTTGCGACTGCACCAAAATCCAATGCCGCCTACATGGCGTGGAAAGCGGCATTGGCTGCGGCGCGCGACACCGGCAGCCTGGTGCCGCCCAAGCATATCCTCAATGCACCGACCGCCATGATGAAGGATCAGGGCTATGGCGAAGGCTATGCCTATGACCACGATACCGAACAGGGTGTGTCGGGGCAGAATTACTTTCCAGACGGCATGGCCCGCCCGGTCTTCTACCAGCCGAAAGGCGAGGGCCGAGAGAAGCCGATCGCTGAACGCCTTGCCTGGATTGCCAAGCTCCGTGAACAGAAGAAAAGTGGGGCATGACCCGCAACCGCCCTGTGCCTGCCATTGACCCGGCTGATGCTGCCTTTGTGCGCAGTCTTCTCATCCATGAAGACAACAGCGTTCTTGTCTTCAACAAGCCGTCCGGTCTCGCCGTTCAGGGCGGCGGCGGCATCGAGGCTTCGCTCGACAGCCTGCTCGCGGCCTTCGCCAAATCCAACGGCAAGCGTCCGCGCCTTGTCCATCGGCTCGATCAGGGGACATCCGGCGTGGTCATCGCCGCGCGCACCCAGCCGGCTGCCGCGCGCCTGTCTGACGAATTCGCCACACGCCGAGCGAAGAAGGTCTACCTTGCGCTTGTCCGCGGCACGCTGCCGGAAGCGGCTTCAGGCGTGATCGATGCGCCGCTGGTGAAAGTGGAAGAAGGCGGACGCCCACGCATGCTGGTCGCGGCGCCCGGCCGCAAGGGCGCGCAGACGGCGACGACAAGCTGGACCATTCTCGCCAGCTCTGGTGATGTTGCGCTCATCCGGGCTGAGCCGGAAACCGGCCGCATGCACCAGATCCGGGCGCACATGTCCCATCTCGGCTGCCCGATCCTCGGCGATCGCCTCTATGGCCGGGGGGAGAAGGGCGCTGCGCGCCTCATGTTGCATGCGACCAGTCTCACCATCCGTCACCCGGAAGGCAAGGAGATGACCTTCACGGCGCCGCCGCCGGGGGATTTCATCCAGCGGGCACAGGAGCTGGGTCTCGGCCCTATAGCCTGAGCGCAAACAAAAAGGCCCCCCGGTTTCCCAGGGGGCCTTCTTTGTTTGTGGGCTGAGATTAGTGCTCGCGGATGCGCGGGCCCATAGCCTGTGCTTCGCCGGAGTTCACTGCTTCGATCGTGGCCAGCTGTTCGATCAGGGCCTTGGTCTGCGGGTTGCCGGTGATGGCGTTGATTGCCGACACCGCTTCAGCCGCTTCGCCCGACACGCCGAACAGGGATTCGAGTGCTTCGAAGCCGGTCTTGCGGTGCGGGTAGTAGATCAGGCGCGGAGTGACATCTGCTTCGATGCCGCCAAGCTCCTTGGCTTTCTCGATCGCATCCGTGAACGAACCGATCTGGTCCACAAGGCCGCGGTCGAGGGCATCTTCGCCGCTCCACACCCGGCCGCGGGCAATCTCGTGGACTTCGTCATAGGTCTTGCCGCGGCCTTCGCCGACGATCGTCAGGAAGCGGTCATAGCCGCGCTTCAGGGACGCCTTCACTTCGGCTTCCTGGGCCTGGGTGAACTTGTCGATGCCGTAGGCGTCGGCAAAGTCGCCGCCTACGGTCACATCGTCGAACGTAATGCCGATCTTGTTGAATGCGCCTTCGAGGGCGAACTTGCCGCCGAAGATGCCGATTGAGCCGGTGATGGTCGACCGGTTGGCAACGATATAGTCGGCGCCGGCGGAGACATAGTATCCGCCCGAAGCCGCCAGCGAGCCCATCGACACGACGACCGGTTTGCCGTCAGCCTGCACGCGCTCAATGGCGTTCCAGATCTGGTCGGATGCCGTCGGCGATCCTCCGGGGCTGTCGACACGGAACACGATGGCTTTCACCTTATCGTTCTTGCCGGCATCAAGAATGGCGCGGGCAATCGTGTCGGAGGCAAAGCCGGGAGCTTCAGCGAACGGACCGCCGGCATCGGCATTGCCCGTTACAACTGCACCCTGGCCGCCGACGACCGCGATCTGCGGGGCCTTCAGCGGCAGGCTTGGTGCGGAATAGCTGCCGATGTCGACGAGTTCGGCATCTTCGCCCGCGCGTTCCTTCGCAGCTTCTTCAGCCTGCTCGGGATAGCCTTCCTTGTCCATCAGCTTCAGCGCGATGACTTGCTCGGCCGTTTTCGGACCGCTTTCGAGGGCGGCTTTGACGGCATCCACCGACAGGCTGCGGTCGGCAGCGATGTCGTCCAGCGACGCATCCCAAAGAGACTGCGCGAGCACCGTCATCGCTTCGCGGTGCGGTTCGGTGTAGCCCGTCTCGTTGTAGGAGTTCGGCGCGTTCTTGTATTCGTAGAAGGGATATATTTCCGGGGTCACGTCGATCTTGTCGAACAGGCCCTTGAGGAATTCCGTTTCGAACGAAACGCCCGCGGCGAAAACTTCCGTGCCCGGCTGAATCCAGATTTCGTCGGCGGCTGCGATGGCGCGCAGGGCAGATGGGTTGGTTGCGCCGAACGTGCCCTGGGTGTGCGCAATCACGAACTTGCCGGAGTCGCGGAAAGCGTGGATCGCTTCGCGCAGCTCTTCTGCGCGGGAACTGCCCACGCTCATCGTGGCGCCCCGCAGGTAGAGGCCCTTGACGGAGTCATCGGTCTCTGCGGCCTTCAGCTTGGTCAGGATATCAATGAAGCCCGGCGTTTCGGAAAAGGCGGCGAACCCTGATGTCGGCGCCTGGTCCGAATATTCCGAGTTGAGGTCGAGCCTCAGCACGACAGCGTCCGGAGCCTTCGGCTTCGAACTGGCGGCGCTGACGATCAGGCTGGTGAAGAACAGCGCAATCGCAAAGACGAAAATGAACATCGCTGCGAGTGCCCCGGCCATCGACAGGAGAAATGTTTTCATGAGGTTGTAGTCTCCGGGAGCAGTCCGGTGGGGAGGCCGAACTTACATGATAAACGATATTGTCGATAATCGATAAAATGTAAAGGTCGCTCTATGCGCTTTGAGCAAATTGACCGGAAATCGGCAGAACGGTGAAAGAAGTCACCGCCGGCTCTGCGAAGGGGTGTTGCCAGCAACAACAAGAGTGGCTATCTCGGCGCCTCCATTGGGGTGTCGCCAAGTGGTAAGGCAGCGGTTTTTGGTACCGCCATTCCCAGGTTCGAATCCTGGCACCCCAGCCACCCCTTCGGTTGCGACAGATTTTCGAAAACTTCTCCCGAAAAATAGCTTTTTTGAGTGCCTTATGACTGCGCACGACGTGTTGCCATCGTGCGCGCGAAAGATATTTTCTAAATGACTCGTAAAGGATCATTGATCGTGAGAAGGAGGGTTGTTAGCCTCCATATTCACGGCTAAGGGCTTTGCCGTCGAAACTGCCTTTGGCAGGTATAAAAGACTTGGTAGAGAGAGCGACTAGCGCTCCGGAACTAGGCGAAGGGGAGGTGATGGGCGGTCTTCGCCTTTTTGCTTCCGTACAGACTTGGCCTTGTGTGTGTGAGGCCGGCATTGAAACCGGGACGCTCCCGCGAGCGGAGGGCCCGTTGTCGGATTTCCCGCGCAATCGTTGCGCGACCGTTTGGAGAGTTGAGAGGCAAACCTCATGAAGAAACTTCTGTCACCAGCTCGCGGCGTCCTTGCCGCGGCGCTTATCGTTGGGATGGCCGTTCCGGCTCAGGCCCAGCTGCGCGATGCGCTGAACACGGGCGAACAGGCGACGCGCCGCGCCGAACAGGTCCAGGAGCAGATCAACCAGCTGGATGATGAGCGCACGGACATGGTGCGCGAATACCGCACCCTGCTGCAGCGCCGCGACGCCGCAGACCTGTATGCCAAGCAGCAGGAACTGGTGGTTGCTTCCCAGCGTGAGGAAATTGCTTCGCTCACCGAACAGCTCGGCTCGATCGACGACATCACCGCCCAGACGGTTCCGATGCTCCTCAGCATGGTCGATGATCTCAAGGCCTTCGTTGCCGCCGACCTTCCGTTCAAAAAGGAAGAGCGCCAGCTTCGCCTCGAAGCACTCGACGGTGTGATGGAAAAGGCAGACGTGACCCCGGCCGAACAGTACCGCCTCATCATGGAAGCCTACCAGGCTGAAATGGAATACGGCCGCACGATCAGCACCTGGCAGGAAGAGATCGACCTCGGTGGCAACCCGACGACGGTCGACATGTTCCTCTATGGCCGCGTCGCACTTGTCTACCTGGCTCCGAACGGCAAGGCCGCTCGCTTCAACCGCGCCACCGGCGAGTGGGAAGCACTGTCGGGCAAGTACACGAACGACATCCGCAAGGCGATCCGTGTTGCTCAGGCGAAAGCCCAGCAGGACGTTCTGTTCGCTCCGGTCCAGAAGTTCACGGTCCAGTAAGCCTGGTTCAGAGAATCCAAGAGGTACAATCATGTTGACTTTCAAATCCTCGCTGAAGGCTCTGGGTGCGGCTTCGCTGCTCGGCCTCGGCTCTTTCCTCGTTGCTGCTCCGGCATCGGCCCAGTCGCTGGCCGATGTGGTGAAGCGTATCCAGGCTGACTCGAACGAGATGTCGGCTGAAAACCAGCAGCGCCTGCGCGAATTCCAGCAGGACAAGGCCGCTCAGGCTGCCAAGATGGCTGATGCCCGCGCAGCACTGAACGCTGCAGAAGGCAAGGGCCGTGCACTCGGCGCCGAGTTCGACGCCAACGAAGCCACGCTGGGCGATCTCGAGGCCCAGGTTTCGGCTCAGGCCGGCGACTTCCAGGAACTGCTCGGCCAGTTCCGTTCGGCCGCTGGTGAGACCATGCCGGAAATCGCGAACTCCATCGCCAACTTCGACTATCAGGGCCGCGTTGAAGGCATCGCCGAAATCGCTGAAGCCCGCACGCTTCCGAACCGCGCTCAGCTTGAGCGTCTTCCGAAAGCCATGCTGCAGGAAATGATCGCCCAGTCCGAAGTCAAAACCTTCAATTCGACGGTTGACGGCATCGGCCCGGACGGCTCGAACGCTGATGCGGAACTGCTCCGCGTGGGCGTGTTCACCGCTGCGACCACCGCGGGCAAGAAATTCGTCGAAGTCCGCAAGGGCGCCGATGGCGACACCTTCCTCCAGGTCTTCGGCCAGCAGCCGTCCGGCGCATTTGCCGGCGCGATGGGCTCGCTGATCAATGCCGGTCCGGACCAGGTTGTCCGCGCGCCGGTCGACCCGTCCAAGGGTAACCTCTTCGGCATCCTCGGCGATCTGCCGAAGCTGTCGGATCGTATCAAGCAGGGTGGTCCGGTTGGTGCTGTGATCATGGTGCTTCTGGCGATCGGCCTGCTGATCGGTCTCTACAAGATCTTCACCCTGGTCACGATGGGTGGCGCGATGCGCCGCACCGCCAAGACCCGCCAGGCTGGTGACGGCAATCCGCTGGCCCGCGTGTTCGAAACCTACGAACAGAACCGCGGCAGCGACATTGAAACCCTGGAGCTGAAGCTCGACGAGCAGATCCTTAAGGAAAGCCCGCGCATCGAACGCTTCAACGACATCATCAAGGTTCTCGCCTCGGTGTCGCCGCTGCTCGGCCTGCTCGGTACCGTTGTCGGTATGATCATCACCTTCACCGCGATCACCATCTACGGTGCCGGCGATCCGAAGCTGATGGCCGGTGGTATCTCGGTCGCTCTCATGACCACGGTGTTCGGTCTCGTTGCGGCCATTCCGCTCCTGCTGATCCACGCAGTCGTGTCTTCCATGGCACGCGGCAATCAGCAGATCCTTGACGAACAGGCTGCCGGCCTGATCGCTGAGAAGGCGGAATCTCTGCGTGGAGTGGCGTAAGCCACTCCCGTAGTCCCAACGAGGAGGAACCCGTCATGGGTTTTACAGATCTACAAGCCTTCCTCGATCGTGGCGGTCCGGTACTGATCGTCATTATGGGGGCCACCTTCATAATGTGGGCCCTGATCCTGGAACGCATGTTCTACTTCAGGTTCGCACACAAGCAGGTTGCCGCTGAAGCGATCGCGGAGTGGCGTTCCCGCTCCGACCGGAAGTCCACCCTGGCTCACTGGATCAAGGACAAGCTCGTGTCCGAGGTCCGGATGAAGGCGGAACAGAATGTCCAGCTCACCAAGGCTATGGTGGCTCTGGCGCCGCTGCTCGGCCTTTTGGGTACGGTGACGGGCATGGTGGCCGTGTTCGACGTCATGGCGATCACGAACGGTGCAGATGCAAAGGCCATGTCGGCCGGTGTGTCACGCGCCACGATCCCCACCATGGCCGGCATGGTCGCGTCGCTCTCGGGCATCCTGTTCACTTCCGGCATGGACCGCCGCGTTGCGCGCTCCGTGCAGGAAGTCGAAGATTCGATGGAGATCAGCTGATGAGAGGACGTACACAACGCGCGGCCGACGAGGCCAATGTCGACCTCACACCGATGCTGGATGTGGTTTTCATCCTGCTCATCTTCTTCATCGTGACGTCGACCTTCGCCCAGGAAAAAGCGCTCGGCCTTGAGCCGCCGCCGCCGCCCGCGCCGGAGCAACAGGAGCAGCAGGACGTTCCTGCCATCCTGATCTTTGTCGATGAGAGCAATCTCATTACTGTGAACGGCCGTCCTACTGACATCAGCTCGGTTCGTGCCAATATCGAACGTGTCCGCGCTGAAAACCCGGACAGTGCCGTGATCATTCAGGCTCACCCGCGCACCAAGAGCGGTGTGATCGTGAGAATTCGCGATGCGGCATACGATGCTGGTTACAAGACGGGTGTGAACCTCGTTCTGTCGCAGGCCGAGTAGAGGAGAGAACAGCTAATGGCACGCAGAAAACGCCAGGCTTACGCCGCCGGAGGTGCTGAGGACGATGTGAACCTCACGCCGATGCTCGACGTGGTCTTCATCCTGCTGATCTTCTTCATCGTCACGGCCCAGTTTATCAAGGAACCGGGTGTTGCGATCATCCGTCCGGAAGTGAACAACAAGGCAGACGCTAAGCCGCTGGCGATCCTCATCGCCATCGACAGCAACAGCGACATTTACATCGACAAGAAACTCGTTCCCGAAGAGGAAGTGTCGTTCACGCTCAAACAGATGCGTGAAGATAACCCGCGCGGCGAGATCGTGGTTCAGGCCGATGTGGATTCGGACGCAGAGACGCTGGTTGGCCTGATGGAAACCATCAACCAACTCGACGGGGCTACAGTCATCAACATCTCGGCTCAACGAGACTAGGAGGCAACCATGTTCGCCAATCCTCTGACGAGACTCCTTGTTGGCGTCGCCATCGCGATCCCGATTGTTTATCTCCTCTTTATCCTGATGAGTTCGCTCATCACGGTGAAGGAAGTGAACCTCGAGAAGAGCGAGCAGCGCGTCCTGACGGCGATCACGCCACAGAGCCAGGACTCTGAAGTCCGGACCCGGCAGCGGTCCAAGCCGAAGCGGATCGACTCCGCCCAGAAGCCGCCGCCGCCGCCGAAGGTCTCGGCAACCCGGTCCGACATCAGCCTGCCGACGCCGAAGATCGAAGGTGCTGCACCGACCGAGTTGAACCTCGGCCGCATGCAGTCGCTGGCCATCGACCCGGTCGCAATTTCCGACCGTGATGCCCAGCCGATCCGTCCGCCGACGCCGTCCTATCCGACCCGCGCAGCTGAGCGCGGCATCGAGGGTACCTGCGAAGTCCGCTTCAATGTGGACACGCGCGGCCGTCCCTACGATGTCGTGGCGACCTGCTCGGACTCGATGTTCAAGTCGGAAGCAGAACGCGCGGTCAGCAAGGTGGAGTTCGCCCCGAAGATCATTCGTGGCAAGGCCGCCGAACGTAAGAACGTCGTCTATCCGCTGGAATTCCGGCTGAGCAACTGACGGGCGGTAGTCGCTTGAAATCAAATGAAAAGGGCGCCTTGAGGGGCGCCCTTTTTGTTTGCGCCCCTACGACCTTACGCTAAGTAAAGTTTCCCTAGCGTAATGCTCTTAAGGCGAGTATGCTGACTGGAAAATCACAACAGGAGGTTGCCATGTCGTCTCGCCCCATTTTCCGCCAGTTGCCTCAGCCCGGTGCGGGCAAGGCACAGCGATACGCGGCGGCCTCGGTGCCGGCCGGTCTGGTGACGATCCTCCTCTTTACCGGAATGAACCGGCTCATTCAGGTCACCGAGATTTCAGAACCCGCGAAGGAGCAGCGAGTCCTGCTGGCGCTGGAAATACCCAATCCATACAAGCCGGAAAACATCGATGTGTGGCCGGAGCCACCCGTGAACATCGATGTGCTGCCCCGTCCGCCTGTCGAGAGTCACACCGTCAGCGACGTTCCGACAGTTCCGGTCGCGGTTTACACGCCTGCTCCGCCGGTGCTCGATCCCGGCATCGTCGAACTGCGGCCGCCAGTTGGCTCGCCGATCATCGACAGGGTGCCGACGGCGGTGCGTCCGCCGCTGCCGACATTTCCCACCGTGGCGGCCCAGAAGGGCATTTCGGGCAGCTGCGAAGTGCGTTTCAGCCTTACAGTGCAGGGGCTGCCATACAATGTCACCTCGACCTGCAGCGATCCGGCCTTCGAGAAGGAAGCTCGCCGGTCGGTCAGCAAGGCGGAATTTCTGCCGCGCATCGAGGACGGCAAGCCGGTGGAGTCTCACAATCTCATGTATCCGCTGGAATTCCGTCTGAATTGAACAAATCGGCGCGTTAAGTCATGTGGACAGGCATTGACGAGTTCCCCTCAACCAAACATATCAGGGGTGAGTCACATCCGCGGAAAACGCGGATGAAGGCGTGTGCAAAATAACATTATAAAGCGCGCTGAAGTCCTTGATCCAGCCGGGCAATTCCGGTTGAGTGAATACTACCCCGCTAGGCAGCGGCCAGGAGAGGAAATATGGGTATCAGATCTGTTCTCAAGGGCGCCATCGTCGCCGGTTTGATGGTGAGCGCAGGCGCTACCGCGGCTTACGCGCAGACCTGTGAAGAGACCGAGTTTACGTCCAAGACTGGGCAGGTCTATCTCGACGCCGAACAGGCCGCGATCACCAACAAGGACTTCAACACGGCCGCCTCAAAGATGGCGCAGCTGAAGTCGATGCAGCTGAACTGCTATGAGGAAGGCGCTGTCCTCAAACTGTCAGCCTACATCAACATCGAAAAGGGTGACCGTCGCGCCGCCGTCAACGACCTGCTGACGGCCCTCAATAAGGGCTACATCCCGCAGAAAGATGCCGCGCAGACCTATTACAACATTGCGCAGATCTACCTGCAGGATGAAGACGTCAACAAGTCGCTCGAATACATGACGAAGTGGCAACAGGCTGGCGGTAGACCGGACCGGCAGCAGAAGTGGCAGCTGGCCGTTCTGTATCAGCGCGTCGACAATTTCCGCGAAGCGATCCGCTGGGCTGAGGCCACGAAAGCCGATGACGGCTCCAAATACGAACAGCAGCTCTATGACCTTCTGATCTTCCTGTACAATCAGGTCGACGACAAGGCGAAGCTCGCCTCCACGCTCGAGACCGTTCTGGTCCACAACCCGACTGAACGGAAGTACTGGGACGCGATTGCCGGCAACTACTACGCCTCCAACGAAGAGCGTAAGGCGTTCGAAGTTCAGAAGGCGATGTATCTCGGCGGCATGCTGAAGACCGAGGACGAGCTGATGCGCGTCGTCAACTTCTACAACCGCTTCAACGTGCCATACCGCGCTGCTCAGATCCTTGAAAAGGAAATGAATGCCGGCCGTATCAAGCGCAATCTTGAGCACCTCGAACTGCTGGCGAACCTTTACCAGGTCGCCCGCGAGAATGAGAAAGCCATCCCGGTGATCCGCGCAGCGGCTGATGCTGGCGGCGGCGGCGCGATGTATGAGCGTCTTGGCCGTTCGTATGCTGACCTTCAGCAGTGGAAAGACGCCGAAGACGCGCTCACCAAGGCGCTCAGCATGGGCGGCCTGAAGGATGCGGGCAACGCATGGGTCCAGATCGGTCAGTCCCGTTACGAGCGCAGCGACCGTGATGGCGCCAAGGAAGCCTTCCGCAAGGCCAACAATCGCGCCGGTCGCTCCTGGCTCGACTTCATGCAGTCCGAGGAAGACACCAAGACGGCTCTCAAGTGCTTCGAGTTCCAGTCGGCCATGCTGAACGTGCAGAATGAAGCCAAGATCTGTAAGCGCCTGTCGGTTCTCGGCGAGGACAACGTCACGGAGAACTGCAAGACGGTCAACGCGCGCCTCGAGGCCGCCGAAAAGGCCTTCAATGAAGCGCCGGTCTGCGCTAACCAGCGCAGCTGATCCTGCACTTGACTTGATCCCTGAAAGCCCCGGCCGCAGCGCCGGGGCTTTTTCGTTTGGGGAGATCAGGAATAGGCGCTCAGAATTTCATCTACGGCGCGCTCAAGATCTTTCAGCGTCGCCACATGGCTCATCTGTGCACAGAATGGCCGGTAGCGTGGAATGACGCTGTCGCCGGTGCCCCAGAGGGGCTCGGCCTCCGGGTTAAGCCAGATCACCCGCTTGGCGCGGGCGGCAAAATCGCGAAACAAGTCCACTCTCGGGTCGCCATAGTTCGATCGGGCATCGCCCATGATCAGCAGCGTCGAGCGCCGGTCGATCAGCTGCTCGTGGTTCATTTTGAGGTCGGACCAGGCCTGTCCGTAGCTGGTCGATCCCATGCCGTACTCACGCAGGATCTTTGCCATCGCGACCTCAAAATCGTTCTGCTCCAGCGTTTCGTCGACCGGCCCGAGTCGGAACGAAAATGCAAAGGCGTGCAGGTCCGGCACGACATCCTTCATCGACCAGAGCAGCAGGAGAAGGAAGCGCACATATTGCGCGACCGATCCTGAAACGTCGCAGATGACCAGGATCTTCGGCCGGTCGCGGCGCTTCTGGCGCCAGATCACATTGAACGGAACGCCGTCCAGCCCGGCATTGGCGCGCATGGTGCGGCGCACATCCAATTGGCCGCGATTGCGCTTCTTGCGGCGGCGCGAATGCTTGATTGCGAGGCGTTTGGCGATCTTGGCGACGAGGCGTTTCATCCGCTCCATGTCGCTGCGGTCGAGTGCCGAGAGTTTTTTATCCGCGGCGTAGTCATCTCGGAATTGCTGGGTTTCGCCCGCACCGAAAACGTCGAACGCCTTTTCGGCCCGTTCGCGGGCCCGCATTGTCAGGGCACGTCGTATGTCGATCAGCCGTTGCGCTTCGCTGTCGCCGTCCTGTCCGCCTGTCTGCAGTGCTTCCAGCAGGCGCGCCTGCAAGCGCCCGCCGCCCATCTGTTTCACCATCTGCTGGGCGAAGTAGGCGACCTGAGTGGAAAAGCGGATGTCGTCGACGCCCGCGGCTTCGGCGGCTTTTTCCAGCGCGAGGGTAATTGCGGCCTCGTCTCCCGATTCCATCAGTTCAACAGGGTCAGGTGGTTCGTTCCCCGCCGTTGCGGTGTCGTCGTTCCGGCCGGTCGCCGCGGATTGGCTGGGCAAATCCTCGCGGGAGAAATACAGCTCGAACAGTTCGTCGTGCGTGACTTTTTCTTCCGGCGACTTGGCCAGCACGCAGGCAAGGGAGTCTTTCAGCATCGCACGGTCGGCATAGCCGATCAGTTTCAGTGTCCGCGCGGCATCGAGGGCTTCGCCGGTCGAGACGCGCACATCGGAAGAGCGAAGCGCGCGGATGAAATTGGTCAGCGGGCGTTCCATCGCCCTCTAGCCGACATCGGGATAGCCGGACACCATGCGCCCGCCGGGTTTCTTTGATGCGGCTTCCCGCAATAGTTTCGGCACTTCGGGAGAGATCATCGCGATATCGCTTTCGTGTTTGAGGAGCACGTTCAGCGTGTCGCGGACGAAGGATTCATCCAGGGCTGTGGAATGCAGCAGCAACAGGGTTTTTGCCCAGTCCACCGTTTCGGCGATCGAGGGCCGCTTCTTGATGTCGACTTCGCGCACCGACTGGACGAAGGAGACGAGCTGATCCAGCAATGCCTCCTCAATCCCGTCGACCCGCGCACGGACGATGCGGCGTTCGCGGGCGTGGTCGGGGAAGCCGATGTGCAGGTGCAGGCAGCGGCGCTTCAGGGCGTCGCCGAGTTCGCGGACATTGTTGGAGGTCAAAATGACGATCGGGGGAACGTTGGCGCGGATGGTTCCGATTTCCGGGACGGTCACCTGATAGTCCGACAGGACTTCGAGCAGGAAGGCCTCGAATTCCTCGTCCGATTTGTCGATTTCGTCGATCAGAAGGACCGAGCCGGCTTCCTGTTTCATCGCGGTCAGGAGGGCGCGGGACTCGAGGAATTGTTCGGAGAAGAACAGGTCTTCGAACGAAGACAGTTTGCCGAGCGAGGCCTGCAGGGTTTCCGCGTCGCCGATGACGTCGTTGAGCTTCTCTTTCAGGATCTGGGTGTAGAGAAGCTGTTTCCCGTATTTCCACTCATACAGCGCCTTGCCCTCATCGAGGCCCTCATAGCACTGCAGCCGCAACAGGGGCAGGTCGAGCCAGCGGGAGAGGGAGGCGGCGAGGTCTGTCTTGCCGACGCCGGCCGGGCCTTCGATCAGGATGGGTTTGCGCAGGCCGTGGGCCAGGAACACGGCGGTCGAAATCTGCCGGGTCGAGATATAGCCGACGCCTTCGAGGCCCGCCGAAATCGCGTCCACGGAGGTCATGGGCTCGTAGCCGGTAACAAGGTCTTTTGCCATTGTTACAGGGGTAGGGCGGGGGCCGGGGGCTGGCAAGCCGTGTCGCGGGGGCAGGGCCAGCGCGGGCGGCCGGAGACGCGGGCGCGTTCCGGCAAAAGGGCTGGATTTGCTGCAGGTTCAGCTGGTATCCGGCCAGCGCTCGAGCGCCGCTTTCAAGAGGCGCGGCAGCACCGCCGTGACCAGGCTGAACTTCGTGCCGAGGCGCTGGCGCCCGGTGAAGGGCGCAATGTGCGGCCGGTGCTCGCCTGCCGCCTGCCAGCGTTGCAGCGTGCGCGCGAGGCGAAGGGCGTGGCGTTCAGGGTGTTCCATCAGGCGATGCAGCGCCGCCCATCGGGCAAGGGCCGGGGCGGCGGCCACCGGGCCGGCGGCAAGGCTCCGGTCAACACTCCGCAGACGCTCCGGGAAGGCTCCGGAAAGGCCGGGCACCAGCGGCAGGCGGTAACGAGGCGCGCGGAGGGCGCCGGGAGCCTTCCCAACAGGTTGGGGCACCGATGCGGCCGCGCGCGGAGCCGCCGGCGGCACCTGCATCGACAGGGCCATGAGGAAAATCAGGCGGCGGACCAGCACCGCGATCTGGCGAAACCCGGCCATGCAGCGCCGCCGCGCGGCCTTGGTCAACGTCTCAGGCCGCAGGTGCAGCTCCGCCCGCGCGGCGACATCCATCAGCACATCGCGTGCGGTGGCAAACCCCTGTTCGATGAAGTCGGCATGATCGCTCATGCACGGAAGATGCCCCTGTCCCGGGGCCTGCCGGATAGAGGGGACATGCCAGGGCGTATTTATTGAGAAAGACGGCCTGCGCGAGGTGGATAGCGTTCCGTTTTTTCCTGCGACCATTCTTCCCGGCGCAAGGCGCGTATCGGCCCGATTGCGAAATGCTTTAGTCGCATATCGAACGGCAGTTCGGTCCTGGACGCTGACATTGGCGGGCTGAGCATCCAAAGACAGATATTCGCCGGAAGTAGACATTTGGATTGCAGCAGCGGACGGCAGCTGAAGGCGCAGAAGCGGACGTTGCGCTTTGGAAAAGCTGCCAATGGCTAGCTATCTAGAGGTCTGGCCCAATTATCCGAGCGATACCTTCGTTTCCATTCTGCTGTAAGTCGAACAGGCTTGTTCCATTAACTATGGGCAAAGACATCATCGGTGCGATCAAACAACCGGTAGCATGGTTTTCATCTTGCCAGCTTCGACTGACCACGCCCTTCGTGAGTGCGCCTCCACCAACCAATATTGGCCCTCCGCTCATTTTACCCGGGATTTTCGCATTGAACTCAAAGTTTGGGCCGGGAGTGGAGTTTTGCTTCTTACTTATGTTGTCAGGAAGAATATTTGTAACGGCGCCTACTGAAACAAACAGTTCAGGTTGGTAATCGTCCCCTTCCAATCGAATGTTCCGCATTTCTGCATATCCGATCGCAACGGCTCGGTCCCCGATTGCAACACTATGAAGACCAATGTTCAGCGGCTGGTAGGGACCGATAAGCGGTTGCTCCCGTACCTTGCAAAGTCCTACGTCATGAAGCAGCCGAAATTCTGGCCTTTGGTGAAACAATGGGCTTTCTAGATTTCCCCCCCAATGAGAAGTCCACTGGAATGGACACAGGAACCAATTAGCTTCACGCATCGCTGGGTGAATATCTAGCGGCGCATTTCTCATCGCTGGGTTGGCGGGCAGCATTGCTCCAAAAACCAGCGAATCGCTGAGCTTATGAGTGCCATTTTCTATCTCAGTCACCGACGAATAGTTTTCATCAATCGGGTCACGCAAAACGTGAGCGGCTGTCAGCAAATACCCAGAAGCGCTTATAAAGAAGCCCGTGCCAATGCAACGTGCCTCGTCGTCACCCTTGTTCCAAGCAACAATTGGAACGATGCTCTGGCGCAGTAGAAACTCTGTCGTTCCGAACGAACTAAAGAAGTCACTCGAAGATGAGCCTGGCCGATCAGACAAGAGTTCGATTTCACTTTTTATTCTAAAGAATTCTGTCGCGAAGCCTTCTCGGGGCTTTAGGTCCAGCCCCTTCAAGTCTTGGACCGCCCATCTCCCAGCCTCATTCCTCCTCCACCTGGATTTCAGAATCCCTATTTCTTGAGATTGAGCTTCTTCCATATGGCCAGTTTAGCCTATGAGTGGGTCGCCTTCAAAGCTGGCAATTGGCTCAAGGATTTGCCCGCAACGCTCTGCTTTTCGCTTCGCCTCTGCGATCGGCCAAATCGTGTCCAACCGAAGTTCAATCCCAGCGCTTTGAAATTACCCAAGTCGGTCGCTCGTAATGACTGGTTTCGGGATCAAGCTGCCGTTCGAGTCAAAACTGCCGACCGTCTGCATAGGGCCAGTTCTGGCCGGTGAACGGACTTTGGCTGAGCGCCTGCTTGTGTGCCCAAGGCGGACGGTTGCCGATCAGGGGCTTAGGTGGGAGGCGAAGCCGATGTTTGCCCTTCGAGTTTGCGTAAGCTGATGACGGTGGTGGAGATTACTTTGCTCAACCCGCCCCACGCCATTATGAGATGACGCCACAGGATGACGCCCGCGGCTTCAGCGGCTAAGCCTCCCCTCATGTCTGTCGCCCGGATTCTCTTTACGCTGCCCCTGCCGGAGCCGTTCGATTATGCGGTGCCGCCGGGCATGGAGATTGCCGAGGGGAGTTATGTGGCGGCGCCCGTGGGGCCGCATGACCGGTTGGGAATCGTGGTCGAGCTGCTGGACGATTCGGTGGCGGAGGGCCGCACGCTGAAAGAGGTGGCGGAGGTGTATCCGACGCCGCCGATGACGAAGCCGATGCGGGACTTCCTGTCGTTTGCGGCGCGTTACACGGTGAGCCATCCGGGGCAGATCCTGTCGATGGCGCTGAGGGCGCGCAGCGGGCTGCTGCCGTCACCTGTCGAGACGGTGTATGAGGCGACGGGCGCCGAGCCGCCACGCCTGACGGAAGCGCGCGGCAAGGTGATGGAGGTGGCCGAGCGGTCGGCGCCGATGAGCGCCGCGGCGCTGGCAGAGGCGGCGGGCGTTTCCTCCGGCGTGGTAAAGGGGCTGGCCGAGGCGGGCGCACTGCGGGCAGCGGAGGTGGAGACCGATCCGCCGTTCCCGGAGGCGCGGACCGACCTGAAAGGCGCGACGCTGACGGCCGAGCAGGCCGAGGCGGCGGAGGTGCTGCGCGTCGCGGCGCGGGCAGGCGGGTTCCAGCCTTTCCTGATCGACGGCGTCACCGGCTCCGGCAAGACGGAAGTGTATTTCGAGGCGATTGCGGAAGTTCTGAAGGCGGACCCGGAGGCGCAGGTGCTGGTGCTGCTGCCGGAGATCGCGCTGACGCAGGCGATCCTGTCGCGGTTCGAGGCGCGGTTCGGGGCGCCGCCCGCGCCGTGGCACTCGGGCCTCTCCGACAAGGAGCGCCGGCGCACCTGGCGCGAGACGGCGCATGGGCGCGCGCGCATCGTGATCGGGGCGCGCTCGGCGCTGTTCCTGCCGTTCCGCAAGCTGAAACTGGTCATTGTGGACGAGGAACACGATGGCAGTTTCAAGCAGGAGGATGGCGTCACCTATCATGCGCGGGACATGGCAGTGATGCGGGCGAAGCTGGAGGAGGCGATGGTGGTGCTCGCCTCGGCGACGCCGTCGCTGGAGACGATGGTGAATGCCGAGATGGGGCGGTACCAGCGGCTGAAGCTGTCGGCGCGGCCGGGATCGGCGCGGCTGCCGGATGTGGAGCTGGTGGATCTGCGGGCGGACCCGCCGCCGAAGGGGATGTGGCTGTCCTCGCGGCTGGTGAACGAGATGCGCGCGACGCTTGCGGCAGGGGAGCAGACGCTGCTGTTCCTCAACCGCCGGGGCTATGCGCCGCTGGTGATCTGCAAGGCGTGCGGGGAGCGGCTGAAGACTCCGGGTACGGAGAATTGGCTGACGGAGCATCGCTATTCCAACCGGCTGGTGTGTCATGTCACCGGCTATTCGATCCTGAAGCCGAACATGTGCCCGCATTGCGGCGCGAAGGATTCGCTGATGGGCGTCGGGCCGGGCGTCGAACGGGTGGCGGAGGAAGTGCGCGTGCTGATGCCGGAGGCGCGGATCGAGATTTTCTCGTCCGACACGGCGCAGGGCGGCGAGGCGACGCGCGGCATTGTCGAGCGGATGGAGCAGGGCGAGATCGACGTGCTGATCGGCACGCAGATCGTTGCCAAGGGGCACAATTTCCCGAACCTCACGCTGGTGGGCGTGGTGGATGCCGACAGCGGCATGAAGGGCGGAGACCTGCGCGCCGGCGAGCGGACCTACCAACTGCTGAGCCAGGTGGCGGGCCGGGCGGGGCGGGCCGAGCGGCCGGGGCGGGCGCTGGTGCAGACCTATGCGCCGGACAATCCGGCGATGCTGGCGCTGGCCGATGGCGACCGCGACGGCTTCCTGCAGATCGAGCGGGACGTGCGTGCGGAACTTGGACTTCCCCCCTTCGGGCGGCTCGCGGCGGTGATCCTGTCGGCGCCGACGGCGGAGATGGTGGACGAGGCGGCGCGGAACATCGGCGGCCTCGCGCCGAACGGGGAGGGGGTGGAGCTGTACGGGCCCGCTCCTGCGCCGATCACGGTGCTGCGCGGCCGTCACCGGCGGCGCTTCCTGGTGAAGGCGCCGCGCAATGTGGACCTGTCGGCCTATATGATGGCGTGGCTGGCGAAGCTGAAAATACCCTCCGCCGTCAGAATGTCTGTCGACATAGACCCCTATTCTTTCCTTTGATCCGTACACGGCTGGTGCTAGACTCCGGCCATGCTGTCGCTCGTGGAAATGCGGAATATCGCGAAATCTGTTGCGCCGACGACAGAGGCGCACTGGCGGCGTCTCGATTTCTCGAGCTGCGGGGAGTATGAGGACTGGTGCCTGATGCGCGGCTTTACCGGCGGGGGCGGGCCGAAAAGCTTTCTGCGCAAGCTGAACGAAGCCTCGGTCCGTTATCTGGAGCTTGAGCGCGACCTCCGGAGCGCGCGCCATTTCCGTTCGCCGGAAGTCCTGATCGAGGCGATCTGCTCAGGCCGGCTGCGGCACTGGGAGGTGCGGCATCGGCCGTTGCAGGCGGCCGCGGAAATCATCCAGGAAGCGGGGCTGGATGATCTTGAGGCCGATGCGCTGCAGCACATGCTGCGCTGCCTGTCGCGCCAAGGGCCGCTAATGACCATGACCGTGCCGGATGCGACCGGCATTCCCGCCATGCATGCGCTGATCGCGCTGAACGATTACCGGGCCTGGTGGGTGCGTCCGCTGGAGGCGTGGCGGCCGCCGCAGGGCAGCGCCGGGGAGATTCTTTCCAGCCTGGTGCGCCACCTGCTGGACCGGTTCGGCGATGTGCCGCGCTTCATGGACAGCGCCTGGCTGCGCCGGGACGAGGTGGGCGCTCAGGTGCGGGCGGCCTATGTCCAGCTTGGCCGGGGCGGCAGCCTGAAGGAGGCCGGCCTGCCGGCGCCGCTCACCCGGCGCATGCTGCACGCGCTGAGGGACGCCCCGGTGGAGTATTCGGTCGAGCGGGCGATACGCAGGGCGCAAGCGCTGGCGCACGGCCTGACCGGCGAGGCGCTGGCGGCGTTGCTGGACACCGGCCTTGCCCGCGACGTCTCCGAGTGGGCCTTCTGGGATGGATTCGTCCGGTTCCTTGCCGCCAATCCGGATATTCCGCCCTACCAGATCGGCCCGCTGGTCGATTTCGTGCGGGCGCAGCGGTTCGGTCTGCCGGGGCTGGTCGTGCACGAGGGGGCTGAACTGCAGGCGCCGGAAGAGGGCTTCAGCCTTCGTGGCCGGACCGGGGCCAGCCTGATCCGCCAGATGGAGGACTGGCACAGGCAACTGGGGGCGGCTCAGTCCGAATTTGTCCGGTTCGCCAAGGTCCGCGTGGAAGAGATCCATGTCAGCGCCAGTGGGCCCGAGGGGCCGGTCGACTGGCATTTCCAGCGGCTTGGCGATTCGTGGCAGCTGGCGGAAGAGGGCCGCGTGATGCGCCACTGCGTGGCCACGCGGGACGATGTGTGCCGCAGTGGAGCGCACAGCATCTGGCGGGTTCGCCGCATTGCCGGGGGCAAGAACGAGCACCGGCTGACGCTGGAGACCATGCGGAACGGGTCTGTGGTGCAGGTCAGGGGCTTCGCAAACAGGTATCCTACCGAGGAAGAAGCCGCTGCGGTGCGCCGGTTCTGCCTGCTCCACCAGGAGGCCCTGAAGCCCGGCCCCAAAGGCTAACGGCGAGAGGGGCTTGGCGGCCTCGTCACCCGTTTGTCATTTCGCCGCAGACATTGACGCTTTGGCCATGTTGTCAGGCCAGATGACTGATGCTAAGCGGCGCACAGTTTTCATGGGCGCGGGGCTTTGAACCGCAGCCCTGTTTGCTGTTTCCGGGCCATTTTGCCCATTTCAACCACGGACGAACGCCCCTTGGCTGGATCAAAGATGACTCACGCGAACGAAGCAGCGCGCCGCTATGCGACCGCGCTGTTCGAACTCGCTCAGGACAAGGGCGACCTCGCCAATGTCCATAAGGATTTCAAGGCCTTTGTAGCGCTTGCTGCAGGGTCTGAGGATCTCACGCGCCTGCTGAACTCGCCGGCTTTTGCCCGCGACGACAAGGTCAGGGCCCTGACGGCAGTGGCCAAAAAGGCCGGTCTTGGCGACCTGATGACCAAATTCCTCGGCACCATGGCCGGCAACGGCCGGGCGGGGGATGTGACCGGTGCCCAGATCGCCTTTGACGAGCTTTACGCAAAGCAGCGCGGCGTGAAACGCGCCGTTGTGCGCACCGCCAAGGAAATGACCGGCGCCGAGCGCCAGCGCATCGAATCAATCCTCGCCAAGGCCGTTGGCGGCGAGGTCGAACTGACCAGCGAGGTCGATTCCTCGCTCATCGGCGGCATCCAGCTGCGGATCGGCTCTCAGCTGATCGACGCCAGCCTTGCCGCCAAACTGGAACGCATGAACACCGCCATGAAGGGAGCTTAGTCGCTCGATGGATATCTCAGCAGCAGAAATCTCCGGCATTCTGAAGTCGCAGATCGAGAATTTCGGCGTTGAAGCCGAAGTTTCGGACGTTGGCCAGGTGCTGTCGGTGGGCGACGGTATCGCCCGTATCTACGGTCTCGACAGCGTGCAGGCCGGCGAGATGGTCGAGTTCGACGGTGGCATCAAGGGCATGGCCCTGAACCTCGAAAACGATAACGTCGGCGTCGTGATCTTCGGCGACGACCGCGACATCAAAGAGGGCGACACCGTCAAGCGCCTGGACGAGATCGTGTCGGCACCGGTTGGCAAGGGCCTGCTCGGCCGCGTCGTCAACCCGCTGGGCGAGCCGATCGACGGCAAGGGCCCGATCGACGCGACGGATCGCGCGCGCGTGGACGTGAAAGCACCGGGCATCATCCCGCGGAAATCCGTGCACGAGCCGATGATGACCGGCATCAAGGCCATCGACGGCATGATCCCCGTCGGCCGCGGCCAGCGCGAGCTGGTCATCGGCGACCGCCAGACCGGCAAGACTGCCATCTGCATTGACACCATCCTGAACCAGAAGCCGACCAATGACGCGGCCAAGAACGACAGCGAAAAGCTGTTCTGCGTCTACGTCGCCATCGGCCAGAAGCGTTCCACCGTGGCGCAGGTCGTCAAGACGCTCGAAGAGCGCGGCGCGCTTGAGTACACGATCCGTTTCGGCAACGTCCGAGCCGGCCCCGCTGCAATACCTCGCACCGTTCACCGGCTGCGCCATGGGCGAGTGGTTCCGCGACAACGGCATGCACGCCCTGATCATCTATGATGACCTTTCCAAGCAGGCTGTGGCTTACCGCCAGATGTCCCTGCTGCTGCGCCGCCCGCAAGATGACCAAACCTATCCGGGCGACGTTTCTACCTGCACTCGCGCCTCCTCGAGCGCGCGGCAAAACGAACGACGACAATGGCGCCGGTTCGCTGACGGCCCTGCCGATCATCGAAACCCAGGCCAACGACGTGTCGGCCTACATCCCGACCAACGTGATCTCGATCACCGACGGCCAGATCTTCCTTGAAACTGACCTGTTCTACCAGGGCATCCGCCGGAAGCCGTGAACGTCGGCCTCTCGGTGTCGCGCGTGGGCTCCTCGGCCCAGACGAAAGCGATGAAGAAAGTTGCCGGCTCGATGAAAGGCGAACTCGCCCAGTACCGCGAGATGGCCGCCTTCGCGAAGTTCGGCTCCGACCTCGACGCCGCGACGCAGAAGCTGCTGAACCGCGGCGCCCGCCTGACCGAACTCCTGAAGCAGCCGCAGTACTCGCCGCTGCTGATGGAAGAGCAGGTCTGCGTGATCTACGCCGGTACGCGCGGCTATCTCGACCGCATCGAGCTGAAGGACGTCACCCGCTACGAGAAAGAGCTGCTGGCTCACCTGCGTGGCACCAAGGCTGACCTGCTGAAGAAGATCCGTGAAGAGAAAGCCCTCACGGACGACATCGAAGCCGGGATCAAGAAAGCCCTGGACGACTTCACCGCGAAGTTTGCCTGAGCCCCGAAAGACTGAGCACGAACTGGAAGGCCTGAAATGCCCAGCCTGAAGGACCTTAAAAACCGGATCGGAAGCGTGAAATCCACGCAGAAGATCACCAAGGCCATGCAGATGGTGGCCGCGGCGAAGCTGAAGCGCGCGCAGGACGCCGCGACGGCTGCGCGGCCCTATGCCATGCGCATGGCATCGGTGCTGGCGAACCTGTCCGCATCGGCAGGCGCCGGCGGCCCGAAACTGCTGACCGGCACCGGCAGCGACCAGACCCACCTCGTCGTCGTCATGACGGCCGAGCGCGGCCTGGCCGGCGGCTTCAACGCTTACACCGCGAAGCTGGCCCGCCAGACGATCAAGGAGCTGCAGGCCGAAGGCAAGACCGTGAAAGTCCTGACCGTCGGCAAGAAAGGCCGCGAGCAGCTGAAGCGCGACTGCGAAAGCCTGTTCGTCGGCCATGTCGACCTGTCGGGCGTGAAGGGCGGCGACTTTACCGAATCCGCCATCGCCCTCGGCCACAGCCTGACCAAGCGGTTCGACGATGGCGAGTTCGACGTTGCGACGCTGATCTATTCGCAGTTCAAGAACGTCCTGAGCCAGGTGCCGACGGCCCAGCAGCTGATCCCGGCTGCCGCCCCGGCGGAAGCGGAAACCGTTGACCTCGGCGGCGCGATCTATCGCTACGAGCCTTCGGAATCCGACATTCTGGAAACCCTGCTGCCGCGTTACATCAACACGCAGCTTCTGTCGGCAATGCTGGAAAGCGCGGCCGGCGAGCAGGCGAGCCGCATGACCGCCATGGACAATGCGACCCGCAACGCCGGCGACATGATCAACAGCCTCTCGCTGCAGTACAACCGTGCACGCCAGGCCCAGATCACCAAAGAACTCATCGAAATCATTTCGGGCGCTGAAGCGCTCTAGCCCTCAAGAAGATACCCGCTCCAAAGGAGACGACCCGCATGAGCATTCCCGCAAACGCCAAAGGCCGTGTTTCCCAGGTCATCGGCGCCGTTGTCGACGTCGAGTTCGACGGCGAACTGCCGGCCATCCTCAACGCCCTCGAAACCGAGAACAACGGTTCGCGCCTCGTGCTGGAAGTGGCCCAGCACCTCGGCCAGAACACGGTGCGCACGATCGCCATGGACTCGACCGAAGGTCTCGTCCGCGGCCAGCCGGTTGCCGATAGCGGCAAGCCGATCAACGTGCCGGTGGGCCCGAAGACGCTCGGCCGCATCATGAACGTCATCGGTGAACCGATCGACGAACTCGGCCCCATCGGTTCGGACATGACCCGCGCCATCCACGCCCCGGCACCGGCCTTCGTCGACCAGTCGACCGAATCCGAAGTGCTCGTCACCGGCATCAAGGTCGTCGACCTGCTCTGCCCCTACGCCAAAGGCGGCAAGATCGGCCTGTTCGGCGGCGCCGGCGTTGGCAAGACGGTTCTGATCATGGAACTGATCAACAACATCGCCAAACTGTTCGGCGGCTACTCGGTGTTCGCCGGTGTCGGCGAGCGGACCCGCGAAGGTAACGACCTCTACCACGAGATGATCAGATCAAGGTTTACGCTCAACCTGGAAGGCGAAAGCCGCGCGGCCCTCGTGTACGGCCAGATGAACGAGCCCTCCGGGCGCCCGTGCCCGCGTCGCGCTGGACTGGCCTCACCCAGGCCGAATACTTCCGCGACGAAGAAGGCAAGGACGTGCTGTTCTTCGTGGACAACATCTTCCGCTTCACCAGGCCGGTGCAGAAGTGTCCGCACTGGCCGTATCCCGTCCGCTGTGGGCTACCAGCCGACGCTGGCCACCGACATGGGCCAGCTGCAGGAGCGCATCACCTCGACGACCAAGGGCTCGATCACCTCGATCCAGGCAGTCTACGTTCCGGCTGACGACCTGACCGACCCGGCGCCTGCGACCTCGTTCGCCCACCTTGACGCCACGACGGTTCTGTCGCGTGCGATCTCGGAAAAGGGTATCTACCCGGCCGTGGACCCGCTGGACTCCACCAGCCGTATTCTCGACCCGCTGGTCATCGGCGAAGAGCACTACCAGGTTGCCCGTGGCGTTCAGGAGATCCTGCAGAAGTACAAGGAACTGCAGGACATCATCGCCATCCTCGGCATGGACGAACTGTCGGAAGAAGACAAACTCGTCGTGGCCCGCGCGCGGAAAGTGGAACGCTTCCTGTCGCAGCCGTTCGACGTGGCCGAAGTCTTTACCGGTTCGCCGGGCGTGCAGGTGAAGCTCGAAGACACGATCAAGGGCTTCAAGGGCCTGATCGCCGGCGAGTATGACCACCTGCCGGAGCAGGCCTTCTACATGGTCGGCAACATCGACGAGGCGAAAGCCAAAGCTGCCAAGATGATGGCAGACGCATAAGCGGACAGAACGAATGGCCGATAAACTTCACTTCTCGCTCGTTTCGCCTGCGAAGGAGCTGTTCTCCGGAGAGGTCGATCATGTGATCGCTCCGGGCACGGACGGTGAGTTCGGCGTGCTGGTGAACCACGCCCCGTTCATGACGACGCTGAAGAACGGTGTCGTGCGTGTGCTGGAAGGCGATACGGTCAAGATGCGCATTTTCGTGCGTGGCGGCTTTGCGGATATCACGTCCGCGGGCCTGACCATCCTCGCGGAAGAGGCCCGCTTGCTGGACGGCCTGAAGGTCGAAGACGTGCAGGCCGAACTGGACGCGACGCTTCTGAAGATCCAGTCCCTGGACAAGGAAGATTCCGCCCGTGCCACGGCGAAGGAACACTACGACTATCTCGAAAGCCTGAAGGCGGCGATGGTCAACTAGGCCTGGAACAGACAGTCTTCGTCTGCTCCGCAGGAAAGATATGGGCCGCTGATTTGATCAGCGGCCCATTTGTTTAGGGCTGTCGCGGCAAAAGGTGGTGCCGACCCATCCAGCTAACCTTCAGATTTTGCGGAATATTTTGTGTTTTTCGCCTGACTGAGGGCGATACGGTACGGATCGTGCATCACGTTGACCCCTGCTTCCATTACAAGGTGAGCAACGGTCACAGAATGAACCGCCAAATCCTTATCAGTATCTCGAACCTGACGCCGCACATGCCGGACCACTACATGTTGTCGGCATTGATGCGCCTGTGGCGCGAAAAGGGCCTGCAGGTCGAGTGTAACGACACCTATGCCGAACGTGCGGATGTCTGCATCCTGCATCATGACAAGACGCGCCTGAACCAGAGCGAGCTTGCCCAGGCGCCGGCCGGGACCGCCGTGCTGAACGGCAATGTTCTCGATATATCCAAGACCCATATTTCCGTCCTTCGAACAAGCGAGCGCGACGACTGGAATGGACCGGTCATCGTGAAAACCGACCTCAACCATTTCGGCGTTCCGGAAGGTGGGAAGTCTGAACGGATCGGCCTCATGTCGTCGCTGTGCAGCAAGGTGCGCAGCCGGCTCTCCAACCGATCGTGGCGGTTGGCCCGCCAGTTGCCGCCCGGTTTTTACCCGGTGTTGCGGCACAAGGATGATGTTCCGGGCTGGGTCTGGAACGACGATAGCCTGATCGTGGAAAAATTCCTGCCGGAACGCACCGGGGACGGATTATATGGCGTGCGCGGCTGGATTTTCTTTGGCGACAAGGAGTATGCCTATCGCAACCTGTCTCCGGATCCGCTGGTGAAGGTGGCGACAACCGAGCGCCACGAATTCTTCTCTGACATCCCAGAAAACCTGCGCGCCATTCGTGAGCAAATGGGGTTCGACTACGGCAAATTCGACTATGTCGAGCATGACGGGAAGGCCTTTCTGCTCGATGCAAACAAGACACCTTCGTTTGGCCATTCGAATGCGACGAACTCGCCGCGTATCCGGTCGCTGGCGGAGGGGATCGAGGCCTACATATGAAAGCGATAGAAGCCTCCCTCGTTTCCACGCTCGGGAAACGCTCGCTCCTGCCCGCCGGTGTCGCGTTTGCGCCCCGTGTGGATGTCGCGCAGCTGAGGTTTCTGGGCGTGCCGGCAAGTGCTGCGGATACGGTTTCGACGACGATGATGGGCGGTATGAATGGCCGGGTGACGGTTCGACACAAGGGCTGTGCCACGTCGGAGACCCTCGGTATGATCGCGCGATCGGGCATCGAGGTGGCTGAGGACATGCGGACATTCTCGACGCCGGAAGAAGCCTATCGGCATGCCCGCAGCCTGGTCCGCGAAGGCCACAAGCTGGCATGGCCATATCCGCCCCGAAAAGGAAGGTATCCGGAGGCAGCAAATTATGTGTCCCCGCGCCTCTGGCGGAAACTGAATTCCAAACGGAACCTGCCACTCATTGTGCCAAGCGAATACCTGGCAGACCGGTCAATCATCAGTATGGATACAGAATCGATCCCGGATATTCCCGTGCCCTGCTACATCAAGTCAGGTGGCGATATGCCAACCGGCATGGGCTATGCGGTGCGTTATTGCGAAAGCCGGGACGAGGTCAGAGCGGCCTGGGACTTCTTCAAATCCCTTGATGGCGTGGATGAGATCATCGTGGAGGAAGCGGTGTCTGTAAGGGGCTGCTGGTGTGTCAGCCTGTCCATCGAAGAAACTGGCGTGCGGTATCTGGGGGCTGCAGAACAATTGTTCTCGTCGCCCGCGCGCCAGATCGGGAACATCATCGATGACGACGATCCGTTCCCGATGGAAGGCGTGAAGGCAGCGATCGAGATCGGTGAGAACGCGAAGACGATGGGGTTCAGAGGTCCGGCTGGTATGGATATCGGCGTCTCTGAGGACGGGCGGATTGTTGTCTTCGATCCGAACTTCCGTCCGCAGGGCTCGACCCAGCAAACGCTGTTCCACCCTGCCGCAGCAAAGCGGGGCAGGTTCCGCGCGAGCCGTTCGCTCAATGTGAATTCCGGCCTGAATATCAGCGATGCCGAACGCGCGCTGCGCCGTCATATCGATTCCGGTCGCCTCGTCATCTACCGAGCGATCGACGGGCGTGAAATGCCGTCGGTGCCCGATGCCTCGGTGGTAACGGGATTTGTCATGGGCGAAGACAGGGAAGATGCCAATCGTTGGCATGCGACGATCACGAAGTGCCTCGGCTGAGCGCGCGCTTGCCAGCCAGCGCCCCTAGTCGCCGGTGAATTCCGGGTCGCGCCCCTCGAAGAAGGCCTTGATGCCTTCACGGAAATCATCTGAGCGCTGCAGCAGGGCGAAGGCGTCGAGGTCGCGATGCGCCGTCGCCTTTGCGAGCGCGAGGGCGGCGATGTTGACGTCGTGCTTGACCATCTTGAGCGCCGTGGGCGGCAGGCGCACGGCGGCCTCGGCAATCTCGCGGGCTTTGTGCATGGCGGTGCCGGCCGGCACGACATGATCGGCAAGGCCCCAGTTCAGCGCCGTTGCCGCATCCACCTTCTCACAGAGGCCGGCGATGCGCTTGGTCCGGGCGGGGCCGACAAGCGCTACGAAGCGGGGGATGGAGCCCCAGCTCATGTTCATGCCACGCTCGACCTCCGGCACGTAGAAGGTGGCGTTTTCCGCCGCGACACGCAGGTCGCACGAGGTGGCGAGCGCCACACCGCCGCCGACGCACCAGCCTTCGACGGCGCAGATGGTGAGCGCGTCGATATTCTCCCACGCCTCGCACAGGCGCGGGCCGCGGCGCAGCAGGATCCGCCGCTCCTTGAGTGAGGATTTCGCCGCGGCGGTGCCGGCTGGGTCTTTCAGGTCGGCGCCCATGGAAAACTGGTCGTCCCGGCCGGTGAGGATGACGGCCGAGATTTCGGGGGCGTCATGGAACTGGAGGGCGGCCTCGGTCAGCTCCTGCATCAGTTGCTGGCTGAGGGCATTTGCCCGCGCGCCGGTGTCGAAGCGCACGGTGGCGATCCGGCCATCGATCTGTGTGCTGACGAGCGTGCTCATGCGGCCTGCGGGGGATGGTCCGCGGCATGGCGGATGAATTTGGCGAGTTTCTCTGCCGTTTCAGCGCCCTGGGCCGCGAACTGGCGATTGGCGATGTAGGTCGGCACGCCGGTGACGCCAACCTCGCGGAAGAATTTTTCCTCGGCGCGGACCGTCACCACATCGGCATCGGTTGACAGGAGGTCCGCGACGATGGTCGGGTCGAGGTCGATCTGGCGGGCGATGTCGACGAGGACGCCATGGTCGCCAATGTCGCGGCCGTCATGGAAAAAGGCCCGGAACAGCGCCTCCTTGGCGGCCGGTCCCTTGTGCTGGCCCTGCGCCCAGTGGACGACGCGGTGTGCATCGAGGCTGTTCGGGCGGCGGGTGATCTCATCGAAGCGGTAGGGGATGCCCTCGGCCTCGCCATAATCGACCAGGGCCTGGCGCATCAGGCCGGAGCGTTCTTTTGCCTCCGGTGAGCTGAATGCCTTGCGCATGTAGTCCTTGTAGTCGACGCCGCCGGCAGGAATGGTCGGGTCGAGCTCGTAGGGGCGGAAGATCAGCTCGACGTCCACATCCGGCACAAGCGCAATTGCCGCCTCTATCCGACGCTTGCCCAGCCAGCACCAGGGGCAGACGAGATCGGAGACCATTTCGATCACGACAGTCATGCCGGCACCGCCGTGGGCTCGGGCAGGCTGGCGGCCATCTTCAGCACACTGAGATAGCCTTGCCGCACTTCCATCCGGTCCGTGACACCCTTCCGGGCGAGGGCGCGGTGGGCAAAACCGAGGCGATAGCAGGGCATGTGCATGAACATATGATGCTCGCAGTGATAGTTGACCCAATAGGGCGCCAGCAGCAGGCCTTCGAGCGGATTGGCGAGCGTCGTGCGGGCGTGGCGCATCGGATCCATGTTGTCCGGCACGACGGCATGTTCGGCGATGTTGCGCAGGCGCGTGATCATCATCATCCAGGTCGCCATCGGCAACAGCCACAGGACGAACCATGCCCACCAGTGGCCAAGAGCGGCCAGCACGGCGAAAATGATCGCATTGGTAATCAGCATGGGGATCACTGCTTCGCGGGCGGACTGCGAACGGTTGATGTTGCCTTTGGTGGCTTTGATGCCGATGCCGAGGGCATTGGCGAACTGGTTTTTCCGCTGCTTCAGGAAGGTCTGGCCTGTCAGGTCACGGAGGATCTTGCGGCGCAGCGAGGATTTCGTGATCGGGAAGGGGGCAGAGAGGCCAAGGTCCGGGTCTTCCTGTTGCTGGGCGTATTTATGGTGTTTCAGGTGATAGTTCCGGTACTGGACCACATGACTGCCCATGGGGGCGCCGCACAGCCACTGGCCGAGGAAGTCGTTGATCTGTGCGTTCGAGTGCAGCGCGCCGTGCGCTGCGTCGTGCATCAGGATCGTCAGGCCCAGCTGGCGGGCACCGATCAGCATGACCGAAACCGGAATAAACCAGGGCGACCAGATGGACAGCGCCATGGCCGCAGCGATGACCGCCCAGGCGTGCAGGACAAGCAGCGGCCCCATCCAGTCATTTCGAGCGGAGACGCGTTCCCATTCTTCACGGGAAAACAGGTCGAGCGGGCGGATGCGGGCAGCAGCTGGCATGGCCGAAGTCTAAGCCAAACTGGCGCGCGCGTCACTCTTCGGGCGAGGTTTCCGTTGCGTCGGGTGGCGCAGGGGCAGGCAAGGGGACCTGATGCCCGGAGCGGGCGAGGGCGCGGCGCACATCGCTCAGCATCCATGTCTCGCCAGGCGGGACGCTCCCATCCTTTCGGATTTCGAGGCCGAACGGCAGGTGTACCTTGTCCGGCCTGCCGCCGACGATCTCCTGTTCGGCAAAGATGGATTTGGGCCTGGGCTCGGGCAGCATGGCGGCGACGGCAAAGCCGGCCGCGACAAGGGCGCCGGCCCAGACATTCGACTTGAACACGGCAAGCGCGTTGCGCTCGGCCGCTGCGCCGCGAAGCCGGCCGACCTGCAGGGCGGCATGGAAGAGGAAGGCAAGCGCGGTGACCGCGCCGACGCGCCCGGCCCCTTGCAGCGCGGCCGCCGCGGCGATCAGGGCAGCCGCGCCGAGATAGAAAAAGAAGCTGTAGATGACCGCATGCTTGCCGAAGAGGCGGGCTGTGGACTTCACGCCGACAAGGGCGTCGTCTTCCCGGTCCTGCAGCGCGTAGATCGTGTCATAGCCGATCGTCCACAGGGCGAGGCCGAGATAGAGCAGGACGGACGGCACGCCGATCACGCCCGCGGTCGCGACGCCGACAAGGACACCCCAGTTGAAGGTCGCGCCGAGCCAGGCCTGCGGCCACCAGGTAAACCGCTTCATGAAGGGGTAAAGCCCGACGAGTGGCAGCGCCAGCAGCGCGACGATCTTTGCGTCGCCCGGCAACAGCAGCCAGACGAGGAAGCCTGCCGCGAGCTGCGCACCGAGGAAGATATAGGCTTCGCGCAGCGTGACGATGCCAGCGGGCAGGGGGCGCCTTGCCGTCCGCTCGACACCGGCATCGATGTCCCGGTCCGTAATGTCGTTCCATGTGCAGCCCGCGCCGCGCATGGCGATGGCGCCCGCGAGGAACAGGAGGGCCCAGACGAAATCGAGGAGATGCAGGCCGGTGCCGGACCTGAGGCGGGCAAAGCCGAGGCCGATGACGCAGGGCAGCCAGAGCAGCCAGATGCCGACCGGACGGTCCCACCGGGCCAGCATGGCATAGGGCTGCAGCGCCGGCGGCAGGCTGGCGAGCCAGCCCGGCAGGGCAGTGTCGGCTGGAAGGGCGTTCGTCTCGGCCATGGCGCTGCTTATAACGCGGATTCCCGGTCCCAACAGCCGTATGCGCCTTTTACGCGATGGAGACGGTTTTCCGATTCATGAATGCGCGCATTCCGTCGGCGGCGAGCTCGCGGCCGTAGCCGGACGCCTTGACGCCGCCAAAGGGCAGGCGCGGGTCTGACGCCACCATGGAATTGACGAAGGTGGCGCCCGCATCGAGCTGCTGCACGGCCTGGTCAATGTCTGCATCGTCATTGGAAAAGAGGACGGAGCCGAGGCCGAAGGCACTGTCATTGGCGTGGGCAATGGCGTCGGCGAGGCTGTCGACCTTCCACAGGCTGGCGACGGGGCCGAAGAGTTCTTCGTGTGCTGCCGGGCTGCCTGCGGGGGCTTCGGCGAGGATGGCCGGGGCGAACCAGGCGCCGCTCTCGGGCAAATTGCGACCAGCAGTCAGGCGGACTGCGCCGGCGCTTTCCGATTCACTCACCTGTGAGGCGAGTTCGTCGCGGATTTTTTGCGTGGCAAGCGGGCCGATATCGGTGTCGCGTTGGGTCGGGTCGCCGACTTTCAAGGCGTCGAAGGCCGCGACGAAACGGCTGGTGAAGGCGTCGTACACGTCGGCATGCACGAAGAAGCGTTTGGCCGCGATGCAGGACTGGCCGGAGTTCTGGGTGCGGGCCTTCACGGCGGTGGCGACCGCCTTGTCGAGGTCGGCGGAGGGCATGACGATGAACGCGTCGGACCCGCCAAGTTCGAGCAGGCTGGGTTTCAGGCTGTCGCCCGCAGCCGCGGCAACGCTGCGCCCGGCCGGGCCGGAACCGGTCAGCGTGACGGCTTTGACCCGGCTGTCGCGGATGACGCCTTCTACGTCTTCGGAGCTGACCAGAAGCGTCTGGAAACAGCCCTCGGGAAAGCCCGCCTCGCGGAAGACGTCTTCGATGTCGAGGGCACAGCGCCAGACATTCGAGGCGTGTTTCAGGAGGCCCACATTGCCGGCCATGAGCGCCGGAGCGGCGAAGCGGAACACCTGCCAGAAGGGGAAGTTCCACGGCATGACGGCGAGCACAGGACCCATCGGCAGGTGGCGCACGAACGAATGGCTGGCTTCGGTCGGGATGATTTCGTCCTGCAGATAGGAACCGGCATGTTCGGCATAGTGGCGGCAGGCGGCGGCGCATTTCTTCACCTCGGCCTCGGCCTGGGTGATGGGCTTGCCCATTTCGCGCGTGATGGTCTGGGCAAAGCGGGAGACCTGGGCGTCGAGCACCTCTCCGGCGCGGTGCATGAGGCGGGCGCGTTCGTCGAGCAGCGTGGTGCGCCAGGAGGCAAACCGCCCTGTGGCCAGCCCGAGGGCGGCATCCACATCGGACGGGGTGTGCGGGGAGAAGGTCTCGACCATCTCGCCGGTTGCCGGATTGATGGACTGCGCTGTCTTGCCGGCCATGCCGTGCTCCTCTCTTTGCGTCCCGTTTCTTCGAGCCTATACCGCGCGCATGAGCAGCACGCCCCGACTTTTCGTTTCCGCCGGCCTTTCCGAAGGAGAGGCGGTCACGCTCGACGACGAGCAGTCGAATTACCTTTTGCGGGTTCTGAGACTGGCATCTGGGGCCGGAGTGCGGGTTTTCAACGGCAGGGACGGTGAATGGCAGGCCGAGATCGGCGCGGTGCAGGGCAAGCGGGCGAGCCTCGTTCCGGTGCAGCGTATGCGGTTGCAGCCGGGCCAGCCGGTGAGTGCGCCGACACTGCTTTTTGCACCGGTGAAAAAGGCCGAGACGGATTTCATCGTGGAGAAGGCGACGGAGCTGGGGGCGGCGCGGATCTGTCCGGTGCTGACGGACCGGACCCAGACGCGCACCGTGCGGCTGGACCGGTTCCACAAGATTGCCCTGGAGGCGGCCGAACAGACCGAGCGGCTGGACCTGCCGGAGATTTCCGAGCTCATGGCGCTGGCGACGGCACTGGATGGGCTGACGCCCGGAACCCGTGTGATCTTCTGCGATGAAGCCGGGGATGAAACGGACCGCCCGTGGGGCGGTGAGGCGGGCCGGGCCGGGCCCATCGCTGAGGTGCTGGCGGGGCTGGCGGTGACGCCTGTTGCCATCCTGATCGGCCCGGAGGGCGGGTTCACGGCTGAGGAACGCAACTGGCTGCGCGGGCGGGACGATACGATCGCCGTGAGCCTTGGCCCACGCATCCTGCGCGCGGAGACCGCGGTCGTCTCTGCATTGTCAGTGTGGCAGGCCCTGAAAGGCGACTGGCGCTAGTAGAACCAGCGCTTGATCGGCTTCGGCATGGTGCCTTCCCAGCGACGCTTCCAGTCGATGGCAAGGCCGACGCGGTGGTTGATCTTGCCGTCCCAGATCGGCTTCAGGCCGACCTTGGTGAGCGTGTCGAACAGGCGCTGCCCGATTTCGAGACACTCGTCATTGGTCGCTTCGGCGTTCGCCGCGCCGTAGGAGATGTAGAGGCTGCCGCTTTCGACGGCGCTTTCGGTATCCTGCTGGTGGAAGAAGACGTAGCCCTTGGCCGGCCGGCCGAGGGCCTCGTAGTCCTCGATTTCCGCGCCGATTTCGGAGGCGCCGCAGGTGCCGCAGCAAGTGAAATGCTGGCGCGCCACGACGCCTTCATCCTCAAGCATGTCGAAGGCCAGTTCCAGCTTGTCATAATCGGTCAGCACCGGCCATGCCTGCTGTTCCTGCACCAGGGCCGAGACGGCCTGGACCAGCGCGTTGCGGACTTCGATCTGCCGGTCGCGGTCAGACAGGGGCGAGCGGAAATCCTGCGCATAATCGAGCAGGATCTCTTCGATCTCCTCCAGGGGCTCATAGCCGCCGCGGATGTGGATGCGGGCCCACATCTTCAGATCGTCGCGCTCGTCGGCGGTCATTTTCGTCATGGCGGCGTACTCACATGCTTAACAGAAGAGTGAGAATAACCCGGTTGGCGGGCGAGCGAAACATCCTTATCTGCAAGCTTCAGGCTTGAGCCCAGGGAGGGTGCGGATGACCACGCCAACGGCGGATATTGACGAGGCGTCTCCGCGCATCGCCGGGAAACACGAACTCGTCGAATATCTTGAAGGGGGTAACAAGCCGGACCCCGGAACCTGGCGCATCGGCACGGAGCACGAGAAGTTCGGCTTCATCCGTGATGGACTGCGACCGCTTCCCTATGAGGGCAAGGCCTCGGTCCTGGCGATGCTGGAAGGCCTGCGCGACCGGTTCGGCTGGGAGCCGATCAATGAAGGCGGCCACCTGATCGGCCTGCAGCGCGACGGCGCGAGCGTGTCGCTGGAGCCGGGCGGCCAGTTCGAGCTTTCCGGCGCGCCTTTGCAGACAATCCATCAGACCTGCACCGAAGTCGGCCGGCACCTGGAAGAAGTGCGCCAGATTGCGGACCCGCTGGGCGTCGCCTTCATCGGCCTTGGGGCCAGCCCGATCTGGAGTCTTGCCGAGACGCCCATCATGCCGAAGGGCCGCTACAAGATCATGATGGAATACATGGACAAGGTCGGGCGTCTTGGCCGCCAGATGATGTTCCGCACCTGTACGGTCCAGACCAATCTCGACTTCGGCTCGGAAGCCGACATGGTGAAGAAGTTTCGCGTGTCGCTGGCGCTGCAGCCGCTGGGTACGGCGCTGTTTGCCAATTCGCCGTTCCTGGAAGGCCGGCCCAATGGCTTCCTGTCGTACCGCTCGCAGATCTGGACCGACACGGACCCGGACCGGACGGGTATGCTGCCCTTCGTGTTCGAGGACGGGTTCGGGTTCGAACAATATGTCGACTATGCTCTCGATGTGCCGATGTATTTTGTGCGGCGAGGCGGGAAGTATCTCGACGCCAGCGGCCTCAGTTTCAGGGATTTTATGGACGGCAAGCTGCCGATCCTGCCCGGCGAGCGGCCCGCCATGGACGACTTTGCCGACCATCTGTCGACGATTTTCCCGGAAGTGCGCCTCAAGCGATTCCTCGAGATGCGGGGGTCCGATGCCGGGCCGTGGTCACATCTTTGCGCGTTTTCCGCCTTCTGGACAGGTATCCTCTATTGCCCGACCTGCCTCGATGCGGCGTGGGATCTCGTGAAGGACTGGACGGCGGCGGAGCGCGAGGCGATGCGCCAGAGCGTCCGGACGCTGGGCCTCAGGACACCGGTGCCGGGCGGCCGCTCGATGCAGGATCTTGCCCTGGATGTGCTGGCGATCGCGCGTACCGGCCTGAAAAACCGGGCGAATCTCGGCCCCTCGGGCGACGACGAAACCGGCTACCTGCACGAACTGGAGGCCATTGCCCGCTCCGGCAAGACGCCCGCGGAACGCCTGCTCGACCGCTATTACGGCGACTGGAACCGCGACGTGCGCCGCGTGTTCAGCGAGCAGGCGTATTGAGGCAAAGGTATATTCTTCCCCGTCTGTGACCGCCAAAAAGCAGAAACTGCCTTGAGCCTTGCGAAATAGCAGGCTCAATATGCAAAATTCTGGGCAGTTTATGGGAGAAGCTGGTGACGGATCACGCGGTTGACGCGCATCACGGGCCTGAAAAGACATTTCTGGGCCATCCGACAGGACTGTTCGTCCTGTTCTTTACTGAAATGTGGGAGCGGTTTTCCTACTACGGCATGCGGGCCTTGCTGGTCCTTTACCTGACCAAGCATTTCCTGTTCGAGCGCGACGCGGCCTATGGCCTGTATGGCGCCTACACCACGCTGGTTTACATCACGCCGGTGATCGGCGGTTTCCTCGCCGACAGGTATCTGGGCGCGCGCAAGGCCGTCACGATCGGCGCGGTCTTCCTGGTGCTGGGCCATCTCGGCATGGCGATCGAAGGCGATCCGGTACAGACCGGGCAGGCGCCCGACAGCGGCGTCCTCAACATATTCTACTTCAGCCTTGCCCTGATCATCACGGGCGTCGGGTTCCTGAAGGCGAACATCTCGACCATCGTCGGTTCGCTCTACAAGAAGACCGATATGCGGCGGGATTCCGCGTTCACGATCTTCTATGTCGGCATCAATACCGGTGCGTTCCTTGGCGCACTGATCGCAGGCTATCTCGGCGAAACCTATGGCTGGGCCTATGGCTTCGGCGCGGCAGGTATCGGGATGCTGCTGGGACTGATCGTCTTCATCTGGGGCAAGCCTGCATTGCGTGGCGCCGGCGAGCCGGCAAATCCGAAGTTGCTGACGGAGAAGTTCCTCGGGCCGCTCAGCCGCGAGCATTCGATCTGGCTTGGCGCTATCGTGACGACGTTCATTGTCTGGTTCCTTGTGCGCAGCCAGAGCACCGTGAACACGCTGCTATTGGTCGCGATGATCGTGACCTATGTCTACATCGTCTGGCGTGCGGTGGCGAAACTGGACCCGCACCAGCGCAGCCGGATCATCGTGGCGCTTGTGCTGATATCCACGAACGTACTGTTCTGGGGCTTGTTCGAGCAGGCCGGCTCGTCTCTCAACATCTTCACGGATGAGCATGTCGACCGAAACCTGCTGGGCTGGGAAGTTCCGGCATCGATGTTCCAGTCGATCAATGCGTTCTACATCATGACGCTTGGACCGGTGTTTGCGGGCGTGTGGGTCTGGCTCGGGAAGAAGGGCTGGGAGCCCAGCGCGCCGATGAAGTTTGCCCTGGCACTGGTACAGCTCGGGCTCGGCTTCCTGGTTCTGGTCTTCGGTTCCAGCTCGGAAGCGATGACGCCGGTGATCTTCATTTTCCTGATCTACCTGCTGCACACGACGGGCGAGCTCTGCATGAGCCCGGTCGGGTTGTCGGCCATGACGCGCCTGTCGGTCACGTCCATGGTGGGGCTGATGATGGGCGCATGGTTCCTTGCCTCCGGCGCCGGTAATGCCGTGGCCGCCCTGATCGCGCAGGCGACCGCTTCCGGCGGCGAAGGCGTCGGCCAGGTGCTGTCCGTCTATTCGAAGGTCGGCTGGTTCGCGATCGGCGTCGGCGTCCTGTTCGCGGTCGCTTCGCCCTTCCTGACGAAGATGATGCACCTCGAAACGCTGGCAGACGATGCGGCTGAGGATGTCGGCACGGTCGACACGTTCGGATCGAACGTCGATCCCGGCGATTCCGCCAAGACGCTCGGCTAGTCTCGTCAGACCCCTGAACTGAAAAGGGCGGCCCGGAAGGCCGCCCTTTTTGCATTTCATTTGGTTCGGAAGAGTCCGTTCGCGGAGGATCAGTTGTCCGGCGGGATGAATGGGTCGACCGGCAGGCCGCGCTTGATCCAGCCAGCGCCGGCGACGTCGTTGCCGCTCATGCCTTCATTGACTTCGAAGACGTGCGAAAAGCCGGCCTTTTCAAGGAGCGCGGCGGCGGCGCTGGAGCGGTTGCCGCTCCGGCAGATGACGGCGACGGGCTGCGCCAGATCGCCCAGCACGGCGCCGCGGGCCTGTGCGAGGAAATCGACATCCTGAAGCGTCGCGGGATGCGCGTCGCGCGGAAGGCCCGTCATGGCCCATTCGGACGGTGTGCGCACATCGATCAGCACGAGGTCGCCACGTTGCACCATGTTCCAGGCCGCATCGGCCGCAATCTGCTGCGGGTCTGCCAATGCGGGCAGGGCTAGGAAGGCCGTGCTGGCCAGGGCAAGGGTTGTCAGGCGCTTCATCATCCACTCTCTACACATAACAAGCCAAGCCGCCGGAACTCGGGCGACCGGCCGAATATGACCAGAAAATGGCAAAAGAGAAATTTCCGGGCAAGAGGCAATGCCCGGACATGACAGCAATTTTATCCTGCGCTTATCCGGCGCCGCCAACGGTCAGGGCGCCCACTTTCAGCGTCGGCTGGCCGACGCCTACGGGGACGGACTGGCCGGCCTTGCCGCACATGCCGACGCCGTCATCCATGGCAAAGTCGTTGCCGATCATGGTGACGTCCTGCAACACGGTCGGTCCGTGGCCGATCAGGGTGGCGTTCTTGACCGGGGCGACGACCTTGCCGTCCTCAACGAGATAGGCCTCGGTGCACTGGAAGACGAAGTTGCCGGAGGTGATGTCCACCTGTCCGCCGCCGAAATCGACGGCCCAGAGACCGCGCTTGATGGAGGCGACGATTTCGTCCGGATCCTTGTCGCCGCCCAGCATGATCGTGTTGGTCATGCGCGGCATGGTCTGGGCTTCATAGCTTTCACGCCTTCCGTTGCCGGTCGGCTGCGCACCCATGAGACGGGCATTGAGCCGGTCCTGCATGTAGCCTTTCAGGATGCCGTCCTCGATCAGGACAGTGCGCTGGGTCGGGGTGCCTTCATCGTCGAAGGAGAGGGAACCGCGGCGCGCTTCGATGGAGCCGTCGTCGATGACGGTGACGCCTTTTGCGGCGACCTGCTCGCCGATGCGGCCGGCATAGACGCTGGTGCCCTTGCGGTTGAAGTCGCCTTCGAGGCCGTGACCGACGGCTTCGTGCAGCAGCACGGCCGGCCAGCCGGGGCCGAGCACGACTTCCATTTCGCCGGCGGGCGCCGGGATGGATTTCAGGTTGACGTCCGCCTTGCGGATCGCCTTGCGTGCCATGGCCTGCCAGCGTTCGGGCCGGATCCATTCGTCATAGGCCGCGCGGCCGCCCGCGCCGGCGCCTGCGGATTCGCGGCGCCCGTTTTCTTCCAGCGTCACGGAAACGTTGAGGCGGACCAGCGGGCGCACGTCCGAGAACATCGCGCCGTCGGGCCGGAGAATATCGACTTCGGTATGGCTGCCCGAGAGGGAGACCGAGACCTGGACGACGCGCGGATCCTGCGCCCTGGTCCAGGCGTCGATTTCTGCGAGGAGGCCGGTCTTCACCGTGAAGTCGGGCGCCGCGGTCGGGTCGATCGGCTGGTAGAGGCGCCGGTTGGTCGGGACAGGCCCCACAGCGAGCTTGCCGGAATGGCCGCGCTTGGCCTGCGCCGCGGTATCGCCGGCGCGGCGGATCGCATCGAGCGACAGTTCCGAGGCGTAGCCCGAGCCCTGCGCCTCACCCGCCACGACGCGCAGGCCGAAGCCCTGGTCGGTGTCGAACGCGGCAGACTTGAGGCGGCCGTCATCGAAGACGAAACTCTCCGAGCGCGAGCGTTCGATGTAGAGGTCGCCATCGTCACCGCCGCGAACGGCGTCTGCAAGAATGTCGGTGGCCTGGCGAAGATCGAAGGGGAGGGCTGTATCGGTCATTCAGCCTAGATGCGCGCGTGCGGCAGGGGCGGCAAGGGGCAGACGTGCAGTTTCCGCCGGCCCCCGCCGGATTGGTCAGTTGGTCGACACGTTGAAGCGGGCCAGCTGCCACTCGGCCCGTTCGAAATCGGGCTTCAGCTCCAGCGCTTTCTGGAAATCGTAATAGGCGCCGGCCACGTCGCCCAGGTTTTCCTTGGCGATCGCCCGGTTGTAGTAGGCGGCATAGAGATCCTGGGAGTTCAGCTCGACGGCTTTGTCGAGGGACGCCAGGGCCGAGCCATAGTCCTTGCGGAAGATGTAGGCGGCGCCTTCGTTCAGCCAGATGGCGCCAAGGTCGGGTTTCATCCGCTTGGCGGTGTCATAGTCGCCGAGGGAGGCTTCATACTTGCCGAGGCGCATGCGCAGTACGCCGCGATTGGTAAATGTCGCGGCCCGGTTCTCGAATTTCATCGTTTCAGCGCTGAGGGCCTGGCTGCAGATCTTCTCGCCCTCCTGGGCCGAGACGGTCTGGTAGAAGGCGGCCTCGTAGCAATCGCGGGCAAGACCGCCGCCGAAAACGGAGACCTGGGCCATGGCGGCGGGGACGAGCAGGGCGCCGGCGGCTGCCAGCAGGATGTGACGAAACATGGCGGACCTCTTTCAGGGTGGGGGCTCTCTGGCCGGTTCGCGTCGCGGAACCCTAGCAACAAAGCCGGGCAAGCGCGACAGCCTGCGACAAATTAGGACATATTAGGTGGGGGAAATATATGGATTGGGGCTTATACGTATTGTAAGGACTGGATTCGAGAATCCAACGACACAAGGACATATTCGTGCGACACTTCATTGCCGCCCTGGGCGCAGCCTTGTTCGCCGCCCCTGCGCTCGCCTTTGAACCCGTCGACGGGGCACTGGGCATGCAGCCGGCCGCTACGCGTATTGCGGAGCGCATTCATCATTTCCACACCTTCCTGTTGTGGATCATCATTCCGATTTCGCTCTTCGTGCTGGCCCTGCTTGTGTGGGTGATCGTGCGCCACAACCGCCGCGCCAACCCGGTGCCGCGCAAGTTCAGCCACAACACGCTGATCGAGGTGCTGTGGACCGTGATCCCGGCGCTGATCCTCGTCGCGGTCGCCAGCCAGTCCTTCCCGAATCTGTACTACCAGGACGTGCCGCCGAACCTGCAGAACGTGCAGGACACGGCGAAGAAGCTGCTGGCAGACGGCAAGTCGGCCCAGTACGAGGCCTTCGTGAAGGAATACAATCCTGACGCCGCCGCCAAGGGCTATGTGAACGTCAAGGTGCAGGGCAACCAGTGGAACTGGACCTATTCCTACCCCGACATCCAGGACGATTCCGGTTACCCGCTCGAGTTCGTGTCGAACCCGCTGCAGACCGGCATGCCGTCCGATTCGGCGGAAGGCCCGCGCAATCTCGCGGTCGACTATCCGATGGTTGTGCCGGCTGGCCGCTACATCCGTTACTACACGGCCGCTGCTGACGTGATCCACTCGTTCGCCGTTCCGGCCTTCGGCATCAAGACCGACGCCGTTCCGGGCCGCCTGAACGAAGGCTGGTTCCTCGTCGATCAGCCGGGCGTCTATTACGGCCAGTGCTCCGAACTGTGCGGCGTGAACCACGCCTACATGCCGATCGAAGTCCGCGTCGTGCCGCAGGCGCAATTCGACCGCTGGGCGCAGCTTATGCTGACCGGCGATTACGATGCCGCGGCTGCCTCCGTGAAAACCATCGCCGCGCTTGACCAGTCCGAGGTCAAGTTCGCCGCTGCAAACCATTAATCTCGAGAAGAAGAGCAGATCGTCATGCCTATGGATGAAGTCGCCCTCGACGCCCATCACGATCACGACCACAAGCCGGGTTTCTTTACCCGCTGGTTGTTCTCTACCAACCACAAGGACATCGGCACGCTTTACCTCGTGTTCGCGCTGATCGCGGGCGTTGTGGGTTACACGCTGTCGGGCCTGATCCGCTGGGAACTCGCACAGCCGGGCATCGGCCCGATGCTCTGGATCCAGACCACCTTCTTCGGCCTTGAAGGCGACGCGGCCATCCAGCACGCCAAGCACTTCTACAACACGGTCATCACCTATCACGGCCTCATCATGATCTTCTTCATGGTGATGCCGGCGCTGATCGGCGGCTTCGGCAACTGGTTCGTGCCGCTGATGATCGGCGCGCCGGACATGGCCTTCCCGCGGATGAACAACATCTCGTTCTGGCTGACGGTTGCAGCCTTCGTTCTCGCCTGCATCTCGATGAGCGTGCCGGGCGGTTCGGCAGGCAACGGCTTTGGCGGCGGCTGGGTGCTGTATCCGCCGCTGTCATCGACGACCGGTCACCCCGGCCCGGCGATGGACCTGCTGATCCTGTCGCTGCACACGGCCGGTATCGCCTCGATCCTCGGCGCCATCAACTTCATCGTCACCATCCTGAACATGCGCGCGCCTGGCATGACCATGCACAAGATGCCGCTGTTCGCCTGGGGCGTCCTGGTGACGGCTGTGCTGCTGCTTCTGTCGTTGCTGGTGCTCGCCGCTGCGCTGACCATGCTGCTGACCGACCGTAACTTCGGCTCAGTTCTTCAATCCGGGCCGGCGGCGGTGACCCGGATCATGTTCCAGCACCTGTTCTGGTTCTTCGGCCACCCGGAAGTGTACATCATGATCCTGCCGGCCTTCGGCATCATCAGCCACATCGTCTCGACCTTCTCGAAGAAGCCGACCTTCGGCTATCTCGGCATGGCCTACGCCATGGTGTCGATCGGCGTTATCGGCTTCGTCGTGTGGGCACACCACATGTACACGGTCGGCATGGACGTTGACCTGAAGGCCTACTTCATCGCGGCGACCATGGTCATCGCAGTTCCGGACCGGCATCAAGATCTTCTCCTGGATCGCCACGATGTGGGCGGCTCCATCGAGTTCAAGGTTCCGATGCTCTGGGCCATCGCTCTTCATCTTCCTGTTCACCATCGGTGGTGACGGGCGAAGTCGTGCTGGCCAATGCCGGCACGACCATAGCCTGCACGACACCGCACATGTAAGGCGGCACTTCCACGCCCGTGTGCCGTCGCTCGAGCCGTGTTCGGCCTGTTTGCAGGCTGGTACTACTGGTTCGAGAAGATGTTTGGCATCAAGTACAACGGCTTCATCGGTGGCCTGCACTTCTGGCTGATGTTCGTCGGTTCCAACGTCCTGTTCTTCCCGCAGCACTTCCTGGGCCTGCAGGGCATGCCGCGCCGTTACATCGACTATGCGGACGGCTTCGCCACCTGGCACTACTGGTCGTCGGTCGGCTATGCGATCACGCTGGTTGCCACGCTGGTGTTCTTCGTCGGCCTGATCGAAGCCGTCGTTCGCCGCCGCAAGGGCGTTGCCAATCCGTGGGGCGAAGGCGCCACCACGCTCGAGTGGACGCTGCCCTCGCCGCCGCCGTTCCACCAGTACAACGAACTGCCGCACTTCACCGGCAAGGGCGGCCACTGACCCGCCCGCCGCACAGGCTTAGTTGACTGCAGCGGCCTCCCGTTCCTTCGGGAGGCCGTTCGCATTACGAAGACAGAAAGGCCCTTGCTTGAACCTCCGCCTTCCCATCGTGATTGGCATGTATGCCTTCATCGTGGTATTCCTGCCGCGCAATCCGGCAGTGGACAGGATGTTCGACAAGGTCCGCACCGTGGACCCGGACATCGCAATCAGCATTTCCGTTGCCGCCTTCCTGGCTGCTGCGGTGGGCCTCTGGATGATGTGGCGCCAGCCGAACGGCATCCTGCGCAAGCGTCCGACGCGGATGCTGGTCGTGCTGAATTACGGCCTGATCGGTGTCGTCTTTGCCGGGGCGTTCGACATGATGGAGCGTCTCGCCGGATCGGCCACGGACCTCATCAGCCTGATGCTCGTGCCGTTCGCCTTCATGATCGCAGAGGGCGTGTACCTCGCACTGGAATGGCGGCTGGGCCGCAGGTTTGATAGGGAGTAGACGGACGATCCGCGCCGCCGCGGATGTCCCAGAACAGATGACCGAGATGACCGCCACAGAGGAAAAGCGCCACGGCACCGCCGGCGATTATGTGCAGCTGATGAAGCCGCGCATCATGATGCTGGTCGTGTTCACCGCTGTTGCGGGTCTGGTCGCGGCGTCCGGCGTGACGGGCATTTCCATGCACCCGCTGATGGCGGCGATTGCGGTCCTGGCGGTGGCGCTCGGCTCTGGCGCCGCAGGCGCGATCAACATGTGGTACGATTCCGACATCGACCTCGTGATGAAGCGGACGTCGACGCGGCCGATCCCGTCCGGCGCGGTGCCGCGCGACGAGGCGATCGCGATGGGCCTCATCATGAGCGGCGTCTCGGTGATGCTGATGTGGCTGGCGTCGAACTGGCTGGCCGCGCTGCTGCTGGCCTTCTCGATCTTCTACTACGGCGTCATCTACACGATGTGGCTGAAGCGCTCGACGCCGCAGAATATCGTGATCGGCGGTGGGGCAGGCGCGTTTCCGCCGGTGATCGGCTGGGCTGCGGTGACGGGCAACACGCCGCTCGATGCGTGGATCCTGTTCGCCATCATCTTCTTCTGGACGCCGCCCCATTTCTGGGCGCTCAGCCTGCTGGCGCACGGCGAGTACCAGAAGGCCGGTGTGCCGATGCTGCCTGTGACGCATGGCGCGAAGGCAACCCGTTTCCAGATGCTGGCCTACACGGTGATCCTGCTGGCGGTCTCGCTGACGCCCGTCATGACGGGGCTTGGCGGCTGGGTTTATGCTGTTGTGGCGGCGGTGCTCGGGATCGGCTTCCTGTCCTTCGCGGTCCGGGTCTGGCGCTCGAAAGCGGGCGATTCGGATGCGGCGCCAGCGGACATGAAACTCGCACGCAGCATGTTCCTTTTCTCGATCCTTTACCTGTTCCTGATCTTCGCGGCGGTCATCGCCGAGCATGGCGCGGGACTTTACTTCCCGCTGACGGGAGGCGTGCGATGACAGACCAGAACGAACCGAAAAAAGACGAGTTTCCGCAGCCGGCACAGCTGAGCCCGGAAGCGCGCGCGGCGCAGAAGCGGCGGAATTTGTGGCTCGGTCTCGCGCTGCTGGCCTTCGTCGTGCTGGTCGCGCTGACCACGTTCATCCGCCTCAGCACCGGCACCGGCATTGCGGGGCGCATGTGATGGTTTGGTCCAACCGTATGGTGGCAAGTGCGGCAGTCGGGGTTTTCCTCGGCATGCTCGGCCTCGGTTTTGCGGCAAAGCCGCTTTACAGCACGTTCTGCCGCGTCACCGGCTATGGCGGCACCACGCGGATCGCGACCGCAGCGCCGAAGCAGGTGCTGGACCAGACCCTGACCGTCCGGTTCGATGCGAATGTCGCCGACACGCCGCTGATTTTCCGTCCGCTTCAGGCCGAACAGGACATCCGCATCGGCCAGAACAGCCTCGCCTTCTTCGAGGTGTCGAACCCGACCGACGAGGATATCCACGTCATTGCGGCCTATAATGTGACGCCGCATTTCGCCGGTCTCTATTTCAACAAGCTGGAGTGTTTCTGCTTCAGCGAACGCATCATCCGGGCGGGTGAAACGCGTAAATTGCCGGTCGTCTATTTCATCTCTCCGGAGATCATGGACGACCATGTTGCCAGCAACCTGGAAACAATCACTTTGAGCTACACTTTCTTTGACAGTTCAAAGTATTCCGGGCCCGGGAAACAGGCTGCTACCGGGGCAGCGAAATCAGTAAACGGGGGCTGAAACAGTTGCGTATTCAGTCCGGAACAGTCTAAACACCTAGGGAATCTAGGGATAAGTTGAGGGGTCTGCCAACTATGGCTCACGGCGAAGTCAAACACGACTATCATCTCGTCAATCCGTCGCCCTGGCCGCTGCTCGGCTCGGTCGCGGTGATGACCACGGCCATCGGTGCCGTCAATTTCATGAAGGGCCTCTTCGGCATGGAGAAGGGGACCTGGTGGCTGCTGGCACTCGGCATGGCCATGATCATCTGGGTCATGTTCGGCTGGTGGCGGGAAGTTATCAAGGAAGGCCGTGCGGGCGACCATACGCCGGTCGTGTCGATCGGCCTGCGCTACGGCATGATCCTGTTCATCGCCTCCGAGGTGATGTTCTTCGTCGGCTGGTTCTGGAGCTTCTTCGAGTTCGCGATCTACCACTCTGCCCGCGTGGGCGAGAACTGGGATGCCGCAAACCCGCTGTTCGCCGACGCGCTGTCCAAGTTCGGCAACTGGCCGCCGGTCGGCGTCGAAACCTTCGACCCGTTCCACCTGCCGCTGATCAACACGCTGATCCTGCTGCTGTCGGGCACCACGGTGACCTGGGCGCACCACGCGCTGCAGCATGATGACCGTTCGGGCGCCAAGATCGGCCTCCTGTTCACCATCATCCTCGGCATGATGTTCACCGCGCTTCAGGTGTTCGAATACAACCACGCCCAGTTCTCCTATGACGGCACGCTGTATGGCTCGGCCTTCTTCATGGCGACCGGCTTCCACGGTGCGCACGTGGTCATCGGCACGATCTTCCTGATCGTGTGCCTCGTCCGCCTGATGATGGGCGGCATGACCGCCAAGAAGCATCTCGGCTTCGAATTCGCGGCCTGGTACTGGCACTTCGTGGACGTGGTCTGGCTGTTCCTGTTCGCCTTCGTCTACGTAACCCCGTACCTCGTGCTCGGTAACGGCGGACACTGACGGCAATACGCGCCGCAGACTTTCAGGGCCCGCCGGCGCTTCCAGCCCGGCGGGCCTTTGCATTGAGGGGCCGGCGGGCCCGACACAAGGAAACGAGCGATGAGCTTCAGACCGTACCCCGTGATGACCGTGCTGACCCTGATCAGCCTCGGCATCCTCATCTGGCTCGGCAACTGGCAGTATGGCCGCTTCCTCCAGAAGATGGCGCTGGACAAGCAGGAGCCCGAATGGGTCGTGCTGGACGGGACGATTGTTCCCGACACGGAAATGCGGGTCTATTTCTATGCGAACGGGCAGTCGGGCTGGATGCGTGTGGTGGGCATCGATACGGGCGAGCAGGTCGTGTTCGCTCCGGTGGAGCTGGTGACGCAGGTCGATCCGGTCCTGGCCTGCGATGGCAAGGGATGTGCGGCGGGGCGCTTTTCCGCCCGTGGCATTTTCAAGCCCCCCTTCAGGCGAAATGCCTTTACGGCAGCGGACGATGTGCCCTCGCGCCTGTTCTACGCCCTCGATCCGGCGGAGTTTGCCAAGGCCCTGCCGGCAGACGTGGCGGCCCGTATCGCACCTGACGTCTTCGAGCCCGAAACCCTCACCATCGTGAGTGAAACCGGCACGGTCAGCGTCGGCGAGAATCCCTATGCGCGCCTGCGCCTCGACGACGAATTGCCGCCGCAGCGGCATTTTGGCTATGCGATCACCTGGTGGGGACTGGCCTTTGCCCTGATCGGTGTGTATCTCGCCTTCCATCATCAGAAGGGACGTCTGAGGTTCCGGAAGGAGCGGGGATCGTGAAATACATTTCGACACGCGGGCAGGCGCCGGCGACCGATTTTGCGGGGGCATGCCTGGCGGGCCTTGCGCCGGATGGCGGCCTCTATGTGCCCGAGAGTTTCCCGCAGATAGCGCCGCCGGCGCCCGGCGAACCCTATCACGAGGTGGCGGCCCGCATCCTGTCAGCCTTTGCGGGCGACACGATCCCGCTGGGAGATCTGAAAACCCTCTGTGCACGTGCATATGGATCGTTTTCGCACCAGAGCGTGGCGCCGCTGACCCAGTCGGGCCCCAATTCCTGGCTGATGGAGCTGCATCACGGGCCGACGCTGGCCTTCAAGGATATCGCGATGCAGATCATCGCGCAGATCTACGACTACCTGCTGGAGCGTTCCGGCGAGCGCATGATGATCGTGTGCGCGACGTCCGGGGACACCGGCGGCGCTGCGGCGGCGGCCTTTGCCGGTGCGAAACACGCCGACCTCGTCGTGTTGCACCCGCATGGGCGGATCTCGCCGGTGCAGCGGATGTTCATGACCACGACCGGCGCCGACAATATCATCAATCTCGCGCTCGATGGCGACTTCGATGACTGCCAGGCCATTGTGAAGGACATGTTCGCGGACCGTGAGTTCGTGTCGAAGGTCAACCTGTCGGGCGTGAATTCGATCAACTGGGCCCGTGTGGCGGCGCAGTCGGTCTACTACGCAACCGCGCAGATGGCGTTGGGCGGGAAGCTGCGTTTCGTGGTGCCGAGCGGCAATATGGGCGATGCGCTGGCGGGATATGTCGCCGCGCGCTGCGGCCTGCTGGAAGGCGGCTTCGAAACGGTCTGCGCCGTCAATGCCAATGATGCGCTGGCCCGCCTGTTCAATACCGGAGTGATGTCGCGCGCTTTTGCCGTGGCGACGCCCAGCCCGGCGATGGATATTTCCGTGCCCTCGAATTTCGAGCGCCTCCTCTTCGAAGTCACAGGCCGGGATGCCGAGGCGGTGCGCCGGACCTATGACCTCTACAAGCAGGCAGGTGAAGCGCCCCTGCCGGAAGTTGCCGTATCGCGCCTCTCCTGCACCGGCCTTTCCGCTGCATCGGTTTCGAATGACGAGACGCTGGGGGAAATGCGCCGTTTCCTGGAAGAGACGGGCTGGCTGATCTGTCCGCATACGGCGGTTGGCACCTTCCATGCCCGCCATCTTCCGCCGACGGATGGAAAGACGATTGTCCTCGCGACCGCGGCGGCGGCCAAGTTCCCCGAGACCGTCGTCGAGGCAACGGGCCAGTCGCCCGTCATGCCGCATCGCGCGGAAGCGCTTTACGCCCGAGGCGAAGTCTTCGAACGGATGGAGTCCTCTCTGGCGGCCGTCCGCCAGCGGATCGAACGGCACGCCGCCAGGGAGCGGTAGCGTGCGCCTGTCCGCCAGGGATACGCTGATCACCACGCATCGGCTGGTACTGGCGCCGCCCTGTCGTTCGGACTTCGCGGAATGGGCAGACCTGCGCGGCCGCAGCCGCGCGCACCTGGAACCATGGGAGCCGGCCTGGCCGGACGATGTCCATACACGGAAAGACTGGTCGCGCCGGATCAAGTCCTGGAACGATGGCTGGCGCAAGGGCCGGGCCTTCGTGTTCCTGATCCGGCGGATCGACAATTCCGCGCTGGTCGGCGGGGCCTCGCTGACGAATGTTCGCGGCTGGCCCGCCAGCGCCGCCAATCTAGGCTATTGGCTGGGCGCAGACCATGAGGGGCATGGTTATATGCAGGAGGCGGTTTCAAGCGTCTGCCGCTGGGCCTTCGAGGTGCTTGACCTCTGGCGGATTGAAGCCGGCACGCTGCCCTCCAATGAGCGGTCCCAGCGTGTGCTGTCTGCGGCGGGGTTCGAACAGGAAGGCTATGCCCGCGACTACCTTGAAATAGCAGGTGAACGGCAGGACCATGTTCTTTTCGCCCTCGTCAGATCAGGTGAGCGAGGCTAGACTCCGCTCCATGGCGCCGCGCTCGGAACAAACTCTCCCGCAGGGAAACTGGTATTGGCACGCACCCTCCCGGCGTCTTGAGATCGCGGCCCCCAAGGGAACCATCCTGTCGGAACTCTCGGGCGACTGGTCTGTCGATGCGCTGGAACAGATGCTGGAAGGCCTCAGCCGCGGCCGCCTCGGGCGGGCGTTCGATTCCGGGGAAGGCCCGGTCCGTTGCAGCCTGCGCCTCTCAAGCGGCCGCGATGTCCATCTTGTCGGCGCCTTCATCGGCGACGCCGAAGCGCGGGGCATGCTGCTGACCGGAGAGCACTTTCCGGAGATCGACCCGTCCGACCTCAATCCTGGGCCGGACCTCTCCCCCGTGTTCCAGCCGATCGTGTCGCTGCGCAACGGACAGGTTGCCGGGTTCGAGGCGCTGGCCCGCTGGGACGACAGCGACGAGACATTGCCGCCAAGCCGATATGAAGATGAGGCGCTGGCCTCGAACATGCTGATCCGGTCGGCGGAAACGCTGGCGCGCCTGCGCGAGGCGACCGGCCGGGACGACCTGTTCATGCACGTCAACCTGACCGCACGGGATCTCGCCCGCGGCACGATCCCGGCACTCGTCGAAGCGCTTATCAATGGCTATGGCCTGCCGGATCGGGCACTGAAGATCGAACTGACGGAGCAGGCGGCCCTGCGCGATGCGGGGGATGCCTTGTCGGCGGCGATGGCGCTGAAGGCTGTTGGCGCCGGGCTCGTGCTGGATGATTTCGGCACCGGCCATTCGTCCTTCGCCTGGCTCGCGGACCTGCCCGCCGACAGTCTCAAGATCGATCATGGCCTGACCCGCCGCCTTGGCGAGCACCGGGCCGACGCGATTCTATCGACGATCACCCTCCTCGCCAGCAGGCTGGGCATGACCAGCACAGCTGAAGGCGTCGAGAACAAGGACGATGCGGGCCGGCTGCGCGTGCTCGGCTTCGATCATGTGCAGGGCTTTGCCTTCGCCCGCCCGATGGACGCCGAGTCCGCGATCCGCTTCCTGAAATACTGATCAGCAGTTGCCGGGGTCGACCTGTAGCCGGCCGCTGTCGATTCCCATGCGGGCCAGCGCATGGCGCCATTTGCGTTCATGCCCCGGTCCGAAGACGAGGTCCGGGTCTGCATCACTGACGATCCAGGCATTCTCCGCCAGTTCCTCTTCGAGCTGGCCGGCGCCCCAGCCCGAATAGCCGAGTGCCATGACCGAGCGCCGCGGCGCATCCTGCGATGCCATGGCATGAAGGATGTCGCGGGTCGCAGTCATGCAGAGATCGTCGTCGATTTCGAGCGTGGCGCCTTCGTTGAAGACGTCATCGGTGTGCAGCACGAAGCCCCGGTCCTGCGCGACCGGCCCGCCATCGAGCACGAACGTGTCCGGTACGTCGCCGGTGACAGGCACATCCAGCTGGGTCAGGAGTTCAGGCAGCGACAGGCCGGGCATCGGCTTGTTGAGCACGATGCCCATCGCGAATTCCGGAGAGTGGGCACAGATGAGTATGACCGACCGGGCGAAGCGAGGATCACCAATTCCCGGCAGGGCGATAAGCAGCTTTCCGGTGAGGTCCGTGTCCATTCGGCGCAGACTCCCTTCACAGGCGAGGCTGGGGCATCGGGGCCGGTTTGGCAAGAGTGGTAATTCTTGCCACCGGGGGGCGGGGCGCCTATGTCCCTTGTCGAACCTGCAGGGAGACAAGCAGATGAGTATCAAGGTAGGCGACGCACTTCCGGACGCAACTTTCATGGAAATGACCGCAAACGGGCCTGAGCCGCGCACAACGGCAGACGTTTTCGCGGGCAAGACCGTCGCCCTGTTCGCCGTTCCGGGCGCGTACACGCCGACCTGTTCAGCCCGTCACCTGCCGGGCTATGTCGATCATCTGGACGAGCTGAAGGCCAAGGGCGTCGACGAAGTGGTCTGCACCTCGGTCAACGACGTGTTCGTGATGGGCGCCTGGGGCAAGAGCGCCGGCGCGGACGGCAAGGTGCGGATGCTGGCAGATGGCAACGGCGCCTTCGCCAAGGCACTGGGGCTGGAGCTCGACGCCTCCGGTTTCGGCATGGGCCAGCGCTCGCAGCGCTACTCGATGATCGTGAAAAACGGCAAGGTTGCCGAGCTGAATGTCGAGCAGGGCGGTGAGTTCAAGGTCTCCGCGGCCGATTACATGCTCGGACAACTTTGATTTATTTGGCGTAACGCCTCTTAAGGAAATCAGTCCATGATCGGCGTGCCTGGGGATGGGCACGCCGTTTTTTGGTCGATTTTTTATTGAATATCGGCAAACTCTCCCCACCTAATCGATGGGTAACAAAGGAGAGGGACCCAATGGACGTATTACTGACAGTGCCCGTGCTGGTGGCGATTGTCGGCCTCGTTCTGATCATTTCCACGGTCAAACAGGTGCCGCAGGGTTATAATTGGACCGTCGAGAATTTTGGACGGTACACGCGCACGCTGACTCCCGGCCTGCACTTCATCATGCCGATCTATCAGAAGATCGGCCGCAAGATGAACATGATGGAAACCGTGCTGGATGTGCCCCAGCAGGAAGTCATCACCAAGGACAACGCGACGGTGTCCTGCGACGCGATCGTATTCATACAGGTGGTCGACGCTGTGGCGGCTGCCTATGAGGTCAACAACCTCCATAACGCGATCCAAAATCTGGCTCTGACCAATATGCGTACCGTGGTCGGCTCCATGGATCTCGACGAAGTCCTGTCCAACCGCGACGAAATCAACGCCCGCCTCCTGGCGGTGGTCGACGCCGCAACCAACCCATGGGGCGTGAAAGTCACCCGGATCGAGATTGCGGACCTGTCGCCACCGGCGGACATCACCGAGGCGATGGCACGTCAGATGAAGGCGGAACGCCTGAAGCGCGCGGAAATCCTGACAGCGGAAGGCGAGAAGCAATCCGCCATCCTGAAAGCGGAGGGCATGAAGCAGTCGCAGATCCTGGAAGCCGAAGGCCGCCGCGAAGCCGCCTTCCGAGATGCCGAGGCCCGCGAACGCCAGGCCGAAGCCGAAGCCAAGGCGACCGCGATGGTGTCTGAGGCGATTGCCCGCGGCGACGTCAACGCGATCAACTACTTCCTCGGCCAGGCCTATGTGAAAGCCTTTGAAAAGCTGGCGTCTTCGAACCAGCAGAAGACGGTGATCATCCCGGCCGAATTCTCCAGCATCATCGGCACCATCGAGGGCATCAGGGGCCTGACGGGCGCCGCACAGGATGCTCAAGCCCGCGGCGGCGCAGTTCCGCCGACGCGCGGCTAGGTCAGCCAAATTCCGCAGCCCCGGTGAGCGGGGCTGCGGACCGTCTATCTTCCTAAAGAGGATTTCCCGACATGGAACAGATCTTCACCCAACTCACCGTCTGGCACTGGATTGCCTTCGGCCTCGTGCTGCTGGGCGTCGAGATGCTGACCGGAACCTTCGATTTCCTGATGATGGCGATCGCCGCCTGGGCCGCTGCCGCCTTTGAATGGCTGGCGCCGGACAGCGTGACGGGATGGCAAGGCCAGCTGGTCTTCTTCGGCGTCGCGGCGACCGTCATGGTCCTGTTCGGACGGACGTTCCTTGCCGGGCTTCGCGGAAAGGCGGAAGAACACCCCACGCTCAACAAGCGCATGGCAAGCCTTGTCGGCCAGCGCGGAGTTGCAGCAGCTGACTTCTCAGCGGCCGGTCATGGCCGGGTGAAGATCGGCGATACGGTCTGGGGCGCCGAGACCGTCGAAGGATCGGACGTCATCCGCAACGGCGACGCTGTGGTCGTCGAAGGCGCACGGATGAACACCGCGCTTGTCCGCCGCTCAGCCTGAGGAGGCCTAGCGCCCCGCCGCGATGAAGGCGCGCACATCGTCCGACAGCTTTGTGCCGTCTTCCTCGGCGAGGTACATCATGTGCCCGGCGTCGTAATAGTCGAACTGGACCCGGTCGAGCACGACGCCGTTCTTGAAGAGCGCCATTTCCGCGCCGTAGAACGGCGTCGCAAGATCGTACCAGCCTGAGGCGAGCAGGACGCGCAGCTCCGGATTTTCCCGCATCCCCTTGCCGAGCCAGGGCGTGACGTTGACGTAAGCGGGCCAGCCGCGCTCGTTCATGCTCCAGTTCCACTGCGAACCTGGCTCTCCCGTCAGCACCTTGTACGGCCGGGTGAAGTCGACATCTAGATCCCGCGTCAGGTAATCGTTGATGGCGGCGACATAGGCGACATCCATTCCGTACCCGGACGGATCGTTCTCCGGCACGTCGGCCGTGCCCTCGCTGTCGACGCCCTTGTAGCGCCCGTCGAACCGCCCGACCGTGTAGCCTTCGCGGCGCAACAACTCCTTGCGGAAGCGGGAGGCGTCCACGCGCAGGTTTGCCTGCTGGATCCACTCCGCCGACAGACCGAGATAATCGCTCATCTCCTGCGCGATGCGGGCTTCATCGGCGGCGCTGAGCGTCGATCCGCGGATCAGGGCAGGGGCCAGCGTGTCGGTCGCGAAGGCGCGGGCATCGGCGACGAAGGCGTCGAAATCATTGTTCCATTTCGCCGCGTTCGCCTTGCCATGGTACCAGGCGATGGCGGCTTCCGAGGGGAAGAAGGCGATGTGGGCGGTGTCATTGCCGGGCGCGAACCGTCCGGTCTGGAAATCCAGGATTGCGGAAATCAGGATCACGCCGTTGAGGCCAATGCCGTTCCAGCCGCCCTGCAGCTTTTCAGTCAACGCCGCCGCGCGGGTGGTGCCATAGCTTTCGCCGGCGAGGTATTTCGGGCTGTTCCAGCGCCCATTCTCGGTCAGCCAGATGCGGATGAACTCGGCGATGCTCTCGGCGTCCTCGTTCACGCCATAGAATTCCTTGCCTTCCGTCTCGCCAAGGGGGCGGGAATAGCCGGTGCCGACCGGGTCGATGAAGACGAGGTCAGTCACGTCCAGAAGCGAGTTCTGGTTGTCGCGGATGGTGTAGGGCGGGGCGCCGACGCCGGTGGCGTCCGACGGGGTGATCACCTGTTTCGGGCCGAAGGCGCCCATGTGGAGCCAGAGCGAGGCGGAGCCGGGGCCACCATTGAAGACGAACGTGACCGGCCGGGATGCCGGGTCGGCGAGGCCATCGCGGACATAGGACACGGAGAAGACGGACGCCGTTGGCTTGTCCTTCTCGTCCCGCAGGTACGTTTCGCTGGCGACGGCCTGGTATTTGATGGTTTCGCCGCGCAGCTTGAGGGAGTGGTTGGAGGCGAAGACACTGGGGTCCGGGATTTCGGCGGCTGCCTTGTCAGGCTTTGCGGCATCCTCGGCAAAGGCCGGGGCGGCAAACAGGAAGACACACAGGATTACCAGCCAGTTTCGCATCAGATCAGCCCTCGCTCTCATATGCGTGGACCGTATCAGCTGAGGCCTTGCCCGCAAGTGCAGGCACAGCAGGTTTGCCGGTGCCGCCGCAATGAAAAACGCCGGCATCCGAAGATGCCGGCGTTGATGTCCCGAACGGGAAAATCAGGTCAGGACGCGGTCGGCGAAATGCCGAACGAGGAGGTCGGCGCGCTCGGGGCGGCGCTGGCCTGCGGCTTCGCGTCGGCTGCAGCGCGCGGAGCGGTGTCCTTCAGCGGGTCTTCCGCGTGCTTGACCTGGCCTTCGAACACGGCGTTCGACTGAATCTGCAGCGAAGAGTGCACGATGTCACCCTTCACATGCGCGCCGGTCTCGAGTTCGACCTTGCGGGCACGGATCGAGCCCTTGATGCGGCCCTTCACCTTGACCACTTCGGCTTTGACTTCGCCGGTGATGTGGCCGGATGCGCCGATGGTGATGTCGGTGGCCGTCACGTCGCCATCGACGATTCCGTCGATCTGAAGCGCGCCTTCGGACGTCACCGAGCCGTTGATCTTCATGTCTGCGCAGATGATCGAGGCCGCGCGGGCCGCCGGTTTCGACGAAGCTGCGCGGATGGCGTCCACGGAAGGCTGTGCCTTCGAGGGCTCCGGCGGAGCGGGGTTGTCGTTGTGCTTATTACTCTTCGTGAACATGGCGACCTGCTTTCAGGAACTTTACTGGATCATATGGTTTGCCGTTGAACCACACCTCGAAATGAAGGTGGTCTCCCGTGCTTCGACCGGTTGTACCCATCTTGCCCACAAGATCTCCGACCTCGACGGTATCCCCCTTGTTTACCGTAACTGCGTTCAGGTGGCCATAGCGGGACTTAAATCCGTGTCCATGGTCAATCTCAACGAGGCGGCCATAGCCGGCCCGGGCGCCGGCATAGGTGACGACGCCGGGTCCGGCCGCAACGATCGGCGCGCGGTGATACGCAGCCATATCGATGCCATTGTGCCAGCCAGGGCGCTTGTTGAAGGGGTCGACGCGCACGCCGTAATTGCTGGTGAGGCGATAGGGCACGCCTACCGGACGGCCCAGCGGCAGCGAGGAGACGATGTCCTCATAATAGGCCATTTCGGCGACGCGGGCCTGTGTCTGGAACAGGCGGGAATAGAAGCTGGCATCTTCAGCCGACAGGCCCTTGAGCCCGTCCTGGCCGGCGGTTGCCGTCGCCATGGAGATGAATGGACCGCCCATTTCTGCGCCGGCGGTGATGCGGTCGCTGCCGACGGAGGTCAGCGCAAGGACGCCGCGGGCGAGTTCGGCGCGCTCGGTCGCCAGCTGCTCGGCTTCGTCGAGAATGCGCTCCTGGCCCAGCTTCAGCGCCTTGACCGATCCGCGCATGCCGGCCGTGTCGAACTGGGCCGTCATGATGTAGGCGTCGCGCGACTGGCGGCTGTCGGCCTCGTCGATCGAGGAGCGGACCAGCAGGCCAGCGCCGTCGCCCTTGAGCGAAGAGACTTCGAGGTCGTCATCGCCCTTGAGCTGCTTGTAGAGTTCTTCGAGGGCCTTCTGGCGCTCTTCCCAATCTGCCGTTTCCTTCTGGAAAGCGTCTGTGCGCTCTTCGAGCAGGGAGCGCGACAGCGCATCCTTGGCGCGCAGCTCCTGAACCCAGCGCTCATATTTCGCCAGTTCGCGGTCGTCCGGATTGCCGGACATGCCGCCGCCACCGCCAAGTACATAGCTGCCGGTCGCGAAGACGGTCCAGCCGGCCAGCGCGGTGATGCCGGCGGCGAACATGGCCTGCTGCCAGGGAGAAACGGAAATATAGCGAACCGTGCCGCCGCTGCGATGATAGATCTGACGCTCTGGAAAGGCACGATTGAACGTCGCCTTCAGATTCGCGGTCCATTTCGCCATGCAACGCCACCCGTCGTCGGAAATCACACCGCCCACTGCAACAAGCGTTACAGTAGGTTCCCAAACCCGTGAAGCAATACATACCGATTTCGAAACGCGGCGGAACCCCTCGGGCGCAGAATTCGTATAAATTTTCGCTCATCAGGGTAAAGGCCCTGTTAAGACAGCGAATTCCACTGGTGAGGCATCGCGCCTCAGCCAGCTGACCGGACCGCCTCGAGCACGTCTTCAGCGTGTCCTTTGACGCGGACTTTCGGCCAGATTCGGATTACCTTTTTGTCAGGTCCGATCAGGAAGGTCGCGCGCTGGATTCCCATATAAGTCCGGCCATAATTCTGCTTCTCGACCCAGACGCCATAAGCGTCACAGGCGGCGCCGTCTTCATCGCTGGCGAGGATCACGCCGAGCTCGTGCTTCGCAGCGAACTTCTCGTGTTTCGCAAGTGTATCCTTCGACACGCCGACGACCACGGCACCGGCCTTGGCGAATTCCTTGCCGAGCGCCGTGAAGTCGATCGCTTCAGTCGTGCAGCCCGGCGTGTCGTCTTTGGGGTAGAAGTAGAGGACCAGGAACTTGTCCTTGAAGCTTGAGAGGCGGATCGGCCCATCGGTGGACTCCATTTTGAAATCCGGGGCCTTGGCGCCTTCCTTGATCTCTTTGGCCATGTAATCCTCCTATGGTGCGGTCCGGCTGCAGTGCTTATATCATTAACAGCGCGCGCAGTGCGGCGTGCGCGACAGGATCCGACTTTTACGGAGCGTGCCCTTGGTCCGCCAGACCGCCTCGCTGATTTTTCTGGAAATCCTGGGCGGCCTGATTCTGTTGGTGCTGGTCGCGGCTGCGTTGCTGGCATTCCGGTTGTCGTCCGGGCCGATGGACCTCTCGATCTTCCGCGACGATCTCGAAAACGCGATGACCGAGGCCCGCGACGGCCGGCCGGTGCGCCTTGGCGGCGTCCAACTCGAGTGGTCCGCCGAAGACCGGCGCCTGCATATATCCGGCTCCCGGCTCGAACTGCTCGACGCGGGCGGCAATGTGAGCGCGCTGGCCGACCATGCCAATATCGTCCTGTCGGGATCTTCTCTTGTCCTCGGTCAGATCGAAGTCCTGCGGCTGGACCTGTCGGACGGCTGGGTCAATGTCGACCAGATCAGCCCCACCAAATGGGTGGTTGGCGGCGAACCCTTGCCGGAGATTCCGGAAGGCGTGATGCCGCAGACGCCGCAGGAATGGCTGCAGCGTGCCAATGAAGTCCTGCCCCCGGTGCTGCAGGCGCTGGAAGATGCCGAGGACCAGTTCTCGATCGAGCATCTGGGATTTGAGAATTTCGAGTTCCGCGTTCGCAATGCGGTTGCCGAACCCATCATGGATGTCGCCGATGCGAGCGGCAGCCTGTCCAGGGCGGAGGACGGCCTGATCCTGTCGCTGGCGGGCAGCGGCGCGGGCGTCGGCCTGCCGGGCGGCATTGCGGCGACCCTTAAGTCCAGCCGCCCCGAGTCGCGCCTTCATGCTGAATTCGCCGTGGCGAACTGGCCGCTCGCGGACCTCGCCTCACGCTTTGGTGCCAAGGCCGACGCGTTTGCGGGCCTGCCCGCCGACGCGGACGTGGCCATCGACCTGCAAAAGCAATCCGGCATCGAACAGATCGTCGTCCACGCGACATCCGGTGAAGGCCGTGCCCCGTTCGCCGGCGGTATCGATGTCACCAATCTGGACGTGACCGCCACCTATCTCGCCAAGGATGACGACCTGCGGATCGACGTGACCAGCGACAAGGCGGGCCCGGCCAGCGGTGAAGCGACCATCATCCTGCGCGATATCCTGGACGCGCCGCCGGAACAGTCCTTCGAGCTGACATCCAATAACCTGACGCTGGACCTTGTCCCGACATTTGAAACGCCGCTTGAGCTGACCGGCGTGACGGCGGCAGGCAAGGTCTCGATCCGGGACAAGCAACTGCAGGATATCGACCTTCATTTCGAACATGGCGGCGCGGGATTCCACATTACCGGCAGCATCGGCGCGACGCCTGACCGGCAGGAGGGCGAACCGCCGGTACTAGCCAGCCTTGACCTGAAGACGACGGGCGATGTGCCGAAGGAAACGGTCTTCAGCCTTTGGCCCGCAACGCTCGGCGCGCCGGCCCGCGAGTTCGCCAAGGAGAATGTCGACGTCACCACGATCCGCAACATCGTGGCCCATCTCGATCTGGAGCGCGACAGCTTTCCGGAAGGCTTCATGCGTGACGACGATCTGGAGCTGACCTTCGATGTCGAAGGTGCGTCCGTGAAGTTCATGCCGGACCTGCCGCCGGTCGAACAAGGGAGCGGCTCCGGACGGCTCACGGGCCAGTCCTTCCGCGCGACGCTCGATTCCGCTGAGTATGGCGGCTGGCAGCTCGACGAAGGCTCTTTCGAAATTCCCGAATTCAAGAAGCGCAGGGATCCCTTCCGAGTCTTTGCGCGCGGCCACGGCCCGGCCACCAACATTATGAAGGTGCTTGCCGAGTCCCGTCTCAAGGTGACGTTCGATCCGGCGCGGCTTTCCGGCATGGCCGACATGACGTTTGAACTGTTCCGTCCGCCGGTGCCGGACGCGACGCCCGAAGAGACGACCTTCACGGCCATCGGCACACTGAAGGATGGCGGCCTCAAGGAGGCTGCGCTCGGCTTCGACCTGACGAACGGGTCGGCCAATATCAATGTCACGCAGGACGGGATTACCGTATCCGGTTTTGGCGACCTTGGTCCGTCGCCGGTCCAGTTCACATGGCGCGACGACTTCAACGATGGCGACAAGCCCTCGCTCCTGTCCGCAACCAGTGTCGTCACGCCCGACTTTCTCAATGAGTTCGGCATGACGGGCCGGGCCTATCTCAGCGGTGAAATCCCGATCGAGGTTCAGGCGGAGATCGGCGCAGAGAATCTGACCGTTGCGAATGCCGCGCTCGACCTCACCGACTCCCGGCTCGACCTCTCCGAAATCGGCTGGATCAAGGGTAAGGGCAAGCCGGCCAAGGCGTCGGTGCGCTATTCCGGCCGCGATGTCGGCTATGACGCCTCGGTCGAATTCCGCGCCGACGATGCCTACCTCGATGGCGACTTCACCATCGGCCAGGATTCCAAGCTCGTCGCGGCGACGCTGCGCCGGGCCTATCTGAAGAACAAGGCCGATGTCGGCGGCACGATCACGCGCGACCGCGGCGTTATCCGTGTCGCGCTCGAGGGCAGCTATCTCGATGTCTCCGGCATGTTGCCCGGCGTCGGCGCGATCGGCGGCGCGGATGCCGGTGGCAGCAAGACCCCGCTCGCGATCAGTGCCTCCGTGGATGCCCTGACGCTTCGCCCCGGCCTCGACATGCGCCAGGCGAAACTGTCGATGCTGTCGGGCGACAAGGGCGTGCAATCGCTGGAGGCGTCCGGCCTAGCCGATGACGGCTCCGAACTCGAGGCGGCGTTCGATGCGACCGGCGCAGAAGGCGCAACGCTGCGCGTGGCAAGCGGCAATGCCGGCTTCATCGCCAGCGCGTTCCTCGGCCTCGACTTCATCGAAGGCGGGCGGCTGGAGCTCGACGGCCTGCTGCCAGCCGGTAACAAGCCCTCGAAATTCAACATCGTCGTGACCAATGCGCGGATGCGCAATGCGCCCTTCCTGACGCAGATCCTGTCGCTCGCATCCCTGCGCGGCCTCGCGGATACGCTGAGTGGCGAGGGCGTCCTGCTCTCGCGCATCGACGTTCCGCTGACCGTCGCGGGCGACCGCTATGTGGTGACCGGCGGCAAGGCGCAGGGGCCGGCGCTGGGCCTTACCGCAAACGGCTTTGTCGAACCGAAAGAGGGCAACATCCAGTTCGATGGCGTGCTGGTGCCGAGCTTCGGCATGAACTCCGCCCTCGGAACAATCCCGATCATTGGCGACCTCGTCGTCGGCCGGGACGGCGAAGGCGTGTTCTCGCTGACCTATGGCATCCGTGGCACGATGGAGAAGGCGAACGTGTCGGTGAACCCGCTCTCGGCGCTTGCGCCGGGCGTGATCCGCCGCATCTTCGAGAACCCGTCCGACACCAAGATTCCGGAGGCGCGCCCACGTCCGCCGGAAGAGCCGATCCCTTCGGAACTGCCCCCGATTCCGGAAGAGGAATTCTAGACCGGCCTCAGGCGGGCTTCACCAGCGCGTGACGCTTCTTGCCGGCCGACAGCTTGATCGCACCGTCGACCAGGTCTGCCTCCGACAGGGCCGCGTTCTGGTCGGTCACCGTCACATCGTTCACCTTTGCTGCGCCCTGCTTGATCAGGCGGCGTGCCTCGCCATTGCTTTCGGAGAGGCCCGCAGCCGTAAAGGCGGCAGCGACGAGATAATTGTCGAACAGCTCCGCAGACGGAATTTCCACCGTCGGCAGCGCATCGGCCGTGCCGCCACCGGCGAACACGGCGGCGGCCGCGGCTTCCGATTCCTTCGCCGCGGCCTCACCGTGCAGCATCGCCGTCGCGGCATTCGCCAGCGCGATTTTTGCCGAGTTGATCTCGGCCCCTTCGAGGCTTTCGAGCCGGGCGATCTCGTCCAGCGGCAGCTCGGTGAAGATGCGCAGGAAGCGTCCGACATCGGCGTCTTCGCAGTTGCGCCAGAACTGCCAGTATTCGTAGGGGCTCTTGCGGTCGGCGTTCAGCCACACGGCGCCGTCGGCGGTCTTGCCCATCTTGCCGCCGGATGCCGTTGTGATGAGGTGCGCCGTCAGGCCGTAGACTTCACCGCCATCGGCCTTGTGAACCAGGTCCACGCCGCCGACGATATTGCCCCACTGGTCCGACCCGCCGAGCTGCAGGCGGCAGTTCTGCCGGCGGTACAGTTCGAGGAAGTCATAGGACTGCATCAGCAGGTAGTTGAATTCGAGGAAGGTGTAGGGCTGCTCATTGGCGAGGCGGCGGGCGACCGTGTCCTGTTTCACCATCGTGTTGATGGTGAAGTGCACGCCCACTTCGCGCAGCAGTTCGATGTAGCCGAGCTTGCCCAGCCAGTCGTCATTGTTGACCATGACGGCGTCGGTCGGGCCGTCGCCGAAGGTCAGGAAGGGTTCGAAGACTCTTTTGATGCTGTCGATGTTCGCCCTGATCTGCTCGTCGGTGAGCAGGGGGCGGGATTTTTCCTTGTCGGTCGGATCGCCCACTTTCGTGGTGCCGCCGCCCATCAGCACGATCGGCTTGCCGCCGGCCTTCTGGAGGTGGCGCAGCATCATGATCTGCAACAGGGAGCCGACATGAAGGCTGTCCGCCGTCGCGTCGAAGCCGATATACGCAACCGGAACGCCCGCCGAGCAATAGGCGTCAAGCTCGGCCGGGTGAGTGACCTGCTTGATGAAGCCGCGCGCCTGCAGCGTCTTCAGGAATTCCGACTTGTAATCGCTCATCTTCTCGTGTCTCCGTGAAGGCAGCCGCGCCTAGCACGGAAAGACAGGGCATTGAACACTGCGATTTCAGATTCGGAACCAAAATGGGCTGCCGGCTTCATGTCCGGCACCTCTCTGGACGCCGTCGATGCGGCCCTGATCCTGACCGATGGCATCGACGTGCTGGAATTCGGCCCGGTTGCTGAGCGCAAATATACGGCGGAAGAACGGAAGATCCTGCAGGTTGCGACGGACGCCGCTCGCGCCTGGAACTGGACCGGCCCTCCGCCGGAAGACGCCTTCGAAGAAGCCCGCAAGGTCATCACCTGGACCCATGCCTCGGCCTGGGGCCAGCTGCTCTCGGGCTGGCTGGGGCCGGATCCGGCGCTGGTTGGCGTGCACGGCCAGACCGTGCTGCACCGCCGGCCGGTGCCCGGCTGCCCCGGCGCCACGCTGCAGCTGATCGATGCCGCGGCCATGCGCGAAGTGCTGGAGGTGCCGCTCGCCTATGATTTCCGCTCCGCCGATGTCGCGGCGGGCGGGCAGGGCGCGCCTCTGGCCCCGGCTTACCATGCGGCCTTGCTGGAGCATCTCGGCGAAGGCGCCGCCTGCATGCTGAACCTCGGCGGCGTCGCCAACATCACGGCGAAACTCTCCGACGGCACCCTCTTCGCCTTCGATACCGGACCCGCCAATGGCCCCATCGACGAATGGGTGGAGCGGCATGGCCACGGCACGCATGATGCCGGCGGCGGCCTCGCGCTTGCCGGCAAGGCGGATGAAGACCTGCTCGCGCGCCTCCTGCAGCGCGACTGGTTCCGCGAACCCGCTCCGAAGTCTCTCGACCGCTACGATTTCACTGCCGCCATGGTGGAGGGCATGTCGCTGGAGGATGGCGCGGCGACCCTGACGGAGTTTTCCGCCCGCGCTGTCGCAATGGGCGTGGCCCTGTTGCCGGAAGTGCCCTCGCAGGTCATCGCCTGTGGCGGCGGACGGCACAACCCGGCGCTGATGGATGCGCTGGCGCGCGCGCTGCCATGCCCCGTCTACAGTGCCGAAGGCGCGGGCCTGCGCGGCGACAGTATTGAAGCCGAAGCCTTCGCCTTCCTCGCCGCCCGCACCGCGCGCGGCCTGCCGATCAGCTGGCCCGGCACGACGGGCGTGCCGGAGCCGATGACCGGCGGCGTGCTGTTGGCTTAGTCGCCTTCAGCCTCGATGCGCAGCTTGTCTTCGGCGTCGGCCAGGCGGCGCAGCAGGTATTGCTCGCAGGCCTGGATCAGCTGGTCGCGGCGGTCGACATAGAAATGGTTGGCGCCCTTGATGGTGGCGCGATCGATTTCTTCGCCCTTCTGCACGCGCACCTTGGTCAGCGCCCGCTCGACATCGTCCGGCGAAGAGACCGAATCCGCATCGCCCGACACGATCAGGCCGGAGGCCGGGCAAGGCGCGAGGAAGGAGAGGTCGTAATGGTTCGCAGGCGGCGAAATGGCGAGGAAGCCGTCGATCTCCGGGCGGCGCATCAGCAGCTGAAGCGTGATCCAGGCGCCAAAGGAATAACCGGCACACCAGACGTAACGCGGGCTCTCGGACAGGTTCTCGATATAGTCGAGGACGTAGGCGGCATCTTCCAGCTCGCCGATGCCCTGGTCGTACTGGCCCTGGCTGCGGCCGACGCCGCGCGAATTGTAGCGCAGCACGCCGAAGCCGTGCTTCTCGAACATCTGGTACAGGCTGATCGTGATCGGATCCTGCATCGTGCCGCCCGCCTTTGGGTGCGGATGAAGGATCAGCGCGATCGGAGCGCCCTCAAACGGCGGCTCGGTATAGCGCGCTTCGATACGTCCCTGCGGGCCCGGAATGATCAGTTCGGCCATGTTTTCCTCGGCAATTCGGTCTGGAAGGGGGGCGTCATAGTCCATTCGGGCTGCAAAAAGCAAATTATTCTGCATGCCAATGGCCCGCCTCGCGGGCTATACCCGGCCGATGATCTATGCCGACCACAACGCCACCAGTCCGCTGCGCCCGGAAGCCCGCGCCGCGATGGAGGCTGTGTTCGATCTGGGGCCGGTCAATCCGTCTTCGGTCCACTCGGCCGGTCGCAAGGCGCGTTCTGTTGTGGAGACAGCACGTTCGGCCCTCGGCGGCGCCATCGGCAGCCGCGCCGAAGACATCGTGTTCACCTCCGGCGGCACGGAAGCGGACGCCCTCGCCGTGCATGGCGCCGTGGCGGGACTTGGCGGCAAGTGCACGCTCATCGTTTCCGCACTGGAACATGAGGCCGTGGGCCGGGCGGCGGCGCATTCCGGTGTGCCGGTGGAAACGGCCTATGTGACACCGGACGGGTTTGTTGACCTCGAAGACCTTGGCAGGCGCCTGAAAACCTGGGACCACGCCCTGAAAGGCACACCGGTCCTCTGCCTGATGCTGGCGAACAATGAGACCGGCATTCTCCAGCCCGTCGCCGAAGCCGCCGCGCTGGTGCGCGAGGCGGGCGGGCTCACCCTCTGCGATGCCATTCAGGGTCTCGGCAAAGTGCCGGTGAATGTGGGCCTTCTGGGCGTCGACTATCTCGCCGTCAGCGCCCACAAGATCGGCGGGCCGCAGGGCGCAGGCGCCCTCTGGCGCCGCGCCGGCGCGCCGCTGAAAGCCGTCCAGTATGGCGGCGGGCAGGAGCGGGGCCTCCGCTCAGGCACAGAGAATGTCGCCGCCATCGCCGGATTTGGCGCCGCTGTGGAGGCGGCCATGCGCGACCTTCCCAAATATGAAGGCCTCGCAAAGCACCGCGACGCCATGGAGACCCGCCTCGAAGCCGAAGGCGGTGTCATCGTCACCGGCAAGGGCTCCCCCCGCCTTGCTGGCGTCTCCAATTTCGCAAAGCCCGGTTTCCCGGCTGAAACGCAGGTGATGGCCATGGATCTCGCCGGCGTCTGCGTCTCGGCAGGCTCGGCCTGCTCGTCCGGAAAGGTGAAGCGCAGCCTTGTTCTCATGGCGATGGGCGCAGGCGATGCCCTTGCAGAATCAGCAATACGCACCAGCTTTGGATGGAGTACACTGCCGTCGGACTTTGACGGCGTCGCCGATGCATGGCTGAAGGCGGCCGAGCGCATCATCGCGAAGGAAGCAAGCGTGTGATACGTTCGAGAAAGTGGGCACTCTTGACCTGGTTGGTGTCGGGTCTTGGGATAACGTTGCTACTAGAGGTCATGTTTGACTACAGCCTTCTGGTTTCGGCGCTAATAGCTTTTGGGTTTGGACTCATTCCGGTGGTGCCGGACCTGCTTAAAAAGAAAGGCTAGACATGGACTGCTGCGGCGGAACCGACGAACACGAAGACGATTGCGCTGAAGTGA
>NZ_JAWKUW010000007.1:0-140915 GCF_041398385.1 Hyphomonas sp.
GGCACTTGGATGGCACGGTTTGTTCACACCATCCCCTCACCGAGTTGGGCGACCCCCTCTGCGATGTGCGTCAGTTCAAGCCCAAGGACGAAAACGTCAAGGATGCCGTGCAAGCCACTGCGGGCAACACTGCTAAACCTACGCCCTTCTGGTCGTATGTGTTGTCCGTCTGGAAATGGATATCTGGAAAATAAGGGACAATGATACTCTCGGGCGCCCGGTTCAATCGAGCGCTATGCCGGTTGCGGGTGCGGTGCGGCGACGCAAACCATAAGTGACCTTTTAGCATTGAGAACTGTGGCTCTCGCGATGATCGTGATTGGGTCGCGATCTACGGCAAGCACTGCGCTCAAAAAAGTTGATTGGAGCATACTCCAAGCCCTAAGCTATCGATGGCCACCGGCGGTCTTATCGCCTTAAGAAAATCAACACGCTGAAACGGAAAATATCCCTACATATGTCCCTACATATGTACCTACAATTCAACAGCGGTCTCGACTTAACGTATTGAAATATTTGGATTTTATGTTTTGCGCGGAGCGCATCGCCCGCTCCAATTTTTTTAAAAAAAAGTGCCACGGGAGTACGGCGGAGGAACCAAAGTCGGCGACCCGCTTCGCGGTTCATCCGATCGGGAACGGCGGCCAGTTCAGGTCCTTGTCGGCGATGACGGCGATATCGCCGGGCCAATGGATTCCGAATGCCGGATCGTCATAACGGGCGCCCCTGTCCTGGCCGGGCTGGTAGAATTCGGAGATCAAGTAGAGGACCTCCGTGTCGTCCTGTAGGGTCAGGAAGCCGTGCAGGAACCCTTTTGGCACGTAAAGCTGGCAGCGACATTCCGCCGAAAGTTCAAATCCTTCGTGTTTCAGATAGGTCGGACTTTCTGGCCGGACATCCACAATCACGTCATAGATTGCGCCGCGTGTGACCCGTACAAGTTTCTCCTCAAGGTAGGGGGCGCGCTGCATGTGCATCCCCCGCAAGGTTCCTTTGGACCGGGATACTGAGAAACTATGCTGGACGTATTGGGTCTCCAGACCGTTCGCTGCGAACTCCTTCTCGCAGAAGGTCCGGGCGAAAGCACCGCGCGGGTCGCCAAACGGCTCAAGCTCTATGAATTTTGCGTCACGGAGCGACGTGTCTTTAAACCGCACTTGTTAAGCCTTCGGGCGTGACGTATTGAACCGGTTACTTGGATTGCGTTGATCGCAGATGTTTGGAAGCAATACTTGCTGGCATAGGAAATGCAAGCAACGCCGGTAGGACAACCGGATTTACCAGGAACAATTTGTTATGCGCGTACTGTTTACCGGTGCTGATGGCTACATCGGTGCACTGCTTGGCCCTTATCTACTTGAACGCGGAATCGATGCCGTAGGCCTCGACACCGGGTTTTATCGTCAGGGTTGGCTCTACCCGATGACGGGACCGCAGCCCGCCGTTATCACCAAGGACTTGCGCGAAGTGACCCTCGAAGACCTGCAGGGCTTCGACGCGATCGCTCACCTTGCCGAACTGTCCAACGATCCGCTGGGTCAGCAGGATCCGGCGCTGACGCATGAAATCAATCATGGTGGCTCGCTCCGCCTTGCCGAACTTGCCCGTAAGGCAGGGGTCAAGCGGTTCGTCTATATGTCATCCTGTTCCGTGTATGGCGTTGGCTCACCAGATTCAATCCTGGATGAAACTTCCCCGGTTAATCCGCAGACTGCTTATGCCGAATGCAAGGTGAAAGTGGAGCGCGACCTGACCAATATGGCCGGAGACGACTTCGTGCCCTGCTTCCTGCGTAATGCGACGGCCTATGGTGCGTCGCCGCGTCAGCGGTTTGATATTGTCCTGAACGACCTTTGCGGCCTTGCCTGGACCACCAAGGAAATCAAGCTGCTTTCCGATGGCTCGCCGTGGCGTCCGCTCGTTCATGCTCTGGACATGTGCCAGGCAATTCATCTTTCACTTATCGCACCTGCTGATGCGGTGCGCGGTCAGGTCTACAATGTCGGCTCCAGCGACCAGAATTACCGCGTGATCGATATCGCCCGGATTGTTGCGAACGAGTTTCCGGGTTGCGAGCTGACGATCGGAAAGCCTTCGGCTGACAATCGGTCCTACCGTGTCAATTTTGACAAGATCCAGAAGGTCCTGCCCGATTTCCAGTGCCGCTGGACGGCCGAGAAGGGGGCCCAGCAAATGCGACGCCTGTTCGAGCGCATTGACATGAAGGCCGAGGACTTCCAGGCGCCGCCCTACACCCGCCTGAAGATGCTGAACAAACTCAGAAAGGCCGGCCTCCTAAACGACAAGCTTTTCTGGGCAGAACCCGACCCGGTCGGCGCCGAGGTTGCAAGCCAGGGCTGAAAGATGGCAGACCGGTGCTGTCCTAATTCCGGTCTTTCCATGCCAAAAGGTGCAATCGAATTGATATGAGTACCGGCAACGATCTCTATGAGCTGATTGTGCGTCTGTACCCGATCTGCCGGTCGATTACGGGCGATGGCGTCCGGCAAACCCTGTCCATTCTGTCTGAATACATTCCCCTTGATGTGGTCGAGACACCCTCGGGGACAGATGTTTATGACTGGACGGTTCCGGACGAGTGGAACATCCGCGATGCCTATGTCGCGGATGCGTCTGGCCGCAAAGTCATCGATTTTCAAGCGCACAATCTGCATGTTCTGAATTATTCCGTAGGCATACGAAAGCGGATGACGTTGGAGGAGCTGCGCCCGCATCTGTATTCATTGCCGGATCAGCCGGATCTGATCCCCTACCGTACCAGCTACTACTCCCGGAACTGGGGGTTCTGCCTGGCGGACAAGGACCTCAAGGCCCTGGAAGAGGGTGAGTACGAGGTCGTCATCGACTCCACGCTTGAGCCTGGCTCGCTCACCTACGGTGAACTTGTCGTGCCGGGCGAGACAGACGAGGAAGTGCTGGTCTCGACCCATATTTGCCACCCCTCGCTTGCGAACGACAATCTTTCCGGCATTGCAATTGCGACCTTCCTTGCGCGGTCGCTCGCGTCGAAGCGATCACGGTTCACTTATCGCTTCGTCTTTGTGCCAGGGACGATCGGCTCAATTACCTGGCTGTCGCGCAATGAAGAGACCGTGAAGCGCATCCGGCACGGATTTGTCCTGACCGGCCTCGGGGACGCCGGCGGACTGGTCTACAAGCAGTCGCGTCGGGGCAATGTGTCGACGGACCGGATTGCAGAACACGTCCTGAATACGCGGGCACAGCCTGGAAGGATCATTCCGTGGCATCCTTATGGCTATGACGAGCGCCAATATTGCTCGCCCGGCTTTGACTTGCCGGTTGGCCGCCTGAGCCGCTCGCCGCACGGTGAATTCCCCGAATATCATACCAGCGCCGACAACCTGGGCTTCGTGAAAGCGGAGCAACTCGAAGACTCGTTGAAGTGCGTTGAGGAAATCCTCGAGGTTATCGAAGAGGATGCGATCTACCAGAACCTCAACCCGAAAGGGGAGCCGCGTCTCGGCAAGCGCGGCCTGTATCGCAGCGTCGCAGGCCAGACGGACAAGCAGTGGAGCGAGCTGGATCTGCTTTGGGTGCTAAGCGGCTCGGACAGCGAGCAGTCTCTGCTGGATATTGCGGTTCACGCGAAGCGTCCTTTCAGTTCCATCCGGAGAGCGGCAGACGATCTCATTTCAGCAGGGCTGCTGAAGCAGGTGCGCTGAGTAGTGCAACCAGCGGGGCGAGTCGATGTGCCGTTGAAGCGGCCCGGACCTAACAGGTCGTCCGGCAAGGGACTTGCTACGTTAGTGGCAAGTGTTTCTGATTGAGCACTTCAACGGACCATTAAGTGGGCCGTGCGAAGAAAAGGTACAAGTCCGGGGAGCTTCCGGCAAACTCGAAGTGGTTCGACATGAAGGCAGTCATTCTAGCAGGCGGTTTTGGCACACGCATTAGCGAGGAGACCGGCATCCGGCCAAAGCCGATGGTCGAAATCGGCGGCAAGCCGATCATCTGGCACATCATGAAAATGTATGCCGCACACAACATCACGGATTTCGTGGTACTCGGCGGTTACAAGGTCGATTTCATCCGCGACTACTTCTACAATTATGTGCGCTCCAATAGCGATTTCACAATTGATCTGCTGACGGGCGATATCGTCTGGCAAAAGGCGGAGTCAGAACCTTGGCGTGTGACGATCCTGGACACCGGGATCAATTCCATGACCGGCGGCAGAATCCTTAAGGCGCGCGAACATATCGGCGAGGAGGCATTCTGCTTGACCTATGGCGACGGCGTTAGTGATGTCGACATCACCAAGCTGGTCGATTTTCACAAAAACAGTGGATGTGCCTGTACCGTGACCGCTGTGGTTCCAGAGGGTAGGTTCGGCGTTCTCACATTCAATGAGGGCCGCGACCGGGTTACGGCCTTTCGTGAGAAGGACAAGGAGGACGTTGGATTGATCAACGGCGGGTTCTTCGTGTGTGAACCGGCAGTGTTCGATGTCATCGATGACGAGCTGACGGTTTGGGAGCAGCAGCCACTTAACCGTCTCGTAGAGCAAGGGCAGCTGGCCTCGTTCATCCATCGGGGGTTCTGGCAGTCCATGGACACATTGCGCGACCGGAACGTGCTTGAGCAGCGCTGGGCGACGGGCAAGGCGCCCTGGAAGATTTGGGACTAAGCAGGAAGAATTGGGACCATGAGCGTAGCGCGACCATTCGAAAGCCAAGAAAAAGCCGGGCAATTTGCCCGGCTTTTTTGATTTGATCAGGAATGGCAGGCCTAATCGAGGATTTCCGGCTTTGGCACCGGCACGATGAACTTTCCGCCCCATTCGCGGATGCCGGCCAGCTGGCCCATGATCTCGTCCTTGATGTTCCAGACGAGGATCAGGACATAATCGGGCTTGCGTTCGTCAATTGCCTTGGGGTGGAGGATCGGGACGCGTACGCCTGGAACAAACTTGTTCTGTTTCGAGGGGGCGAGGTCGCAGGTGAAGTCGATGAAATCGCGCGCAACGCCGCAGAAGTTGAGCAAGGTGCCGGCTTTGGCCGGCGCGCCGTAAGCTGCAATTGTCTTGCCTTCGCGCTTTAGGCCAATCAGGAGCTCAAGAAGATCGTGCTTGATGCTGCGAACTTTCGCGCCCCACGCTAGGTAAGTTTCAGTGCGGTCGAGCCCATATGCCCGCTCCTCTTCAAGCAGAGCTGCAAGTCGCTCTGTGGGTTGGTGCGAAGCGTCCTTGCGGCAGGCGAACAGGCGAATTGAGCCGCCATGGGTCCACTGGCCTTGTGCATCGAACAGGCGCATTCCGTTTGAAGCGAAGAACCGCTCGGCGGCCAATACCGAAATATAAGAGAAATGCTCGTGATAGATCGTGTCGAATTGCAGGTTTTGCATGAGGCGCAGCAGGTGCTGAATCTCATATACGGCGACGCCTTCCGGTTTCAGCAGGATCTCTGCACCGCTGACGAAGTCATTGATGTCCGGTACGTGCGCCAGCACGTTGTTGGCGATCATCAGATCGGCCGAGTGGCCTTCCGATACCAAGCGGCTGGCCAGGTCGCGGCCGAAGAATTCGACACGGGTGTCGATTCCCTTGCTGCGCGCCACCGCCGCGACGCTTTCGCATGGCTCTACGCCAACGCATGGAACGTTTTTCGCCATGACGTATTGAAGCAGGTATCCATCATTGCAGGCGAGCTCGACCACCTTGGAGTCCGTCCCAATGCCGAACCGATCAATCATGTCTTCAGCATAGGATTTTGCGTGAGCGAGGAAGCTGGTCGAGGCTGACGAGAAATAAGCGTAGTCTTCTCGGAATATATCATCCGCCGCGAGCACATCGCGCGTCTGCGCCAGCGCGCAATTCGAGCAGACCCAAACTTCAAGCGGATAAAAAGGCTCTGCCATCGCATAGCGTTCAGGAGCAACATAATCGTTAGCGATCGGGCTCGTTCCGAGGTCGACCAGCTGCACCGTCAGTACTTCACCGCAATGGCGGCAATGTACCGGCTCGCCGGGATCGGTAATTGTGGCGGTACCGCCCCGGTCAATCGGTTTGGGCGCGTTAAGGATCAGGGCATCGTCGCTCATTGTGTATCTCCGGGAATCACTACGGCGAGCAGCAAGAAAAATGCCGGAACAGCGGGTAATTCAAAGTGCCTGCCACAAAAAGCCATAGCCCAAAATGGATTTCATTATCATTTCCGGCAATGGATCATTTTCGAAAGCATGTGTGAAATCAGCTCGAGCATCGTTTCCGGTCGCTGTGGAGGGAGTTTTGCTGCTTCCACGCCACGGCAGCGGTAGCGAGACATTGGCTCGCATATCGCGCCCAAGGGGGATAGAATATCAAGGTGAGCACCGTGTGTGAAACCGGAATTTAACGCCCAACACGCGCCTGTGGTATTCATCCGATTTGGGTTGCCGCCTATTCTTTTTCGCTCAGGAAGTCGACGATCGCGGCGCGCTCATATTCGTTCAGGTGCGTATTCGGCATGGGCGTCCCGGGCGCCAGTTCCTGCGGGTTTTCCAGAAACTTGATCAACGATGACCTGGTCCATTTCCCTTTTACTGCTGCGAGAGACGTTGAGTAGTTGTACATTTCATCGCCTGCGATTTGAGCGCCGACAATGCCATTCAGCGGCGGCGCAATATGAGTTTCGCCATCTAGCCGGTGGCATTGTGAGCAATTGAGCATGTAATGCGCTTCCCCCCACGCGAGCCTGTCTTTTGCGGGATCTGACGGGGGCTCGTGATCAGCAACGGCATTGTAGCCCGTGACCGTCGAGGAAATTGTCTGAGAACTGCCGTGGCCCGCGTCTGCTTCTTTTAGCAATACGAGCTTGTCATCATCACTGAGCAGCACGATCAAGCCATTCGAAAGCACCATGATGTCTCTGAGCCGAGTTCCAAGCCTTATTTGCTCCGCATAGATGATTTGGTCCTTAACAGGGCGCATCCGAAAGATGGATTCGGCGCGCAGGGTCGTGAGCAGAATATCGTTTTTCCAATGCTCCAGTCGCTCGGTTGCGTCAACGATGGCGAGCCCGCTGGTTCCAACAGATGGCAGGAATGCAAGCGCAGGGCGCGTGTACCCCTCATGTCGGCCTTGTTTATCGTTGAGAGGCCAACTCTTTCTTGGGCTGCCGTAGTCGGTTCCCAGCGTCACATTCGGCCATCCATAGTCGTGTCCAAACTTCAACTGGTTTACTTCATCTCCGCCTTGCGGGCCGTGTTCTGCCTCCCAGATCGTTCCGTCAGCGGCGATGTCCAATCCCTGCGGATTCCGCAGGCCAGAAGCATAGATTTCGCTTTCGCCGGTCAACAGGTCGATTTGGATGAGCTTCGAATAATCGTTCCCGCTGTCTGACTGCACGATATCATAATCATGCAGAACGCCCGGAAGGTCGAAGTCTCCGACTGAAAGAAGAAGGTGTCCGGATTGTCCTTGAAGGAGGCGGCCTCCCGATTGCAGCCCATCGAACCTGTAAAGAGAGTCTGGCAGGGAGATGCACGCATTGACTTCGTAAACCCGATCCCATTCGGGCGAGGTAAATACCAGATCGTTCTCTATGATCTCTATGCTGGCTTTATCAACCACGGTGCAGATTTCTTCAGTCTGCGGCTTGTAGAGATGATAGCTTACGAAAAGATCAGCCTGACCATCTGCCTGGGGCCATACAAGCAGATCGAGTAACCGGAAGAAGCCAAGATTGAAGCGGCCGGTCTGTATGAAGGGAGCGTTCCTGACTTCTTTCCAGTTGATCGGGACTTCGGCATTGGCAAGTCCGATTGTTCCGTCTCCAGGATTGTAGACAACAATTTTTCCGGAAGTGGCGGCATAAATGATGTGGTTGCCAAACTGTTCAATGGCGCCGCCGAGTGCATGCCCGTCAATGTTGCCTAACGGTACTTCTGCTTTTTGTAGCGTGAGCAGGGCGGTTTCAACTTTTGTCCATTGGAGTTCGACCGTATCGGCAAGTTGAGGCGGAGCGGGTGTATTTCTGAATATTCGGGAGCGAAGCGCTTCGGGTTTCAGGATCATCGCGGCGGCAACCAATCCGCACACAAATGAAACTGCTACTGTAATTGCAAGTAGCGCAAATATGTGCCGTTTCTTCTGTGCAATTCGTTGCAAAAGAGACATGCAATACTCCTGATGATGCCGGGTTCGATTACTGAAGTGATCCGTTAAGGATAGGGGATAAGTAATTTGTCAAAATCAACACCAGATATTACATTGGGGGAGTAATATTCGTCCCCTGCGCGTATCGCAGGCATTATCACTAATTTGCAATACTTGTGCCTACGTATTGCCAGAGATGCCGTAACGCGTGCGTCGCGAATATTTCGGATCGTTCAGCGTCCGCCAGTCGAGTCTGAGCTTTGTGCGTGAGGTAGACAATTCATTGTGCTGCTAAGCGGCCGGAGTATGCATTCAAATCATCCGTTTTTGTTGCGGTTACGTACCAGGTCTAAGCGTTCGATCAGCCACCTCCTGTGCAAGATAAAGATCCACCCCAAATAAACCGGAGCACCGATCAATACGCTCAAGGCGACGCGTAACGCCGGGGACCACGTAGCGGCTAGCGTATAAAATCCGTATACGGTTAAAACCATAATGAGTGTTGCCGATACGGCAGGGAAGAGTCCGAGATAGTGTTCTCTTGCGGGCAATTCGATGCGGCGATGGATGATCGCGTTGCCGATGAAAGAAAGAAAGAACGATGGAGCGGACATGCCGACTACGGCCACCGCCGGTGATACATTTGTCAGTGCGATCAGTGTTCCGACGCAAATGGCCACGTTTACAATGGTGAAGGTCAGTGATGGCCTGTTCATGTCCAGTGAGGCCATCGCAATAGCATTGAACCATGCGATCGGGATCATGAGTGAAACGACTGAAATGGCCTGCAGCAGCGGTCCCACGCCTTCATACGATTCCGGAAGGAACAGCGCGACCAGATCCGGTGCGACAATGCTCATACCCGCAAATGCTGGCAGGGCAAGGAAAGCTGCTGTGCGGATGATGCTGGTATAAATTTCCCGTTCTTCGGCCTTGTTTTGCCTCGCTTTGGACATCAGGGGAAACCACAAGCCCATCATCGGGCTCACTATAGGTCCTTGAAGAGTTTCACCAATCCGGTTCGCAGCACGCAACAAGCCGACAGTGGCGGTGTCGTACCGTACTCCGAATACGATAACGGTTGCGCGGGGTGCGATCTGATTAAGGCTCGAAATGATCCACAGCGGGAAAAAACGTTTTAGGAACGGGAACACATTGATCCATTCAATATTTGATCCGGGGAACCAGCGCGTGTGCTGATATTCGAATATTGCCGCGGTCAAGAGTGCTACAACTCGCTGGACGATCAGTGCCCAGACCAACCAGGGGGAGAAAGCGACAGCGATGCCGGCGATGCCGCCAACAAATGTCGATAGTATAGAACGCTGCGTAAGTTGTTTGAATTCGAGGTCTCTCATCATGAGTGCATCCATGATGGCAAGCCACGGTACCGGCAAAAGGAGCAGTCCTATTACAGGAAAGAAGGTTCCCAGCAATTCATAACCGGGCTGATGTCCGATGAAAAAGCCGACGGCGACCAAAGAAAGCGTAAAGAGTAGCGTAAAGAGCATAAAGCCAGCGAACGAAGTATTTAGGCCTCGTTTGTCAAATTTGCCCGCCTGAATTACAGCGTCCATGCAGGCGTAGCGTCCGTCAATCGCGATGATGTCGCCGAACACGGTTGCCAAGGCAACGATACCGAATATTTCGGGAGGCAGGCGCATCGCCATTATCAGGAAGATGAAGAAGCCCGCTCCCTGAAAAAAAATGAAACCCACGAGATTCCATAACATCCCCGATCTCATCGCCTGAGCGATCGAGTGAGTGTTATTGTCAGGCTCGGTGTTTTCCGGGGGTGCCGGCTTTGGGGGCGTCATCGAGTCCGGCTATCTCGTTTGGGGCGCGCCAGAGCGAATCTTAGCGCAAGTATCGTATACTTCCGCATATCAGAAAGATGGCCTTCTTTCATTGCAGTTTTGATAAACCAGAGCAATGAACGCGCCAGTGTTTGGGCGATGGATATGCCGGTATTTCCAAAAGTGCTGAGGGCAACAACTTGGGAGGCGATGGTTGGGTCGTCGATCAATTCAGAGCATCCGAATTTCGAGAAAAATGTCGCGCGCAGCGCCGCTTTCTCATCGGTCGACAGTTTAGATTGTAGGCCCGCCACCTTGCAGGCGGCAGCAAAATCCGCGAACGCGAGATTCCAGAGCTTTTTCCGGCCCATAACTGCCCCGCGTGTGATGAGCGCTTGCCGCCTTTGTGTGTCACTCAATTCGTGGTCAGACAAATGTACGCCGGGCAGGTAGTCAGATAAGCCTCCGTCGGCCCTGACTGACTCAAACAGCGATTTTTGCTCGGCAATCCATATATCAACGCGTTTTGACGCCTGCAGGCCTCCGTATCGGTCTCCGTCATGCTGACGCTGGAGGAAGACCAGCTTCTGAGTGCCCGAGCACGGAAACGCCCGGGCGAGACGAATTAGCATCTCGTAGTCTTCCGACCGAGGCAGGGTCGTCGAAAAGGGCCCAACTAGTTCGAAGGCGGATTTTCGAACCAGCATCCCCGGGTGGTGAACAAAAAAGTCCTGGAGTGTGGCCAGCAAAAAGCGATCACTTCCGACGTCTTGCCAGTATCCGCCATCGTACCTGTTCAGTTCGCCAGTGACCGGGTCTTTCGTAAACCGCTCATAGCGTCCATAGGAAAAGCCGATTTTGGGATCTGCTTCAATCAAATCAGTGAGAGTCTTGAGTGCGTCCGGTAAGACGAGATCGTCGTCGTCCACAATCCAGATAAGGGGATGGCGAGCAAGCGCTATGGCTTTGTTCAACTTGTCAGCTTTGCCCGAGTTTTCGCCCCGAAAGTATCGAATCTTTTCCCCAAATTGCGCCACTGTCTCGCGCGTCTGGTCAGTAGAGCCGTCATCAGCAACGATGATTTCACCTGGCGGCAGCGTCTGTGCCAATAGACTGTTAAGCGTCTCCACCAGCAACGCTGAGCGATTATAGGTCGGCACGATCGCGGTGGTCAGAGTCCCCGCTGCCATTACGCTTCTCTTAGTCGGCTGAGCGTGAGTTGCTGTTTGATGAAGCGGCGTAGGTGTTTGAACCACGACGTCTTTGCCTTGGAATTTACATCTTGCCAGTAAGGCGTTTTGCGGAGGTAGCGGTAGTACATCCAGGTCAATGGATGATAAGCATCAACTGACCATGGCTTGTTCTGTTCTGTATAGTGAATCAGTTTAGGCCGGCGATTGACGGGCAGATCTTCAGGTTCAGCGTACAATGGCTGACCCGGCTTCGGAATGATCATGTTGCGCTGAAAATTCCAGATCGGGTCCAGGCGTTGCCAGTTGTTCCAGAACATGGCGTTCAAGACGCACTGATCCATGTACTCAGCATCTTCCCACCGTGATTCAATGATGTTGTAGGCTGGATCGAAAGCCTGGTCGGAACGAATTTTTGCCAAATCCAGAACGAGCACGCCTGAATTGAAGTAATTGAGGCGGGCTGGTGGCAGTCCCCATTTTCTGGCAAAGGCTTCTGAGTCCATTCCAATATCGTACACTGCAGCGATCGGATGGGCATTCAGCTCAGTTTTCCAGAGTTCGCGGATGTCTCCGAGGACGACAATATCAGAGTCCACGTAGATTGCTCGCTGGGCATCTGCAGGGGCGAATTCAGGGATCGAAAGCCGGTAAAAAGCAGCACGCGAAATGTGGTGCTTCCTGCCAAGTTTCATGACCCGTTCATCGGTTACCATCGGCCACTGAAAAGCGTGCCCCGGTGCCAAAGCCTCGATCTTTTTCTTGTCGGTATCATCAATGCCGTCATTGATGATGAGGAAGCGGAACTTTGCGCCGGGACTGTTCGACAAAATCGAGGCGATGGTAACCGCCATGTGCTGAACATATCCAGCATCAACGCCAAATGCGATGAGGATTTCGTCTTGGTTCATAATTGTTGTTGCCATCGCTTAGCTGTGCCTTGAGACAGCAATTTCCGTGCCGATATGATTAGCAGGCTAAGTTGAACAATAGCCATACAGCATGGGCTGGCAATTTGGCACAGATACTGCTGCAAAGTATGCGAAGCCCCGTTGTTCATGAGTAGGTAGTTTATGTCGCAAAAACCTTTGGTTGTCGTTGTCACGCCTGTCTATAATGGCGCCAACTATCTCGAGGAGACCATTCAGAGCGTTCAGGCGCAGCTTTGGCCGAATGTTGTGCACCTCATTCTGGACAACTGCAGCACCGATGAGACGCCCGAAATCATCAAGAGGTACGAGGACGGCCGCGTGCCGATCCTGTCGTATCGGAATGATGAAACCATAAATGTCTTCGAAAACTGGAACAAAGCGATTTCGCTGGTGCCGTCGGAAGCGAAGTACATTCGCATTCTCTGCCACGACGATACCATAACTCCCGACGCGATTGAAAAAATGGCGCTCCTGGCAGAATCCGATCCAGGGATCGGAGTCGTGGGGTGCCTGCATGACTGCGCGGGTGCCGTTCAGGATTTCAAATGGCCGGCGAGCCGGAGCGTCTTTGAAGGAGATGAAGCAATTCGCATGATCCTCCTTGGCGAGGGGGTCTTGATGCCGATTCATGTGCTCGTCCGGAAATCGGTCGCAGACAGTCGGCAACCGTTTCTGCAGCAGTTTTCTTTGAAAAGCGGTGCGCGGGACTTTGACGCCATGATGTGTCTTCTCCAGAGTTCGAAGTTCGGGTTCGTCCACGAAGGTCTGGCCTTTACCAGGGTCCACGAAGAAGCGATTACGGCTCAGAATTTTATGGGAAAAACTCGTTCCTGGACTGCCGACGCTCTTTGTTTTCTTACCAAGTTCGGCCCGGATGTTTTCAATGAAGACTATCAGGAACATCTCCTCCGGTTCAGACGCTATTATGTCCGGAGGATCCTGCGATGGCGCAAGCAGGATGGCGGCGAACAAAACCTTGCCCGGCACTTTGAAGAACTTGAAAATGCTGGTTGGCACTTTGGATGGCAACTCGTGGCCGATGCGATAGCGGATTGGTTTCTTCAGCGCATAAAACTGCGCCGTAATTGGACTGGTTACCCGGGCTGGCAATAGCGGAAGAACCTGCGGCCTATACGCCCGGCAGCAGGCGGTTTTGCCCTACAACATGCAGATTGGTGCACGCCGCTGACCGTTTTCCCGGCAGTTAATTCAAGGATTTGGCTCGTCACTTGCTAGGTCAGGGTACGACCCGCGTGCCGACTGCTCCAATAAGGTGCATCGGTATCAGACGCTTCAAATTTTAGAAGTTTGGAACAATTGATGCCACTTCTCAGCGTTTCCATCTTGGTGCCCACTTTTAACCGAGCTGGATTGCTGGCTGAGGCCCTCTCATCACTGCTCAGCCAGTCGAGGCCCGCGCAGGAAATCATCGTGATCGACGATGGATCGAGTGACGAAACGGCGGCGATGCTCAGCGCCATGGGCAATCGGGTTCGATATCTGCGCCAGCCAAATAGTGGCAAATCCGCAGCACTGAATCTGGGCCTCGCCCATGCGACCGGGGATCTGATCTGGATTTTCGATGACGATGACCTGGCCGAACCGGACGCATTGGAAACGCTGGCCGGATTGATCGAGCAGAACCCGGAAGCAGACATCGCGTATGGTCGGCATTTGCGCTTCTCCGTCGACAAGGCGGGCCACCCTCATGCTTTTGACACAGGTTATTGGCAGACTTCCGGCACAGAAGATTTTTTTGTGCTGACGCTTGAAGACATGTTTGTGGTCTGCCCCCACGAAAGTGGTCCATTATTTGAGTTAGTTCCGGCTTCAGATATGGAGCTGAGACATGGGCAAGAGATCAACGCCTGAAGAGATCATAGCGAAGCTGCGGGAGGTGGAGGTCCGCCTCGCGCGGGGTGAGACGACGGGTCAGGCCGTGCGTTCGATCGGGGTGACGGAACAGACATACTATCGGTGGCGCAAGGAGTATGGCGGGCTGCAGGTTGGCCAGGCCAAACGGCTGAAGGAGATCGAGAAGGAGAATGCGCGGCTGCGTCGCGCCATTTCTGATCTGACCCTCGACAACCAGATCCTGCAGGAAGTCATCAAGGGAAAGTTCTGAGCCTTTCACGCAAGCGCGAGGCGGTCGATCATGTGGTGGAGACACTCGGCGCAACCGAGCGCCGGGCCTGCCGCGTGATCGGCCAGCACCGTTCCACCCAGCGCAAGCCGCGTGTGCCACGCCAGGACGAGGATGTGCTGACAGCGGCCATCATCGCCCTGGCTGAACGGTTCGGCCGGTATGGCTACCGCCGGATCACGGCCCTGCTGAGACGGGATGGCTGGCATGTGAACGAGAAGCGGGTGTATCGCATCTGGCGGCGTGAAGGGCTGAAAGTGCCAATGAAACAACCAAAGAGAGGCCGTCTCTGGCTGAATGACGGCTCCTGCATCCGGCTGAGGCCGATGCACAAGGGCCATGTCTGGTCCTATGACTTCGTTCAGGACCGCACGCATGACGGCAAGGTGTTCCGCATGCTGTGTGTGATTGATGAGTTCACTCGCGAATGCCTCGCCATTCGTGTCGAACGCAAGCTCAACTCCCGCGATGTCCTAGACACGCTGGGCGAACTGTTCGTGCATCATGGCCCGCCGGAGCATATCCGTTCCGACAATGGCCCCGAGTTCATCGCCACGGCCCTGCGCGAGTGGCTTGGCCGGATCGGCGTGAAGACGCTCTATATCGAACCCGGTTCGCCTTGGGAGAATGGATACTGCGAGAGCTTCAACTCCAAGCTCAGAGACGAGTTGTTGGCGAGGGAAATCTTCTATGATCTCAGGGAGGCGAAAGTCCTGATCGAGACCTGGCGGTGGCATTACAACACCGCGCGTCCGCACTCTTCTCTGGGCTACCGACCGCCCGCGCCACAAGCCATCTTGCCCGCGGCGTTCATACCGCCTTACTGTGGGGAGGTAGCGGCATGAACGCCGCTACGTGGAAACCGCCGGGCTAATAAATCTGGTGGACCACTCCGGTGGGGCAGACCAGGGTACGCTGGTTCGCCGCTCGCTGTATGAGCGTGTTGGGCAATTCGACGAGGCTCTTTGCAGGTCACAGGATTATGAAATGACGTTGAGGCTGGCGCGGATTGGTAAAGCCGTTGGCACTGATAAGATCGTATTCCGCCAAAGAGTCCATGCTGGAGCGAGAGGGAGCGAGGCGATGCCGATACAGGTCAACAACCGCGAGCTGCAGTGGATCGAGCATGATAAGATCATCTTCAGAGACCTGCATGCGCGTCTAGGCATTGAGGAATACCTTCCCCAAAACGAACAAAACAATATTCGGACGCAGAAGCGCTTAGCACTCCTTCAGCGCGCGACCGTCATGGCGCGAAAGAAATTATGGCAGCTGAGCATTGCCGATCTGGGCGAAGCAGCCGCGCTTGGTGGAAGTCCGCTTTCCCAGCGTGAGAAGTCCGTCCTGCGTCGTGCATTTGCATCAAAATACGGATGTGCAGAGATAATTGAAAACGATGATCTTGTGTACGCACTCTCTGGAGTGGCCCGCTCGGGCCCGGCTGGCGCCAGAATTGTGTTGCAGCTTGCGAATGGTTTACGTTGGCGTGTCAGAGCGCAACTGCTAGCGGGCAAGTGGCTCCTCGCGATGCGGTATTTCAGAGCGCTGAAGAAACTCAAGTGCACGGTTCAGCGGGAATTGACGAATATCGGGCCGGCTCGCCCTCATTCGATCGAGAATTTTTAGAGGGTCACATCCCGTGGCACCAGCACTCATGCGTCGCGCAGGTCAGGCGATTGTCCTGACAGCCCTGGCAAACTGGCTGGGGATGATCGGGGGTATCGTCTCGCTGATTTTTGTCGCGCGCATGATCTCGCCATCCGACTTCGGTCATTTTGGCATGGTGCTCGCGATCATGGCTCTGCCGGATGTACTCACGTCCGGGAGTCTGAATGAAGTGATCATCCAGCGCCGCGACCTGAAATCTGGCCACATCAATTCCGTTTTCGTGCAGTCTTTGCTCTTTGCCGGCGTTTTCTGGGGCTGCATTCAGCTGGGAGCTCCATGGATAAGCCGGGCGCTTGGGCAGCCAGAAATCGCCCAATTGCTCCAAGTGTTTTCAATCGCCCTATTCCTTGGGGCGCTTTTGTCCCTTCCTGCTGCGTTGCTGCAGCGTGACCTCAAATACCGGGAAATCACGCTCATCGATGTTTTGGGAACGCTGACGGCAGCCGTGGTTGGCATCGTGCTGGCGCATTATTTGCGCAACGCATGGGCGTTGGTAGGAATGGAACTGTCGCGCCGGACCGTACGCACGATTGGCTTTGTCACGCTGGCACGCTGGTTCCCGTCATTTCAGTTCACCTGGGATGAAATGCGCGACCTGACGCGATTCAATGCCTTTAACGCCATGACGAAGATCATTGCAGCGATTGAGGCTGCGGCACCTCGCGGCCTTATTGGTATGTTTCTGGGCCCGGCCGCTTTAGGGATGTTCAACATTGCAAGTCGCTTTCTTGATCAGGCGCGCCTCGCATTTGTGGCGCCCTTTTCAGCGATTGCCCTGCCGGTTGCATCCCAAATTCAGGATGACCTGCCGACCCTTCACAGGGCCATGGAGGGAGCAACGCGCCTGGCATCTCTGATTGCCTACCCGACGTTCATTGGCGGCGCGGCAATCGCGCCTGCGGCAGTACCGCTCATGTTCGGACCGCAATGGCAGGGCGCGGTGCAACCGATCCAGATCATGATGCTGATGGGACTGCGCGCGCCGGCATTCGCCCTGAATGCCGGAGTTTTGAAAAGCATAGGTCAGGTAAGCTGGCTGTTGCGCATCAGCTTTGCCTCTACGGCATTGGCGGTGGCGTCGGTGGCCATCACGTTGCCGTTCAGCCTCAACGCGGTCATCTGGGCAATTTTCCTTCAGCAAACGCTCATATGGATTTTGAGCGCCGCCGTTCTGCAGAACCTCATTCACTATCCGATGCGTCGCCAGATCCTTGCGGGCACAACGGCGCTAATTGCCGCTTTGCTAATGGGCGGCGTGGTCTTGTTTGGAGGTTCCATGATTTCGCCGGAAGTGGCCCCGACAGCAAAACTGCTGACCCTGATCGGGCTTGGCGGCGTTAGCTATGTTATCTTCCTTGTCGCGCTGGATTTCCGCTCGGCAAAGATAGTCAGCGAAGCATTATCTCTGATTGTCCGCGGGAGGGCGAAAGAGGCTTTACAGATTGCTCGAAAGCTAAGCTGAGCAATCGGCGCACGGCTGAGTTGCAGTTGAGCCTGCGCAGGCGTGTCAGAGCTTCCCTGCAATCGCTCAGTCTGTCATCCGGTGAGAGATGTGTCGATTATTTCATCGATCTTTGCATCTGCGCGCGCAAGCCGTTGGCGCGCCCGATCTTTGATTAACTGGGCCCGTGCCGCGATTTCGGCATGTGCAGTGCCAGCTACAGACCGCTTGCTGGCTCTTTCTTTCGAACCCAAGAGGGTTTGAACCCACGAATACTTCCAGCCCATAATCCTCCTCCTCCCGCATATGCGGTGTCTTAGAGAACGCGACTAAAGTTGCTTCACCACTACGCCAAACATCACCACAGCTCAGGGCGCAAAGCGCTTCATTGCCTGAGTGGCAACATCGCAGACGACACGCTATTCCCGTATCGCCTGTAGCGCGAGTTATATTTTTATAATCATTCGTAGGTATTTGAAAGAATACAGAAAAATAATAATTCCGGCTTTCGGATTTCCGCTATCGGCGGCCGGTCGGGTTGTCCGGAGTGGCTTCGTCGGAATTTGGCAGGCGCATATTGCCGACCGTGCCGAAGATCTGTTCCCAGATGCCGAGTTCGCGGCCGCGGGTCGGCGTTTCGCGTGAGGCGTAGTTGATGACCTGGCCATCCTCAGCGCCGTACACCAGGATTTCCTCGACCTTGTCGTCCGTTCCGAAGCTGATTGCCGTGATCGTCCTCGACTTCACCTTAGGGTGATAGAAGGCGATGCGCTCCTGAAATTCCGACATGTAGATCCAGGTATTGTCGTCGAAAAGGCTCTTGGTCGACGGAGTGCCGAGCTGCGCCAGGACCGTGGACCGGGTATCTTCGCCGGGCTGGATATCCTTGGGCTGCGCCTCATCGGCGACATAGCCGTGATACTCGCGGCTCGGGGTCAGGCAGGCCGTCAGCGGAAGTACAAGAAGGCCTGCAGCCAGAATCGCGCGTCGCGCCATCGGAGAACTCCTGATAGTGAACGCCTGAGACCTAGCGGCAGCAAGTCGTCTTTGGCAAGCGCGGGAGTGCAGGAATGGCTGGTTTGTGGCCAAGGATCGGTGGAGGAAATGCCCGAAAGAGATGCGCAGATGCGCTGTATCGCGGGCTGATGGCTGCCGCCCTGTCGCCGGAACCCTATGAATCCGGCGTGGTGGCAGACGATCTGGAGCACCGGATGCAGATGGTGACGATCCACGCCGCTTTGCTCGCCTGGCAACTTCCGAAACGGCCTGAACCCGCTCTGAAAGCCCTGCCGGACCTGTTGCACGCCCGCGTAATGGACGGATTCGATGCCGCGATGAGGGAAATGGGGGTCGGAGACGCTTCAATTGCCCGCAAGGTGCGAGGCCTTGCAGAACATTATTATGGTCTTGGCGGTGCGGTCGTGACTGCACTGGAGGGGGATGCAGCGGCTCTTGAAGGGGCGCTTGAGGAAATCCTCTGCCGCAACGGTGTCGCCGGCCCGGAGGGATCTGCAGCATTGGCTGCACATTTCGCCGCGCTTGCCGGGCGTTTCCGTGAGCAGGGTTCCGATGCGTTTCTTGAAGGAAACGCCCCGTGGGAGCCGTATCCTGCGACAAGCAGGCCCAGCGTTGCCAAGGCCTCAGGCGCGTCTTAAACACCGCCAGACCGAGTCCGAAATTGAGGCTCATTCGCGGAAGGCGCCATGGCACGCGGCACAACCCTGTCAATTGATGCAATGGGCGGCGATCACGCCCCGGCCGTCATCGTCGATGGCGTAGCCCAATTCGTAGCTGAACGGCCGGAAACGAAGATTATCCTGTTTGGCGACGAAGAGGCGCTGAAGCCTCTAGTGGCGGCGCTTCCGGGCCTGTCGGGCAGGTGCGAGATTTCGCATTGCGAACACAAAATCACGAGCGACATGAAGCCAAGTCAGGCCCTGCGGCGGGGCAAGGGCTCGTCCATGTGGAACGCTCTCGAAGCGGTCAAGGAAGGCCGGGCCGGCGCATCGGTCTCGGCCGGGAATACAGGCGCGCTGATGGCCATATCGATGCTCGTGCTGCGCAAGATGGATGGCGTCCACCGACCGGCCATGACGGCGATGTGGCCAACCCTGAAAGGGCGGACAGTTGTTCTGGATGTGGGCGCGAATGTGGAAGCCGATGCTGCGCAGCTGGTCACCTTCGCGATCATGGGCGAGGCCTATGCCCGGGCGACCCTGGGCAAGGAGCGCCCGAGCATTGGCTTGCTCAATATCGGCTCGGAAGAAATGAAGGGTCATGACGAGGTCCGTGAGGCGCACGAGATGCTCCGGACGCTCGACCTTAACCTCGATTATCGCGGCTTCGTCGAAGGCGACGACATTTCCATGGGAAGCGTCGATGTCGTGGTGACGGACGGCTTCACCGGGAACGTTGCGCTGAAAGCAGGGGAAGGCGTTGCAAGAATGCTTGCGACGCGCGTTCGCGAGGCGTTGACGCGCAGCATGGTGACCAAGGCGGGGGCGCTGCTCGCATCCTCGGGCCTGAACCAGCTGCGGGAGCAGATGAACCCGTCCAATGCCAATGGCGGCGTGCTGCTCGGCCTCGGCGGCGTTTCGGTCAAGAGTCATGGCGGGACGGATGCTCGCGGCTTTGCCACGGCCTGCCGTCTCGCGGCGGACCTCGCCACCAGCCACTATCCGGAAGAAGTGGCGGCCAATCTCGTGAGAATCCAGCAAAAGGGCGTTGCGGCCGGCTGACCGGGCGCACGGACTCATAAGGGAAACACAATGGCACGGCGCAGCTTCATCCGCGGAACGGGAGGCTATCTTCCGGAAAAGGTGCTGACCAACGACGACCTCGCCCACATGGTCGACACGACCGATGAGTGGATTCGCGAGCGGACCGGTATCAAAAGGCGTCATGTCGCTGCCGATGGTGAGCTGACGTCTGACATCGCCACCGCGGCGGCGCGGTCTGCGCTTGAGGCTGCCGGAATTCCGGTGTCCGAGGTGGATCTCATCGTGCTGGCGACGACGACGCCGGACCAGACTTTCCCCGCCACTGCCACTGCGGTGCAAGCCAAGCTCGGCATGACGGGCGGAGCCGCTTTCGACGTTCAGGCCGTGTGTTCCGGCTTCCTGTTTGCTCTGGCGACAGCAGACTCCATGCTGAAGCAGGGCCTGTTCAATACCGCCGTTGTGATCGGCGCGGAGACCTTCACGCGTATTCTCGACTGGTCCGATCGTGGCACCTGCGTCCTGTTCGGGGATGGCGGCGGCGCGGCGGTCCTGAAGGCCGAGGAGTGGTCCGGCGAGCCGCTTTCCGGCGTGATCACGCATCACATCCGGACCGACGGCACGAAGTCTGACCTGCTCTATGTCGATGGCGGGGTCAGCTCCACCGGCACCATTGGTCATGTCAGGATGGAAGGAAACCGGGTCTTCAAGCATGCGGTGACCAACATTTCGTCGGCCATCCAGGCAATCTATGACGAGACCGGCCTAACCGGTGCCGACATTGACTGGTTCGTGCCGCATCAGGCGAACAAGCGCATCCTCGATGGTGTCGCGAAGAAGATGGATATTGCCGAAGAGAAAGTGATCGTCACGGTCGACGAGCACGCCAATACATCAGCGGCGTCCATCCCTCTGGCCCTGAATCACGCAGTCCGGTCCGGCCGGGCGAAATCGGGCGATCTGATCCTGTCGGAAGCGATGGGTGGCGGGTTTTCGTGGGGTGCGAGCCTCTTCCGCCTTTGATTTCAGGCGTTAAGACGCAAAAACCAGAAAAAACAACTGACGCTGGCGCTAGGATTCCGTTAACAATCCTTGGCTACGCATTAACCTGATCGGGAGTTTTCCATGTCCAATCAGACTATCACCCGCGCTGAAGTCACCGACGCGATCGTTCGCGAGGTCGGCCTGACGCGGCAGGAGTCGTCAGACCTGCTCGATCGCACGCTCGACATGATCGGCGCTGCGCTCGAGGTGGAAAACGAAGTGAAGCTGTCCCGGTTCGGCAATTTCGTTGTGCGGTCCAAGGCCGCGCGCGAGGGCCGCAATCCCAAAACCGGGGAAGAGGCCACGATTGCCGCACGGCGCGTGGTCACTTTCCGTCCGTCGCCGATGCTGAAGGCACTCGTCGACAAGACCTGACCAGGAAGGACATGACATGAGCGCAAACCGGGCCCGAATCGAGAAATCCGCGACCGCATTCCGATCCATCGGAGAGGCCGCGTCGGAGATCGGGGTCGAGACGCATGTCATCCGATACTGGGAAAGCAAGTTTCCGCGCGAAGTCAGGCCGGTAAAGCGCGCCGATGGCCGGCGCCTGTTTCGTCCCCAGGACGTGGACGCGCTGCGGGCCATCCAGATTCTCGTGCATGAGCATGGCATGACGCTGAAGGGCGCAAAGGCGCTCCTGTCCGAACAGGGGCTGGCAGCAGTGCTGTCCGGCGAGGCGACGCTCGGTGCGGGTGCGCCGGCCGGCACGAGCCCGGCGCGTGACCTGCAGGATACGGTGGCGAGAGCGTTTGGTAATGGCGCCGCTGAAGAGGGCATCACGGATGAGCGCCGCCAGCGTCTGGAGGGGGCACTGGTCGAGCTGACCGACATCAAGGCCCGGATCGATGCGGCGCTGAACCGGCGCGCAGCCTGAACCCACATAACGCATTGCACACCCTGCGCGGCTTGGTTACAAGCCGCCCTTGTCGGAGCGTGGCGCAGCCCGGTTAGCGCACTAGTCTGGGGGACTAGGGGTCGTGGGTTCGAATCCCGCCGCTCCGACCATTTCTCCGCTTTGCAGAGAAATGGTCTTAACGATCCGGCTTATTTCCGTTCCAGGTCTACGTCCTCGACCTTGCCCACTGCGGCGAGCGCGAAGGCGTATTCGGTGGCAACTTCCTTGAGGCCTTCAAACCGGCCCGAGGCGCCGCCATGGCCGGCATCCATGTTGATCTTGAGGAAATAGGGGCCACCATTCGGGGCGTCGTGGCGCAGCCTCGCAGCCCACTTGGACGGTTCCCAGTAGGTGACGCGGGGGTCCGACAAGCCGCCGGTGATGAACATGGCCGGGTAGGGCTTGTCGCCGACATTGTCGTAAGGGCTGTAGGCGGCGATCTGGTGGTAGTCGGCCTCGCTGGTCAGGGGGTTGCCCCATTCGGGCCATTCCGGCGGGGTCAGCGGCAGGCTTTCGTCAGACATGGTGTTGATCACGTCGACGAAGGGCACGGCCGCGATGATGCCGGAGAAGAGTTCGGGGTCCATATTCGCGACGGCGCCCATCAGGAGGCCGCCGGCGGAGCCGCCCTGGGCGACCACCTTGCCGGGTGCGGCATAGCCATGATCGACGAGGTAATGGCCGGCGGCGACAAAGTCCTTGAACGTGTTGGTCTTCTTTTCGAGCTTGCCGTCCAGGTACCACTGGTAGCCCTTCGCCATGCCGCCGCGCGGGTGCACGATGGCGTAGACAAAGCCCCGGTCCACGAGGCTGAGGCGGCCGGTGCGGAAGTCCGCCGGAATGGTGATGCCATAGGAGCCGTAGCCGTAGAGCAGCATGGGTGCCGTGCCATCGACCGGCGTGTCCTTGCGGCGCAGGATCGTGACCGGTACTTCGACGCCGTCCCAACTCGGCGCCATAACGCGTTCGGCGATATAGTCGTCCGGATTGTGGCCTGACGGCACTTCGCGCGTCTTCCGCAGGATGCGTTCCTGCGTGTTGAGGTCGTAGTCGAAAACCTGGTCTGGCGTGGTGGGCGAGGCGTATTCGAAGCGCAGCATGGGCGTTTCGAAACTGTATCCGGAATCGAGATCGAGATCGTAGGCGGCTTCCGGGAAGGTGATCGCGTGCTCGCTGCCGTCGGTGCGGGCGCGGATGACGATGCGGGGCAGGCCATCCACGCGTTCGATGCGGGCGAGATAGTCTTTCTGCGCCTGCGTGCCGAGCAGCAGCGTGCCCGGACGGTGCGGGATGACGTCTTCCCACTGGTCGCGGGACGTGGCGTCCATCGGCGCGCGCATCAGCTTGAAGTCGACCGCGCCGTCATAGTTCGTGGTGATGTAGAACTGGCCATCCCAGATATCGACCGAGTACTCATTGTCCGTGATGCGGGGGGCGATGGTGCGGAGCTGCGGTTCAGCCTCGCTGGCGGGGAACCAGTGCCATTCTGAGGTCGTGTGGCTGCCGGAAGTGACGAAGATCACGCTCTTGTCGGCGCTCTTGGAGACGCCAACGAAGAAGCCCGGATCCTTCTCTTCATAGACCAGCTTGTCTTCACCGGTTGAAAGGTCGCGGCGGTAGACGGCGTCCGGACGGGCGTTCTCGTCACGATGGACCCAGTAGATCGCCGTGCCGTCGCCGCTCCATTCGAACGAGCCATAGGCGTCCTTGATCGACGCGGCAGCCTCGTTGCCGGAGGCGATGTCCTTGATCTGGATTTCGTAGAACTCGCTGCCCTGCGTGTCGGTCGCGAAGGCGATGCGTGCATGGTCGGGCGAGGTGTCGATTCCGCCGAAGGAGAAATAGTCGGTTCCCTCGGCCATCTTGTCACCGTCGAGCAGGATCGTCTCTTCAGCGTCGGGATTGAAGGCGTCCGACGCGGGCCGGCGGGCAATGATGGGGTACTCGCCGCCCTCGCGGAAGCGCGTGAAGTAGGCATAATCGCCATCGATTTCCGGAACAGTGGAATCGTCTTCCTTGATGCGGCCCTTCATTTCCTGGAACAGGTCTTCGCGCAGGTCCGTGGTCGGGTCTTCGAACACGGACTTGGTGAAGGCGTTTTCGGCTTCCAGATACTCGCGGATGTCCGCACGCAGGACCGTCGGGTCGCGCATCACATCCTGCCAGTTCTCGTCTTTCAGCCAGTGGTAGGGGTCGTTCCGCGTGCGGCCGACCTGGGTGATTTCATGGTCGATACGCGGGGCCATGGGCGCCACAAGCGCAGCGGTTGCTGCCTCCGCAGCTGGCGCGGCGGCCAGGTCAGATTTTTCTGTCATCGTGCATCCTGAAAGAAGGGCTGCGGCGGCCGCGCCGGCCAGCAGGGTCTGAAGTCTCATCGAAGGGCTCCGGTCAGGGGTGGTCCTACCTCGGGCGTGACTGGACCAGCCCGGATAGAGCCTGTCCAGCCCTATTCCTGCGGCCGGAAGTCCAGCACCACCCCGTTGATGCACCAGCGTTCACCGGTGGGGGGCGGGCCGTCCTTGAAGACGTGCCCCATGTGCAGGCCGCAGACGGCGCAATGGCACTCCGTGCGGGGGATGATCATTTTGAAGTCGGTCTTGGTTTCGATGATTCCGGGCTCTGCCGGTTGCCAGAAGCTTGGCCAGCCTGTGCCGCTGTCGAATTTGTGCTCGGATGACCAGACCGGCGTGTCGCAGCCTTTGCAGTGGTACAGGCCGGGGCGCTTTTCATCATTCAGGTTGCCCGGCGTGAAGGCGCGCTCGGTGCCTTCCTTCACGCCGACGCGGTATTCTTCCTCTGTCAGCAGCTCGCGCCATTCGCGGTCGGACCGTTGGATACGCTGTCGGGTCATGGGAGGGCTCCTTTTATCGGCTCCCTCCCATATAGGGCCGATCTCAGCCGTAGAGAACGGTCAGCGTCTCGGCGACCAGGGCCGGGCGGTCCTTGCCCTCGATTTCGACCGTGGCTTCCATGCGCATCTGCTTGCCGCCTGCTTTCTCTTCTACAGAAAGGCACTTCTGGCGCAGGCGCACTTTTGAGCCGACCGGAACCATATTGGTGAAGCGAACCTTGTCGGAGCCATAGTTGATCCCGCGGGTCGTGCCGGTGACCTTCATCACCTCGGCGCCCAGCCACGGAAGCAGCGAGAGGGTGAGGAAACCGTGCGCGATCGTCCCGCCCATTGCGGCGGTGGCTTTTTCCACGTCGACATGGATCCACTGATGGTCGCCGGTCGCATCTGCGAAGAGGTTGACCCGGTCCTGATCGATCACGTGCCAGTCTGATACACCGACCTCCTGACCGATAAGGGATTCGAGGTCTGCGTAAGCGACGGTGCGGGGATTGGCCATGGTGTCCTCCTATGAATCTGGCGCCTGTTTTGGCGTGGTGGCGGCGCCGCGGCAAGTCTGACTGAGGGTCAAGATGTGACCGCAGAGGGCGATATGCGTGACTTTAATCGACTAAAAATGCCGGAAGCCGGCGGACAAAGCGCTCGATATCGTCATCCGTGGTGAAGAGGTGCTGGGTGATCCTTAGCCGATCGCCCCGGCGCGAAACATGGATGTTCTCGCTTTTAAGGCGAGCAGTCAGGTTGGCGGGCGTGCCGACTGGCAGATGCGCGGCGAGGTAATGCGGACCGCGAGCGCCTTCCGGCAGGCATGAGAGGCCAATGGCGCCTAGGCGGTCAGCCAGCGCCGCATTCCGGGCGCCGAGTGTTTCCTCGATATTTGCGATGCCCCAGTCCAGCACCTGGCGGACGGCGGCTTCCATCGCAGGCAGGAGGGCGAAGTTTGAGCGCTCACCCATGTCGAAACGCTGGGCGCCCGGCTCGAAGGCATCGGTGTAGTCGATCAGGCGGGCGAAGTCCGACGCGCCGGCCCGGTTGATCCAGCCTTGTTCGAGCGGCGCGCCGGATCGGTGTTGGGGCGCGACATAGAGGAAGCCGGTCGCGTAGGGGCCGAGCAGCCATTTATAAGCGGCAACGGCGGCGAAATCCGGCTGGACTTCGCTCACGTCGAACCGGAGCGCACCGCAGCTTTGCGTCAGGTCGAGGACCAGGGCGGCACCGACTTCGCGGCAGCGCTTGCCGACCGCGGCAAGGTCGATCAGGGCGCCGTCGGTCCAGCGGACATGTGCGCAGGCGACAAGACCGGTCTGCGGGCCGATGGCGGCGAGGAGGGCATCCGACAACCGCTCATTGCCCTGCGTGCCGATGGTTCGCAGCGTCGCACCGGTCGCCTCGGCTTGGGCGCGCCAGGCGTAGACGTTGGAGGGGAACTGGTCTTCGAGGATGAGGATTTCCTGACCGGATTCCAGCGGCAGGTTTCGCGCAGCTGCAGCGAGGCCGTAGCTGACGGACGCCGTGAAGGCGATGCCATCCGCATCGGCGCCGATCAGCTGCGCGAGCAGGGGGCGCAGGCGTTCCGTGTCCGCGAAGAAGTCCGTATCCGGAATGGTCCAGGGTTGCAGTTTCCGGGCGAGGCCGCGCGTGCCGGCCTCAAGGGCGGCTTTCGGCAGCGGCCCCATCGTGGCAGTGTTCAGGTAGGCGACATCATCAGGGATGTCGAACAGGTGGCGCTGGTTCGGGATCGGGGTCATCCGGTCCCATTAGCGCCAGTCAGGGACGCAAGCCAGTGGTAGGACGCCTTCGGCGTACGCTTCTGGGTCTTGAAGTCCACGTGCGTGATGCCGAAGCGGGTCTTGTAGCCCATCGCCCATTCGAAATTGTCCATCATCGACCAGACGAGATAGCCGCGCACGTCAGCGCCGGCGGCGCGTGCTTCCACGAGGGCGCCGAGATACCGGTCGAGGAAGTGGACGCGGATCGGGTCGTCAACCTTGCCGTCAGGGCCGGGGACCGCCTCGTCGGCGACGCCGTTTTCTGTGACATAGATGGGGCAGCCATAGGTCTTCGAGACATGGATCAGTGTGTCGCGGAAGGCGTCGGGTGAGACGTGCCATCCCATCAGGGTGGTCTCGACACCGGGCGGGGGCTCGGTCATGCGCCATCCGAAATCATTGTCGGCGGCAGCGGCGTAGTTGGGCGAATAATGGTTAAGACCGAAGAAATCGAGCTTTGTGTGGATGGCCTCCTCGTCGCCGGGGCGAACGCGGTCTCCCAGCTGCCGGCGCATCAGGGGGTCATAGGCGCCCAGATAGACCGGGTCTGCGAAGGCGCGATTCCAGGCGGCGTCGAGCAGGGCAGCCGCGTGGCGGTCGGCCTCGGTGTCGCTGGCCGGAACAACTGGCTGGATGTTCGGCACGGCACCGACTTTCGCTGTCCCGGGCAAGTCGGCGCGCAGGCGGCGGACGGCGGCCCCGTGCGAAAGATTCAGATTGTGCGCCATGTCGAGCCACGCGCCATAATCGCTGATACCGGGGGCGTGGATGCCGAAGACGTAGCCCATGATGGCGAGCACGCCGGGCTCGTTGATGGTTGCCCAGTGGGTCACGCGGTCGCCGAGGCGTTTCGCCATGAGGCCCGCATAGTCAGCAAACAGGGGTACGATGTCCCGGCTGGTCCAGCCGAGGCCGTTTTCGTGCAGGGCGAGCGGCAGATCCCAGTGGTAGAGGCAGACCCAGGGCGCGACGCCGTTTGCCAGAAGTTCATCGACAAGGCGATCGTAGAAGTCGAGCCCGGCCTCGTTTACCGCCCCCCGGCCTTCCGGCATCACGCGGCTCCAGCTCGTCGAGAAGCGATAGGCGGTGAAGCCCGCCTGTTTCATCAGGGCACAGTCTTCCCTGTAGCGATGATAATGGTCGCAGGTGACGTCGCCCGTCTCGCCGTTGAGGATCTTGCCCGGCGTGTGGCTGAAAGCGTCCCAGATGCTGAGGCCGCGCCCGTCCTGATCGTGAGCGCCCTCGATCTGGTAGGAGGCTGTGGACGAGCCCCAGACAAAGTCAGATGGGAAATCTTTGCGTGTGACCATGTCAGACGATCCGGCTGTCTTTTTTGCCCCAGTAGCGGTCGCGGATGAGGCGCTTGTAGAGCTTGCCGGTCGGGTGGCGCGGCAGTTCGGGGTCGAAGTCGATGCTCTTCGGGCATTTCAGCTTGGAGAGGTTGGCGAGGCAGAATTCCATCAGCTCGGCAGCCAGTTCGTCAGAGGGCTGAATGCCCGGCATGGGCTGGACGACGGCCTTGACCGCTTCGCCGAACTCTTCGTCCGGCACGCCGATGACGGCGCAGTCGGCGACTTTCGGATGGGTGATGAGGATGTTCTCCGTTTCCTGCGGATAGATATTCACGCCGCCGGAAATGATCATGAAGGCCTTGCGGTCTGTCAGGTAGAGATAGCCTTCCGCATCCACCTTGCCGACGTCGCCGAGGGACGACCAGTCGGGATGCTTCGGGTTGAGGGCTGAGGCGTTCTTGTCCGGGGCGTTGTGGTAATTGGGCGTTGGCGTGCCGCCGAAATAGACCTGGCCTTCTTCACCGACAGGCACTTCGTCGCCCAGCTCGTCGCAGATATGGATCTCGCCCCAGACGGCCTTGCCGACGGTTCCCTTGTGAGTGAGCCATTCGGGGCTGCGCGCCCAGGTCATGCCATTGCCTTCGGAGCCGGCATAGTATTCGTCGATGATCGGGCCCCACCATTCAATCATCTGTTCCTTGACCGGAATGGGGCAGGGGGCGGCGGCATGGACGACCCATTTGAGGCTCGAAAGCTCGTAGGATTTGCGTACGTCTTCGGGAAGCTTCAGCAGCTTCACGAACATGGTCGGCACCATCTGGCTGTGCGTGACCTTGTATGTCTGGATGTAGGAGAGCATCGCCTCGGCGTCGAACTTCTCCATGATGATCAGGGTGGCGCCGAAGCGCGTGAACGCCATGCAGTAGCGCAGCGGCGCCGCGTGATAGAGCGGAGCCGGCGAGAGGTAGACGGCGTGTTCGTCCGCACCGGCAAGCGCCTTGATGATCTGGTTGAGGACGGTGTCGCCGTCGATGGGGGCGCCGGATTCCAGCGGCGGGCGGATGCCCTTCGGCCGGCCGGTCGTGCCAGAGGAATAGAGCATGTCGGTGCCGGCCATCTCGTCGGCAATGCGGGTCGTGGGGAACTTGTCGCGGTGCGCTTCCAGCGGGATGAAACCGGGGATCGGGCCGTCGATAGACCAGTAATGGTCGAGGCCGGTCAGGGCCTTCACTTTTTCCGCGGAGTCGCGCTTGCTGGCGCCGGCGATCAGGAGCTTCGCGCCGGAGTCCTCGACGATGTACTGGACTTCGGGGGCCGTGAGGCGGGACGAGACCGCGACATAGTAGAGGCCGGCCCGCTGTGCCGCCCAGCAGATCTCGAAATAGCGCGGCGAGTTCTCGGCAAAGAGGGCAATCGTGTCGCCCGGCTGGCAGCCTGCAGCGCGCAGGGCGTGGGCGATCTGGTTGGACCGGTCTTCCAGCTGGCGGAAGGTGACGGTCTCTCCCGACGCGGCCATGATGTAGGCGGGCTTGTCGGGATGCGTCTTGGCGAAATGGCAGGGGTGCATGCGGGGTTCCTCCGGAGGACGGCGGTGCCTCTGCGGGCACCTGCCAAGTCTTGGGAGGAACATAATCCCTGCCGGCCGCCCGTCCACAGGGGACGTAGCGGCAAGAGGGTCAGAACTCGCGCATCCAGTAGGCCATGGGGTGGCTGATCTGCGGCCCGCCGGCCTCTTCCGGCCATTCGAAATGGGTCAGGACGCCGGGCAGCTTCCGGTAGCCGCGGGCATTCCAGAAGCGGTCGAGCGGGGAGTAGCCGGCGGGGCGTTCCGGATGGTCGGATGGTCGCTCGACGGCGCAGAAGCAGGCCCGCTTGTATCCGTGGGCGATCGCATGGGCTTCACGGGCGTCGAAGAAGGCATGGCCGATGCCGTGACCGCGATAGCCGGGCAGGAGGACCGACTCGCCGAAATAGAAGGTGCTGGCGAGGTCGTGGCCTGCCGTCTTCAGCGGCAGGGCGAATTCGCCGTGCTGGTCGTCCATGCCGGAGCCCGTAGCGCAGCCGACGATCGTGCCCGTGTCGTCTTCCGCCACCACGATGAAGGCGTCGCGGGCCTTTGCGAATTTGCGCAGATAGGTTTCCTCATAATCGAGGGAGCCTTCGTAGAGATAAGGGAACGCGCGGAAGACCTCGATCCGCAGGCGGGCGAGGGCGGGAAGTGCGGCCTCCAGGTCCGGGCCCGAGAGCGGCCGGACGTTCACGAGACCTGCCGGATCCATTCCTTGAGATTGTAGTAGGTCGTGACCCGGCGGATGAAGCCGGATTCGATCTCGAAGAAGGCGCCGGCGGGCAGGCGGTAGGTCTGTCCGCGAGCGGGCGGCAGGTCGCCATCGGTTTTCTTGTAGGTGCCGTTGACGATGAATTCGGCGGCGCCGCGTTTGCCGTCGGCTGAAACCATGACGGTGATGTCGGTCAGGAATTCGTCGTAGCAGGTGTCCATGTGGGCGATGAAGGCGCGGAATTTCTCCTTGCCGCCGCGGGCGTCGCCTTCGTTGACGTCATGGCGGACATCCTCGGCGACGCAGCCGAGCATGGCGTCCCAGTCCTTTGCGTTGAACGCGTCGTAGTAGCGGTGAATCAGCGCTTCAGTGTCGGTCATTTCGGCAATCCTGGCAGGCCGGCCTGGTCGGGATGGGTGTCGACATAGGCGCGTTTGAGTTCGATGGAGCGGTTGTGATGGCCGTCCGGGTTCCAGCCTGGCGCATTGATGAAGCGGCCGAACCATTTGTCGGGCCGGAGGCCATCCTTCGCGCAGTCGCGCATCAGCGCGATGAATTCGTGGAAGGCCACGAAGAAGGGATTGTAGGAACCGACCGGCTTCACAATGCCATAGACGGGCGGGTCTTCCTTCAGCTCGGGAACAAAGGTGCCGAACATCTTGTCCCACACGATGAAGACGCCGGCATAGTTCGTGTCGAGATAGCGCGGATTGGTGGCGTGGTGCACGCGGTGATGAGACGGCGTGTTCATGACGGCTTCGAACCAGCGCGGCATCTTGTCGATCGCTTCAGTGTGGATCCAGAACTGGTAGAGCAGGTTCCAGCCGGCAACAAAGCCGATGAGATAGGGGTGGAAACCGAGGAGCACCATGGGCAGGCCGAGGATGTAGAGGCCGGTGAACGGCCCGAACCAGGGTTGGCGCAACGCCGTCGTCAGATTGTAGTGCTCGGACGAATGGTGCGTGACGTGCTCCATCCACCACCAGCGCGCGCGATGCGCGAAACGGTGCTTCCAGTAGTAGATGAAATCATACAGCACGAAGCAGGCGACAAAGCTCCACCAGGTGTAAGGCAGGGTCAGGATGCGGTAGGGCCAGGCGACCATCAGCAGCCAGAAGAAGATGGTCGCGGTCAGCGTGTTGACGACCACATTGCCGATGCCCATGGCGAGCGATGTGAACGCATCCTTCGTTTCATAGCGTCCATGCAGCCGGCCGGATTTTACCCCCCACCATTCAAGGGCGACGGACAGCACGAAGAACGGTGCCGCAAAGGTCGTAACCGGCGGGAAGTCGTGAAATTCCATGGGCCAGAGATCCTAAAGGGCGTTTCCGTTGGCAACGCCATCCTGCTTGTAGACCGTGCCGTCTTTCATCACGAACCGGATGTTTGCAAGGATCGTACTGTCGCGCAGCGGATCGCCTTCAACCGCGACGAAATCGGCGTGGCAGCCAACTTCGACGCAGCCGACTTCGCCGGCCTTGCCGAGCGCCTCGGCGGCGTTGACGGTCGCGGACTGCAGTGCCTGCATCGGCGTCATGCCGAACTGGACCATGCGGGAGAACTGGTTGCCGTTCAGGCCATGCGGGTAGACGCCTGCGTCAGAGCCGAACACCATTTTTACGCCGGCCTTCACAGCGCGGGTGAAGCTGTCGCGCTGGATTTTCGAGATGGAGCGTTCCTTTTCGAGAGACTCCTCCAGCACACCGTTCTTCTCGCCCTCGGCGAGCGTGTATTCCGTGTTGTAGATGTCCATGGACAGCCAGACGCCGCGTTCCTTCGCCATCTTGATGGCTTCGTCGTCGAGGATGGAGGCGTGTTCGATCGTGTCGATGCCGGCAAGGATCGCGTTCTTGATGCCGACCGTGCCATGCGCGTGGCTGGCGATCTTCAGGCCGCGGGCGTGCGCTTCTTCTGCGGCGGCGGTCAGCTCCTCCAGCGTACCCTGGGCAGCGCCGAGGGCCGTGCCCTTGGAGAAGACGCCGCCGGTAGAGCATGTCTTGATCATGTCGACGCCATACTTGATGTTTTCGCGTACCTTGGCCCGGAATTCCCAGGGGCCGGTGGCCACGCCTTCGCCTGTCGAATGATATTCTTCGGGAAGCAGGTTGTTGTCGGAGCAGTGGCCGCCGACGATGCCGACCGGCGGGCCGGAGACGTACATGCGCGGGCCCGGCACGTCGCCGTCATTGATCGCGTCGCGCAGGGCGACGTCGCCATAGGAGTCCGCCCCGACATTGCGCACAGTGGTGAAGCCGGCGAGCAGGGTGAGCCGCGCATTCTTTGCGCCGGTCAGTACGGTGCGTTCATCTGAAAAGCCGAGCGAGTAATAGGGCCCGTCCGTCGGGTCGCTGGTCAGGTGGACGTGCATGTCGATGAAGCCGGGCATAACCGTCGAGCCGCTGCCGAATTCGATGACATCCGCGCCCTCGGGCGCCTGCAGGCTCGCCTTGGTCCCCCGCGCTGTGACCTTGCCGTCAGTGATGATGAATGCGGCGTCCCGGATCGTTTTGCCGGCTGCGGGGTCGATGAAGGTGTCGGCCGTCAGGTAGACGGTTTCCGCCAGGGCGGGGGTGGCGAAAGCGGCAAGGGCGGTGGCGGCGATCAGGGGCTTCAGCGTCATGTACGGTGAATCTTTCGGCAACGGTTGGCGTTGCGGGGATTTGGGACGTTCCGGCGAGCCGGGTCAAGCCGGGACCGGCTTTCGGGCTGCAGGTGCTTGACGGACGCTGCGGAACCCATCCTGATTTGCACACAAAGTGAAAGGGAGACACGACATGGCCGCAACGGCGCTTGGGGAGTTCAAGGAAATCAAGCTGGAGAAAGAGGACGGCATTGCCGTGCTGACCCTCTACCGGCCGGACAACATGAATGCCTTTACCGGCAAGATGATGCAGGAGCTGATCCAGGCGTTCGACATCACCGACGCGGACGACGATGTCCGGGTTGTGATCGTGACGGGACACGGCGAGCGGGCCTTCTGTGCCGGGGCGGACCTGTCGTCAGGCGCCAAGACGTTCGACTATGACAAGCGCGCGGCCGGGGGCGAAGCAGGCCGCACGTCGGAAGAGGATATTCGCCGGGACGGCGGCGGGCGCGTGACACTGCGCATCTTCGCCAGCCTGAAGCCGGTGATCGGGGCAATCAACGGCGCAGCGGTCGGCATCGGAGTGACCATGCAGCTGCCGATGGATATTCGCCTTGCGGCGGACACGGCGCGCTTTGGTTTCGTGTTCAACCGCCGGGGCATCAACCCGGAGGCCGCATCGAGCTGGTTCCTGCCGCGCCTTGTCGGCATCCAGCAGGCACTGGAATGGTGCTATACCGGCCGGATCTTCAGCGCGGCGGAAGCCAAGGAAGGTGGCTTGGTGAAGGCAGTCTATCCGCAGGCGGAGTTGATGAATGAAGCGAAGAAGCTCGCCCGCGAAATCGCCGACAATACGGCCGCCGTGTCCACGACGCTCACCCGCCAGATGATGTGGCGCATGCTGGGGGCGAGCCATCCAATGGAGGCGCATATTGTCGACAGCGCAGCGATCTATTCGCGCGGCAAGACGGAAGACGCACGCGAAGGCGTGATGAGCTTCCTTGAAAAACGCCAGCCGACCTATCCGGTGAAGGTGTCCGACGGGATGCCGAGCTTCTTTCCGTGGTGGGATGAACCGGAATTCAAATGGATCGGTGGTGAGGGTACGTGAGCGAGCAGCACTTCGAGCAGGTAAAGACCAACGGTGTCACACTGCGCGTGGCCACGGCCGGGGACGGGCCGCTGGTCGTGCTCGTCCATGGCTTTCCGGAAAGCTGGTATTCATGGCGTCACCAGATCAGGGCGCTGAGCGAGGCGGGCTATCGCGTCGCGGCGCCGGACGTGCGCGGCTATGGCGGGTCTGACCGGCCGGAGGCAATTGAGGCGTATGACCTCGAAAGCCTGACTGGCGATATTGCGGGCCTTGCCGAGGCTCTGTCGCCGGGCGAGAAGGCAGTCGTCGTCGGCCATGACTGGGGCGCGCCCATCGCCTGGAATACGGCCCGTCTGCATACAGACAGGTTCCGGGCGGTTGCCGGCCTGTCAGTACCTTACCTGCCGATGGGCGAGACCGTGTTCATCGATATGGCGCGGGCCTTCTTCACCAGCCGGGGCCTGTTCTTTTACCAGGTCTATTTCCAGGATGTCGGCCCGCCCGAGGCTGAGCTGGAAGCCGACCCGGCCGAAACGATCCGGAAGTTCTATTATGCCGTCTCGGGGGATGCGCCGGACGGCACCTGGCCGACCGACAAGAAGCATGGCGACACGCTGCTGCACCGGCTGCCGGAGCCGCCGATGCCGTTGCCATGGCTGAGCGCGGAAGACGTCGCCTATTATGACAGCCAGTTCCGGATGTCCGGCTTTCGAGGGCCGTTGAACCGCTACCGCAACCACCATCGCGATCATGCGTTCCTGAAGGCTCATCCGGCGAATCCTGTGATCCAGCAGCCTTCGCTGTTTGTTGGCGGGACGCGCGATCTCGTGCTGAAAATGTTTCCGGGTGACATCATTGCCGCGATGCGGCCAAACCTTGCTAACCTTCAGGGTTGTCACCTGCTGGAAGGCTGCGGCCACTGGACCCAGCAGGAACGCCCGGGCGAGGTGAACCGCCTGTTGATCGATTGGCTGGGCGGGGTGTAGCCGATGGACGTGCTCCTGCCGCTTGCCGCAGACGTCGGTGCCCGCCTCGTGGGACGGGGACAGACGGTCGGCATATCGGAATCCTCCGCTGGCGGTCTTATCTCGGCGGCCTTGCTCGCGGTTCCGGGCGCGTCGGCCTATTACCGGGGCGGCGGGGTGATCTACACGCGGCAGGCATTCAAGGGGCTGCTGGGCCTCAGCCGGGAAGACCTTGGTGACATGCGCTCGTCGACCGAGCCCTATGGGCGCCTGCTGGCGGGAACGATCCGCGACAAGCTGCGTGCCGACTGGGGGCTGTGCGAGACAGGGGCGGCGGGGCCGTCCGGCAACATGTATGGCGATGCGGCGGGACACACCTGCGTTGCGGTGGTTGGCCCTGACGGGGTGGTTGTGTCGCGAACGCTCGAAACCGGCCTTGCGGACAGGGAGGCCAATATGCGGCGGTTTGCAATGGCCGCGCTGGAGCTGCTGCGCGATACGCTGGACTAGTGCCGCCTCAGTGCATGCTCTTCCGTATGCGGCGGATCATCAGCCAGACGACAAAGACAACAATTGGCGTTGCAATGGCGGCAATCCAGTATTTCTCGATGTGCCATATCTTTTCGACAGGGCCAAAGAGGTAAAGGACGAGGTTCAGCGCGTAATAGCTGATGGCGACGACCGAGAGGCCTTCAACGGTCTGCTGCAGCCGGAGCTGGAGGTCGGCGCGGCGGTCCATGCTGGCGAGCAGTTTCTGGTTTTCTTCGGACAGCTCCACATCTACACGCGTGCGCAGCAGGTCGGAGGCGCGGCCCGCACGTTCGATGAGCGTATGCAGGCGCTGCTCCGTCGATTTGACCGTGCGCATCGACGGGTCGAAGCGCCGGGTCATGAATTCGGCAAAGGTCTGCCGGCCCTTGAAGCGGATCTCCCGCAGCACTTCGATGCGCTGGGTGACGATGGTTTCATAGGCGGCGGTTGCGCTGAACCTGTAGGATGCCTGCGCCGCCATGCCTTCAAGGCCAGCCGAGACTTTGAGAAGGGCTTCAAGCGTCTTGGCCGAGCTGACGCTTTCATCTCCCAGATGATCGACAAGGTCGGTCAGGCGCTGTTCGAGTGCGTTCAGTTCGGGCGACAGTTCGCGTGCGCGGGCGAGCCCCAGCATGGACATGGTCTTGTAGGTCTCGATCTCGCAAAGGCGCTGGACCACGCGGCCGATCCGGCGCTCACCGGTGCCGGGGCGGGCGAAGATCGCAAGCCGGGTGTGGCCGGCCGGGTCAATCCGGAAGTCGGTGGCGACGACCAGATTGTCGTCCAGCATGCGGCTGATCGCGAGACTGTCGCGCACGAACCATTGGTCAGCCTTCGCATCGATTTCCTCGTCGCCTTCCTGAAGTTCGACGCGGATGAGGGCCGACGTGATCCGTGTGCCCGGCGCCTCGGCCAGCCAGTCTGCGGGAAACACGTCGAAGCCCGCCGGATCAAAGGGCGTGTCGCCGAGGCCCTCTTCGAAGACCGTGAAGGTGAAGAATTCCGTATGGCTTTCCCATTTGAGGAAATGCCGGCCGATCCTGCCTGACCAATGCGTGGCACCCGGCTGGGGGTGCGGCGCTCCGAACCTGTCCAGCAGGGCGATCAGGTGGGCGCGCTCCAGTTCGCGGTTGCGCGCCGCTGCAGCCTTGGGGGGCTTCAGGGCAAGATACGTCGCCCGGCCCGGGGCCGCGAGCGTCGGGAATGGGCGCGCATGCAGCTCGTTTGTGAGCATGTAGCGAAGCGGATGATCCGATATGGGCGGCATGGCGGAACCTCGGTCAGATCCCGGAATATTAGCTAATGCTAAACCAACGGCAACTCCACGTGGTGACGCACGCGATTATTCGAAGTCGCCGCTATAGCCCTTCTGGTCTTTCGACAGGTCGCCGAAGCGGGTGACGTTGGAGTCGAAGGCGAGTTCGACCTTGCCGATGGGGCCGTGGCGCTGCTTGCCGATGATACATTCGGCCTTGCCGTAGACCTCGTCCATGCGCTGGCGCCATTTGGACCATTTTTCGTTCGAGGCCGGATCGCTCGGGTCAGCGCCGGGCTCTGTGCGGGCAAGATAGTATTCTTCGCGATAGACGAACATGACGACGTCGGCATCCTGCTCGATGGAGCCGGATTCGCGAAGGTCGGAGAGCTGCGGGCGTTTGTCGTCTCGCTGTTCCACGGCACGCGAAAGCTGGGAGAGGGCGATGATCGGGACGTTCAGGTCCTTCGCCAGCGCCTTCAGCGAGGTGGTGATCTGGGTGATTTCCTGCACGCGGTTGGCATTTGAGTTGCCGGTCGAAACCGTAATGAGCTGCAGGTAGTCGATGATTATCAAGTCGAGGCCGACAGAACGCTGCAGGCGACGGGCGCGGGCCGCGAGCTGGCTGATCGAAATGCCGCCGGTATCGTCGATATAGAGCGGAAGGTTTTGCAGTTCTTCCGTTGCTTCACGGAGCTTTTCGAAGTCACCCTTCTCAAGGTCACCCTGGCGGATGCGGTGGGTGGTGATGCCGGTGCGCTCGGCCACGATACGCGTCGCGAGCTGTTCGTTTGACATTTCCAGCGAGAAGAAACCGACGATCGCTCCGTCTACGGTCTTTTTGGAGCCGTCATCCTGCGTCACGCATTTGTAGGCGCTGGCGGCGTTGTAAGCAATGTTGGTCGCAAGCGAGGTCTTGCCCATCGAAGGGCGTCCGGCGAGGATGACAAGGTCCGACCGGTGCAGGCCGCCGAGCTTTTCGTCGAGATCGCGCAGGCCTGTCGGAATACCGGCAATCTTTCCCTCACGCTTGAAGGCGGCTTCGGCCATCTTGAGGGATTCGGTCAGGGCTTCGGAAAAGCTGGTGAAACCGCGCCCGGAGGCGCCGCGCTCGGCAAGGTCGAACAGCTGGCGTTCGGCCAGCTCGATCTGGCGCTCGCCGTGTTCTTCCGGGCCGGGATTGAGGGCGCGCCCCTGCAGTTCTCCGCCGATGCCGACAAGGGCCCGGCGCATCGCAAGGTCACGGATCATTCGGGCATAGTCGCCGACTTCCGGGCCGAAAGCAGCGGAGTCGAGCAGCTGTTCCAGGTATCGCGCGCCGCCGATCTCGGTCAGCTTCTCGGCCTTCTCGAAATGCTCGCGCAGGGTTACGCCATCGGCGATGCGGCCCTGCTGGATCATGATGGAGGAGACTTCGAAAAGTTCCTGATGGGCCGGCGCGTAAAAGTCGGAAGCGCGCAGGATGTCGGCGACGCGCTGATACGCGTTATTGTCGAACAGGATTGCACCCAGCACGGCGGCTTCTGCCGCGAGGTTGTGCGGGGGGGCGATGGTCGAGGACGGGGAATGCGTATCGTCGAGAGGCATCGGACCACCTTAGCTCACCTGCGGGGCGAGCGCACGGAGCAAGCACCGTTCATCTGTGGATAAATGGCAGGTGCCGGGGGATGCCGCACTCACAAAAATGAAAAGGCCGCCCCGAGGGACGGCCTTTTGCTTATGGATGCCAGTAAGGGCTTATTCTTCTTCGGCCGGGCCTTCAGCAGCGCGTTCCGCGGCAGCTTCGGCCAGTTCGCCGGCCTGCTCGTCTGCGAGGGCCTGGTTGGCGGCCTGCAGGGCAGCGACGATGTCTTCGCCCTTCGCCTGACGCTCTGCCTCGTCAGCGGAGCGGGCGACGTTGGCCTGCACGTTGACGGTGACTTCTGCGTGGAGGCGGATGGCGACGTCGTAAATGCCGATCGCCTTGATCGGCTTGTCGAGACGCACGCCCGAACGCGGCACGTGGTAGCCGGCGGCTTCTGCAGCGTCCGCAATGTCGCGGGCGGTGACGGAACCGTACAGCTGGCCGGTGTCGCCAGCCTGGCGGAGCAGAACGAAGACGGCGCCTTCGAGCTTCTCGGACTCAGTCTGGGCAGCGGCGCGAGCCTCTGCGTTGCGCGCTTCGATGGCTTCGCGTTCGCGCTCGAAACGGGCGCGGTTGCGGTCGTTGGCCATCAGGGCCTTGCCTTGCGGCAGCAGGAAGTTGCGGGCAAAGCCGTTCTTGACTTTGACCTCATCACCGATCTTGCCGAGGTTTTCGACGCGCTCAAGGAGGATGACTTGCATGGGGGTCTCTCCTTACTTCACTTCGAACGGCAGCAAGGCGAGCATGCGGGCACGTTTGATGGCCTGAGCAAGCTTGCGCTGGTTCTTGAGGTTCACGGCCGTGATGCGGCTCGGCACGATTTTCCCTTTTTCAGAGATGTAGCGCTGGAGCAGTTTCACGTCCTTGTAGTCGATTTCCTGGGCGTTTTGCCCGGTGAACGGATCGACCTTGCGACGGCGGCCGAACGGACGGCGGGCCGGGATGTTCGTGATGTTCAGTTTCTGAGCCATGATCCGATCTCCTAGTCGCGGCGGCGTTCTTTGCGCGAAAGAACCGGCGAAGGCTCGTCGCTCAGGGTTTCGACGCGGATCGTCATATAGCGCATCACGTCTTCGGAAATCCGCTGGCGGCGTTCCAGTTCGTGGATCGCTTCAGCCGGGCCGTCGATGTTGATCAGCGAGTAGTGACCCTTGCGCTGCTTCTTGATCGGGTAGGCAAGGTTACGAAGGCCCCAGTATTCGGTCTTGCCGACTTTTGCGCCTTTGTCCTTGAGGAAGCCGGTCAGGTCTTCGACAAACGTGTCTACCTGGGCCGGCGAAATGTCAGGTCGTGTGATCACGACATGCTCATAGAGTGCCATGTTTTTATTCCCAAAATTGAGGCATGCGGCGCCGGGCAGCGGGAACCTGCCAGGCGATGGCCCCTCTTCTCCCGGCTCATTCCGGGGTACCAAGGACCGCATTCCTGCGAGTGAAGGCGGGTGTAAAGCGCATCTTGCAAGGGTTTTCAATAGCTTGCGCACACGCCCGCGCACATTTAGGCACGGCAAAAATCTCGGGAGAATCGCCGATGACCAAACTCGCCCTCATTTTCCCCGGGCAGGGCAGCCAGGAAATAGGCATGGGCAGGGCCCTCGCCGACGCGTTCCCGGCCGCGCGGGATGTGTTTGCCGCCGTAGATGAGGCCCTCGGCCAGAAACTGTCGGACCTGATGTGGAACGGCACGATCGAGGAGCTGACGCTGACCGCCAATACCCAGCCGGCCCTGATGGCGCATTCGCTGGCGGCAATGCGGGCGCTGGAAGCCGAGTTCGGCATTTCGGCGGCGAACGCGGCCTATGTCGCTGGACACTCTCTCGGGGAATATTCGGCGCTTGCCGCCGCGAATGCGATTTCTGTGGCGGATACAGCCCGCCTCCTTCGAATCCGCGGAAATGCCATGCAGTCCGCCGTGAAGCCGGGTGAGGGCGCGATGGCGGCCCTGTTGGGCGCGGACGTGGCTCAGGCCGAGGCCGCCTGCGCCGCCGGGCGCGAAGTGGGCGGCGTGTGCGAACTCGCGAATGATAATGCCCCCGGCCAGCTGGTGCTCTCGGGCACCAAGGCGGCAATCGATGCCGCCTGCTCCTGGGCGCAGGCGAACGGGGTGAAGAAGGCGATGGCGCTGAACGTGTCTGCCCCATTCCATTGTTCGATGATGCAACCCGCCGCCGATGCGATGGCCGAAGCTTTGGCCGGTACGGACATCAAGGCGCCTGTCGTTCCGGTTGTGGCCAATGTGTCGGCGACGGCGGTGACGGACCCGGAAACCATCCGGCAAAATCTCGTCACCCAGGTCACCGGCCGCGTGCGCTGGACCGAAAGCGTGCAATACATGGTCGCCAACGGCGTCGACACGACCGGCGAAGTCGGCAATGGCAAAGTGCTGACCGTGATGCAGCGCCGCATCGAGAAATCACTGAACGGCTTTACCCTCGGCACGCCTGAGGATCTCGAAGCCTTCGCTCAAGCCTTGAAGGGATAATCCCATGTTCAATCTGACTGGCCGTACAGCTCTCGTCACCGGCGCCTCCGGCGGCATCGGTAGCGCAATCGCGAAAGCCCTGTCCGACGCAGGCGCGAAGGTCGTTCTCTCCGGCACGCGCGAAGGCGTGCTGAATGAAGTCGCGGCAACCCTCAAAAGCGAAAGCGCGGTCGTGACCTGCAACCTGTCCGACCCGGAATCGGTCGACGGGCTGGTCGCCAAGGCGGAAGCGGTCGTCGGCCCGCTCGACATTCTCGTCGCCAATGCCGGCATCACCCGCGACAAGCTGCTGATGCAGATGAAGGATGACGACTGGAGCGATGTTCTGAACGTCAATCTCGGCTCTTACTACCGACTCACGAAGAGTGTGATCCGGGGCATGATGAAGCGCCGTCACGGCCGCATCATCGGGATCACGTCGGTTGTCGGTGTGACCGGCAATCCGGGGCAGACGAATTACTGCGCGTCGAAGGCCGGCATGATCGGCTTCACCAAGTCGATCGCACAGGAAGTCGCGAGCCGCGGCATTACCGCCAATACGATCGCGCCGGGCTTCATCGAATCGCCCATGACCGATGTGCTGCCGGACGCGCAGAAAGAGGCATTGCTCGGACGGATTCCGGCGGCGCGTCTCGGGCAGGGCGGGGATATTGCTGCAGCTGCGGTATACCTCGCATCCGACGAAGCCGCTTACGTCACGGGGCAAACCCTGCACGTGAATGGCGGCATGGCGATGATCTGACGCATATCAGTTTCTGTTGATACAAAGGCTTGGCGGTTCTCACCACTGTGTGCTAGGCGCAACACAATGGTTCGGAATTCGGGCCAGTCCTCAGGCATTTCTAGAGAGGTACTCATGTCTGACGTTCTTGAACGTGTGAAGAAAATTGTGGTCGATAATCTCGACGTGGATGGTGACAAAGTGGTCGAAAGCGCAAGCTTCATCGACGACCTCGGCGCCGACTCCCTGGACCTCGTCGAACTGGTCATGGCTTTCGAAGAAGAATTCAATATCGAGATCCCGGACGATGTGCAGGAATCCATCCGCACCGTCGGCGACGCCGTGACGCACATCAAGGCTCACATCTAAGACTTTAGACAGGAGGGGTCTCCATGTCTGACCGCCGCGTCGTCATTACCGGCATTGGAATCGTGTCGCCGCTTGCGGCGACGCGAGAAGCCACGTGGGAACGCCTCATTGCCGGCAAGTCCGGCGCTGGGCGGATCGATACGTTCGACCCCTCCGACATGCCTTCCAAGATCGCCTGCCAGGTTCCGTGGGTCACGGGACGTGGCGGCGGCCAAGGCGATCCTCATGCGTTCGATCCGGACAAGTTCGTCTCCCCGAAGGAGATGCGCCGGATCGACGAATTCATCCTGTATGCGCTCGCCGCAGCAGAAGAGGCCGTCGAGGATGCCAATTGGCGTCCGACCGAAGCGGAAGACCAGGAACGCACGGGCGTTCTCATCGGTTCCGGCATTGGCGGCCTTGAGTCGATTTACGAAACGGCCGTCACCCTGCACGAGCATGGCCCGCGCAAGGTCAGCCCGTTCTTTATCCCATCCGCGCTAATCAACCTCGCCTCCGGCCAGGTCTCGATCAAGCATGGCTTCAAGGGCCCGAACCACGCCGTCGTGACCGCCTGTGCAACGGGCGCGCATGCCATCGGCGACTCTGCGCGCCTCATCAAGTATGGCGATGCCGACGTGATGGTGGCCGGTGGCGCCGAAGCCGTGATCGGCCGGATCGGCATTGCCGGTTTCTGTGCCGCCAAGGCGATGTCCACGAACTTCAACGACACGCCGGAAAAGGCGTCGCGTCCTTATGACAAGGACCGTGACGGTTTCGTCATGGGCGAAGGCGCGGCCGTGCTGGTGCTGGAAGAGTACGAGCACGCGAAAGCGCGCGGCGCGAAGATGTATGCGGAAGTCGTCGGCTATGGCCTGACGGGCGACGCCTACCACATCACGGCGCCGGCTGAAGGCGCCGAAGGCGGCTACCGCGCCATGAAGATGGCGATGAAGCATGCCGGCATCGACCTGACCGAAGTCGACTATGTCAACGCGCACGGTACCTCGACGCCGAAAGGCGACGAAGGCGAAGCGGGCGCGGTCGAGCGGGTCTTCGGCGATCATGCGAAGAACATGTCCATGTCGTCGACCAAGTCGGCCGTCGGCCACCTGCTGGGCGCGGCCGGCGCGATCGAAGGCGCATTCTGCGCCCTCGCCATCCGCGACCAGGTGATGCCGCCGACACTCAACCTCGACAATCCGAGCTTCGAGACAGTGCTGGATCTCATTCCGCACAAGGCCAAGAAGGGCCGCGTGCGCGCTGCCATGTCCAACAGCTTCGGCTTTGGCGGCACGAATGCAAGCCTCGTCATGCGCGAGGTAAGGTAAGTCCCTTTCCGGAGTCCGGCACGCAGCTTAATCTGTGTGCTTCCGGATTCCCTGATCGAGGCGACGCATGAAAATCCTGAAAGGTCTGCTTTCGCTGGTCCTTCTGGCCGTCATCCTCGGTGGCGCCGCAGCGGGCGGCGGCTGGCTGTGGATGCAGAACGAGCTGGCCAAGGCTGGCCCCCTCGAAGAAGACGTGACCTTTACAGTGAAGCCGGGCGAGAGCCTCGCCGGCGTTGCATCCCGTCTTGAGGCGGATGGTATTATCCGCGATGCAAAGCTCATGCGCCTGAAGGCGAAGCTGGACGGGACCGAGCTTGCCATCAAGACCGGCGAATTCGAGATAACGCATCAGGCAAGCCTTGCAGATGTTCTGGAAATTCTGGTCGAGGGGAAGGCTGTCCTTCACAAGATCACGCTGCCGGAAGGGCGCACGACCGACCAGCTCCTGAAAATCATCGAAGCCGATCCGGTGCTGACGGGAGAGATGCCTACGGAGGAAATTGCCGAGGGATCGCTTCTTCCGGATACGTACCTCTTTAATCGCGGCATGACGCGCGTTCAGCTGATCGCAAAGATGCAGTCGGCGCAGGAAGCGCTGATCGATGAGCTGTGGGCCCGGCGCGATCCGGAAATTCCGGTCAAGACGCCTTACGAAGCGATCATTCTCGCCTCGGTCGTGGAGAAGGAAACCGGCAAGGTCGAAGAACAGCCCGAGATTGCGGCCCTGTTCACGACGCGCCTGAAGAAGGGCATGCGTCTCGAAAGCGATCCGACGATCATCTACGGCATCTCTAAGGGGGAGCCGCTGTACAATGCGCAAGGCCAGCGCCGCACGCTGCGGCGCTCGGAAATCGACCGCAAGACCGACTGGAACACATACCAGATTGATGGTCTTCCGAAGACGCCAATCTGCAATCCGGGGCGCGGCGCGATTGCCGCTGTCCTGAACCCGCCGCACACGGAATATATCTTTTTCGTCGCGGATGGGAAGGGCGGGCATCTCTTCGCGAAGACGCTGAAAGAGCATAATCAGAATGTCGCGGCTTACCGCGCCTATGAGCGCAAGGAAATCGCGAGGGAACGGGCAGGGGAATGAGCAATCTTTCGGGGATGACCGGCTTTGCACGTGTATCGGGCGAGGCGGAATGGGGCAGCTGGGCGTGGGAGGCGAAAAGCGTCAACGGCCGAGGGCTGGATGTGCGCGTCGCCTATCCGCCGGGCTTTGATGCTGTCGAACGGGCAATCAAAACGGCGGCTCCCAGATTTTTCCAGCGCGGCTCGCTCCAGGTGTCATTGCGGATCGACCTGGCTGATAGCGGCGATCAGGCGACCATCAATCAGGCCTTGCTCGATTCGCTTGTGGCAACGGTCGAGAAGCGACTTGGAATGGAACTATCGGGTGAGGCGCTGGCCAGCCTGGTTGCGGTCAAAGGCGTTGTGGAGGCCGGTGGCTCCAGCCTTCGCGATCTGGGAGCCGATGAGGGTGTCGTTGCCATGCTGGCGAAAGCCGGAGAACAGGCACTGGCGGCCCTGCAGGCGGAACGGCTGAAAGAAGGCGACGTGCTGAAAGCGCTGCTGGCAGGCCTTGTGACCGATATGGAGTCCCACCGTGCGCAGGCTGAAGCCCTCGCCGCAGCGCAGCCCAAGCTTGTCCATGAGCGCCTGACAAAGCAACTCGCCGAGCTGGACACAGACGGCCGCGTTGACCGGGAGCGGCTTGCCGCAGAAGTTGCGCTGAGTGCTGCCAAGGCGGATGTTCGCGAAGAGCTGGACCGGCTGTCGGCTCATTTCGATACGGCGCATGGCTTGCTTGCGGCCGGGTCGCCCGTGGGCCGGAAACTTGATTTCCTGGCGCAGGAACTCAACCGCGAGGCCAATACGCTCTGCTCGAAATCGGCAAGTCTCGATTTGACGAATGCGGGACTCGGCCTCAAAGGACTTATCGACCAGTTCAAGGAGCAGGCCGCCAATGTCGAATAGCGGACACCCAAAGGATAGCGGCCGCCGCCGGGGTCTGATGCTGGTCCTGTCCAGTCCCTCGGGCGCAGGCAAGACCACGCTGTCCAAAATGCTGCTCGAAGAGTTCAGGGACGCGAAGCTGTCCGTTTCGGCGACGACACGTCCGCCCCGGCCGAACGAGGTCGACGGAAAGGACTATTTTTTCAAGTCCTCCGAAGAGTTCCACGGGATGATCGAACGGCGGGAATTCCTCGAATGGGCGCATGTCTTCGACAAGTATTACGGCACGCCAAGGGCCGATACGGTCGCCAGGCTGGAGGCGGGCGAGGATGTCCTGTTCGACGTCGACTGGCAGGGCGCCGATGCCTTGCACGACCAGATGCCGAACGACGTTGTTTCGGTCTTCATCCTTCCGCCGACGATCAGCGCGCTTGAGGAGCGGCTCGCGGCCCGGCCGGGCTCGACTCCGGAAATCGTCGCGCGGCGTATGGAAGACGCAAAGCGCGAGATCATGCACTGGCGCCGCTACGACTATGTCATCGTGAATGACAATCTGGATGTCGCTTATCAGCGCCTGCGCCGGATTTTGCTCGTGGAGCGGCTGAAGCGCTTGCGCCAGCTGGACCTTGAGGACCATGTCCGCGAGCTGCTAGGCGAAGCCTGACCGGTGACAAAGAAAAAGCCCCGCAGGATGTCCTGCGGGGCTTTTGTTTGGAACGCGCGGGGCGATCAGGCTTTCGCCATCGCCTCTTCAAAGTTCTGGGCGACTTTTTCGATGAAGCCTTCGGTCGTCAGGTAGCTCTGGTCCGGGCCGACGAGCAGGGCGAGGTCTTTCGTCATGAAGCCGGCTTCGACGGTCTTCACGATGGTCTGCTCCAGCGTCTGGGCGAACTTGCGGACTTCCGGCGTGTCGTCCATCCGGCCACGATGGTCGAGGCCCTGCGTCCAGGCGTAGATCGAGGCGATCGAGTTGGTCGAGGTCGCTTCGCCCTTCTGGTGGTTGCGGTAGTGGCGCGTGACGGTGCCGTGGGCGGCCTCGGCCTCGACCGTGTTGCCATCCGGCGTCATCAGCACGGAGGTCATCAGGCCGAGCGAGCCATAGCCCTGCGCGACCGTGTCGGACTGGACGTCGCCGTCATAGTTCTTACAGGCCCACACATAGCCGCCGGACCACTTCATGGCGGCGGCCACCATGTCGTCGATCAGGCGGTGCTCGTAGGTGCCGCCGAATTCCTTGAACTTGTCCGCGAACTCGTTGTCGAAGACGTCCTGGAAGATGTCCTTGAAGCGGCCGTCATAGGCTTTCAGGATCGTGTTCTTGGTCGACAGGTAGACCGGCCATTTACGCTGCAGGCCGTAGTTCAGGCAGGCGCGGGCAAAGTCGCGGATCGAGTCGTCGAGGTTGTACATGCCCATGGCGATACCGGCCGACGGGAAGTCGAAGACTTCGTATTCCTTGCTGTCGGAGCCATCGGCAGCTTCCCATTTCATGGTCAGCTTGCCTTTGCCCGGCACCAGGAAGTCGGTCGCCTTGTACTGGTCGCCGAAGGCATGACGGCCGACCACGACCGGACGGGTCCAGCCGGACACGAGGCGCGGGATGTTCGAGATCACGATCGGCTCGCGGAAGACGACGCCGCCGAGGATGTTACGGATCGTGCCGTTCGGCGACTTCCACATCTTCTTCAGGCCGAACTCTTCGACGCGGGCTTCGTCCGGCGTGATCGTGGCGCATTTGACGGCGACGCCGTACTGCTTGGTGGCGTTGGCGGCGTCGATGGTGATCTGGTCGTCCGTCTCGTCGCGCTTCTGGATCGACAGGTCGTAGTATTTCAGGTCAACGTCGAGGTAGGGGTGGATCAGCTTGTCCTTGATAAGCTGCCAGATGATCCGGGTCATTTCGTCCCCGTCCATCTCGACGATCGGGTTCTTGACCTTGATTTTCGACATGTTTGGAAGTCCTTGCGCTTGAAATAGTCTGGCAGGCCTATAGCAGAGCCCGGGCAGGCGTCAAAACAGGTTCCCACATGGCAGATCACCGCAGCCCGGCCATCATTCTCCACTCGCCCCAGCTGGGCGAAAATATCGGTGCGGCGGCGCGTGTCATGCGCAACTTTGGTCTGACGGATCTCCGTCTGATAGCGCCGCGCGATGGCTGGCCGAATCCGGCGGCGGAGACGATGTCGGCGGGGGCGTTCGGGGCGGGTGTCACGGTTTCCGTCTATGAGACGCTGCCCGAAGCGCTGGAGGGGATCACCTGGCTGGCGGCGGCGACGGCGCGCCTGAGAGGCATGGAGAAGCGCGTCGGCGACGCCCGTGACGCGGCGGAGACGGCGCATGCGCGCCTTCGTGCCGGCAAGTCCGCCATTATGTTCGGGGCGGAGAAATCCGGCCTGCCGAACGATGCCGTGGCGCTGTCTGACTTCCTGATGACCTACCCGGTCGACCCGGACTTCAAGAGCCTCAACCTGGCCCAGGCCGTCTGCGTCTTCTGTAGTGAATGGGGCAGGATTGCGCTCGGCCCAAGAGGCGACGACGAGGCCGTGAAGGCCGGCCTCGGAGCCCTTGCGCCGCGCGACGAGCTCTACCGCATGTTCGAGCACTTCGAGGAAGAGCTTGAAAGAGCAGGATATTTCTTCCCGCCGGAGAAGACCGCGCTGATGAAGGACAACCTCCGCGCCGCCCTCATCCGGGCCGACTGGACGCAGCAGGAAGTGCAGACCTTCCGGGGCGCGATCAAGGCGCTGGCGTTGGGGCGCGGCAAGGCGCGGGTCATCCGTGAAGACTGACAGGGTTGCCATTGTCGGTGCCGGCCCTGCGGGATTGATGGCCGCCGATGCAATCTCCGCAGCGGGGATTGGCGTCGACGTATACGACGCCATGCCGAGTGCTGGACGCAAGTTCCTGATGGCGGGTAAGAGCGGCCTGAATGTGACGCATGAGGGTGACATAGTTGACTTTACGCGCCTTTATGTTGCGCCGGGTGACCGTCTGGAGCCGGTCATTCGTGACTTCGGACCGGGTGAGGTGATCACCTGGATGGCCGGGCTGGGAATCGAGGCGCACACCGGGCCGACGGGCCGCGTCTTTCCCTCGATGATGAAGGCTTCGCCGCTGCTGCGTGCCTGGCTCGCCCGGCTGGGCAGGCAGGGCGTCAGGCTGCATCTCAGGCATCGCTGGACCGGGTGGGATGAGGCGGGCGCGCTGGTTTTCGATACGGCGGATGGTGCGGTGACGGTCAATCCGGCCGCAACCGTCTTCGCGCTCGGCGGCGGCAGCTGGCGCCGGCTTGGCTCCGATGGGGCGTGGACCAGGCCGTTCGCGGAAGCGGGCGTGCCGCTTGCGCCGTTCAGGCCCTCCAATTGCGGGTTCACGGTCGACTGGTCGGACCGGATGCGGCGCGACTTCGCGGGCGCTCCGGTGAAGCCTGTCCGGCTATCGGCTGGCGGCAGGGAGACGCGGGAAGAGTTCGTGGTGACCGCGGCGGGCGTCGAGAGCGGCGGCGTTTTCACCTTGTCGGCAGTCCTGCGCGACGAGATCGAGGCGGAAGGCACGGCGACGCTGTGGCTGGACCTGCTGCCGGACCTCGCCGAGGCGGAGATTGCCCGCAGGCTGGCGGCGGCCGATCCGAAACAATCGCGCGCCAACCGCCTGCGCAAGGCACTGAAGCTGACGGGGGTGAAGGCCGCATTGCTTTATGAATGCGTATCAGCGGATGACCTCACGACGCCCGACGCCATGGCGGCGGCGATCAAGCGCCTTCCGCTGAAGCTGACTGGTCCTGCACCGCTCGATGAGGCCATCTCGACCGCTGGCGGCGTTCGCTGGGATGCGGTGGATGCGCGGTTGATGCTGACCGCCCGGCCGGGCAGTTTCGTTGCCGGCGAAATGATCGACTGGGATGCCCCGACCGGCGGCTACCTCCTGACCGCCTGCCTCGCGACCGGGATGGCGGCGGGCGAGGGCGTCCTGGCCTGGCTGGGCGCGAAAAGAGATTAAAAAAATCGCGCGCCGGCGAATCGTCCGCCAAAAGTTAGCGGGTTATTAAAATATTCGTGCGACTTTCTCCCCGATCATGAAGCAGTAGGCTTGCGAATACGGGTTGGCTGGCGTGACGCGCGTAGCTGGCGACCCTGGCTGCTGCGCTTCCTGAGACTGATGCCGCCGGTTCGCCGGAGGAGTCCCTGCCATTTGGCGTGACCCCTCGGGAGGCCGGATCCCTGCGAACAACTACGGAGAAAGACTGTGTCGCAAACTGCCTATCTGATGTCCTGCGAAGTGGAGTGCGGTGAAGGGAGCGATGGCGCCCTGGAGGGAATGGAATACGCTCACGTGATGGTCGCGGTCTACGCTGCCAGCGACGAAGAAGCGATGGAGAAGATCGAAGCCTCGTTCGACGACGAAGGCTATGCGATCACCGACGTCGACTTCTTCATGGAAGCATCGGACGTGGAATGGAGCGACGCAGAAGGCGAAGCCGAGGGCAAAGACATGCTGGCCCGCCTCGCCACCATCCCGGAAGATGTCGTGTACGGACACCTCTACGAAGTCGAATTTGAGGAAGAAGAGTACTCGGACGAGGAAGAAGAATATTCCGACGAGGACGAAGAGATCGAAGAAGCCGCCTGATCGGCTGCCGCCTCAAGAACAATCAAGCAAACGTTGCGGCCACCTTCAGGTGGCCGCTTTTTTTTGGCCGGACGCGGCTGGCTTGCCGGGAGCATAGGCCGGACCTGCCGCTTGTGCTAAAGGATCGGGGCGATGAGCGATGCTGTCGGCCCCGGCGATCTGGTCCTGTGCGTGAACGCGGCCCCGAACCACGTGACCGGGCAGCCCGTGCCCCTGGTCGCGGGCGAGACCTACCGCGTGCTCGACGTCATGGAGTTCGCGTGCCCGTGCGGACGGTCCGATGCCTTGCTGGATGTCGGCGTCGGCTTCGCCTGGTGCCAGACGCGCTTCCGCCTGCTGCCGAAGCCGAAAGCGCGGGCGAGGACGCGACGTGCTACGGTGCCGAGGAAGAAGGAAAACGTGTGAGCGGTGGATCGGTTTGCTTGCCGGTCAATGTTGAGGAGTGGCCCCTGCCGGGTTTGCAGCGATGAATTGCGGGATGGCGAAGATTGGCCCATTGCGGCCGTTCAGGCCGTAAAGATGCCCCAAGCATTTTGGAAAGCCTATGTTGGATTCGAATCCGTGTTTCCCCTCCACACAGAAACAAACGGAAAGCGCCACCTTGTCCAAACGAATGGTCTCGAGGTCCGAATGCCGCTTTTTGCGATTTATCGCCGATTTCACGGCTACGAGCATAAACGTGACAATACGCTGAGGTCGACCTTCACGGCGTTTTCTCAATAACAATCTTTCGTCCGGAATAAATTGCCGTCGAATCTGGCTTTGAGTTGGCCGGGGCATTCCCGGTGCCAGGCGTTACAAAGTGGACTTTGAATTCCTGTTGGCCGCCAAACTCGCCCAACTTGTCGCCGATAATCAGCTGCTGCTCGCTTTCATCCCAGCGAATTGGAATCCGGCTCCACTCGCCGCGCTCATAGGCGTATGTTTCACCATCATCATCGTATAATTCAAATGAGCCATTTGCTCCTGTAAACACGAATAAGCTTACTTCTTTGCCAATTCCTTCAGCAGTATACTGAATATCTGGTCCCATCGGGACAATGGAGCCAGCCTTCACATAAAGGGGCATCCAGTCCAGCGGCGCAGCCGCCTGGATCCATTGTCCGCCGGCATATTTCGTGCCCGTCAGGAAATCGTACCAGTCCGCACCTGCTGGCAGGTACAAGGAGCGCGAGCGGGCTTTGTACTCATGCACAGGGCTCACCAGAAAAGCCGGGCCGAACATGTACTGATCCGCGATGTCCCAGGTGACCGGATCATTCTCGAAATCCATCACGAGACCGCGCATAATCGTCCCATCTTTGTGATACGTGTCAGCCGCCAGTGTGTAGATGTACGGCATAAGGCGATAACGCAGCTTGTCATACGCTATCAGCGTGTTCTGCACCGCGGAACCGTCTTCGGCCAGATTGTACACTTCCCGGAAAGGGTATTCCCCGTGAGACCGGAAGATTGGCGAGAAGGCCCCGAACTGGTACCAACGTGTGTTCAGTTCCCGCCATTCGTCGACATGCGCCGGGTCTTCTGACGAATACCGCTGCTCCACCGAGAAGCCGCCAATGTCGTGCGTCCAGTTCGGCGTTCCGGACATGGAGAAGTTTACGCCTGCGGAGATCTGCTCCCGCAGGTCATCCCATCGCGCTACGATATCGCCACTCCACGACGCAGACGCATAGCGCTGGATGCCGGGGAAGGCTGACCGCGTCAGGATGAACACGCGTTCGTCCGGCTCCGTGCCGGCCCGCTCGCCTTCGTAGACCGCCCGCGAATTCATCAGCACGAAGGAATTGAAATACTGCTCCGCCGGTCCCATTGCGGTCGGACCCATGCGATATGCACGATCGGCATGTGACACGTTGGAGTGCATATCCGGCTCGGTTGCATCCATCCACCAGGCGTCGAAGCCCAATGCGTCAATTTCCCGCTGCATCTGGCTCCAGAACAATCTCCGGCATTCTTCGGAATACTGGTCCACGAATGCGTTAAGATAGCCAGGACCAACCCAGTCCAACGCGCCGCGCTCGATATTGCCGCGATAGATACAGCCTTTTTCGTCCAGCGCCTTGTAATTATCCGTCGTCGGATAGAACTTCGGCCAAACAGAGATCATCACCTGCGCATGCATGTCATGAACCGCGTCCACCATCGCGCCCGGATCAGGAAAGCGCGCCGGGTCGAACTTGTGCGATCCCCAGTCATCTTCGCGCCAGTAGAACCAGTCGAGCACGATATTGTCGATCGGGATATCCCGCGCGCGATACTCCGCCAGCGCGTCCAGAAGTTCGTCTTGCGTCGTGTAACGCTGACGACTCTGCCAGAATCCGTAAGCCCAGCGCGGCAGCATCACCGACTTGCCGGTAAGCTGGCGATAGCCGGAAATGATCTCGTCCGCCGATGGGCCAAGAATGAAATAGTAGTCCAGAACCTGCGCCACCTCGGAAGACAGGCTCAGCGCATTCCGCTCGTCCTCCGGAATCGGGTCCAGGTGCATTATGCGGAAATAGCCGTCATTCGGTAGCCATTCGATCTCCACCGCGTGCCGTTTGCCCGGCGCCATCTCCAGTTCGAAGTTGAAGTTGTTCGGGTTCCAGTTCTGGCGCCAGCGGTTCACCACTTCCTCGCCATCCACTGTCACCTTGATATAGCTGCTGCCGTAGACCTGGAACTTGTGCAGCCCTGCTGTCTCCGCCTCGACGCTACCGGTCCACACCACCTTATCCGGCGACTTTGTGCCCAGCGGGGCAGGAAACACGTCCCGCTCGCCCGCGCCTGTCGCGAACTGGTCTTCTGGAAGGAACTGGTAATCCGGATCGCCTTCCTGCGTCGTCGCAACGAGTTCGCCCTCGTAATAGTACTCGCCCGTCAGGCCGCCTTCAGCGCCGTCGCGGTCGCGAACGACCAACGTGTCATCGAGGCCGGCGAACGGTCGTGGGTCACCAAACCGTGTGATCGAGCTGTTGTCCCACAGAATGCCATAGTCCCCGGTGGAGATGAGGAAGGGCATCGCAATCGCAACGTTGTGCTGCGCCAGTTCCACATTCTCGCCATTGAAGTTCATCTGACCCATCTGGTGCTGGCCGAGGCCGTAGAAGCCTTCGCCGGGATCAGACGCGAACACTTGACGTACAGCATAGAAGGGTTCGCCACCCACAGTCTTTGCCGAGAACTCCCGCGCAGGGGCCTCGCTCAGGATCGGTCTGCCATCGGGGTGCAGGAAGCTGACCTTTCCGGTCGTGCCATCGACCCGCGCCACGAGCGAAGTGGACCGCAGCTCCACCGCGCCATCGGCTTCCTTCACACTGATCCCGTCCGGTTTGTCCTGCGCTACCACCATCAGACTTTCGTCACGCGCAAAGTCGCCGTCCGGGTCCGCTACAACGTGCACAATTTTGTCCGTGATGAAGCTTACCCTAACCGGCGTGCCTGCTACGGGCACAACTGTGGCGAAAGCGTCACCCACGCTGACTTTGGGATAAGCAGCTTCGGCCCCTCCAACCGTTCGGACAGGAGCTGTTGCGACGCAGCCAGAAAAGGCAAAACTCAACGCCAGTGCCAATATCGATTTGAACTTCATCACGACCTCTCCCCATCCGGATTGTTGTTGCTCAGGGAACCTGGAGCCTCTTGCTGCTTTGGCGTTATGTGATGATCTTCCCTAATCCCGCAGTTACCCGGAGCATTGATTGGAAAAGTGCTGCGTGCACATGGCCAAAGGCCTGAAAAGGATTGCATGGCGGTAAGCACCATCCCGCATGGTCTAATTATCCTCACGAGGGCGTTGAATACGTTGTACACAAACGAAAGCCAGAACGAGAACGCCAATGACGATCTTCGTCCACCAGCTGTTCAGAGAGCCGTTGAAAGAGATGTAAGTCTGAACGAGCCCCATCAGCATGACGCCGACAACTGTCCCGACAATATAGCCGGATCCGCCCGTTAGCAGAGTTCCGCCGATCACCACGGCTGCGATAGCGTCCAATTCCAATCCGACTGCCGCCAGCGCGTAGCCGGACGATGTGTAGAAAGAGAACATGATCCCGGCAAGTGCTGCGAGGAAAGAGCTGAGTGCGTAGATACGGATCGTCGTGTTCGCCACCGGGACAGCCATTAGCCGTGCGGATTCTGCATCGCCGCCAATGGCGTAGACGTAGGTTCCGAAGCGGCGGTAATGTGCAAGGATGATAGCGCATGCCAGCACGATAGCGAGCAGCAGTGTCTGCGCGCCAACGAACCCTCGTCCAGGCAAAATAATCCCCATTGTATTGATAGCATCATAGGCAGCATGTTCGATCGGTACTGATCGCTCGCTGATAACAATCGCCAGACCGCGCATCAGGAACATGCCGGCCAGCGTGACGATGAATGGCTGAAGCTTATAGCAGTGTATCAGGCATCCCATTCCCGCGCCGAATGCCCATCCGATGGCAAGAACAAGTGGGAATACCACATAGGGCGGCCATCCGGACTGAATGAGTATTGCAGTCAACACCCCGGTGAACGCGATTACGGAGCCGACCGAAAGATCTATCCCACCCGAAAGGATAACGAAGGTCATTCCGATTGCGGTGACCGCGAGGTAGGCATTGTCGGTAAAGAGATTCAGAAATACATGCACCGTGCCGAAGCCCTCGTACTGGACCGAGCCCAGAACAAAGAGTGCCACAAATAGTGCAGTCGTGATCAGAATCGGCGCGTGGCGAGCTGCTATCATGTCGAGAGCCTCTCGCGAAGCGACGCGAGCTGCGCCTGCGCAACGGATGACTGCAATAGAAGTACGCCTATAATCACCACTGACTTGATGACTAGGTTGAACTTGGGGGGTATTCCCGAAAGCACGATTGCGGTGTTAAGGGACTGGATGATCAGGGCACCGATGACTGCCAGCACGAGCGAGTAGCGTCCCCCCATCAGGCTTGTCCCGCCAATAACAACGGCAAGGATTGCATCCAGTTCTATCCAGAGGCCGACATTGTTTGCATCGGCGCCTTGAATGTCAGCCGTAGCAACAAGACCCGCGAGTGCGGCGCAGATGCCCGCGATCCCGTAGACCGCCAGCTTAATCGACCTCACAGGAATACCTGCATGCCGGCTTGCCGAGGCGTTGGCACCCACGGCCTCAATGAACATGCCAAGCGCTGTCCCGCGGGTCAGAAAGAGCATTGCGGCCAGAATGAAAAGAACGAGCCAGATAGGCATCGGCAGGCCAAGCAGGATGCCAACACCAATGAACGCGAATGCTTCGTTCTGGAAAGTGATGATCTGTCCGTCGTTCAGAAGCTGCGCTACACCCCGCCCGGCTACCAACAGGATGAGCGTTGCGACAATAGGCTGTATTCCCAGGCCCACGATGAGCGTGCCGTTCATCAACCCGGCTGCAAGGCCTGCGCATAGCCCAATCCCCACAATGAGGATGACCGGTAGATCGCTTCCGACTATTAGGTTGGCCGCGACGGCTCCGGCAATCGCCATGACAGCTCCGACCGAGAGGTCGATACCTCCGGTCGCGATTACGAGCGACATTCCGATGGCTATGAGCGCGACTGGAGCACACCGGTTCAGGATATCGATAAATCCGCTAAACAGTCTTCCGTCCTGAACCGTGAAGGCGAAGAAGCCGGGATTTGCGATCAGGATAACCAGCCAGATAAGGCCGAGCGCAGTAAGTGGCCAAAGTGCGCCATGGCGTTTCAGTGCCGCAAACATTCTCCTCAGACCGTTCATGATGCGATGGCCTGAAGTATGCCGTCTTCCGTAATTGCGTTTCCTTCCAGGACAGCAATTTGACGGAAGTCCCTGAGCACAACTACGCGGTGACTGAATGCGACAAGTTCCTCAAGTTCCGAAGATGTCACAATCAGAGCCATGCCGCGGTCGCAGAGTTGCTGGATCAAGCGCAGGATTTCGGTATGTGCGCCGATATCGATGCCGCGCGTTGGTTCATCGAGGAGCAGCACGTCCGGTTCGATGGCGAGCCAGCGCGCCAGAATGACTTTCTGCTGGTTTCCGCCACTGAGAAGCCTCACGGGCTTTTCCATATCTGGCGTTGCAATTCGGAAATTGGCAATCGCCGTCCCGGCAAGGGTGCGTTGCTCGCGGAGAGGGATCGGCCGCCACCAGCCGCGCCGCGCCTGGAGGGCGATTGCGATGTTCTCCCGCACGCTGAGATCGCCAATTATGCCGTTTGTCTTGCGGTCCTCGGGGCAGAGCGCGATGCTATTGGCGATGGCGCCCCGCGGCGACGTGATGCCTACCTCAATTCCGTTGCGGCAGATTTTCCCGGCCGATAGTGTATCGAGGCCGAAGAGCGCACGGCAAACTTCCGTGCGCCCGGAGCCGAGCAGGCCGGCGAGCCCTATTGCTTCGCCTGACAATGCCGTCAGGCTAATGTTCTGTATTGAGCCGTGGACGCAGGCACCGTCCACTTCCAGCGCCGCATCTTTTGTTCCTGCCAATGTGGTCTGGGGCGCATGGCCGGCGGTTGTTCCCTGCAGCTCATAGCCGAGCATGTGCTGAATGAGCTTCGCCCGGGGCAGGGCGGCAGTATTGAATGTTCCGATTTTTTGACCGTTTCGCAGCACCGTGATCCGGTCCGACAATTCGTAGACCTGATCGAGAAAATGGGTGACGAAGATGATACCAAGGCCGTCGGCGCGCAGGCTGCGCAGGATATCGAACAGGATCTCGACTTCACCAGCATCAAGGCTCGCCGTCGGCTCATCCAGCACGAGGATCTTTGCCTTCTGATCGACGCCTCGGGCAATCGCGACCAGTTGCTGTATTGCGACGGAGAACTGGCTCAGCGGGCGAGACACGTCGATGTCGAGACGGAAACGCTTCAGCGTTTCGCGCGCCTCGGCATTCATCCGCTTCCAGTCCGTCAGGCCAAAGCGGCGCGGCTCGCGGCCGAGCAGGAGATTTTGCGCCACTGACAAGTTCGGCAGGAGATTGACCTCCTGATAGACCGTGCTGATGCCCGCCGCTTGCGCCTCGCCGACCGATCGCGGCGAAAGCGACTCGCTGTCCAGCCACATTTCCCCCCTATCGCGCGGATCGGCGCCGGTCAGGACCTTGATGAGTGTCGACTTGCCCGCGCCATTCTCACCAAGCAGGGCATGGACTTCGCTAGGTCTTACATCGAAGTCGACATCGTCCAGCGCGACTACGCCCGGAAATTCTTTCCGGACTCCGCGAAGCGACAAGAGCGGTTCAGTAGCGGTCATCGGGTCAGTCGGCAGTCCGCTTCTGATATTCCTCGGCTGCGGTCTCTTGGGTGAAGAGATCGCCATTTACCGAGATCAGCTTCGGCACACTTTCGCCACGCAGGTGGGCTTCGATCGCATCGAAGGCGGGGCCGCCCATATGGGGGCTGAGCTCGACCGTGGCGTTTGTGTCGCCATCGGCCATCGCCTTGAAGATGTCTGGGACAGCATCGACAGACACAACAAGAATGTCGTCACCAGGATCAATCCCGGCTTCATTCATCGCGATGACGGCGCCCAGGGCCATTTCGTCATTGTGAGCCCAGACCGCACAGATGTCTGCTGGGTCCATCGCGCGCAGGAAGGTCTCCATGATTTCCTTTCCACGGGCGCGGGTGAAATCAGCGGTCTGCGACATGACAATTTTGGCGTCCGGATAGTCTGCGATCACTTCGTTGAAGCCGGTCATGCGATCTATGGCGGCCGTTGCGCCGACGGTGCCTTGCAGCTCGACGATGTCACAATCGCCACTGGTCTCTTCCATCAGCCAACGCGCAGCCTTGCGGCCTTCCTCGACAAAGTCGGAAGCGACGCGGGTGAGGTAGAGGCTGTCATCTTCGAGGGCCATGTTGCGGTCAATAATGATGACCGGAATGCCCGCGCGCTTGGCTTCGGTCAGCACCGGCTTCCAGCCGGTCTCGACTACGGGCGCGATGATGATTGCGTCGACACCTTGCGCGATGAAGCTGCGCACTGCGCGGATTTGGTTTTCCTGCTTCTGCTGCGCGTCCGAGAATTTGAGGTCAATGCCGCGTTCCCGGGCCTCGGCCTGCACAGCCTGGCTGAAGGATGTTCGCCAGCCACTTTCCGACCCGACCTGCGAAAAGCCGATGGTGAGCTGGTCGTCGTCTTTGCTGTCTGAGCCGCCGGACCCACATGCGGCAAGGGCGAGAGCGCTAACAAAAATGGCAAGAACCTGTTTCATGTGACCTCCCGTTTTCTTTCAATCATAAGACTCATATCCAGCCGCCGTCGACGATGAAGGATTGTGCTGTGCACATTCGTGAATCGTCGGAGGCAAGGAACAGCGCCATTGCGCAGATATCCTGCGGTAGCAGCTCGCCCTTAAGTGACTGGCCGCGTTCGATCTCGCTCTTGACGTCTTCGCCGACCCACAATGCCTTTTGCTTCGGCGTCATGACCCAGCCCGGCACCAGTGTGTTGATGCGGATGTTGTCAGCGCCCAGGTCGCGGGCAAGGCCACGCGTCATGCCTTCAATGGCGGCCTTGGACGTCGTGTAGCCTGTCATGCCGCCCTGGCACTCATACCAGCTCATTGAACCGAAATTGACGATCGATCCATGGCCCAATTTGCGCATCTGCGGATGAACTGCCTGAATGGCGAAGAAGGCATGGCGAAGGTTCACCGCGATCCGGTCGTCCCAACCGGCTTCGGTCAGCGTACGGAAGTCATGACGTGTATCGTCCGCCGCATTGTTGATGAGGACACTTACCGGGCCGTCGATTTCGCCAGTCTTCGCGATGATGCCGGAGAGTTTGCCAGTGTCGCGCAAGTCACATTCGATGAAGCGGGCGCAGGTCGCCCCGGCAGTGGCTTCTCCCGCCTCCGCCTGCAGGTCTACAAAGGTTACTTTACACTGTTGTCCAGCGAACGCTGCCACCAGCTCCGCCCCGATACCTGTTGCGCCCCCAGTAATGAACACAGTTCGGCCGGCGAGGCTTGGGTAGGTGTTCGTGAGGGGAGGGATGGTGGACACGACGGTGCTGCTCAATGGGAATGGGGTGGAACATCGGCGCCGCGACATCCGACAAGAAAATCGAAGTCGCAGCCTTCGTCCGCTTGCAGAACATGACGCCGGTAAAGGCCTTCATAACCTCCGGCGGGGCGCACTACGGCATTGGTACGAAGCTCTGCCAGGCGGGCCTCAATTTCATCATCTGGGACATCGAGGTGCAGGAGGCCTGCGCGCGCATCGAGCTCGATGATGTCGCCATTCCGGACTGTGGCGAGGGGACCGAACTCAGCCGCCTCCGGTGCGACATGGAGGACGACCGTGCCGAATGCCGTGCCACTCATCCGGGCGTCCGAGATACGGACAAGATCTGTGACGCCCCGCTTCAACAGCTTCGGCGGCAGGCCCATGTTTCCGACTTCCGCCATGCCAGGATATCCCTTAGGGCCACAGTTCTTCAGTACCATGACGGACGTCTCGTCGATGTCGAGGTCCGGATCGGCGAAGCGGGCCTTGTAGTCATCGAAGTTTTCGAAGACGACAGCGCGGCCACGATGTTTCAGGAGTTCTGGTGTCGCTGCCGATACCTTCAGGACGGCCCCCCTTGGGGCGAGATTTCCGCGCAGGACGCAGATGCCGCCGCTCGCGACGAGCGGCTTGTTCACTGGGCGGATCACCTCGTCATTGTAGCAGTTGGCATCCTTGACGTTGTCCCACAGGGGCTTGCCATTCGCCGTCAACGCGTCCCGGTTCAGGACCCCGAGTTCCCCAAGCCGGCGGAGTACGACCGGCAGGCCGCCAGCATGGTAAAACTCCTCCATCAGGAAGCGGCCGGAAGGTTGGAGGTCAACCAGCGTCGGCACGCCCGCACCGAACGTCTGCCAGTCGTCAAGCGTGAGTTCGACACCAATGCGCTGAGCGATGGCTTTCAGATGAATGACCGCATTGGTCGACCCGCCGATTGCGGCATTCGCGCGGATGGCATTCTCGAAGGCTTCGCGGGTGAGCAGCTTTGACAGAGTGAGATCTTCGTTGACCATTTCGACGGCGCGCATACCGGACAGGTGGGCGAGCCCGTAGCGTCGGGAATCTACAGCTGGAATGGCGGCGTTCTCGGGCAACGTGACGCCAAGGGCTTCAGCCATGCAGGCCATTGTCGAGGCGGTTCCCATTGTGTTGCAGGACCCGGCAGACCGCGACATGGATTGTTCTGCTGCCATGAACTCGTTGAGGCTGATCTCGCCGGCATTGAATTGCTCGTTCATTCGCCAGACCAGGGTCCCGGAGCCGACCGGCTTTCCCTTGTGGTAGCCGTTCAGCATCGGCCCTCCGCTGACGACAATGGCGGGCACGTCGCAACTGGCTGCGCCCATGAGAAGGGCTGGTGTGGTCTTGTCGCACCCGACGAGAAGGACGACGCCATCGACGGGATTGCCGCGAATGGCCTCTTCCACATCCATGCTGGCAAGGTTCCGGGTCATCATCGCCGTGGGGCGAAGGTTCGATTCGCCATTCGAAAACACAGGGAATTCGACCGGAAGGCCCCCGGCCTCGTAGACGCCCTGTTTCACCCGCTCGGCCAGACCGCGCAAATGCGCATTGCATGGTGTGAGTTCCGACCAGGTATTGCAGATGCCGATGACGGGCTTCCCGTCGAACTGGTGCGCGGGGAAACCCTGGTTCTTCATCCAGGATCGATACATGAAGCCGTTCTTGTCGGCTGTTCCGAACCAGGCCTGGGACCGGAGTTTCCTGCTTTGGTCGGCCATTCGGTGGCTATCCCCGTACCGTTTCCCCGCCGCTCGTTCCAGGCGACTTGATTTGAATTTATCTGGTCATACAATATGAGCAAGATTCTGCCAACACATCGGTTGTCCCATGTCACTGAAGCCGCGCAATCTGACCGAACAGCTCGTCGAGACACTGGGTCTGCGAATCGTTTCGGGCGACTATCCGGTCGGCAACCGGTTGCCGAGCGAGCAGTATTTTGGCGAAGAGTTCGAGGTTAGCCGGCCCATCCTTCGTGAAGTCACAAAAGTGTTGATGGCGAAAGGACTGGTCGAGTCCCGGTCACGCATTGGCACAACGGTGAGGGCGCGTGAAAGCTGGTCCATGCTGGACCCCGATGTGCTGCGGTGGACGATTCAGTCGCTGCCTGAGCAGGCCTTCATCGATTTCCTTTTCGATACGCGCATGGTCTACGAGCCGGGCGCCGCGGCGCTCGCGGCGAAAAACGCAACGAGCGACGACCTCAATCGAATTCGGTCTGCCTATGAAGCGATGGAGGATGCTGACACTGCCTCTGACCTTTTAGATCCCGATCTTCAATTTCATCAGGCGATTGTCGATGCGACACAGAACCCGTTTCTCGCCCATATCGGTCGCACCCTTTACAATGCGCTCAGGTACTCAATCGAGCTCACCAGCCGCCATCCGCAAACACACGATCTGTCGCTGCCTCGCCACAAGGCTGTCTGCGATGCGATCCTGATGCGCGATGGCGAGAAAGCGGGCCGGGCAATGCAGGTTTTGCTCGAGGAGTCGCGGCGGGATTTCATTCAGGTCAGGGACGCTGGAGAGGAAGGCATCCAGTGAATTTGGTCCAGTATCTCGACGAGGCGGGGTGTGCGCGGGTCGCGCGTGTCCGCGATGGCGAAGCACTTGTGCCGCTCGGGTCCGCAACGTCTTTGTACGAACTCGCACTGACAGCGATTGAAGATGGCATCGGACTTAAGGAAGCGGTGGAAGCCGCGCCGGGAGCGGACTGCCTGTCCTATGAGGCATTACTCCGCGAAGGTCGTATCCTCCCACCGATCACGCATCCTGATCCGGCTCATCTTCTCGTAACGGGGACGGGGCTCACCCATCTTGGCAGCGCCGACACGCGTGACGCCATGCATGCGAAACTGTCCGGGACGGAAAATTCGCTGACGGACTCCATGAAGATGTTCCGCATGGGGCTGGAAGGCGGCAAACCGGAGGGCGGGCAAGAGGGCGTGCAACCGGAATGGTTCTACAAGGGAGACGGCACGTCAGTTGTTCGTCCCGGCGGCGACCTGATCTCACCCGGCTTCGCGCTGGACGGGGGCGAAGAGCCCGAATTAGCCGGCATTTACGTCATCGCGCCGGACGGACGGCCGCGCCGCCTCGGCTTCTGCCTTGGCAATGAATTTTCCGACCACAAGATGGAGCGGATCAACTATCTCTATCTCGCGCATTCAAAGCTCCGGCCCTGCGCCATCGGTCCGGAACTTCGCCTCGGAGACCTGCCCGCGGACATTCGCGGCGTGTCACGGATCGTGAGGGACGGGAAGACCGTATGGGAAAAGCCATTCGCCAGCGGCGAAAGCAATATGAGCCATTCGGTCGCCAATCTCGAAGCGCACCATTTCAAGTATGCCGGCTTTCGGCGGCCTGGCGATGTTCATGTCCACTTCTTCGGCACGGCAACGCTGAGTTTCGCGGATGGGGTGGAGACCCGGCCGGGCGACTCGTTCGAGATTTCCGCGGACGGCTTCGGTGCGCCGCTTCGAAATCGTATCGTCAATGAGGTAAGCAAGACCGACTTTCTGCCTTTGCCCCTTTAAGGTCGAGGGCTGCCAGTAGGCGGGCGAAATAATAAGAAAACAAGGGAGAACAAAATGATCCGTTCAGTGTTAATGGCAGCGTTTTTGATAGCGCTCCCAGGCTGTGCCACGGTGGAGGCGCAGACACAGGTCGCGGTGGACCGGTCTTCCCCCATCGGAACGATCGAGCCGGAGGTCTATGGCCAGTTTCTCGAACATCTGGGTGCCCAGCCCTATGGCAGTATCTGGGTCGGCGAGGACAGCGCCATTCCGAATACGGATGGAATTAGAAATGACGTGTTTGCAGCGCTTGATGCCCTCGATATCCCCGTTATCCGCTGGCCGGGCGGTTGCTACTCTGATCGTTATCAGTGGCGAGATGGCATTGGCGAGCGCGCGGAGCGCACCAATGCGGCATGGGGCGGTACCATAGAGCCCAATACTTTTGGGACGCATGAATTTTTCAATCTCGCAGAACGGCTCGGTGCCAAGACATATCTCAACATCAATCTTGGCACCGGCACGCCGAAAGATGCCGCTGACTGGCTGGAATACATCACCGCCACAACCGGTGATCGCGCCAGGGAGCGCCGCGCCAATGGTCGCGACGCGCCCTGGACGGTCGACTATCTTGCGATCGGCAATGAGACCTGGGGCTGCGGCGGACATATTACGCCGGAATACTATGCCGACATGTATTCTCTGTATGCGAGCTTCGCCAAGACGGAAGGCAAGCAACCGGAGCGCATAATTTCCGGATCGCATGACGCAAATATCGAATACTCCGATACCTTGCTGGATCATCCGTATATCGCCGGGCTCGCCGAGGGCATTTCCGTGCACGTTTATTCGCTGCCGACCGGCGACTGGGGTGCAAAGGGCGCGGCATTGGGTTTTCCCGAGGAAGAGTGGATTTCCACCCTGTCGCGGGCGCTTCGCATCGAGGACGTGATTGAAGACCAGATTGCCATGTTCGAGTCGCATGAAAATCTCAGCGATGACTTTGGCCTTTACGTCGATGAGTGGGGCACATGGTACGACCCGGAAGGGGAGGAAACACCGGCACTCTACCAGCAGAACTCAATGCGTGATGCTGTCGTGGCCGCGCTCAGTTTCAACATTTTCCACAAGCACGCCGATCGGGTGAAGATGACCAACATCGCCCAGATGGTGAATGTGCTGCAGGCGATGATCCTGACGGATGGGCCGGACATGGTCCTGACGCCGACCTATCATGTGTTCGAGATGTACAAACTCTTCCAGGGCGCAACGGCCTTGCCGGTGCGTTATGACGCGCCGGACTACATTCTGGGCGAGGACATCATCCCGGCCATCAGTATCTCAGCGGCGCTGACGCCAGAAGGACAACTCGTGGTCGCGCTCGTCAATTCGGACCCCAAGGGGTCGCACGCAGTTGATCTCAGCGGTATCGGGGCGAGCGGCTTCACAGGGCGTATACTGACTGCTGACGCCATGGACTCACATAACACGTTTGAGGACCCCGAAGCCGTGGTGCCGAAGCTTTTCAAGGCGGAGCGTGGCCTGGTGACTTTGCCGCCACACTCAGTCGTCGTCCTAACCGAAGCGGAGTGACCTGCCATGTCTTTCACTCGATCTTCGTGGATTTCCTGCATAGCCGCAGGCCTCCTCACCGCGTGTACATCGCAGGGCATGCCGGAATCGTCCTCACACGGGCTGCCCGGTTCCAACCCGCTCTTCTCGGAAGTGTTCACCGCAGACCCGGCACCCATGGTCCATGACGGGCGGGTCTATCTCTATGTGGGCCATGACGAAGCCGGAACGGACCAAATGTTCAATATTACCGAATGGCTGGTCTTCTCCTCAGACGACATGCGTCACTGGACCGCTCACGGACCGGTTATGAAGCCGACCGACTTCGCCTGGGCGTCACGCGATGCGTGGGCGTCGGAAGTTGAAGAAAAGGACGGGCGGTTTTATCTTTATGCCACCGTCGAACATGACAGCACCGACCCCGGAAAGGCCATCGGCGTCGCCGTGTCAGACAGTCCGACCGGTCCCTTCGTCGATGCGCGCGGCTCAGCGCTTATCCGCAACAGCATGACGAAAATGGCCGCACACTCCTGGGACGATATCGATCCGACCGTGTTCCAGGACGACGACGGCACGGCCTGGCTCTATTGGGGAAACCAGATCCTGTATTACGCGAAGCTTGCGCCCAACATGATCGAACTCGATGGCCCCATTCAGACTCTCGATCTTGCGCCATACGAGGAAGGCCCGTGGATCCACAAGCATGACGGCACCTACTATCTGATGTACGCGGCCATCGATCGAAGCGTCAGCGACAACGAGCAAATTCATTACGCCACGGCGCCCTCCATTACCGGGCCCTGGACGCTGCGGGGCATGCTGACTGGCCCGGGGGAGAACAGCTTCACAATCCATCCCGGTACGGTCGAGTTCGAGGGGCAATGGTATTTCTTCTACCACGATGCGTCCCAATCCATTGATGGCCTCGAAGGGGCGATCGGCCGGCGCTCGGTGCGCGTGGAATACCTCTATCATAACGCGGACGGCACGCTCCAGATGGTTGCCCAGACACCTGAAGGCATCAGCATTCCGCCTCGTCTTTCCTCCAATCCATAGTTCCTGTCGAAAGGGTGCGTGCCATGAATATCCGAATTGTTCTTGCCGCCGCTGCGGTCCTGCTTCTTGCCCCCCTGCAGGCCATCGCGCAGGACGGTACGATGTATCCGATGGATGTCCCGGATGAACCGAACGCAATCCCGCTCAACACCGGTTGTGTCGAGGGCCAGACGGCCGGGGAATCCTGGTTCCGCCAATGGGGCGACCCGATGGCGCGCAACATCTCGACTGCGACACTGACGCCTTTCCTCGCGGACCCGGAAAAGGCGACCGGCGCCAGCGTGATCGTGGCGCCCGGCGGCGGCTTCATGTGGCTTTCCATGGGCAACGAAGGCTGGGAGGTTGCCGAAGCGCTTCAGAAAAAGGGCATCAATGCCTTCGTCCTGAAATACCGCCTGCAGCCGACCGCCGATACGCTCGACGGCTTCAAGGAGCAGATGGACCGCCGCTTCGCCGAAGCCGCAAACCGAAGCGATGACGATAAGTCCGCAGGTCCGCCGCATTGGGATCTCACCAACCAGCTTGAAGACGCTGAAGCCGCCTACGCGATGATCCTCGAAAACAAGGATGAATGGGGCGTTGACCCCAAACGGATCGGCATGATCGGCTTCTCTGCCGGGGCAGGCCTCACCATGTATACGACGCTCAATTCCGACACGGTCCACCTTGCCTTCATCGCCCCGATCTATGGCGGCATGGGGCCGGTCGAGGTGCCGGAAGACGCGCCGCCCATGTTTTCTGCCATCGCGTCCGATGACTTCCTGTTTGGCGGCGAATTCGGCGTGATCAAGTCCTGGTTCGATGCGGGCATACCGGTGGAATTCCATCTGTATCAGAACGGTGGTCACGGCTTCGGTCTGGGCAATCCCGACCGTACGAGCAATAAATGGTTCGATGCCTTCATTCATTGGCTGGACGTGAACGGCTTTCTGGAGCCGGTGGAATAAGGAAAGGCGTCGCACCGACGATGCGACGCCGCAGTTCGCATATGGCGGGGTCTGACAGCGGCGTGAGATCTGTTGATCCGCGAAATTGGGAGATGGGTTCGCTCTCGTCTGATGGGGTGGACGGCCCCTCCCACCGGCATCGCAATGTGCCATGTTGGTGCTGTCATCGGACCAACAAGAAGAGGAGCCGTCCACCATGACCATTACCACGATTGGGATTGATATTGCCAAGTCTGTTTTCCAGCTTCACGGAGTCGATGAAGCAGGCAATGTCATCCTCCGCAAGAAGCTGCGCCGGAGCGCCGTGCTTGACACATTCCGGAAGCTGGAGCCTTGCCTTGTCGGCATGGAGGCTTGCGCGACAGCGCACTTCTGGGCCCGCGAGATCTCCGCCCTCGGGTACCAGGTGAAGCTGATGCCGCCGGCCTATGTGAAGCCCTATGTTAAACGCCAGAAGAACGACATGGCGGATGCCGAGGCGATCTGCGAAGCGGTGACCCGGCCGACCATGCGGTTCGTGCCGGTCAAAAGCGCGGAGCGACAGGGTGTTCTCGTTCTTCATCGGACCAGGGATCTGCTGATGCGCCAGCGCACCATGCTGCTCAATGCGGTCAGAGGCCATTTAGCCGAGTTTGGTATCATCGCGCCTCAGGGACCGAGCAAGGCCCTTGAACTGATCGCTCAGCTGCGGGAGGGCGCACATGAAGACCTTCCTGATGTCGTTCGCACAGCGCTTCTGGGGATCGGTGTGCAGCTCGATGCGCTCGGGACGCAGATACATGATCTGGAGCGTCAACTACTTGCCTGGCATCGGCAAGATGAGGTCAGCTGCAGGCTGGAGACCATCCCCGGTGTCGGGATCCTCACGGCAACAGCGCTTGCGGCCAGCGTGCCGGACCCGTCAGTGTTCCGGTCGGGCCGGCAGTTCGCGGCCTTCCTGGGCCTCACACCGAGGCAGAACTCATCGGGTGGCAAGGAGAGGCTCGGCCGTATCTCGAAGATGGGGGATGGCTACCTCAGGCGCCTTCTGGTGATCGGGGCGACATCTGTCATCCGAAGAGCGGATACAAATCCGTCAGCGACGGGTGCATGGGTCAGGTCGCTCCTGACGCATAAGTCGAAACGCCTGACAACAGTTGCAATGGCCAACAAGACGGCCCGGATCGCTTGGGCGGTCATGGTACGCGGTCAAACTTACCGGGCGCCGATCATGGCATAGGAAATACGAATTGCGACGGCAGGACGCTGTCGCTCCAGACTGCAAGGGCAGAATGTAAGTGATGATGATCAGTATAGGGCCGTTGCCGGGATACTCCGCGGTGCTGTTAGGGTATCTCAACCCGATCGTCTGAATGGAACCCGGAAGCGGACTTCATCAGGGCCAGCGGTCACAGACCGCGTCAACAGGCCGGACACATGACCGCATCCCCGCAGATCAACATTCCTCAAAGTTTACTCTTGCAGAACCGGGGCCGTCCACACATGACAGCACCCCTCCGACGGTTACGGCTCATGGGGCTAGGTTGTCCACCGTACCTGAACGAACAGAAAATCGTGGAAATTGTGACCTGCTCCCCGGGAAATGCCTCATGTGAAGTTGGAAGCATTTTGCGATTTTCCTGCCACGGTGAATGACCGAATTGGATCGGCCCTGCCTTTCAGGAGCAGGCCGACGAACTGGTGGGGTTGGCCCATTCAGGTCGTTCAGGAGAGCGAGAGACAGGAGTGATTGATCCCGTGAGCGGTCGATCATCGCGCATGCTATGGAAGGCTTATGGGACACCACATAACCGGATTGGCTGCGAGCCGTGAAACCTTCGCAATGCTTGGCAGCTTGCTGAGCAGACAGCCGCATTTTGCGCTGAGAGAGAATTTTGGATTCCTGCCTCTGGATGATGAGAATTTGGATGACGTGGTTGGGCTGGACACAGGGAACACCCTGGGAGGGTTCAAGTATCTCACCCAAAACCTGGTCGATTTGCTTCGCGAGGCCTCGAGATCTGCAGCGTTTGCCTACATCGAAACCAACTACTTCGGCGGCGTGGGAGTTCAGGGCGCAGCCGTCTTCAGAGAGGGCGAAATAGTATACGGGCCGGTGTGCGCAGAAAGGGGCACGATAAACGGGGCACTGGTGCTTTTGGGCGTGCCTGTGCAACCCGGTACCAGTGATGCGTTTGCAGCGATTGGCCTCGACAGGCTTCGATATAATGACGACTATCGCGAAGAGACATCGTCCGCTTAGGTTCAAAGTCGATGCACTTGAGGCTATCGCCCTGGGAGCGGCAGGTCGCTTGTCGCACTACACCCGCCAATGCTACGAAGGCTTATCGGCCGGGAAAGGCGCTTTTCATGACGATGCATCGCCTGATCGGAGCAGTGCTCTGCGCTATGAGCTGTCTTCTTGTCATGCCCGCCGCCCACGCTGAGAGCAGCCTCGCATCGGCAGCACGATGTTTCGAGGTGTACGATCAGGCCCAGCGATACACCACGGATCCTGTCATGAAGGACTGGGCGGGCTCCGCATCTACCTATGTGCTTGGCGCGGCCGTGCGATTGTGGGACCCGGGCTTTGATGGCCTCATGGCGGAGGCATCGAAGCAGAACAAGATTCTGCTGTCCGCCATCGCGCGGGGCGATACGCAGTTAGGTGATGAGGTGGCTGCCTGCAACGTGGAGTGGGTGGATGAACTGACCAAGATAAGCACCCTGCGGCCCGACAGGTTTGTGGACGCGGAGAGCGCCAATGTTCTGGCTGCCGCAGAGTTCAAGGTGGGCAACGCTTTGACCTGCACCATCGCCTATAAGCTCGATGAGGAGAATCCGGATACTCAGCGCGCTGCGCTGTCCTCGGAGCAAGCGATCTACGCAGGACAGGCATATGCCCGGCTGAAGCCAGAACCGGACGACACCGTACGCAATGAGCTTATCCTGCAAGAGCATAGCCGTCTGGACAATGCGTTGAAAGCCGGGGAGGAAACCCTGGCCGGGGTGGTGGCCTCGTGCGACCGCACCTGGGCGAGCGAGTTCGCGGCTGCTCGCAAGGCCAAGGCTGATGCCGAGGCCAACGCGGCCAAACAGGCAGCGGAGGCGCGAGCGAATGCCGAAGCTCGAGCGGAGGCCCTGCCGTACCGGTGCACGCGGCTTGAAGACCGCGGCATCAGCCTGGTGCAGGATATGACTGACCTCCGGCTTAAGTTTGCGGACGACGGCGATGAAGCGATGTTCGAGTATGGCGCCGAGAACATTGCGCGCCATCTGTCGGACCTTTCCGAAGAGGCGGAATACAATGGCTGTGAACAGCTTGCCAGCGAGATGCGGTATGTCATTTCGCAGTGGAAGAGCCCCTGACATTTTCGGCCCCTCGCAGTTGCGGGCACATGATTTAGCCTTCCGCTTGGAGGCTTTCCCGTCGTGCTCGTGAGGCGATGTAGCGAGCGTAGGGGCGGTTGAGGCAACGCCGATACCCACCATTCAGGTTCGCGGGAAGTGCGGAAAGTGGTGAGTATCGCTTCGCTCAACCCGCCCTGCAGACCATGGGCGCCAATGACCGCTCTCGGCGAATTGCTGCCGTTTGGCGGAAGCGCGTGCGTGGGCCTGCCGATAGACGTGAGCCTCCCACCGCGCCGATGGTGAGAGGCTGAACAAGTCCTACTTGCCCTTCCAGACGGGGGCGCGTTTTTCGATGAAGGCGCGGGGGCCTTCCTTGAAGTCTTCGGTGCCGACGATCGAGGCGAAGGCCTTGCCGCTGTCTTTCCAGAGTTCGTCGTCCGTCTTCGAGGTGGCCTCGATGGCGACCGAGCGGCTGGCGGCGACGGCGAGCGGCGCGTTGGCCGTGATGCGGGCGGCGAGCTTTTCGGCTTCGGCCATCACGTCGGCTTCCGGCACGACCTTGTTGACCATGCCGAGTTCGTAGGCGCGGCTAGCGGGCAGCGGGTCGCCGGTGAGGATGACTTCGAGGGCCATCGCCTTGCCGATGACGCGTGGCAGGCGGAAGAGGCCGCCGGCCCCGGCGACGAGGGAGCGCTTCACTTCAGGCAGGCCGAAATTGGTGTCCTCGGCGCAGATGATCATGTCGCAGGAAAGCGCGACTTCGGTGCCGCCGGCGAGGGCGGAGCCGGTGATGGCGGCGATCAGCGGCTTGGTGCGCTCGCGGCGGGCGATGCCGGCAAAGCCGCCCTTCTTCGTGGAGAGGGCGGCGCCGTTGCCGGCGGAGATTTCTTTCAGGTCCGCGCCGGCGCAGAAGGCCTTGCCGACCGCGGTGAGGATGCCGACCCAGACTTCCGGATCGGATTCCATCTGGTCCAGCGCCGCTTCCATGGTGGAGGCCATTTCGCCATTGATGGCGTTGCGCGCTTCCGGACGGTTCATCGTGATGACCGCGACGTGACCCTTCTTTTCATATTCGACAGGCATTTTATTTCGCTCCCTTGGTTTGGGACGAGGTAATCGCGTTGACGCTGCGTCCGCGCAAGGGCTGGATTGGCCTTGTTTCAAGGGGGATCGCGGGTTTAAGTGTGACCGCAACCGAAGCCGGTTCGCATCCGAGTTGATCAAGGGGACATGAGGATCATGGCAGAGACAACCACCGCCGTTACGACGACCAGCCCGACCGCCCTGCAATACCTTGACCGGGCGATGGGCGGCCTGAAGGAACTGGGCCTCGGCCCCAAGAAGAATGCGAAGGCGGGTGCCGCGCCGATCGTGGCGCTGCTGGAGCAGATTACCGACCTCGACGAGACGCGGGTCACGGCGATTGCGCGCACGCTGGACCAGATGAGCCTGTTCAACGATGTGGTGCGCGAGCAGGTGGCCGGCATGACTGTGGGCGAGCGCTATGAGGGGATCACGACCGCGTTCAACTCGATCCGCGACGATGCCAAGAGCATGGTGGACCAGTATGCCGACGGCAAGATTTCGACCATGGAGCGGGTTTCCAATATCTGGATGAAGATGACGCGCGGCGACATCGCCTCGCGCTTCGGCAAGATTAAGGATCTGTACCTGGAAGTGCAGGACGAGTCCGCCAACCAGATCGACCGGGAGCACAAGATTCTCAACGCTTACCTCGATTTCCGCGGGGCGCTGAAGCAGTCGGAAGTGATGGCGCTGGAAGTGCTGAAGACGGCTGAAGGCGTGCTGGACAAGGCGCGCGGGAGGGTGAACGAGGCGGTCGCGAAGGTGGCCGGATATATCGGCGAAGATCCGGCCGAGCGCGCGAAGCTGGAGTTGGCGCGCGACGAGCGGCTGCGCGAGCTGCAGCATGAGGAAAAGCGCTACCAGATTTCCAAAGATCTCTCGGACAACATCACCATCGGCTATAATACGTCAGAAGTGATCATGGCGCGTCTGGTGCAGACGACGAGCGCCAAGGAGCGGGTCTATGCGCAGTCGGTCAGCTTTTTCTCGACCAATGAAGTCGTGCTGACGGCGCTGACGGCGAGCTTCACGGGCATGCATGGCCTGCATGAGTCAACGCAGACGCTGGAAGCCATGAAGAAGGGCGTGAACCAGTCGCTGGAAGTGCTGGCGGAAGTCGGCGGCGAGATTCAAGAAGCGGCGACAAAGGCCGGCTATGGCCCGACCGTATCGGCGGCGTCGGTGAAGATGCTCGTCGACAGCGTTGTGAAGTACCAGGAGCGCAGCCAGGAAATCATCGCCGAGATGCGCAAGCTGTCGACCAAGAATTCCGAGGAGATCCGCGAGGCGGTGGAAGACGGCAAGCGCCGCCTGACGCAGCTGATCCAGGAAGGCTCGCAGCTGGCGCTGCTGCCGCGGAGCTGACCGCTTGGCTGAGACCGACGTTCCTCTGGTGCCGGCCAAAGGCCGAAGCCTCGATGAAGTGCTGATTGCGATGGACGTGGTGGATACGCTGCGCCACCGCGATGCCGTGCTGATGAAGGAGCTGGATGCCGACGGCCGGGAGGAAGACCTCATCCGCCGGCTGAAGGAAATCTATGCTGCGCAGGGCATCGATGTGCCGGAGGCTGTGCTGAAGCAGGGCGTGCAGGCGCTGGAGGAGCGGCGGTTCAATTACGAGCCGCCGAAGCCGTCGCTGCAGACGCGTCTGGCGGGCATCTACATCTCGCGCGACCGGTGGCTGAAGCCGCTGGGGGCTGCGGTGGTTGCGCTGGGCTTCGGCTGGGGCGCGTATGAGTTCGGCGTGGTGCAACCGGCGAAGGCGCGCGTGGAGGCCCAGCGGATCGAACTGACACAGACGATCCCCGGTGAACTCGCCGCGCTGCGCGACGAGGTGCAGGCGTCGACCGAGGATGCCGAGGCCGACCGGCTGGCGGAGACCTATTACCAGGATGGCATGGCCGCAACGCGCGATGGCGAGGCGGCACCGGCCCGCGCGGCACTTGCAAGCCTGAAGACGCTGCAGGGAGACCTCGCCGTAAGCTATGAGGTGCGGGTGGTCTATGGGCCGGGAGAGCCGCGGTCGGGCGTGTTCCGTATTCCGGATGATGCGCCGCAGACGCGGAATTATTATCTCATCGTCGAGGCTGTGGATGCGGCCGGCCGGGTGCTGGAAGTGCCCGTGACGAGCGAGGAGGACCAGACGGTCAAGCGCACGAAAAAGTGGGGTCAGCGCGTTTCGGAAGACGACTTCTACCGCGTGGCAGCCGACAAGGGCGATGATCAGATCATCCAGAACGATGTGATCGGCTCGAAGGCGTCCGGTGTATTGCGGCCCGCCTATTCCGTCGAAACGCCGGGAGGCGCGATCCTCGAATGGTAGGCAAGCGGAACATTCCGGGGTTGGAAGCACTGTCGCGGATCGACATGTCGATTGCCGACATGCGGCGCATGGTGGCCGATGCGATTTCGTCGGCGGATTCGGCAACGGCGCGCGCAGCTGAAGTACGCGGGGCGCAGGTGGCGCATTACAAGGAGCTTGCCGAAATCCGGCTGGATGTGGTGGCCGATGGCGTAGCGCAGGGGCGCCTCGATGGGCTGCACAGCCAGGCGCGCAAGCTGCTGGATGAACATGCCGACTATGTGAAGCGGGAAGGTGAGGCGCTGGACGCGGCCGCCCGCAAAATCAAGGAACTGGAAGACAAGCGCGCCGGTCTCGCGGCAGAACATCAGGCCGCCGTGGAGGCCTATGAGTCCAGGGTTGCCGAAGTCGAGGCCATGCTGAAGGCGGATGCTGCCTATATGGCGCTTGCGGAGGTGAGCGAGACGGCTGCAGCGGTGGCCGCGCGGGCGCACCAGAAGCTGGGCGTGGCGCAGGCCGACCTTGAAGAGAAGGGTAAGCCGTACAAGGAGGATAAGCTGTTCTCCTATCTCTGGAAGCGGAAGTTCCGCACGCCGGAGTACAAGGCCGGACCTTTCATCCGGTTCATGGATGGCTGGGTCGCGAGTATCGTGAAGTATGACAATGCCTGGATGAACTTCCAGCGCCTCAGCCAGCTGCCGGAATGGCTGGAGGAGCACGCGAAGGAGCAGGACGAAAAGGCCGCGGCAGCGCTGCAAGCGCTGGAAGATGCGGAGGAAGATGCACTGGAAAACGCGGGTGCCAACGCCTTGCGCGCAAAAGCTGACGAATTGCTCGCCAGTATCCGCGCAGCGGACCAGGCGATAGATGCCGCCGAGGCGGAGCACGGCGAGATTGCTGCCCGGCATGCCGCTGCGCTGGAAGAGGAAGCCGGCCCGGCGCGCGAGGCGTTGCGCCTGCTCGAAAACGGGTTGAGGAAGGAGAGCTTCCAGGATCTGCGTACCCTCGCGGCAGAAACCATCGACCTGCGCGACGACCGCATCGTCGATGCGCTGGTCAAGTTACGCACGGAGGAGATGTCCCTCGAACTGGAGACGGAGCGGCTTTCCGGCTTGCCGGAACGCCTGCGCGGGGATCTTACCAAGCTGGAAGACCTGCGCCGCCGGTTCAAGGCTGCGCGGCTGGACAGCGCGTACACGGTGGTGGCGTCAGCCGCAGTGGATGAGGCCCTGTCGGGCGTCGTCTCGGGCCGTATCGGGTCTGACCGGGCATTCGACTATATTTCCCGCGCCGTGCGGCGGATCGAGCCGCAGGCGGAACCGGGCTTTGGCGGGACGCGCCGGTCGCAGACGATTGGCCTGCCGCCGGTGCTAGGCGATGTGATCTGGGAGATCGCGAAGGAAGCGGGCCGCAGCGGCGGCTCACGCGGCGGCGGTATCAGCTTCCCGACCAGCCGGTCCGGCACGACACGGCGCAGCCCGCGGATCAATTTCCCAAGCGGCGGCGGTGGCAGCAGGGGCGGCGGCGGCGGCCGGCGCGGGGGAGGCGGCTTCAAGACGGGCGGCGGATTCTGATCCCTCTTGCCGGACCTAGGGGAAGCCGATTCACACTTGCCCCATGAAACTCGATCTCAGCCCAGACTATGAAGCCTTCCGGCAGGACGTGAACCGCATCCTGACGGAGAATGCCCACCTCGCGCCCGGACCTGACGACAAGGGGTACAAGCACCCGAAGCGCCTTGCCTGGCAGAAATTCCTGATCGAACACGGCCTGACCGCCCGGACGATCCCGAAGGAGTATGGCGGGTATGGTGCCGCGCCGGACCTTCTGAAATCGCGCATCATTGCGGAAGAGTTTGCGCGCACCGGCGTACCGCGGCCGCTGGCGGGGCAAGGTATTTCCATGCTGGTGCCGACCCTGCTGGAGCTCGGCACGCCGGAGCAGAAGGCCGCCTATATACGCCCGACGCTGCATGGCGAGATGATCTGGTGCCAGGGTTATTCCGAACCGGGGGCCGGTTCCGATCTTGCCTCCCTTCGCACGGCGGCCGTTGAAGACGGCGACGAGTTCGTTATCAACGGCCAGAAGATATGGACTTCGACCGCGAAACAGGCGGACATGATTTTCTGCCTTGTGCGGACGGACCCTGACGCGAAGAAGCATGATGGCATTTCCTATCTCCTGTTCTCCATGGACACGCCGGGCATCGAAGTGCGCCCGCTGGTCGACATGACCGAGAATGCGAACTTCAACGAAGTTTTCTTCACTGACGTGCGCGTCCCGCAGAGCGGCATTGTGTTCGAGAAGAACAAGGGCTGGCAGGTGGCGAACGCGACGCTGACGCATGAACGCGGCATGCTGGGCGACCCGAACGCGACCAAGGCGCGGTTCCTGGAGCTGGTCGAACTGATGAAGGCCGAAACGCTGAATGGCGAGCGGCTCATCGACAATCCGCTGCTGCGCGACCGGCTGATGAAGCTGCAGGCGGAGGTCTATGCCATGCAGGCGAATGGCCTGCGAGTGATGACAGCGAGCCTGAAGAAGGAGAGCGCCGGTCTGGCGGGGCTGATCATCAAGCTGATGGGGTGCGAGCTGAATTACCAGATCGCGGGCCTTGCGATCGATGCGCTGGGGGAACTTGGCATCCTTTATGGCGAGGGGGATCATCTGAGGGCGGATGGCTCCTGGCAGTGGCGCTACATGTACGATCTCGGCCTGATTATCGGCGGCGGCACGGCGCAGATCCAGAAGAACATCATCTCCGAACGCGGCCTTGGCATGCCGCGCGAACCCAAACCGGCAAAGGTGTAAGGCGATGGAATTTGCACTCTCCGAAGAGCAGCGCATGCTTCAGGATGCGGTCGTGTCTTTCCTGAAGGACACAGCACCTTTGGAGACGATCCGGAAGATCGCCGATGGCGATGCTGCGGCGGCAGAAGGATTCGCCGGTGGCCTTTCGGAAATGGGTCTTATGGGGCTCCATGTGCCGGAAACGCTGGGCGGGTCCGGCCTCGGCCTGCTGGAGGCTTGCCTCGTGCAGGAGGCGCTTGGCTATGCGGTGGCCCCTTCCGGCTTCATGGCGGCGGTGGTGGCGAGCCATTTGTTCAGCCAGGCCGGCTCTGAATATGCCGAAGGGATCGCATCCGGCGAAATGGCGTTCGGTCTTGCGATCACGGAGCTTGCGTCGCGGCGCGATGGCGCCGGTGTGACCGAGGTTGCGGGCCAGCTGACAGGAAAATCCTTGTTGGCGGATGTGCCGGCCGGGGCGACGCACCTGCTGGTGGCGGACATGTCCGGCGGCTTCCACGTCGTTGACGATTGGGCGGCAACGCCCATGCGGACGATCGACCGGACGCGGATGTTCCATGAGGTGACTTTCTCTGGCCTGATGAGCGAGATGAAGACGCCCGGCAATGCCGGCGTGCTGGAAGTGGCGCGCCTGCTGGTTGCGGCGGACACGCTGGGGGCAGCGCAGGCGATGCTCCACAAGGCGGTCGTGTATGCAAACGAGCGCAAGCAGTTCGGGCGCCTCATCGGTTCGTTCCAGGCGGTCAAGCATATGTGCGCGGAAATGGCGGCGAAGCTGGAGCCGGCTCGGGCGCTCGTCTGGCATGCGGCCTATGCGATGGACACAGGCGATCCCGAAGGTCCGGTCATGGCGCATCTTGCCAAGGCGCACCTCGCGGAAGTGGGGAGTTTCATCGCCAAGACGGCAACGGAAGTGCATGGCGGCATGGGCTTCACCGATCTTCTGGGCCTGCATTACTGGTTCAAGCGGATCGGCGTGAACCGGCAATTGTTCGGCAGCCCGGAGCAGGCGCGCCAGACTGCGGCCGAGTTGCAGGGGTTTGTCGCGGCCTGAGCGTTACGCCTGACGGCGCACCAGGGAAGGGGCATCGGCGCGCGTCGCCTGAACGGGATTTTGCCGGAAGCAGGCGTGGTCGTCCGCGTCTAGCAGGGCGCGCGTCCAGTCCAGCACGGTTGTGCCGCGCGCAAGGCGCCGCGTGCGCTCGGGAAAGGACAGCCACACATCCGCGCGCACCTCTGGCAGCAGGCAGATGCGCTGTATGTCCGTGCACGTGGATTCGACGATGGTGGGCATTGCGCAAAGGGAGGCGCCGGCCCGGCACTCGGCGATGGCAGCTGCAAGGCTGTTGGTGGCGGGCGAGCGTTCGGAAAATTGCCTGAGTGCTTCCGAAGGCTGGAGTGTCGCGGCGATCCGGTCTGCATGCGGGCGGTAGAACAGGCAGCGCGTCGAAAAGATCGTCGCGAGTTTGGACATGCCACCTGCCGCGGCCGGGTGCGAGGGCGACGCATAGATCGCGTAATGCAGCTTGCCGAGGCGGCGCGTGATGAGGTCCGCCTGGACGGGCCGGTCGAGCGTGACGAAGATGTCGGCAAGGCTCGCCTGTTCCGGCGAAGGGGGTGTCCAGGCGCTGGCCCTCAGGTCGATGTCCGGATGCGCCTTGAGAAAGGCTGCAAGCTTCGGGACGATCCAGAGCGCAAGCAGGGACTCCTCCGCTTCGAGCCGCACCACCCCGGCATCGGTGCTCTCGCGGTTGGCCACATCAAGCAGAACCGCGTCGACCACATCGGCCATGACGTCGGCGTGCCGCAGCAGGATTCGGCCGGCATCGGTCAGCTCGATGCCACGCGTCGAGCGGTGGAAAAGCTGTGTGTTGAGGTCCGCCTCCAGGTCGGCCATGCGGCGGCTGATGGTGGGCACCGATCCGCCGAGGCGCGTTGCGGCGGCGCTCATGCTGCCCGTCTGGGCCACAGCGCGGAAAACGCGGAGCTTGTCCCACTCAAAGCCTTCGACCTGCATGCCGCCGCCCACCTTGCAGGGGTGAAACGCCCCCTTTCATCCACGCGAGAAGCCAATCCCCGCGAAACCTGAAAAACCTCAACTTCGAGGTGTATGGGAGAGTCGGAATGAATGCAACGAGAACTAGAGAAATATCCACAATTCGCGTTGACATTGCGCGGGTGGCCACTCGCGCGGCGGAGTTCGGGTTCCGCAGGGCCGGATTTGCAGACGTCGCTGCCGGTGTGGCGCTGGCGGAAGAGTTGATGGGGTCAAAGATCGCGACAGCTGAAGATGTCATGCGAATGGACGTGGTCACCGGCATGACAGCGTGGGTGCGGGGCAACCCGGTGGACGGCGTCTTTCTGACTCTGCCCTTGTCTGCGAGCGGCGAGCAGGCAGTGCGGAACGGGACTTATGTGCCGGCTCACCCGGATCCGGCGCACCTCGCCTGGCAGGGCAAGGATGTCGCGGGTGTCTATATCGGCGTCTATGCCGGCGCGACGAAGGAGGCGCGCCGGGCGGTGATGACCGCAGCCGCGCTCATGCGGATGGAGTTCTTCGCGCCGGTGCCGGCGTTTGCGCGCGGCGCGACCGAAGACGGCAAACGGTCCATGGCTTCGCTGGGATTCCAGCCTCTGGAGGGCGGATTGCCGGACCTTTGTGTGCAGGAGCCGGCGGTCTCGGGCTCGGAGGCGGCCTGATGACACGGCCGCAGACCGGTCTCGCAGCGCTCCGCCGTCCAGTGCCGGACGAGGCATGGACCCGCTACTCCGCACGGCCATCGCGGACACTGGAAGACTTCCTCATGGCGGCGTCCGTGCGGGCCGCGGTCTTCATGGCGGAACAAGCCTGTCCGTATGAAGAGGAGTTTGACGGCAACGATCTTTGTGCCACGCATTTCCTTCTGTTCGATCAGGGGCGCCCGGTAGGCACGTTGCGAATTCGATGGTTCGCGGAGTTCGCGAAGCTGGAGCGGATTGCCTTGCTTCCTTCCGAGCGCGGGCGGCCTGGCCTGCGCGTGCTGCTGGCAGAGGCTTTCGAAGTCGTGGCGCGGAAAGGCTACCGGCGCATGATCGGTCAGATTCAGGCACGGCTCTGGCCGGTCTGGTCGCGAACCTTCAAGTGCCGCCTGGTGCCAGGACGGGCGCCTTTCTGGTTTTCCGATTATGAGTACCGGGAAATCGAGATATTCATTCCCGAACATCCCGATGTCCTGACTTTCGACGCAGACCCCTACCAGATCATTCGGCCGGAAGGGGATTGGGACACGCCCGGTGTGCTTGATGTGTCAGCGGAGCGTTCGCCCGGATCGAGCGAGGCGGCGTGACGCGCCTCAGCCGCCAGCCTTCGCCGTTGTTGAGGTAAGGCGGGCGCGCTGAAGATTGTCCCATGCGCTGGAATAGAAGGTCGGGAATGCCGCCTCAATCCTGTCAAAGGGGGATGCCCGGACCCGCCTGAATGAGTGGCAAGGAGAGCACAACGCAAACCGGCCGCATTTGGCTCTCGTCAATTCGACGCCAAGCGCCTTTGCGGACCTACTCGAGCCAACCCGAAAAGTCGCATGACGGTCGGACCAACGTCGGCATCAGCACAATCGTCTGAAGTCATCGAGCTTTTCAACGGTGGTCTTGAGAATGCTCATGGCCAGTTAGAGGACGGCGGCGATTCCTGCATAAGCAGCGGCCCGCGCACCTCATTGAAGGCGTCGAGACGCCAGGCTGCGGCCTGCCAGTTTGTGGTCTGGTGTATCATTGGTGTATCGGTTTGGATGCGAAACACCTTGGAATCACTGTATTTTCAGGGAACTGAGCCAGCCATATGGTGCCCGGGGGCGGAATCGAACCACCGACACGCGGATTTTCAATCCGCTGCTCTACCCCTGAGCTACCCGGGCGGGCCATGGGGAAGGGCGCTATCTAACGAAGCCCCGCGGGCTTGTCCATTCCGATTTCAGTCATCTGCTGCCATCTCTCCGCCGCGATCGCCGGAGAGGTCGCTGTTACTGTCTTCTTCGGGCGATCCGGGGATGGAATAGCCCTCGTTCAGCCATTTTCCGAGGTCCACATCCGCGCAGCGTTTCGAGCAGAAGGGACGGTATTCAGCGGATACCGGCTTCTTGTTGCATTGGGCGCACTTGGGCTGACGATTCTCGGGGGGCAGGGGCTGGCTCATTGAATTGAATAAACAGAAGGGGTTGGCGGATTTGTCGAGTCATAAGTGAAGCGTTCACCGTATTTTGCTGCGATCGCCAGCCGGAGCGGTGCCCCGTTGCTTTCCAGCCAGGCGTGCGCGTGGCCTGGAAGATCGAGGCACAATCGCTCCATCGGCCGCGCACGAGCTTCCTGTTCCAGCCGTCGGAACCCGTCAAAGCAGACCGCGCGCGATGCCTTTCCGCCCGAATGGCCCAGAAGGCGCTCCGCGATCGGCGTTTCCGCCCATTCGATCGACGCCTCCATCAGGCCGAGTTCGGAGGGTGCCAGCGCCCTGACCTGCTGATCGGAAATTTGCCGGAACACCGCAAGGAACCGCTCCCGTACCTGTTTGCCGGCATCGCGATTGATGGGGCCGACGCAGTCGAGAACAATCAGGCCTCCGAGATTTCTGAGACGGATCTGACGGGCAAGTTCGCCGGCCGCATCGAGGTTCGCCTTGAGCGCGCGGTTTGCGGCGCGGCCGGCATCTGTGCGTCCGGCGGTGTCGATGTCGGCGGCAATGAGTGCGCGGGTCCGGTCAATTGTGAGGGTTCCGCCACCCGCAAGCGGCACCGTGGGGGTCAAAACCATGTCGAAGGCATGGGCGACGATGGCGTTGCCGGGGTCGACACGCTCCACCTTTGCCGTCCCCCAGGGGTCCAGATTGCGGACATCGGAAGTTCGGTCAGCGAGGACGACCCGCGCGAGTTTGCTGCCTTCGCGAGGCTCCGCCACGACGCGAACCTCCAGTGTCTGGCCTTCGGTCAGGCCTTGGCTGTCCTGCAGGCGAAGAAAAACATCGCCGGCCTGCTTGTCCAGCTGCACGAAGCCGCCGCCCTGGGTCGGCGAAATCGACCGGAGCTTTCCCGTAAAGCGTTCGCCGATTTGCTGGGGCCGTTCCTCCGTCAGGCGCGTCAGCCTGACGGCGATGGGGCGGTCATTTTCGTCAAGGGCGACTTCGCGCGTTTCCGCGACACAGACTTCGCTGAGAATGCGCGCCGCCGCCATCAGCTCAGCCCAGCTCGCGCAGGAGCGCTGCTGTAACCGGGTCTTCTGCGGCCGAATTGCCCTGGATTGCGCCTTTGAGGCGGCCGGCCATTGTCTTGCCGCGCTCGACACCCCACTGGTCGAACGGATTGAGGCCCCAGAGGTGGCCGGCGAAATAGGTCCGGTGCTCGAACAGCGAGACGAGGCTACCGAACGCCTCCGGGCCGAAATCCTTGTGATACATGAACGTCGAGGCACGCCCGCCGGCATGCACTTTCTGCTGGGCGACCGCGTCGGCCAGGTCGGGCTCTTCTCGCTTCACTTCGTCCAGCGAACGGCCATTGGCCAGCACTTCAGCCTGGGCCAGCGCGTGCGAGGTCAGCGCGATGATGCCCTCCGCATCGCGGCCAAGATCGGGTGCGAGGATAAACTCGCAGGGCACGTCCTGCGACCCCTGGTGCAGCCATTGGTGATAGGAGTGCTGGCCGACCGAGCCCTCGCCGCCCCAGAGGGCGGGCGCCGTCGCATAAGGCACCGGTTTTCCGTCTGGCCCGACGCTCTTGCCGTTTGACTCCATTTCCAGCTGCTGGAGATAGGTTGGCAGCATGCGGAGGCGGTTTGCATAGGCAAGCTGCACCCGCATCTTCTGCCCGACAATCGAAGTATTCCAGAAGTCGAGCAGCGCAAGGCGCATGGCCATGTTCGATTCGAGCGGCGTATTGCGGACATGGTCGTCCATCATGGAAGCGCCTTCCAGGATCGACTGGAAAGTCCCATCCTGCAGGTAGATCATGCAGGCGAGCGAGGCGGCCGACCAGAGCGAGAACCGCCCGCCGACCGAAAGCGGCATGTCGAACAGGTAGGCGTCGCCACCAGCCAGCCAGTCTTTCGCTTTGGCCGGATTGGCGGTGACAAGGGCGAACTGGTTGCCTGCCGCTTCGCCGAGTTCGGCTTCCATCCAGCTGCGGGCCCGGCCCAGATTGTAGAGGGTTTCTTCTGTTCCGAAGGATTTGGAGACGCCGACGACAAGGGTGGTAGCCGGGTCGATCCCGTTCAGCGCACGGTCAAGATCCCAGGGGTCGACGTTGGCGCAGAAGCGCAGGTCGATACCGGGCGTCGCGCGGTCGGCAAAGGCATCGGCGATCAGGCGGGGGCCGAAATCGGATCCACCGATGCCGATATGGAGCACCGTGCGGTACGGCGTGCCAGCGATGCATTGCACCTCACCGCTCTGGACTTTGGCTGCGAATTCGAGGGCTGGCAGGACGCTCTGGCGCACGGTTTCTGCTTCGCCGCTCAGGGGCGCCTGAGCGCGCAGGGCCCAATGCAGAGCAGGGCGACCTTCCGACGGGTTTACGATGTCGGCGTTGAAAAGACGGGCGGCGGCGTCGTCAAGGCCTGTGGCCTTGCCATGCGCGAGCAACGCAGCTTCTGCTGATTCATCAAGAAAATGGCGCGACAGGTCTGCGCTCCAGCCTGCTGCAGTCAGGACAGATCGGCCCGCCCTCGCTGCTGCAAGCTGCTTCAGCGGGCGTGATTTCAGCGCTGCGGCGAGCGCCTGAAGCTGTGAACTCATGGGTCGGTCCTTTCCCAGTCTTTGCCGCACGGGCATATCCGGAGTTCGGAGGCGGGCGCAAGGCGCTGCAGGGGCAGGTGCAGCGGAACACAATTGCGCGCTTGAATCAAAGGCCACACATGGGTATGAGGCCCGTTTAACAGGCCGCCGGCCTGGATTTTATCCATGTCCGGCGGGCCGGACTGAACCCAGACTTGTAAGGAGAGGCCCGATGGGCAAGGCAAAGTTTGAGCGTAACAAGCCGCACGTGAACATCGGCACGATTGGTCACGTTGACCATGGCAAGACGACGCTGACGGCAGCGATCACGATGGTGCTGGCCGAGAAGAGCGGCGGCGCCGCGAAGTCGTATGCTGAGATCGACTCGGCGCCTGAAGAGAAGGCCCGCGGCATCACGATCAACACCGCACACGTGGAATACGAGACGGAAGCCCGTCACTACGCCCACGTCGACTGCCCGGGACACGCTGACTATGTGAAGAACATGATCACCGGCGCGGCCCAGATGGACGGCGCGATCCTGGTTGTGAACGCAGCTGACGGCCCGATGCCGCAGACCCGCGAGCACATCCTGCTGGCCCGCCAGGTCGGTGTTCCGGCCCTCGTCGTGTTCCTCAACAAGGTCGACCAGGTCGACGACGAGGAACTGCTCGAGCTGGTCGAGATGGAAGTGCGCGAGCTGCCGTCTTCCTACGAATTCCCGGGCGACGAGATCCCGATCGTCAAGGGGTCTGCCCTGGCTGCCGTTGAAGGCCGCGACGAAGCGATCGGCAAGTCGAAGATCCTCGAGCTGATGGACGCCGTCGACAAGTACATCCCGACGCCTGAGCGTCCGCTGGACAAGCCGTTCCTGATGCCGGTCGAAGACGTGTTCTCGATCTCGGGCCGCGGTACGGTTGTGACTGGCCGCGTCGAGCAGGGCATCATCAAGGTTGGCGAGGAAATCGAGATCGTCGGTATCCGTCCGACCGTGAAGACGACCTGCACGGGCGTTGAAATGTTCCGCAAGCTGCTCGACCAGGGCCAGGCCGGCGACAACATCGGGCGCGCTGCTGCGCGGTGTCGACCGTGAAGGCGTTGAGCGCGGCCAGGTTCTGGCCAAGCCGGGCTCGATCAAGCCGCACGCGAAGTTCGAGGCCGAGGCCTACATCCTGACCAAGGAAGAAGGCGGCCGCCACACGCCGTTCTTCACGAACTACCGTCCGCAGTTCTACTTCCGCACCACGGACGTGACGGGCATCGTGACGCTTCCGAAGGACAAGGAAATGGTCCTGCCGGGCGACAACGTGAAGATGGACGTCGAGCTGATCACCCCGATCGCCATGGACCAGGGCCTGCGCTTCGCTATCCGCGAAGGCGGCCGCACCGTCGGCGCCGGCGTCGTCTCGGCAATTAAAGACTAAAAGGGCTCCGGAGAATCCTACGCCGAGGCTACGGGAACGCTCCGGAAACCCACTTAAAACTCCGAAAGGCCGCCCCCAAAAGGGCGGCCTTTTTATGTGAAGGGATCGAATGGCTGACCTCGCCGCTTGCAGGCGCGGACGGTTTGAGGCAAACCCTCCGCAGGCCTGAAGGGGTATAGCTCAGTTGGTAGAGTGGCGGTCTCCAAAACCGTAGGTCGTGGGTTCGAGTCCCTCTGCCCCTGCCAGGCCCATTTCCCCAAAACTCAGAGATTTTCCGCTTGGCGCCTGAGTGCCGGTAAGCCCGACCCTGTTCTCCACAGGAAATTCGTCGTGACATCGGCAAGCGTAAACGAGGTGTGAACGATTTATGGTGGATTGATCCGTTTCGCGCGCCCCGCGTGAGCGTATCCAATCCAGCCAGAAGGCGTTTTCCATGACCGCCAAATCCCGCCCCGCTGCCATGTCAGCCCCAGTTTCCATCGCCCGCCAGATTGCCGACGAACTTGGTGTTACGGAGCGGCAGGTGTCTGCGGTGATCGAATTGCTTGAAGAGGGCGCGACCGTCCCGTTCATCGCGCGCTACCGGAAGGAGCGCACGGGCGGCCTTGACGATACCCAACTGCGGACTCTGGCGGAACGGCTGGAATACCTGACCGACCTCGCCAAGCGCCGTGACACCGTGCTGGACGCGATTCGCGCGCAGGGCAAGCTGACGCCGGAGCTTGAACGCGAGATCAGGACTGCGGCGACCAAAGTTGCGCTGGAAGACCTTTACGCTCCCTACAAGCAGAAGCGCCGCACCAAGGCCACCATCGCGAAGGAGGCGGGCCTTGAGCCGCTGGCCGAGCGCATCCTGGCCAATCCTTCGCTGGCCCTGGCCGCTGAAGCCAAAGCGTTCGTCTCCAAGAAAAAGGGCGTGCAAAGCGTCGAGGCGGCGCTGGAAGGTGCCCGCGAAATCATCGTCGAGAAGATTGCGGAAACCCCACAGCTCGCCCGGAAGATCCGCGAACAAGTCTGGGCCGAGGGCAAGCTTGGCTCCAGCCTCGTGAAGGGCAAAGCTGCGGAAGGTGCGAAGTTCGCCGACTATTTCGATTTCGACGAGCCGCTGCACAAAATGCCGTCGCACCGTGCCCTCGCCATGATGCGCGGACAGAAGGAGGGCGTGCTGCGCATCAAGGTGGCGGTGCCTGAAGGCGAACGCCGCGCGGTAAATGAGATTTGCTCAGAACTTGGCATTTCGCGCAAAGGGCGCGCCGCGGACGAATGGCTGGTGGAAACCGCCGAAGCGGCCTGGAAGAACCGGCTTGAACCGTCCAGCGCCCGCGACTCTCTCAGCCGCCTGAAGGAAGCGGCCGATGGCGAGGCGATAAAAGTCTTTTCACGGAACATGAAAGACCTGCTGATGGCCGCGCCGGCCGGGCCCAAGGTCGTAATGGGCATCGATCCCGGCATTCGCACCGGGTGCAAGATTGCGGTGGTCGATGCCACCGGAAAGCTGCTGGACACGGCGACGATCTATCCGCATGAGCCGAAGCGTGACTGGGCGGGCTCGCTTGCGAGCCTGGCGGCACTCTGCAAGAAGTATAAGGTGGAACTGGTCAGCGTCGGGAATGGAACGGCCGGACGCGAGACAGAGAAGCTGGTCGCCGAACTGTCGGACAAGATGCCAGCGCTGAACCTGACGCGCATCATGGTGTCGGAAGCAGGCGCGTCCGTCTATTCGGCTTCTGAACTTGCTGCGAAGGAGTTTCCAGGACTCGATGTCAGCATCCGCGGGGCTGTCTCGATTGCGCGACGCCTGCAGGACCCGCTGGCGGAGCTTGTGAAGATCGAGCCGAAGGCAATCGGTGTTGGCCAGTACCAGCATGATGTGGACCAGACTGCGCTCGCCCGCTCGCTGGACGGCGTCGTCGAAGATTGCGTCAACGCGGTCGGCGTGGATGTGAATACGGCCTCGGCCTCGCTGTTGTCCCGCGTTGCTGGCCTCAATGCGACCATTGCGGCCAATATCGTTGCCTATCGCGATGAGCACGGGCCTTTCAAAACGCGCAGTGAGCTGAAGAAAGTGCCGCGTCTTGGCGCCAAGGCGTTCGAGCAGGCGGCTGGCTTCTTGCGGATCATGAATGGCAAGAACCCGTTGGATAGTTCGGCAGTTCACCCGGAAGCCTATTCTGTCGTCGAGCGGATCGCGAAGCAGACAGGAAAGAAGATCGACCTGATCATCGGCGACAAGGCATTCCTCGCGAAACTGAAGCCGGAAGCATTTGCGGACGACGCGTTTGGTGTGCCCACGGTGAAGGATATTTTGTCGGAACTCGAAAAGCCCGGACGTGACCCGCGCCCGGAATTCCGCACGGCGACCTTCAAGGAAGGCGTGGAGACGATCACCGACCTTAAGCCGGGCATGCGGCTGGAAGGGGTTGTCACCAATGTGGCCGCCTTTGGCGCCTTTGTGGATATCGGCGTGCATCAGGATGGACTGGTGCATGTGTCCGAGCTTGCGGACGTGTTCGTGAAAGATCCGCATACGGTGGTAAAGACCGGGCAGGTGGTTCAGGTGCAGGTTCTGGAGGTAGACGTACCGCGTAAGCGCATCAGCCTCAGCATGAAGCAAGGTGCCGGTCGCCCAGTTGGAAAGGGCAGGAGTGCGCCCCAGCCGCCGAAATCGCCGGACAGCCCGTTTTCGGTTCTGGCGGGGCTCCGCTAGGCGTCTCCTCTGGACGTGGACGGCAGGCTGTGGCCTGATCTCTGCCCAGGGAGGATTGTGCGTGAGCGAGCCGGACGCCCTCGACGGCGAATATGACTATATCATTGCTGGGGCCGGATCGGCGGGATGCGTCGTTGCAAACCGTCTGTCGGCGAGCGGCAAGGCGCGCGTACTGCTCCTCGAAGCGGGCGGGGCAGACAACTGGATCTGGTTCCATATTCCGGTGGGCTACCTCTTCGCGATTGGCAATCCGCGGTCGGACTGGATGTTCGAGACGGTCGTGGAGCCCGGCCTTAACGGGCGGAAGCTGAACTATCCGCGCGGCAAGGTTCTGGGTGGGTCCTCGGCGATCAATGCGATGATCTCGATGCGTGGTCAGGCGGAGGACTACGACCATTGGAAAAGCCTCGGCCTGCCCGGCTGGGGGTGGAATGATGTACTGCCTGTCTTCCGCCGGATCGAGGATCATTTTCTCGGTGCAAGCGATCTGCATGGTGCGGGCGGGGAATGGCGGGTTGAGGCACCGCGGGTGCGTTGGGATATTCTGGATGCCGTGCGCGACGCGGCGACGGAAATGGGCGTCGAACGGATCGGTGATTTCAATACGGGCGACAATGAGGGCTCGTCCTATTTCCATGTGAACCAGAAGCAGGGCGTGCGCTGGTCTGCAGCGCGGGGCTTCCTGAGGCCGGCACGTGGACGGACGAATTTGCGCATTGAGACGGGGTGCCTTGTTGACCGGCTGGTGATGACAGATGGCCGGGCCGCGGGGGTCGAGTTCCTTCAGAAGGGCAAGCGGCAGGTTGCGCGCTGCCGGGGTGAGGTGATCCTGTGTGCAGGTTCAATTGGGTCCGTGCAAATCCTCCAACGCTCCGGCATCGGGCCGGGGCAAGTCTTGCAGGCGGCAGGAATAGAGACGCGGGTCGAGCGGCCGGGCGTCGGGCGGAATCTGCAGGATCATTTGCAACAGCGTGCGATCTATAAGGTCAGCGGCGCGCGGACGCTGAACGAGACTTATCATTCACTGCCGCGCCGGGCGCTGATGGGGGGGGACTATGCGCTGAGGCGGCGGGGGCCGCTGACCATGGCGCCATCGCAGCTGGGCATCTTCACGCGGTCCGGGCCGGAGCATAACCGTGCCAATATCGAGTTCCATGTGCAGCCCCTGTCGCTCGACAAGTTCGGGGATCCTTTGCACCGCTACCCGGCAATTACCGTTAGCGCCTGCAATTTACGCCCGACTTCCCGCGGTGAGATTCGTGTACTGTCCGCCGATCCGGATGCGAAACCGGTGATCGCCCCGAATTATCTGTCGACAAAGGAAGACCTGAAGGTGGCCGCTGATGCGATCCGCGTTACGCGGCGCCTGATGGCGCAGCCGGCCATGGCACGCTTCTCTCCGGAGGAGACGCTGCCTGGCCCGTCGGTGGGGGACGAGGACATTGCGCTGGCGAAAGCGGCGGGCGACATCGGGACCACGATCTTCCATCCTGTCGGGACAGCCAAGATGGGCGCGCCAGACGACCCGATGGCGGTGGTAGACAAGGATTTACGCGTGTTCGGCGCCGAAGGCCTGCGTGTGATCGATGCGTCCGTCATGCCCACCATCACGTCAGGCAACACGAATACGCCGACGATTATGATCGCCGACAAGGTCAGCCGCGAGATCGCGCGTTAATCTGCGTGGTGCGCTTTGACGAAACTCATGGCTAAGGCCGCGAGCGCGAAGCTGCCCGCACCGAACAGCATGGCAAGTAGCGGCGCACCGCCGACGGTCTGACCGAGCGAGTCCTCAAGTGTGCGCAGGATCGGCGCCATCGTTCCACCGACCAGGATCTGCGGCAGCACGATGAAGAAATTGAAGATGCCCATATAGATACCCATTTTGCGGGGCGGCAGGGCATCGGCGAGAATGGCGTAAGGCAAAGCGAGGATGGAGCCCCAGGCCATGCCGAGGCCGACCATGGGGACAAGCAGTCCCAGCTTCGATCCGAAGACGAGATAGCCGACGAAACCGAGCGCTCCCATCAGGAGATTGAAGGCGTGGAGGCGGCGGGTGCCGACTTTCCGGGCTACCGCTGCGATGACGAAAGCGTAGATCGCGGCGACGCCGTTTTGGACGGCGAACATCACGCCGACCCAGTCGCCGGCTGTCTGGTAGGCGGCGGATGAGGTGTCGCTCGTGTGCCAGCCCTGCAGGGCGACGGCAGGCGTCGTGTAGATCCACATGATGAACAAGGAGACCCAGGAGAAGAACTGGACCACGGCCAGCCGCTTCATGACCGACGGCATCGTGGTGAGATCCCCGAGCACGTCAGAGAGGAAATTGCGCGCCCCCGGATCATCGCGGACCAGCAGGCTGTTCATGAGGAACAGCAGGCCCAGAAAGACGAGACCGCCTCCCATGACGTAGAATTGCTTGTCGCCGGCGAAGTGCCAGACTGCCCAGCAGAATGCGGCTCCGGCGACGGCGATGATGGCGCCCCACTGAAGGAAGAAGCCGCTGGCTGGACGGCTTGCATGCTCGATGCCGCCTTCCGCCTCGAAAATATTGTCTTCATCTGCGCCGAACGCTTCGAGTTGCTGGGGCGAATATTCTTTTGTGGTGAAAATGGTCCAGAGCACTGCTGCGAGGAGGGCAATACCGCCGACATAGAAGGACAAGCGCACATTTTCCGGAATGTGGCCGGCTTCGGCTGTGTTCGAAACGCCCAGCGAATTGAAGATGTAAGGTGCAAGGCTGGCCATGACAGCGCCGGCGCCGATGAAGATGGTCTGCATCGAGAAGCCGAGCGGGCGCTGGCGCGAGGGCAGCATGTCGCCGACAAAGGCGCGGAACGGCTCCATGGTGATGTTCAGCGAGGCGTCGAGAATCCATAGCGTGCCGGCGGCAACCCAGAGCGCCGGCGAATTCGGCATGATGAACAAGGCGAGCGTCGTCAGGATTGCTCCGGCGAGGAAATACGGCCGGCGGCGGCCGAGTGGCCCCCAGGTCTTGTCGCTGAAATAGCCGATGATCGGCTGCATGATGAGGCCAGTGACCGGGCCAGCGAGCCACAGTAGGGGCAGAGTGTTGATGTCTGCGCCGAGCGTCTGGAAGATGCGGCTGACATTGCCGTTCTGCAGGGCAAAACCGATCTGGATCCCGAAGAAGCCGAACGACATGTTGATGATCTGGGCGATGCCCAGCGCAGGCTTGCGGCCTGTCACGCTCTGATCCGTCATCTGGCTTGCCCTCCCCGGCAATTCTTATTCGGATGCGTCCGACACAAGCACATGAAAGCCCCACGCGGGAAGCATCATCTGCTGCGCCGAAGCGAGGCTGAGGCTCATCTCTGCAGCCGTGGCAAAGTCGGTGTATGTGCCATCGACGGGGCCATCGGTCAGGGTGAAACTTGCTGGCCGTGCGCTGAGATTGAACAGGGCGATGACCGTATTACCGTCCTTGCGGCGGGCAAAGCTGACGATCTGGCTGCCATTGTCGGTGACGATGGGTTCATATTCGCCGCCCGCCGCGCCGTTCCAGAGGGCGGGGTTTTCTTTCTTCAGGCGGATCAGTTTCCGGATCAGTTCATTCTGCGGATGGTCGCGCCAGACGATCGGGTCTTTCTCGAAGAAGGCTAGGCGGTGTTCGTTTCCCGCCTCCTGACCGTTATGGATAACCTGAATGCCATCCATCACGAACTGGAGCGCCATGAAGGTGGGCAGAGCATCGCCGTAGAATTCGCGGGGCGTTCCTTCCCAGGCATTCTGGTCGTGGTTTTCCGTATACATCATCTTGTAGGCGTCACGGGGCCAGGAGCCGAGATTGCGCTGCATCAGGCTGGTCATGCGGCCGGCATCGGAATGGCCCTGCGCGATGGCATGGGCGGCCTCTTTCCAGTCCCAGGCATAGGTCGCATCGAAGGCGTGCTGATGCAGGTCGCGTGTGTCCCATTCAGCCAGCATGAAGACCGGCTTGATCGCGTCGAGGCGGCCGCGCAGCGTTTCCCAGAAATCGAGCGGGACATAGCCGGCAACGTCGCAGCGATAGCCGTCGATGCCGACATCACGCACCCAGTATTCCATGGCGCCGGTCATGTATTCGCGCAGGCCCGGCTGGCTGTAGTCGAGGTCGATAATGTCGTACCAGTCGGTCCAGGGTGTCGGGTGGAAGTCGCCCTTCCAATCGGTCTCGTACCAGTCCGGATGTTCCGTCGTCAGAGGATTGTCGGCGGCCGTGTGATTGGCGACCCAGTCGAGAATGACGTGCATGCCGAGGGCGTGAGCGGCATCGACGAACGCCTTAAGGTCTTCGACCGTACCGAATTCCGGATTGACGCCGTAATAGTCCTTCACGGCATAGGGGCTGCCGAGCGTACCCTTGCGGTGCTTTTCGCCGATCGGGTGGATCGGCATGAGCCAGAGAATGTCGACGCCGAGTTCCTTCAGGCGCGGCAGTTCGCGCTGAGCGGCGGCGAAGGTGCCTTCAGTCGTGAACTGGCGCGTGTTGATCTGGTAGATTACCGCGTCTTTAGCCCAGTCGGCATGCGTCAGCTGCACATAAGGCTGCGGCGCGAAGGTGATCGTTGCCGGCTCGGGGGCTGGCGCACGGCTGGTACAGGCAGCGAGGCTGGCGATAAGGACAGCAGGTATCAGCGAACGGATCATTGGGTTTCGGTCTCCGTGGCGGGGGCGAGGAGGAAGGCAAAGATATCCGGCAGGCGCGCGCGCCAAGAGGCTTCATTGTGGGTCGCGCCATCGTACCGGCGGATGACGAAGTCGCGGCCTTCAGTGAGGCCGCTTGCGATCAGCCATTCGTGGAGGATCTCATGTGTGGGGCCGTATTCGGCGTCGAGGCCTTCTGTCCCGTAATCGAACCAGTAACGCGCGCCTGCCGGCGGCGTGAGACCGGCTTCGATGTCGCGAACAAGATAGGGCGCATCGTCAGGTTCCGGGCCGATCCGGATGTTGGGGAAGACCTGTTTCACCACCGCTTCCGAGAGTGGGAAATGCGTTGAAACGCAGCCGCAGGCGCCGAACACGTCCGGATGGTGCGTGACAAGATAGAATGAGATGAGGCCGCCCATGGACGAGCCGACGTGAATGGTGTTTTCCGGGCCGGTCTTCACGCGGTAAGCAGCTTCGACGCGCGGCATCAGTTCCTCGATCAGGAAGCGGGCATAGTCTTCGCCCTGATGCCAGGGTGAGTATTCCTCAAAGCGTTTCGACGTGCTCCAGCTCGAGACGATGATGGCGGGTTCGAACCCTTGTTCAGCAAGGGCGGCCATGGCTTCGTCAGCGCCCCAGTCTGTACCGGTGTTGGCAATACGCGGGTCAAACAGGTTCTGGCCGTCGCTCATGTAAATGACGCGGTAGCTCTTTTTGGGATCGTCGGCATAGCCGGGCGGCGTCCAGATCGAGACGTGGCGCGGTTCGGAGAGAAAGGCGGATTCGACGTCGAGCCAGTAGTCGAGGTGACCGATGATGCCGGCGTGTTCGACGTCTGCGATGTAGTCGCGGACGTCTTTCTTGAAATCCACAATCGTTTGGTGGGCCGAGGTTTCACCAGCGGGCAGGACGAAATTGCCCATGACCGTGCCGGACGGGCCGAGGCCTTCATGCTCCCAGCTGCCGAGCGTGAATTTGTATTCGAAGTCGTGTCCGGCCGGGCGCAGCAGGCTGACATGCCTTTCAGCGCCTTCGCCTTCCATAAGCAGGGCATCGGCCTTCCAGGGGCCGAGGCTGTCGAGACTGCCGGTCAGGTAGACTTTGCCGGCCGTTGCAGGAACCTCCGCTGCAATCTGTACCCGCTCCATGCCGTCGGGCACGGGTGCGTCGGCAGCGGGGCTGCCGCAGACGCTCGCGAAGACGAGTGCCAGGAAAGCGGCGAATGCCCGGTTCACTGGGTAGTGACCGGCGTGAGCCAGACAGCCGCGCCGCCGCCTGGCGCGAGGGTGAGCGTCAGCGTATCGCCCTGCTGCAAGTCGCGCGTGTAGATGGAAAGGTCGTAGGGCGCGGTCTTCCAGTCCGCGCCTGGACCGTCGACCCAGACCTTGGCGGTGTAAGTAACGCCAGGGGTGAGGTAGTCCGTCGGGAGTGACACGGTGCGACCGTTCTCGTCGGTCACGGTGCCGAGGAACCAGTCCTCGCCTGCGCGTTCCTGCCGGGCATAGGCGACGTATTCGCCGACTTCGCCGGCGATGGCGATGGATTGTTCCCAGTCGGTGGGCACGCGGGTGATGAATTCGAACGCTTCCGGCCGGGCCTCGTAGTTTTCAGGAAGGTCGGCCGCCATCTGGATCGGGCTGTAGAGCACGACATAGAGGGCGAGCTGTTTGGCGAGCGTGGTCTGGACGCGGTTGTCGGCGTCCGGGCCGTCGAAGGTGAGATCGAAAATGCCGGGGGTGAAATCCATCGGGCCGGACATCATGCGCGTCCAGGGCAGTATGGTTTCGTGTTCCGGCGGGTTGAGGTGCGGATAGCCCCAGGCATTGTATTCCTGACCGCGGGCGCCTTCACGGCTGATCCAGTTGGGATAGGTGCGGCGCAGGCCCGTATCCTTGATCGGCTCATGGGCGTTGATCGAGATGTGGTGCCTGGCTGCCTCTTCCACGACGTGAAGGTGGTGGCGGGCCATGACCTGGCTGTCGTGCCACTCATAGCGCCAGGTGCCGTCCTCGTCCTGGCGCTGAATGCCACCGCCATCGGCGACATAGCCGGTCTTCACCTGCGCGATGCCGAGCTTTTCGTAGAGCGCGAAGGCGTCTTGCAACTGGTTCTCGTAATTGGTGATGTTGCCGGAGGTTTCGTTGTGCCCGATCAGGCGGACGCCTTGTGCAGCGCCGTAGCGCGAAAGCTCCTCAATATCGAAATCGGGGTAGGGCTCCGTAAAGCTGAAGAGGGCGCCGTTGTTGAACCAGTCGCCGTCCCAGCCAATGTTCCAGCCTTCGACGAGGACGCCGTCGAAGCCGTACTTGGCGGCGAAGTCCATGTATTCCCTGGTGCGTTCCGTCGTGGCGCCGTGGATCTCGCCGGAGCCCCAGGTGCACTTCTTGATGTGCATGCACCACCAGATCCCGACATAGCGGCCGGGCTTCACCCATGACACGTCGCCGAGCTTGTTGGGCTCGTTGAGGTTCAAGATGAGGTGGGAATTGAGCAGGCCTTTCGCATCGGAAGAGACCTGAACCGTGCGCCAGGGCGTTGTGAATGCACCGTTTTTCTTCACACGGACGCCGTCGGACCAAGGCACGAGGGAGGCCTTGAGCACGCCGGGGCGCTGCTGGTCCAGCCACATGGCGGCGTAATCGACGAGGGCCGCCTCGTGGAAGGTGATGTGCGTGCCTTTGTCCGTGCGGACGGTCATGGGCGTGTGGGCGCGGTCGATCGCGGCTGCTTCGGTCGTGTGATAGATGTACTCGTAGCGGTTGTAGTTGCCGGCCTCGATCCACCAGGCAGTGTCGTGCTCATCGATGGAGAATTCGGTGAGCTCGTCGATCAGGCTGACATTGCCGCCAGCTGTCAGCTGCGGGACTTCGTAGCGGAAGCCGAGGCCGTCATCGAAGGCGCGGATGCGGACATCGAAATAGCGGCCTGTGCCGGCCGGGTCGGCGAAACGGACCAGAAGTTCGTTATAATGCTCGCGCATCAGGCGCTGTTCGCCCCAGGGCTGTTCCCAGGGCGTGTCGACGCTGCGGGTTTCGGCGCCAATGATTACAAGGCCGTCGTCGAGATTGCCGGCCTCAAGGAAGCGCAGGCCGAGCCGCGCCGGCTTCAGGATCTGCTCGCCCGAATAGGTTGCGCTCCAGGTCGGGTGGCCGGCGCTATCGCTGAGCGTCACCACCAGGGCGCCGTCGGGGGAGGTGACGGATTGGGCGCCGGTCGCGGCCGGCAGGGGCGTGGGGGCGGCGGGGAGTGCGGCAGGCCGGGACGGCACGGTGGAGCAGGCGGCGAGCGCCAGGAATACAAGTCCGTTCAGGAGCGGGATCAGCCGCATCGGTACCTCCCCAGGTTATGTGCCCATCCGGCTTCCGTGGTCCGGACGCGTTCTTTCGTCCACCATCCAGTATGTTGCATGAATTTGCAACTCGACCGATGAGATAAGTGTCCTTTGGAGGCTGTCATTGGAGGGGCAATGGCTCTAATGCGCAGGAAAAACAGCAAAAACTTCTATTCTTGTTCCGATTTGCCTCTTGAGGCCGATCCAATTTGGCAAGCCTGGCAGGGGTGGATATTATGCAAAAAAATGCAAAATATAGCAATTCTTGTTGCGTCCCCGGTCGCTTCTGCGTCATAGGATAGGGGTATCAAGGGCGCGCCGAGCGGGACCGGAAGAGTCCGCGGTGCGCGGGAAGCATGCGGGAGGACGCTGGATGATCGATCGACGGACACTGCCGCTTTATGCCGGGCTTGGTGCCCTGCTGCTGGCTGCCTGCACGACAATTTCCCCCGCAATCGGCGTACCAAAAGATGACCCTGGCGTGACCGCGGAGGGTGACAAAATTGATCCGGAAGCCGCTCAGATTGTCGCGGATTATGCCCGGCGGCTGCCTCAGGACGAGGTCGTCTATTTCGTGATTCCTGACCGGTTCGAGAATGGCGATCCCTCGAACGACTTCGGCGGCATCGCGGGCAGCAAGCTGGACCATGGCTTCGACCCGGAGGCCAAGGGCTTCTATCATGGCGGCGACCTGAGAGGCCTGATCGAGCGGCTGGACTACATCCAGGGGCTCGGCGCGACGGCGATCTGGCTGGGCCCGATCTATCAGAACAAGGCTGTTCAGGGCCCGCCCGGCGGGGAATCGTCCGGCTATCACGGCTACTGGATCACCGACTTCACGCGCCCCGATGCCCACCTCGGCACGGATGAGGACATGACGGCCCTCGTCGAGGCGCTGCACGCGCGCGGCATGAAGATCTACCTGGACATCATCACGAACCACACGGCCGACGTGATCCGCTATCGCGAATGCCCGGACTCGGCGTGCCGCTACCGCTCCATCGCCGATTATCCGTACACGACCCGTGGCGGCATTGCGGGTGAGCCCATCAATGAGGGCTTCATGGGCGACCGGCCGCCCTTCCAGACGAAAGAGAATTTCGCCCGGCTGACCGATCCAGGCTATGCCTGGACGCCTTATGTGCCCGAAGGCGAAGAAGCTGTGAAAGTGCCCGCCTGGCTGAACGACCTGCGTTATTACCATAATCGCGGCGCCACCACGTTCGAGGGCGAGAATTCGGTCTATGGCGACTTTTCCAGTCTGGACGACCTGATGACCGAAAATCCGGTAGTCGTGGACGGCTTTATCGAGATCTATAATGACTGGATCACGAAATACCGGATCGACGGGTTCCGCATCGACACGGCGCGCCACGTCAATCCGGAATTCTGGCATGCCTTCAACAGCGCCGTGATCGACCATGCGGCCAGCATCGGCATTCCGAATTTCTATGTCTTCGGTGAAGTCTATAATCCGAATCCGGCCATGCTCGCGACGTTCACGCGGGCTGGCGGGTTCCCGGCGGTTCTCGATTTTGGAATGCAGAGCACGCTTTCAGCCGTGCTGGTCGACGGGGCGCCAACCGAGCGGTTTGCCGACCTGTTTACGATCGATGGTCTTTATGCGGATGGCGCGGTTTCGATTGCGCCGACCTTCTCCGGCAATCACGATATGGGGCGTTTCGCAGGTTTCCTGAGGGCGGCGCACCCGGACATGAGCGACGAGGAACTGCTCAAGCGGGTCAATCTCTCCAATGCGATCCTGATGTTTTCGCGCGGCACGCCGGTGATCTATTACGGCGACGAGCAGGGCTTTGTGCCGGATGCCGGCGGCGACCAGAACGCCCGCGAAGACATGATGCCGAGCCAGGTCGCGATCTATAATGACAATGACCTGATCGGAACCGATGCGACCACCGCGGACTCGAATTTCGACACGTCCCATCCGATTTACCGGGCGATTGCGCACATGGCGGAAATCCGCGGTGCAAACGAAGCGTTGCGCCGGGGCGAGCAGGTTATGCGCCTGACGGAACTGGATGGCGGCGTGATGGCCTTTTCACGTCTCGATGGCGCGCGCGGCGAGTATCTCGTCGCCTTCAACACCCGTAACGAGCCGCGCCGCGTGAATGTGGCCGTCGATCCCCGTTCTGCCTCGTTCGAGGCGATCGCCGGTCGCTGCCCCACGACGGCGGCAGCGACCGGTGTTGTTTCGCTTTCCATGGAGCCGCTGGGTTGGACCATCTGCCGCTCCTCCGATTGGGAGCACTGACAATTCATGGATAGTGGCATGCAACTGAAAGAAGCGCCCGGCGCAGCGGACGATCATCCCTGGTGGCGAAGTGCGGTGATCTACCAGATCTATCCGCGGTCTTACCAGGATACGAATGGCGACGGCATCGGCGACCTGCCGGGCATCACCGAGCGGATGGATTACATCGCGTCTCTGGGCGTCGCCGGTATCTGGATCTCGCCCTTCTTCAAGTCGCCGATGGACGATTTCGGCTATGACGTGGCCGATTATTGCGACGTCGATCCGATCTTCGGGACGCTGCAGGATTTCGACCGCCTGCTGGAAGCGGCCCATGCGCGCGGCCTGAAGGTCATCATCGACCAGGTCTATGCGCACACGTCCGACCAGCATGCCTGGTTCATGGAGTCGCGCAGCAGCCGGAATGGTCCGAAGGCGGACTGGTATGTCTGGAAGGATGCAAAGCCCGACGGCACGCCGCCGACCAACTGGCAGGCGGTGTTCGGTGGTGCGGCCTGGACCTGGGATGCTCGGCGCCAGCAGTATTACATGCATAATTTCCTGCCGAGCCAGCCGCAGCTGAACGTGCACAATCCGGATGTGCAGCAGGCCCTGCTGGATGCCGCGCGATTCTGGCTGGACCGCGGCGTTGACGGCTTCCGCCTCGATGCGATCAATTTCTCGATGCACGATCCTGAGTTCAGGGACAATCCGCCCTGGGATCCTGCCGGGCGGACGATTACACGGCCGTTCGACCTGCAACATCATACGTATAACCAATCGCATCCGGACATCGTTCACTTCCTTGAAAAGATCCGGCGCCTGACGGATTCCTATGGCGCGGTGTTCACGGTGGCCGAGATTGGCGGGCCGGACCCGCTGCCGGAAATGCGCGCCTATACGAAGGAAGGCCTGCGGCTTAATTCGGCTTACAGCTTCGATTTCCTTTATGCGCCGGAACTGACGGCGGAACGGGTGCGCGCGTCGCTGTCGAACTGGTCGGGACCGGTCAATGAAGGCTGGCCGTCCTGGGCCTTCTCGAACCATGATGCGCCGCGCTGTGTCAGCCGTTGGTATCACGGGGCCGACCGGCCGCGTTTTGCAAAGCTGACCAATGCGCTGCTGTTGTCACTGCGCGGCAATCCGATCCTGTACCAGGGCGAAGAGCTTGGCCTGACGCAGGTTGAGGTCGGATTTGAAGACCTGCAGGATCCGGAGGCGATTGCCAACTGGCCGCTGACCCTCGGCCGCGATGGCGCCCGCACACCGATGGCCTGGTCGCGCGGGAACACCTATGCTGGCTTCTCGGAATCGAAGCCCTGGCTGCCGCTGGGCGCTGACCATGAGGCGGCGTCCGCGGCCGAGCAGGAACGGGATCCGGGCTCGGTCCTGAATTTCACGCGGCGGTTCATGGATGTGCGCGAAGCGTCGCCTGCATTGCGCTGGGGCGATGTGGAGATTCCGGAAACGGCGGGCGACCTGTTCGTGATGCGCCGGACGCACCCGCAGGAAACGGTGACCTGCATCTTCAACCTTGGATGCGAAGAGGTGGCGCTGCCGGCGGGTGTTGCACCGGGCCGTGACGTGCTGATCGCTTCGGGCTGGGGCGACGATGTCGGCGGACGGAGCGTGCCGCCTTATTCGGTGCTGGTCACGCGCGACTGACGGATCAGGCGAGGCCGCAGGATTCGCGCACGATCAGCTCGGTCGGCAGGCGCTCGGAACGCATGATGCCCGTCTCGCCGGATGCGAGCAGCTTTGACACCATGATGCGGCCGGCCTTGGCCATGTCCTGAGAGATCGTGGTCAGCGACGGGTGTGAATAGGCGGCGAGCTGGAGGTTGTCATAGCCGACAACCGAGACGTCGCCCGGCACCGAGACGCCTGTTCGAAGCATGCTGCGGATCGCGCCGAGGGCGATGAGGTCCGATGCGGCGAAGACGCCGTCGAACGCGATGCCGCGGTCGAGCAGCATGCCGAGGGCGGCTTCGGCGGATTCGACTTCGAAGTTTGCCGGCACGGTGAGTTCGGGGTCGATGGTAAGGCCGGCGCGGCGGTGGGCGTCGACATAGCCTTCATAGCGCTGCAGCACTTCGGGCGCGTCGGTGTCGCCGAGGAAGGCGATGCGGCGGCGGCCGAGGTTCAGCATGTGCGAGGTGGCGCGGGCGCCGCCGCGGACATTGTCGGAGCCGATGGAGCAGTATTTCTGGCCCGGCAGCTCGGCACCCCAGACAATGAAGCGGCTTTCCGTCTCGGCGAGGCGGTTGAAGCGCTCGTGCAGGAAGCTCTGGCCGAGGAAGATAACGCCATCGGCGCGGTTGGCGGTCATCAGGGAGGCGAGGTCGTCCTGGCTCTTGGGCGCGAGGTGGGAGATGAGGACGTCGCAGCCGGAGTCGCGGGCCGCTTCGCCGATGCCGCCGATGAGTTCCTGGAAGAAGGGGTCCGACACCTGGGTCTGGCGGCCGAGCGGGGTGGGGATGACGACCGCGATCGTCGCCGCGGCTCCCGAAAGGAGCGCCGGCATGGACGGACGGAAATTGTAGTTTTGCTCCCGGGCGATCTTCCAGACACGGCGTTTGGTTTCGTCATTGACGGCCGGGCTGTTGTTCAGCGCGCGTGAGACGGTCGCGATGGACACGCCGGCAATCTGCGCAAGGTCTTCCAAACGGGTTCTGCTGGACATGACTCGTCGGCTCCGGGTAGATGAGTTATTTACAACGTTGTCACAAGTTTTGCGTCAAAGTCTAGAGGGAAGTATAGCGGGCTTGTAAAAAGTTGCAAAGATTTCTGACGCGTTTACTGCAACTTTTGCGAACGCAAAAAGTAGATTTAAAAATCAAGGAACTAAGTGGACTCCACCTCATGAATCGCGCCACAAAAATTGCACGGACCGGAAAAGTCCTAGCCTAGTCATGGGTTCTGATTCTAAAAGCCGCGTACAGGGAGCGCGCAATATGGCCAAGTTCATTCCAGTCGAGCCGTTCGATATCGTGATATTCGGCGGCACCGGAGACCTCTCTCGCAGGAAGCTGTTGCCGGCCCTGTTCCATCGTTGGCTGGACGGCCAGATTCCGGAAACCAGCGCCATTGTCGGCACCGCGCGATCGGACCTGGATGACAAATCCTATCGCGCCATGGCGCGGGAAGCCTGCGAAAAGGCGACCGGCGACAACTGGAACGACAAGGAATGGAAGCGGTTCGAGAAGCTCATCCATTACGTGGCGATCGATGCAACCGCCGAAGATGCAGACTGGGCGGGCCTCAAATCCAAGCTGACCGAAGACCCGGCGCGTCCCTGCGTGTTCTACCTGGCGACCGCGCCGAGCCTTTATGTCAGCATCTGCGAAGCGCTCGGCCGGGCGGGCCTGTCGGAAGGCAACACGCGCGTCGTGCTGGAAAAGCCGATCGGCAAGGATCTCGACTCGGCCCGCGCGATCAATGACGGCGTCGGCGCGGTTTATTCCGAGCGACAGGTTTACCGTATCGACCATTACCTCGGAAAAGAGACGGTGCAGAACCTGATGGTCCTGCGCTTCGGCAACATGCTGTTCGAGCCGCTGTGGAACCGGAACTATATCGACCATGTGCAGCTCACCGTGGCGGAAGACCTCGGCCTTGAGGGACGCGCGGACTACTATGACAAGTCCGGTGCGCTGCGGGACATGGTGCAGAACCATATGCTGCAGCTCCTCTGCCTGACGGCGATGGAGCCGCCGAACCAGCTGGACGATGACGATGTCCGTACGGAGAAGATCAAGGTGCTGCGCTCGCTGGTGCCGATCCATGCGGACACGTCGAAGAAGCTGACCGTGCGGGGGCAGTACCGCGCGGGCGTGAAGGGCGGGGAGCCTGTTCGCGGCTATGCCGAGGAGCTGTCGGGCGAGGCGAAAAGCAACACCGAGACCTTTGTTGCCATCAAGGCTAGCATCGACAACTGGCGCTGGGCCGGCGTGCCGTTTTACCTGCGCACCGGCAAGCGCATGTCGCACCGCCATTCAGATATTGTCGTCCAGTTCAAGAAGGCCCCGCACTCCCTGTTCGGAGAGGGCAATGACATGTCGAACCGGCTGGTCATCCGCCTGCAGCCGGACGAAGGCGTGCGCCTGTTCGTCCAGATCAAGGAGCCGGGGCCGGGCGGCCTGCGCGTGAAGTCGCTGCCGCTGAACCTTTCCTACGCCGAAAGCTTCACGGTCCGCTATCCGGATGCCTATGAACGGCTCCTGATGGATGTGGTGCGCGGCAATCTTTCGCTGTTCATGCGCAAGGACGAAGTCGAGGCGGCCTGGACCTGGGTCGACAATCTGATCGAGGCCTGGGAGCAGGCGGGCGAGGCGCCAGAGCCTTACCCGGCCGGAAGTGACGGGCCGCTGGCGGCCGCGATGCTGCTGGATCGCGATGGCCGTGCCTGGTGGGAAGGGCACTAAGCCGATGGCTGGTGACATTCGCCGCTTTGAGACCCGCGAGGAGGCAACGTCCGTCGCCGCGGAGGTTGTTCTGGCCGGGCTGAAAACCGCGTTGGAAGAAAAGGGCCGGGCGAGTTTCTGCGTATCGGGCGGATCGACGCCGGGCCCGCTGTTCGACCTTCTTGCAGCAACGGAGTTCGGCTGGGAGCGCGTGACGGTTGGCCTGGTGGATGAGCGCTGGGTTTCGCCGGAAGACACGTCCTCGAACGAGCGGCTGGTGCGCTCGCGCCTGCTGACGAAACATGCCGGCGCGGCGGGTTTCATCCCGATGCGGACATTGCATGAATTGCCGGAAGAAGCCGTCGCCGAACGAAATGCAGCTTATGCGCCGCATTGCGCCCCATTAGATGTTATCCTGCTCGGCATGGGCAATGACGGCCATACCGCAAGCTGGTTCCCCGGCGCCGGGGGGCTTGCGAATGCGCTGAACCCTGTGGGCATTGAAACCGTCGCGGCCATCGATGCGCGGGGGTGCCCGGTGGCGGGCATCAACACCCAGCGAATGACGCTGACCGGCCCGGCCGTTGCCTCGGCGCAGGTGGCGTTGATGCTGCTCTTCGGAAATGACAAGCTTGACGTCTACGAACAGGCGAAATCCGCCGATCCGATGGACATGCCGGTTCGGTATGCCATCGACAAACTGGGGCCGCGTCTGACGGTCATATGGGCACCTTGAGATGACACAGATACATCCGACCATCGCTGAAGTTACTGAGCGGATCCGCAAGCGGTCCGCCGACACGCGGGCAGAATACCTTGAATTGATCCGGTCCCGCCGGCCGAAGGGATTTGCGCGACAGCGCATGTCCGATGCGAACCTGGCGCATGCCTCGGCCGGGTGCGCCGTGATCGAGAAGGCTCAGCTGCTGGGCGCAGGCTGGCCCAATATCGGGGTGATCACATCCTATAATGACATGCTGTCGGCGCATGCGCCGTTCGAGCATTATCCGGAGATCATCCGGTCTGCCGCGCGCGAAGTGAATGCGATTGCGCAGGTGGCGGGCGGCGTGCCGGCCATGTGCGATGGCGTGACGCAAGGCCAGGAGGGCATGGAGCTCTCGCTGTTCTCCCGCGATGTGATCGCCATGGCGTCGGCGATCGGGCTCAGCCATGACGTGTTCGATGCGGCGCTGCACCTGGGCGTGTGCGACAAGATCGTGCCGGGGCTTGTGATTGCGGCGCTGCGGTTTGGCTGGATCCCGTCCGTTTTCGTGCCGGCCGGGCCGATGCCGTCCGGGCTTTCCAATCCTGAGAAGCTCCGTGTGCGGCAGGCCTTCCTGGAAGGCAAGGTGGGCCGGGATGCACTGCTGAAGGCGGAATCGGAAAGCTACCACGCGCAGGGTACCTGCACGTTCTATGGGACGGCCAATTCGAACCAGATGCTGATGGAAGTCATGGGCTTCCATCTTCCGGGCGCGGCCTTCGTCAATCCGGGCACGCCGCTGCGCGATGCGTTGACCCGGGCGGCGACGCACCGCGCCGCAGCGATCCACGCGCAGGGCAATGAATACCTGCCGGCGGGTGAGATGATCGACGAGCGCTCGATCGTGAACGGCATTGTCGGCCTGATGGCGACCGGTGGCTCGACCAATCATGCGCTGCACCTGCCAGCCATGGCCGCCGCAGCCGGCATCATCATTACGCTGGAAGACTTTGCGGCGATCAGCGCGATCGTGCCGTTGCTGATGCGCGTCTATCCGAACGGCTCGGCAGACGTGAATCACTTCCACGCTGCGGGCGGTATGGGCTTTGTCATTCGGGAACTGGTGAATGCCGGCCTGCTGCATGGCGATGCGCAGGGCGTTTCCGGGCCGATCTCCAGCTATTCCCGAGAGCCCTATTTCGACAATGGCAAGCTGGCCTGGCGGGAGGCACCGGCGGAGAGCGGAGACCTCGATGTGATCCGCCCGGCAAGCGATCCGTTTTCGGCCGATGGCGGCCTGCGCCTGATGAGTGGGCCTCTTGGGCGCGGTGTCAGCAAGGTGTCGGCTATTGCGAAAGACAAACATGTGATCGAGGCACCGGCTATCGTGTTCGACTCGCAGGACGCGCTGAAGGCGGCGTTCGAGGCGGGACAACTCAACAAGGACTTTATCGCCGTGGTTCGCTTTCAGGGACCGTCCGCCAACGGAATGCCGGAATTGCACAGCCTGACGCCGCCGCTTGCTGTATTGCAGGACAGGGGCTTCAAGGTGGCGCTGGTGACGGACGGGCGCATGTCGGGCGCGAGCGGCAAGGTGCCGTCCGCCATCCATGTGAGCCCCGAAGCGGCGCGTGGCGGGCCTCTGGCGCGCGTGCGCGATGGCGACGTGATCCTGTTCAATGCAACGACCGGGCAACTCGACATCAAGGTCGACCCGGCGGAGTTTGCGGCGCGCGAACCGGCGGAGTTTCGTCCGAACGAGCCGGCCGCCGGCGTCGGGCGCGAGATGTTCTCTTATTTCCGCCAGGTCAGCGGCGCGGCGGATACCGGCGCCAGCCAGTTTTCCTTCCTCCACCAGGAGGACGCTTAAATGGAGGCGGGCATCCTGGTCGGGGACGTCGGCGGAACCAATGTCCGCTTTGCGCTGGCCCGGCGCGAGAATGGCCGGATCGTGGCGGACGGCTTCGACAAGCTGGCCGGCGATGATTTCACGACCTTCAGTGACGCGCTGGCAGCCTATCTGGAGCGGTCCGGCACGAATGTGCGCCGCGCCTGTTTTGCGATGGCCGGTCCGGTGCGCAATGGCGAAGTGCTGCTGACCAACCGGCAATGGCGCGTGTCGGAAAGCGAGCTGTGCGAGCGTTTCGATTTCGCCGATGTGCGGCTGATCAATGATTTTACCGCCATGGCGCGGTCTGTGCCGGAGCATGAAGCCTCGGCGTTTGAGAGTATCCTGCCGGGTGAGGCGGTTGAGAGCTCGCCGGTGCTTGTCGCGGGGCCGGGGACGGGGTTTGGCGTGGCGACGCTGTGCCTTGCGCGCGGTGGCGGTTGGCGCGTTCTAAACGGCGAAGGCGGGCACATGGCATTTGCTCCGCGGACGGATCTTGAGTTTCAGGTGGCGAGCATTCTGATGCGGAAATTCGGCTATGTGTCGAATGAACTGGTCGCCTCCGGCATGGGGCTGGAGCCGGTGCATGCCGCCTTCTGCGAAGTGTTCGGGCGGGAACTGGTCGAGACCAGCCCGCAGGAAATGCGGCGCCTTGCCGACGCCGGTGACGACATGTTCCACCAGCTGATCCTGATGCGTGCCTGCGTGGTGATGGGCGCGGTGGGCGATCTTGCCCTCGCAAATGGGGCGCTGGGCGGCGTGGTGCTGGCGGGCGGCGTCAGCGAGCGGATCGCGGATTACCTGCGCATGCCGGAAGCTGCTGACCGGTTCCACCAGCGGGGGCCGATGAGCCATTACTTGGCCAATTGTCCGGTCGATCTGATGCATGACCCGGAGGCGCCGCTGATCGGCGCCGCCGCCTTTTATGAACAGGAGTTACGCGCGTGACATTCCCGCTTTCCCGTCTGGTGGAGGCCGCAAAGGCAGCGCCCATCGTTCCGGTCCTGGTGGTCGAGGAGGTGGCGCATGCCGCGCCACTTGCCAAAGCGCTTGAGGATGGCGGCCTGACGATTGCGGAAGTGACCCTGCGCACGCCGGCGGGACTCGCCGTGATCGAAGCCATGAAGACCGCCGCGCCCGGATTGCAGGTGGGGGCAGGGACGGTGCTCAACGCCGCTGACGTGAAAGGCTCTCTGGATGCCGGAGCGGACTTTCTCGTGTCGCCGGGGATGAGCCCCGGATTGCTGAGCGCGCTCGGCGATAACCGACGGCTGATGATCCCCGGCGTGGTGACGCCGAGCGAAGCCATGGCGCGTCATGAGGAGGGCTTCGACCTGCTCAAGCTGTTCCCCGCCTCGATTGCCGGCGGGGTTCCCGCGCTCAAGGCGTTTGCAGGTCCGCTGCCGCACCTGAGATTCATGCCGACCGGCGGGATCGGCGCGAAAGACGCGGGCGATTACCTGGCGCTGCCCAATGTTCTGGCGGTGGGCGGCTCGTGGATCGCGACCGGTGAGGATGTGCTGCACGGTAATTGGGCGAATATCAGCGTGAAGGCCCGTGACGCCCTGCGACTCGCAAAAGTATGAAAAGTATTATGTAAAAGTTGCAAAGCAATTTTCTGGAGTTACAATCATCTGGCCCACTGATTTACACCGCGGAATGTTATAAAAATCTTATAAAAAACAATACATAGAATGTGGCGCCGTGTTCGGATTGCCACATGTCCTCAGAAAACATTTACAGCAATCTTGCATTGTTTGCATTTTGTTGCGATGACTTTCCTTAAACCGGGAGCGGGACTCCGTTCACCGGCGTAGGGAGGCTTCAATGGACATCAATTTCAAACTCACTCGCGCTCGTCTTATGACCAGCGCCGCAACCGGGCTGGCAATGCTGTTTGTCGGCGCGGGCACCGCTTATGCTCAGGAAGCAGAAGAGGTGCAGGCAGTTCCGGCGGTTACTGCAGACGATGTTGCAGCGGACGACGAAGATGCAGAGGGCCGTCTCGATACGGTTATCGTCAGCGGCTTCCGTCAGTCGATCGCCAACTCGATCGCCACCAAGCGGACTTCGACATCGATCGTGGAAGCCATTTCCGCGGAAGACATCGGCAAGCTGCCGGACAACTCGATCGCCGAATCGCTCGCCCGCCTGCCGGGCCTGACCGCGCAGCGCCTTCGCGGCCGCGCCCAGGTGATCTCGGTCCGCGGTCTTGGCCCGGACTTCACCACCGCCCTCCTGAACGGTCGCGAGCAGGTGACTGCCGGCGACAACCGCGGCGTCGAATTCGACCAGTATCCTTCCGAACTGCTGAGCCAGGTGCTCGTCTATAAGTCGCCGGATGCGGCGCTGATGGGGCAGGGGCTCGCCGGTACGGCTGACTTGCGCACCGTACGGCCGCTGGACCATGGCGAGCGCACAATATCGGTTTCGGCGCGTTATGAATATGCCGACATCGGCGCCCTGAACCCGGACTCCGATGACAATGGCTACCGTTTCACCGGTACCTATATCGACCAGTTCGCGAACGAAACGCTGGGCATCATGCTTGCCTTTGCAGACCAGTCCTCGCCGACGCAGGCTGAGCGCTGGGACTCCTGGGGGTACCCGACGACCGGCGCAAACAATGACCTGATCATTGGCGGCGCAAAGCCGTATGTCGAATCCCGCGATCTGGAACGCACGGCCTTTGCGGGCACTTTGCAGTACGAGCCGACGGCCGCTTTCCGCACCTCAATCGACGTGATGCAGTCGAACTTCAAGGATGCGGGCAACCTGCGCGGCATCGAAATCCCGCTCGCCTGGAGCGGTTCGAGCCTCCGGCCTGGTTATGAAACCGACAATGGCTTCGTGACGGCCGGTATTTTCGACAATGTCCAGGGTGTGATCCGCAACGACTACCGCGGCCGCGATGCCGATGTGCTTTCTGCGGGCTGGAACGTCCAGTACGACTTCAACGACAAATGGACCTTCGAGGGCGACCTCTCCATGTCGAGCGTGAAGCGTGATGATGTCGACCTCGAAATTTATGCTGGTACCGGTAGCGGTTTTGGCACAGGCGCTTCCGATTCGCTGGCATTCCTGCGTACCGGCGACGGAGCGTATGTGTTTGGTCCGCAACTCGACTACACCGACGCTACGCTCTTCGGCCTGACCGATCCGCAGGGTTGGGGCCAGATTGGCTACATCAAACGTCCGAAAACGGACGATGAGCTGCACGCGCTTCGCCTGAGCATGACGCGGAACTTCGATTCCGACCTCATCAGCAGCGTCGAGTTTGGCGCGAACTACACCGAGCGCGAGAAGTCCAAGGTTTCGCAAGAGGCATTTGTTCGACTTGCTAATCCGGGAACCGATAACTTCGCTCTGATCCCGGACGAGTATCTGCTCGCTCCGACGTCGCTTGCGTTCATCGGTATTCCGGCCCAGCTTAGCTTCGACCCGTTCCGGATGCTGAATTCGGGTCTTCTGGTGCAAGACTCTAACGGCCAGAACGCCGACGTCCTGCGCAAGGCCTGGCAAGTCAACGAAGATGTCCTGACGATTTACGCGATGGCGAACATCGACACTGCAATAGACGGTGTTCCGGTACGCGGTAATGTTGGCGTTCAGTATGTCGAGACTGACCAATCTTCGACAGGCCCGGCAACGGGTGCAGCTCCGGGCGCAATCATTACCGATGGTGCGAAGTATTCCGAAGTCCTGCCGAGCCTGAACCTCAGCATGGAGATCGCGGATAGCACCTTCTTGCGCTTTGCCGCATCCCGCACTCTGGCACGCGCTCGCCTTGACCAGATCGCGGCCAGCGGTGGTGCGCCAGGCGTCGATACAACCGTTGCTGCGCGCCTGCTCGCCAATGGTGGTTCGGTTGACCCGAGAGACTCCAGCACCATCGTTCTGAACGGCGGTGGCGGTAACCCGCGTCTACGGCCGTATATCGCTAACGGCATTGATCTTTCGTTTGAGAAGTACTTCGGCGGCGGATCGGGCTATGTGTCGGCGGCGGCCTTTTGGAAAGGGTTCGATACTTTCGTTGATCCGAGCAGCTCGGCTATCATCGATTATTCGTCTGTCTTGCCCTACCTGACGCTGCCGGCCGGTGTCGAATCGATCCCGAATGTCGAATTGGGTACCGTCAGCGGCCCGGCGAACTTCCATAATGGTTCGCTACGCGGTCTTGAATTTGCGACCTCGATCCCGGCCGACATGTTCATCGACGGGCCACTCGGTGGCTTCGGCGTGTTCGCGTCGATCTCGTTCACCGAGTCTGAGGTGACACCGGATGACGAGACCCAGCCGATTGCGATCGAAGGTCTTTCGGAGCAGGTCGGCAACGTCACGCTCTACTATGAATGGGCCGGCTTCGAAGCCCGCGTGTCCAACCGTTTCCGGAGCGACTTCCTGGGTGAAGTCACCGGCTTCGGCGCGGGCCGCGAGTTGCGTAACATCAAGGGCGACAGCGTCGTCGATGCGCAGATCGGCTATTCCTTCCAGGATGGTACCGCGCTTGAGGGACTCTCGATCCAGCTTCAGGCGAACAACCTGACGGATGAAGAGTTCGTGACCTACCTCAACAATGACGAGCGCCAGGTGAAGGATTACCAGCGCTACGGCACGACCTACCTGCTGGGCCTGAACTACAAGTTCTAAGCTCTGCAAGTCAGACTGATTTTCGCCCCCGCTGGAAAATCCGGCGGGGGCGAATTAGTTTCAGGAGAGGAGGTGCAGACGTGCAGGACAGACCGGTTCGAAAAGTCGTCATCGTGGGCGGCGGCACTGCGGGATGGGTTGCCGCGGCCGCCCTTGTGAAAGTGCTCGGTCCGCTGATCGAGATTGAGCTGGTCGAGTCGGACCAGATCGGGACGGTTGGCGTCGGCGAGGCGACGATCCCGCAGATCCGCCTGCTGAATGCGACGCTGGGCATCGACGAGAACGAGTTTGTCGCCCGGACGGCGGGCACATTCAAGCTCGGGATCGAGTTCAGCAACTGGGGCGCGCAAGGCGAGCGCTATCTGCACACGTTTGGCGAAGCCGGGATCAACCTCGCCGGGGTGCACTTCCACCATTACTGGCTGAGGCATGTGCAGGCGGGCGGAACCGCTGGCCTCTGGGATTTTTCGCTGCATGACCGGGCCGCCTATGCCGGCAGGTTTGCGCGCATGGAGCGTGTGGGCAATACGCCGATGGCGGGTCTTGCGTATGCCTTCCACTTTGATGCGGGGCTCTATGCGGTCTTGCTGCGGGAATATTCCGAGGCGCGGGGCGTCAGGCGCACGGAAGGGTTGATCGGCGAGGTTCTGCTCGATGGGGAGACCGGGTTCATCCGTGCCGTGAAATTGTCGGACGGACGGGAAGTGGCGGGCGACCTGTTTATCGATTGCTCCGGGTTCCGGGGCATGCTGATCGGCGATGCGCTGGGGTCAGATTATATCGACTGGTCGCACTGTCTGCCGGTGGACCGGGCATGGGCCGTTGCTTGCAAGAGCACGGCGCCGCTCGTGCCCTACACCAAATCCATTGCGCGCGGGGCGGGCTGGCAATGGCGCATCCCGTTGCAGCACCGGACGGGCAACGGGCATGTGTTCAGCAGCGCCTACCTGGATGAGCAGGCGGCAGCGGATGAGTTGGTGCAGAACCTTGATGGGGACGCGCTCGGGCAGCTGCGCCTCCTGAGATTCACGACGGGGCGCCGCCGGGAGTTCTGGAAGAAGAATTGCGTTTCGCTGGGCCTTGCAAGCGGGTTCATGGAGCCGCTGGAATCGACGTCGATCCACCTCGTGCAGTCGAATGTGAATCGCCTGATCAACCTCTTCCCGCAGCGCGGTGTCGTGGACGCCGATATTGCCGAATACAATCGCCAGGTCGGCTATGAATTCGAGCGGATACGAGACTTCCTGATCCTGCACTACAAATTGACGCGGCGTGACGACACGGAGTTCTGGAACTATGTCCGGACGATGCCGGTTCCGGAGTCGCTCCGTGAGCGGATGGAGCTGTTTGCTCAGCACGGCCGCATATTCCGGGACCAGGAAGACCTGTTCAAGGAAGCAAGCTGGCTCCAGGTGATGGTTGGGCAGGGGCTGATGCCCTCAGGGCACAATGCCATGGCTGACCTGATCAGTGATGACCAGCTGGTGGAATTTCTGACCAATGTCCGGACCATCGTGGACCGTGCAGTGGAGGTGTTGCCCTCACATCAGGAGTTCATCGCGCAGACCTGCGCCATGCCGGCCGGGATGGCGATGTAAGGTCAGGCGCGGCCGAAGACGCGCGTGAAGATCGTGTCCACGTGCTTGAAGTGGTAGTCGAGGTCGAACAGCGCTTCGAGCTGGTCTTTCGACAGTTTGGCCATCACGTCCTTGTCCAGCTGCAGGAGGTCGAGGAGCGGGCCTTCGCCGCCCCACGTCTTCATCGCATTGCGCTGGACCATGCGATAGGCCTCTTCGCGGCTGGTGCCGGCCTCGACGAGGGCGAGCAGCACACGTTGGGAATTGTGCAGGCCGCCCATGGAGTTCAGCGTCTTCAGCATCCGGTCGGGATAGACGACAAGGTTTTCGACAACGCCCGCCAGACGGTGAAGTGCAAAATCGAGATGCACGGTCGCGTCGGGACCGATGCCGCGCTCGACGGAAGAGTGCGAAATGTCCCGCTCGTGCCACAGGGCAACGTTTTCCATGGCCGGCGTCACTGCAGAACGCACAAGCCGGGCTAGGCCCGTGAGGTTTTCCGTCAGGACCGGATTGCGCTTGTGGGGCATCGCGGACGAGCCCTTCTGGCCGGCAGAGAAATACTCTTCCGCTTCGAGGACTTCCGTGCGCTGAAGATGGCGAACTTCAGTTGCCAGGCGCTCAACCGAAGATGCGATGACGCCGAGGACGGCAAAATACATGGCGTGCCGGTCGCGCGGGATGACCTGTGTCGAGACGGGCTCGACACGCAGGCCAAGCTTTTGCGCGACATGCGCTTCGACTCTTGGATCGATGTTGGCAAACGTGCCGATCGCACCGGAAATGGCGCAGGTGGCAACCTCTTCGCGCGCCAGTTCCAGCCGCTGGCGGGCCCGATGGAATTCGGCGTGGAATGTCGCCAGCTTGATGCCGAACGTAGTCGGCTCGGCATGGATGCCGTGGCTGCGCCCGATGGTCGGGGTCAGCTTGTGTTCGAAGGCACGCTTTTCGAGTGCCGCCAGAACCCGGTCGATGCCGGTGAGCAGAAGGTCGGCCGCCCGAACGAGCTGGACATTGAGGCAGGTGTCGAGCACGTCGGACGACGTCATGCCGAGGTGCAGGAAGCGGGCTTCGTCGCCGACATGTTCGGCAACATTGGTGAGGAACGCGATGACATCGTGCTTCACTTCCCGTTCGATCTCGTCGATCCGGTCCGCGTCGAACTTCGCGCGCTCGCGCACAGCCGCTGTCACACCCGACGGGACGAGGCCCATCTCTTCCATTGCTTCGGCGGCGAGGGTTTCAATCTCCAGCCAGATGCCAAAGCGGGAGTCGGGCGTCCAGATGGCAGCCATTTCGGGCCGGGTATAGCGCGGGATCATGTGCTCGCTCCTGTCTTGCTGGGCCCCTAATACGCTGAACCGTATGATTTTCCACCCCCCGGACACTGCGTCGCGGGCCCATCTGCACCTGTAAGCGATGCTGCACGAAATGGCGGGCGCTCAGGGTGTCCGGCAGGCCCATCCTGCTGAGAATTAACCATAAATCTAGCCGAATGGCTGGCGGTGGTCTAATGTTGCCCGGCACCGTCCAGGTGGGGCGGTTTGCGCTCTCCTGTTGCCGCTGGGGCCGCAGGGAGGCGGAAATATCGGACGGTCCGGTGTGTGCCGGATCATGCTCAAAGGGGAATAGTCATGAAAAAACTTCTGGCACTATCAGTGGCATCAACAGCGCTTGCCGGCATGGCCTTCGCACAGGGATCGGCGGACTACCCGCCTGATGCTGATGCGGGCTCGTGCTTTGCGCGCGTCCTGATTCCGGAATCCACGGAAATTCAGACCGAACAGGTCGTAGACCGGCCGGAAGCCTCTGAAATCAAGGTGATTCCGGCGTCCTACGAAACCGTCACCGAACAGGTGCTCGTGAAAGAGGCGTCGGTTCGCTACAACGTCATTCCGGCTGAATATGAGACCGTTACCGAGCAAGTGATCGAGTCGCCGGAGCGGACGGAAACGGTCGTCATTCCGGCTGAATACGAAACATACACAGAGCAGGTGCTCGTTCGTCCGGCCTATACGACCTGGAAGCCGGGCGCAGGGCTCTACGGCCGCTCCGCGACATCGGATGGCACAGGCGGCGTCGCGACAGGTGAACTCCTGTGCCGGGTCGAAGTGCCGGCACAGTATGACACAGTTACGCGGACCCGGATCAAGACGCCGGAGCGCACCGAAACCAAGGTGATCCCGGCGACTTACAAGACGGTGACACGTGAGGTTGTGAAGACGCCGGCGCAGGTGGTCGAGGAGACGGTCCCGGCGGTCTATGACACCATCACGGTTCAGAAACTGGTTTCGGCGGCTCGTGAAGAGACGATCGTCATTCCGGCAACGTACAAGACGGTTGAGAAGCGCGTTGTAACCGGTGGCGGCGGGCTCGAATGGCGCGAAGTGCTGTGCGACACGAACGCTTCGCCGGCAAAGATCAGCGAAGTGCAGCAGGCTCTCAGCGCCAAGGGATACACCTTGCCGGTGGACGGCGCGTTTGGCCCGGCCACGCTGCGCGCGATGGAAGAATACCAGCGGGCGAATGGCCTGCCGGTGGGCTACCTGACCGTCAGCACGGTTGAGTCGCTCGGCGTTTCGCCGCGCTGATTCGCGACAGCTTCAAATTGGAAAAGCCCTCGCGACGGCGAGGGCTTTTTTCGTTTCAGCCGCCAAGCCGGCTGGCGAGAAGGCGGCGCAGGGCTTGTAGCTGCTCCGGCGATTTTTTGCCCAGCACGCCGCGGGCGTCTTCCGGCATGTGTGCGAGCGACTCGTCGTCGGCGTCGAAGATGTAGTGGTTGAACAGCGTCCGCCATTGCTCCCGCTCGCAGGCCGGCATGTCGCGCAGCGACAGGAGTGCGTGCATAAGGGTCAGCGTCGGCGTAATCAGCCATTCCGGCCCGTCGCGCCACCAGTAGTTCACCAACAGTCCGAGCGGCTCGAAGGATTCGACCTGGTGGACCCAGAGGCTGGGAACGTAGACCGCGTCGCCCGGCTCAAGATCGGCGACCTGCGCATGCTTTGCCGCTTCGGCATATTTCGGGAAGCGCTCGAGATCCGGCGCGGAAAGATCAACGAGGCTGCAGGGCTGGCCGGCGAGGGTGAAGTCGAGCGGGCCGATATAGAGGTTCGGCATCTGCTGGATCGGGAAGAAGGTGAAGCGTCGCCGGCCCGCGCCACAGATGGCGATGTTCTGGGCGAGATCCCAATGCGGCGCGATGCGGGTGCGCGTTCCGATCCAGACTGATGAGAGATGGTCCATCCCGGCGGGGAGAAATGGGGCGATCTGGTCTTGTGCGAAGGCGGGGATGTGGTGGGGGATGTTGACGGCGCCGGCGTAGAAGGAGGGGCCGTCCGTGTCTTCGAGGTGGGCAACCACAAGGTCGAGCACCTGGCGGACGGTTGCCGCCTTGCGCTCGAAATTGAAGCCTTTGAGGTCGTCGGAATAGAAGAACCGGCCTTTGACGTCCGGTGGAGCTATGAACATTTCCAACGGTTTTTCAAGGCTGAAGGCGCCGAGATAGGTGCGCATCGCCTCTGCGCCCTTCAGGCCTTCGCGCACGACCGGCCAGTCGCGGCCGAGGCCCTTGAGGAGGGCAGGTTCACCCTTCGGCTGGATTTCGTTCCAGAACCGCTCGGCCGTCACGCCTTCATATTCGGCAACAGGTGTGGGATCGGGCAGACGGTTTGGTGTCATACGGGTGACCGTGCGGAACAGAATCTGTCGATATATTGCTGGTGCGTCGGCATCACGTTTGCCGCTTCGCGTATCACCTGACGCAGGCCGGCGAGCTTTTCGGTCGACCGGACGGCGGAGGCGCGGGCCGCAGCGAGCGGCGTGCACCGCTCCGGATCGACGCCCTGGCCCAGATAGACAGCGAGCCAGCTCGGGTTCTGGAAGAGTTCGAAGTCGCTGGCGACGATCCGGCCATAGGAGCGGAACTGGTCGATCTTGTACCTGAGCGAGTCCGGGATCGGCATGGTCCGCACATAATTCCAGAGCGGGGCGTCGTCCCGCTCGGTGGCGCAATAGTGCAGGATGAGGAAGTCGCGGATGCGCTCATATTCGAGCATTGTGATCCGGTTGAACTCGTCCTGCGCGCCCTGGTCGCAGGACGTATCCGGGAAGAGGGCAAGCAGGCGGGTGATGCCGGACTGGATGAGGTGGATGGAGGTCGATTCGAGCGGCTCCATGAAGCCTGCCGCAAGGCCGATGGCGACGCAGTTGGCGTTCCAGAACTTGCGCCGGCGCCCGGTGGTGAAGCGGAGGATGCGTGGTTCGGCGGTGGCCTTACCGGGCAGGTTGGCCATCAGGGTTTCGGTCGCGTCGTCGTCACTGATGTAGTCATTACAGAAGACGTAGCCGTTGCCGATGCGGTGCTGGAGCGGGATCCGCCACTGCCAGCCGGCCTCTCGGGCGGTGGCGCGGGTGTAGGGAATCGGGTCTTCCGGTGCCTCGCAGGGCGCCGCGACGGCGCTGTTCGCCGGTAGCCAGTGGGACCAGTCTTCGTAACCGGTGCGCAGCGCCTGCTCGATCAGGAGCCCCCGGAAACCGGAACAGTCGACGAAGAACTCGCCTTTGATGGTCTGACCGTCTTCCAGATGCACCGACTCGATGAAACCCGACTCACCTTTGACCGCGACGTGATTGACCTTTCCCTCGACCCGTTTCACGCCGCGCGCCTCGGCATAGCGCCTCAGGAAAGCGGCATAAGCGGTCGCGTCGAAATGGTAGGCGTAGTCGAAGGTGGACTGGACCCGGCGCCGGTCCGGAATCGGCTGGTCGAACTTGCCCATGCTGGCCGCGACCCAGGCCATGCAGTGGTCCGCAATGTCGCTCTTATCGCCGTTCTGGCGGGCATGCAGCCAGTACTGGTGAAGCGGCACCGCATCGAAATCGGCGCCATATTGGCCAAACGGATGGAAATAGGCCTCACCCTTGCGCCGCCAGTCGACGAACTGGATGCCGAGTTTGAAGGTGCCGAAGGTCTCACGGACAAAGGTGTTTTCGTCGATTCCGAGCGACTGGTTGAACATCCGGATCGGCGGAATCGTTGCTTCGCCGACCCCGATGGTGCCGATCTGGTCGGATTCGACGAGGGTAATGATTGCAGCAGGGCCGAGGGCATTGGCGAGGGCGGCGGCCGACATCCATCCTGCCGTGCCGCCGCCAACGATAACGACCTGCCGGATGGGCCGTGGCGCGTCGCTCATGAATGCCTCCCTTGGCCGCTCTGTGGCGTCTGGACCTGATTTTAAGCGCGGGTTGGCAGCGAGGCAAACCTGCCTTTGACAGGGGCGCCGTGCGGCCGGGAGCCACAGATTGCAGCAGATTTGCTCGCCACGGGACCGGGTTGCACCAGCTCTGATGTTAATGTGGCGCGGATGTGTTGCGCAGCGGGCAAAACCGTCCTAATCCGGCGCCAGCACGGCGAGGAGGCTTTTCACCATGTCGGACATCGAGCGGCTCGCTCTGGACTACCTTCCGGTCATCATCTTTCTGGTGCTGGGCGCGATCATTTCGGGCCTTTTCGTCGTTGGATCGGCGCTTCTGGCCCCCTCGAAGCCGGATCCGGAGAAGAATTCGGCCTATGAGTGCGGCTTCAACGCCTTCGACGACGCCCGCATGAAGTTCGATGTGCGGTTCTACCTCGTCGCCATCCTCTTCATCATCTTCGACCTGGAAGTCGCCTTCCTGTTCCCCTGGGCCATCACGCTCGGCAAGATCGGCCTCCTGGGCTTCTGGTCCATGGTGGTTTTCCTGGGCGTCCTGACCATCGGCTTCATCTATGAGTGGCGCCGCGGCGCGCTGGAGTGGCAATAATGGCGGACGACTACAAGACATATGCCTATGGCGGCGCCCGTTCGGGCGTTGAAGGCGGCTTCAAGCCGGGGCAGGACGATCCCTTCTATACGGGGCTCTCCGACCAGCTGGCCGACAAGGGCTATTTCACCGCGGCGGCTGATGACCTGATCGCATGGGCCCGCACCGGCTCGCTGATGTGGATGACGTTCGGCCTGGCCTGCTGCGCCGTCGAGATGATGCACGCAGGTAACCCGCGCTACGACCTCGAGCGCTTCGGCATGGCCCCGCGCGGGTCGCCGCGCCAGTCGGACGTGATGATCGTCGCCGGCACGCTGACCAACAAGATGGCCCCGGCCATGCGCAAGGTCTACGACCAGATGCCGGAGCCGCGCTATGTGATCTCAATGGGCAGCTGCGCCAATGGCGGCGGCTATTACCATTACAGCTACAGCGTCGTGCGCGGCTGCGACCGGATCGTTCCGGTCGACATCTATATTCCGGGCTGCCCGCCGACGGCTGAGGCGCTCGTTTACGGCTTCCTGCAGCTGCAGAAGAAGATCCGCCGTGAAAGCTCGCTCGAGCGGTAGGGGACAGACATGCTTGACCAAGACGCTATCGACGCCCTGAAGGATCTCGGCGAGCACATTGCGGCCGCGCGGCCGGATGCCGTGAAATCCTGGCATGTGAAGGCCGGCGAGCTGACCGTGCTGGCGGAACGCGACCACATCGTGAACCTGCTGCGGTTCCTGCGCGAAGACCCGCAGTGCAATTTCGAAACCTTTATCGACATCTGCGGCGTGGACTATCCGGATCGCAGCGAGCGATTTGAAGTGGTCTATCACCTCCTGTCGATGCGCATGAACCATCGCGTCCGCATCCGCGTTGCGACCGATGAGGCGACGGCCGTGCCGAGCGCGACAGCCGTCTGGCCGGCCGCCAACTGGTTCGAGCGCGAAGCCTTCGACATGTACGGCATCCAGTTTGCCGACCACCCCGACCTGCGCCGCATCCTCACCGATTATGGTTTCGAGGGGCACCCGCTGCGCAAGGACTTCCCGCTCACCGGGCACTATCAGGTGCGCTACGACGATCTTGAAAAGCGCGTCGTGTACGAGCCGGTGGAGCTGGTTCAGGAATACCGCAATTTCGATTTCCTCTCGCCCTGGGAAGGCATGACCGCCCAGATCCCCGGCGACGAGAAAGCGACGGAGTCGTAAGACAATGGCCGACACCGCTCACATCTCCGATATGGACGACCGCAAGTTCACGCTGAACTTCGGGCCCCAGCACCCGGCCGCGCATGGCGTGCTGCGCATGATCCTCGATCTCGACGGCGAGATCGTCACGCGCGTCGACCCGCATATCGGCCTCTTGCATCGCGGCACCGAGAAGCTGCTGGAGTACAAGACCTACCTGCAGGGCATGCCGTATTTCGACCGGCTGGATTACTGTGCGCCGATGAACCAGGAACATGCCTGGTTCCTCGCGATTGAAAAGCTGGTGGGCATCGACGTGCCGCGCCGGGGCAGCCTGATCCGTGTGCTGTATTCCGAGCTTGGCCGGATCATGTCGCACCTCCTGAACATCGGCTCTCAGGTGCTGGACGTCGGCGCGCTGACGCCGATCACCTGGTGCTTTGAAGAACGCGAGAAGCTCTGCGTGTTCTATGAGCGCGCGTCCGGCAGCCGCATGCACGCGGCCTATTTCCGTCCCGGCGGCGTCCATCAGGATCTGCCGCAGGCGCTGATCGACGATCTCGCCGAATGGTGCGAGCAGTTTCCCGGCAAGCTTGACGATGTCGAGACGCTGGTCACCGAGAACCGCATCTTCAAGCAGCGCAATGTTGATATCGGCATCGTCGACGAGAAGACGATCATGGACTGGGGCTTCTCCGGCGTCATGGTGCGCGGCTCGGGCTTTGCCTGGGACCTGCGCCGCGCCCAGCCTTATGAATGCTACAACGAACTCGACTTCAGGATTCCGGTCGGGCGCAATGGTGACAATTACGACCGCTATGTCTGCCGCATGGAAGAGATGCGCGAGTCGGTGAAGATCATGCTCCAGTGCATCGACCTCCTGAACAAGGAAGGGCCGGGGCCGGTGCTCGCGCCGCAATCGAAAGTCTCGCCGCCCCGCCGTGGCGAGATGAAGAATTCGATGGAAGCGCTGATCCATCACTTCAAGCTGTACACGGAAGGCTTCCACGTGCCGGAAGGTGAGTGCTATGCGGCGATCGAGGCGCCGAAGGGCGAATTCGGTGTCTACCTTGTTTCCGACGGCACGAACCGGCCCTATCGCGCCAAGATCCGGGCACCCGGCTATCCGCACCTGCAGGCGATGGACCACCTGTCCGTCGGGCACATGCTGGCAGACGTATCGGCCATTCTCGGCTCGCTCGACATCGTGTTCGGGGAGATCGACCGGTGAGCCAGTCTTCCGAACTCATCCAGCGCCAGCTGGATGCCTACAATCAGCAGAACATCGCTGCGTTCCTCGACTGCTATGCCGAGGACGCGGTGCTGGGTGGGCTGAACGGAGACGTCACCCAGTCGGGGATCGAGGCTATCCGCAAGCGGCATGAAGACCTGTTTTACGAATTCCCGAAGAACCGCGCGAAGCTGGTCAACCGGATTGATCTCGGCTCGACCGTGATCGACCATGAACAGGTGGAGCGCGGGCCGGGCGGGGACCGTTTTGAGGTTGCTGCGATCTATACGATCCGGGATGGCAAGATCGTGCGGGTCGATTTTGCGCGGGGAGGCGTCTGAGATGACGACCGCCGTGACTGCGCCTCGTTCCAAGGCTGTGCTCCGTCTGTGGGCAGACAAGATTGACACGTATTTTTCAGGAAGGGTCGAATAGTGGCACTGCGCCGTTTTGATCTCGAGGCCGGGGGCGACTCGTTCGCCTTCAAGCCGGAAACCGAAGAGAAGATCGCGTTCTGGCGGGCGAAGTATCCGGCGGAGAAGCAGCGTTCCGCTGTGATCCCGATGCTGTGGCTGGCCCAGAAGGACAATAATGGCTGGCTGTCCGAACCGGCGATGCGGGAAGTGGCTGACCGCCTGGAGATGCCATACATCCGCGTTTATGAAGTCGCGACCTTCTACACCATGTTCCGCCTCCAGCCGGTCGGGAAGTATCACGTCCAGCTGTGCGGCACGACGCCGTGCCAGCTGCGCGGTGCCGACAAGCTGAAAGAGGTCTGCAAGAAGGAAATCGGTGACATCATGTATGTGACCGATGATGGCCGCCTGTCGTGGGAAGAGGTGGAATGCCTCGGCGCCTGCGTGAACGCGCCGATGGTGCAGATCAATGACGACTATTATGAAGACCTGACGCCTGAGAGCCTGTCCCAGATCCTCGGCAAGCTGAAGAATGGTGTCGAAGCAGCGCCCGGCCCTCAGATCGACCGCGTCAACAGCGCGCCCGAGGGCGGCGCGACCACGCTGACGGACGCGGCCCTGTTCGATGGCAGCCGCAATGCCATCCGTGTGCTGCCAAACCTGCCGGTTCCGGCTGTGGAGGAGCCTGCGCCTGTCGCTGCGGATCCGCTGGCGGCTATCAAGCAGACGATCGCGAGCGGCGCCAAGGCAGCAGAAGAAGAAAAGGCCGCAGAAGGCGAGCGCCCGCCCTTGGTCACGATCGACCCGGCGGCGCATGACGACCTGAAGCGGATCAAGGGCATCGGCCCGAAGAACGAGGACGCGCTGAACGAACTCGGCATCTTCACCTTCAAGCAGATTGCAGAATGGACCCCGGCGAACGTCGACTGGGTGGAAGACTTCCTGAGCTTCCCCGGCCGTATCGAGCGGGAAGACTGGATCGCGCAGGCGAAACTGCTGGCCGGTGGCGGCGAAACGGAATTTTCGAAGCGCGTGGATGCGGGCGACGTGCCCTCCAGCCAGGATGATGAGGACTAGGCCATGTTGCAGGACAAGGATCGCATCTTCACCAACCTCTATGGTCTTCATTCGCCCGAACTCGACGCGGCGAAGAAGCGCGGTGCATGGCACCTGACCAAGGAAATCCTGGATCAGGGCCCGGACTGGATCTGTGACCAGATGAAAGCCTCCGGCCTGCGCGGCCGTGGCGGCGCCGGCTTCCCGACGGGCCTGAAGTGGACTTTCATGCCGAAGGAAGTGCGCGACCGTCCGCATTACCTCGTCGTGAACGCCGACGAGTCGGAGCCCGGCACGTGCAAGGACCGCGAAATCATGCGCCATGATCCGCACCTTCTGATCGAAGGCTGCATGATTGCGTCGCGCGCGATGCGGGCGCACAAATGCTATGTCTACATCCGCGGCGAATACATCAATGAGCGCCACGCGCTCGAAAAGGCCGTCAAGGAAGCCTATGAGGCAAAGCTGATCGGCAAGAACAATGTGAACGGCTGGGACTTCGATCTCTACGTCCACCACGGCGCCGGCGCCTATATCTGCGGTGAGGAAACGGCGCTGCTGGAAAGCCTCGAAGGCAAGAAGGGCCAGCCGCGCCTGAAGCCGCCATTCCCGGCCAATGCCGGCCTCTATGGTTGCCCGACGACCGTGAACAACGTGGAATCCATCGCCGTCGCCGGCACGATCCTGCGGCGCGGCGCGGAATGGTTCGCCGGCTTTGGCCGCCCGAACAATTCCGGCACCAAGCTGTTCTGCATCTCCGGCCATGTGAACAAGCCGTGCAATGTGGAAGAGGAGATGTCGATCACCTTCCGTGATCTGATCGATACGCATTGCGGCGGCATCCGTGGCGGCTGGGAAAACCTGAAGGCCGTGATCCCGGGCGGATCGTCGGTGCCGATGGTGCCGGCCGAGCAGATCATGGACGCCTATATGGACTTCGACACCCTGCGCGACCTGAAGTCCGGCCTCGGCACGGCAGCCGTGATCGTGATGGACAAGGACACGGACCTGATCCGGGCGATTGCGCGCCTCGCTTACTTCTACAAGCATGAATCCTGCGGCCAGTGCACGCCGTGCCGTGAAGGCACCGGCTGGATGTGGCGCGTGATGGAGCGCATGGCGAAGGGCGAAGCCGACCATGACGAGATCGACACGCTGCTCGACGTGACCAAGCAGGTGGAAGGCCACACGATCTGCGCCCTCGGCGACGCGGCGGCCTGGCCGATCCAGGGCCTCATCCGCCACTTCCGGCACGAGATCGAAGACCGCATCAATCAGTACAGACTGCCGCGCGCCATGGTGCAGGGCGCAGTCGTGGCGGCGGAGTAGGGCAATGGCAGAGGCGCACAAAAACCCGGAGCGGTCGAAGCGCATCGCGCGGATCGGTGGCATTGTCGCGGTGATCGCGGCTGGCTTTGCGATCGTCAACGCGGTCAATGCCAGCCAGAAAGCCAAACGAACGCAGTTCGTCAGCGACGTGATGTCCGGCGATATGTCCGCGAAGCTTGACCTGCTTGAAGAGCGTTGTGGCGGTGTTCTAACGGGTGACGTCGGAGCCGATGCGACGGTGATGAACATCTGTGAGGACATGGTGTTTGTCCTTGCCGACTATCTCCGGTCGGCCGACCGCACAGCCCTTTCCGGCGAGTATTCCCCGAAATTCGTTGATGCGGTCTTCGCGCGCATCGATCACGCGGACACAAACACCGCAGGTGAAGAACAATGAGCGACACCTTCAAACTCAATGTCGACGGTAAAGAGGTCGAGGTTCCGAAATCCTACACGCTGATGCAGGCGTGCGAGGAGGCCGGCGCCGAGATTCCGCGCTTCTGCTATCATGAGCGCCTGTCGGTGGCCGGCAATTGCCGCATGTGCCTTGTCGAATGGGAAGGCGCACCGAAGCCGATTGCGTCCTGCGCTCAGCTCGTCGGCGATATGCGCCCGAACCGTGACGGGTCTGCGCCGAACGTGCGCACCAAAGGCCCGTATGTCGAGAAGGCCCGCAACGGGGTGATGGAGTTCCTGCTCATCAACCACCCGCTCGATTGCCCGATCTGCGACCAGGGCGGCGAATGCGACCTGCAGGACCAGGCCGTTGCTTATGGCCGCGCCGGCAGCCGCTATGAAGAGAACAAGCGCGCCGTCGAAGACAAGAATATGGGCCCGCTGGTCAAGACGATCATGACCCGCTGCATCCAGTGCACGCGCTGCGTCCGCTTCATCGCGGAAGTTGCGGGCGTGGAAGAGATCGGCATGATTTCGCGCGGCGAGAGCGCCGAGATCACCACCTATCTCGAGAAAAGTCTGACGTCTGAGCTTTCCGGTAACGTGATCGACCTTTGCCCGGTCGGTGCGCTGACCTCGAAGCCCTATGCCTTCAATGCGCGCCCCTGGGAACTGCGCAAGACCTCCTCCATCGACGTGATGGACGCCATGGGCGCCTCGATCCGCGTCGACGCCAAGGGCGATGGCGTGATGCGCATCATGCCGGAAGTGAACGAGGAAATTAACGAGGAATGGCTGTCGGACAAATCCCGCTTCGTGTGGGATGGCCTTGCCCGCCAGCGCCTCGACAAGCCTTACATCCGCGAAAACGGCAAACTGCGCCCGGCAAGCTGGGCGGAAGCCTTCGGCGCCGTGAAGGCGGCGCTGACCAGGCCCGCCGACAAGATCGGCGCCGTCGCCGGCGACCTGATCGAGGTGGAGCAGGCGAAGGCCGCGCTGGACCTGTTCCGCGCGATGGGCGTTCAGAACACGGATTGCCGTCCGGCTGGTGCGCAGTACGGCGCAGATGGTGTGCGCGAGCGTTACATCCTCAACCCGACGCTGGCTGGCGTGGAAGAGGCTGATGCGCTGCTGCTGATCGGCACCAATCCGCGCGTTGAAGCCGCGGTCTGGAACGCGCGTATCCGCAAGACCTGGCTGTGGTCGAACCTGAAAGTCGCCGTCATCGGCGAGGCCGCCGACCTGACTTACGAATATACCCATCTTGGGACGGGTGCCGACGCCATTGCGAGCGCCGCCGCAGCCGACTTCCTGAAGGGCGCCAAGCGTCCGATGGTCGTGGTCGGTGAGGGCGCGCTCTGCCGGGAGGATGGTGCAGCTGTCCTGTCCGCCGCCCTGAAGCTCGCGAACGAGGCCGGTGCCGTTGCTGATGGCTGGGCGGGTTTCGGCGTGCTGCACAATGCGGCTGGCCGGGTCGGTGCGCTCGACGCGGGCTTTGTGCCCGGCGAAGGCGGACGGGATACGGCGGGCATCCTGAGCGGCGCGGTCGAGACTGTCTTCCTTCTGGGCGCCGATGAGGCCGACTTGTCGAAGCTGGGCAGCGCGACCGTCGTCTATGTCGGCTCTCACGGCGATGCCGGTGCCTCGCGCGCAGACATTATCCTGCCGGCAGCGGCCTACACGGAAATGAGCGCGACCTTCGTGAACACCGAGGGCCGGGTCCAGGTGACCTCCCGCGCGGTGCAGCCCAAGGGCGAGGCCCGCGAAGGCTGGGCAGTCTTCCGCGCCCTGTCGGATGTGATGGTCAAGAAGCTTCCCTATGACTCCGTGGATGCGCTGCGCGACACGCTGCGAGCCAATCCGGTGTTTGCGGGCATCGGCTATGCGCCGGGTGCCGCCGGTGCGGACGCCCTCAAGGCCGTGCCGGAAGCCGCCGGAAGCCTCTCTTCAGCGCCGTTCGGGCGGGTCATCGGGGACTTCTATCTGACCAATCCGATTGCGCGCGCATCGAAGACGATGGCCGAATGTTCAGCGCTGGCGACAGCGCTGGACACACCAGTGGCAGCGGAGTAGGGCGGGCGCCATGAGCAATTACGTCGAGTCTCTCGGGCAGTTGTGGGGGCCGCTCCTGGTCCTCGGACAGATCCTCCTGTTCACGCTGGTCCTGCTCATTTCCATCGCCTTCCTGCTGCTGCTCGACCGCAAGGTCTGGGCCGGCGTGATGATGCGGAAGGGCCCGAACGTGGTCGGTCCGTTCGGCCTGCTGCAGTCCTTCGCGGACTTCGGCAAATTCTTGATCAAGGAAATTGTCATCCCGGCGGGCGCCAACAAGTTTGTCTTCCTGTTTGCGCCGATCCTGACCTGTACGCTGGCCTTCGCGGCCTGGGCGGCGATCCCGGTTGCGCCGGGCACCGAGAGCGGGTCGACCTGGGTTGTCTCGAACCTCAATGTCGGCGTGCTTTATCTGTTCGCGATCAGCTCGCTGGGTGTCTATGGCATCATCATGGGCGGCTGGGCGTCGAACTCGAAATACCCCTTCCTCGGCGCACTCCGCTCGGCGGCGCAGATGGTGTCCTATGAGGTGTCCATCGGTTTCGTGATCGTGACGGTGATCCTGCTCGTCGGCTCGATGAACCTCGCCGACATCGTGAACAACCAGGAAGGCGGCTTCTGGAACTGGCACGTGTTCAGCTTCCAGAACTTCCCGCTGATCGTCGTGATGCTGCCGATGTTCGTGATCTTCTTCGTGTCGGCGCTCGCGGAAACGAACCGTCCTCCGTTCGACCTGCCGGAAGCGGAATCCGAACTCGTCGCGGGTTACCAGGTGGAATACGGCTCCACGCCGTATTTGCTCTTCATGCTCGGCGAATACCTGAACATCGTCCTTATGTGCGCGATGATGACCATTCTCTTCTTCGGCGGCTGGCACGGTCCGATTGCGCTGGGCGAGGACACGGTGAGCCAACTGCCTCCGCTGCTGGTCAGCCTCGCGGGCCTGTTCTGGTTCATGTTCAAGATTTTCGTCTTCTTCTTCCTGTTCGCCATGGTGAAGGCGATCGTGCCCCGGTACCGGTATGACCAGCTGATGCGCCTTGGCTGGAAGATCTTTCTGCCGACCTCGCTCGTCGCCGTGCTCATTGTGGCCGGATATGTCGCTTACACGGGAGTTCAGGCATGAGCCTCGCACAGACCATCCGCGGTGCGCTGCTGACCGATTTTCTCGGTGCGCTGGCCGTGGCGACGCGGGAAATGTTCCGTCGCAAAGCGACGGTGAACTATCCTTTCGAGAAGAACCCGCTGTCGCCCCGCTTCCGCGGCGAGCATGCGCTGCGCCGGTATCCGTCCGGCGAGGAACGTTGCATTGCGTGCAAGCTGTGCGAGGCGATCTGCCCGGCGCAGGCCATCACCATCGAGGCCGAACCGCGCGCGGACGGCGCCCGCCGTACCACGCGTTACGACATCGACATGGTGAAGTGCATCTATTGCGGCTTCTGCCAGGAAGCCTGCCCGGTGGACGCCATCGTCGAGGGGCCGAACTTCGAATTTGCGACCGAGACGCGGGAAGAGTTGTTCTACGACAAGGACCGCCTGCTCGCGAATGGCGACCGCTGGGAACGGCTGATCGCCAAGAATCTGGAACTGGACGCACCTTATCGCTAGGGCGCGCCGCTGAAGCTTAACCGGGGCGCGCAAATCGCGCCCCAAACACAAGAGGGGTCAGAGGGCTGTGGCACTCTACGCATTTTACTTGATCTCGGCGGTGACGGTCCTGTCCGCGCTGATGGTCATACTTGCGCGTAACCCGGTTCATTCCGTGTTGTGGCTGATTACGGCCTTCTTCTCGGCGGCGGGCCTGCTCGTCCTGATCGGCGCGGAATTCCTCGCAATGCTTCTGGTGGTCGTCTATGTCGGCGCCGTTGCAGTGCTGTTCCTGTTTGTCGTGATGATGCTGGACGTGGATTTCGTCGAACTGCGCCAGGGCACGCTGCGTTACTGGCCGTTCGCCATGCTGGTGGGGGTCGTCTTTGCGGCGGAGATTGTGCTTGCTTCCGTCATGGGGGTGCACTCGCGCCCTGAAGCGTTCGACGCCGCGCCTGGCGCCGACACCAATGCCGAGGCCATCGGCCAGGTCATGTACACGGACTATCTGCTGCTGTTCCAGATGGCGGGCATCATCCTGCTCGTCGCCATGATCGGCGCCATCGTGCTCACGCTGCGCCACAACCCGGTCGTCAAGCGCCAGAACATCGCGCGGCAGACCTCGCGCCGTCGCAGCGATGCCTATGAACTGAAAGACCCGAAGCCCGGGCAGGGGATCTGATACTCATGGAACTCGGACTTTCCCATTATCTCGCGGTGTCGGCCGCCCTGTTCACGATCGGGGTGGTGGGCATTTTCGTGAACCGGAAGAACATCATCGTCATCCTGATGGCGATCGAGCTGATCCTGCTGTCGGTGAACCTGAACCTGGTGGCCTTCTCGGTGTTCAACGGCAATATCGCCGGACAGGTCTTCGCCATGCTGGTCCTGACCGTTGCCGCTGCTGAGGCGGCCGTCGGCCTTGCGATCCTTGTCGTCTATTTCCGCAACCGCGGCGACATCTCGGTTGAGAATGTCGACCTGATGAAGGGCTAGGCGGACAATGCTTTCAGACGCACTTCTTCTCTTTATCGTGCTTGTGCCCGGCTTCGTGGCGCTTACGGGTCTCGTCCATAAATGGATCGGCGACCGGGTCGTCATGGCGGCGACCACGGGTGTGGTTCTCACTGCTGGTGCGCTCTCGCTCTACCAGCTGTTCATGTATGCCGCCGGTGTCGGCGGGCATGGCGAGGAAGCGGCGCATGGCGCCGAGCATGGCGCGGCCATCACGCAGCACATCATCACCCTGATGCCGTGGATCAATATCGGCGAGTTCCAGGCGAACTGGGCCGTGCGTGTCGATGCGCTCTCCATCGTGATGATGGCGGTGATCACCGGCGTTTCCGGCCTCGTACACCTCTATTCCTGGGGCTACATGAGCGAGGAGCCGCACAAGGCGCGCTTCTTCTCCTACCTGTCGCTCTTCACCTTTGCGATGCTGATGCTGGTGACGGCGGACAATTTCATCCAGCTCTTCTTCGGCTGGGAAGGCGTGGGCCTCGCATCCTACCTGCTGATCGGCTTCTGGTACCAGAACAAGGCGCCGAACGATGCCTCGATCAAGGCCTTCGTGACGAACCGGGTCGGCGACTTCGGTCTCGCGCTCGGTATCATGGCGGTGTTCTGCGTGTTCCGCACGGTCGAGTTTGCGCCCTTCATGGAAGCGTTGCGCGAGAATGCCGTGGTGCATCCGATCGCGTTCGCTGAGCCGGGGCCGGTGCGCGAACTGAAGATGGCCTTCCTCGGCCACAATGTCTGGGCACTCGAAGTTATCGGCGTGCTGCTGTTCATCGGCGCGATGGGCAAATCGGCCCAGTTCTTCCTGCACGTCTGGCTGCCGGACGCCATGGAAGGCCCGACACCTGTTTCCGCCCTGATCCACGCCGCGACCATGGTGACCGCAGGCGTGTACCTCGTCTGCCTTCTCTCGCCACTTTATGAATACACCGTCGTGGCCGCCGGCATGGTGACGGTGGTCGGCGCCGTGACCGCGCTCTATGCCGCAACCGTCGGCATGGCGCAGAACGACATCAAGCGCGTGATCGCCTACTCGACCTGTTCGCAGCTCGGCTACATGTTCTTCGCCGCGGGCGTCGGCGCGTATGAGGCGGCGATGTTCCACCTCTTCACGCACGCCTTCTTCAAGGCGCTGCTGTTCCTTGGTGCCGGTTCGGTGATCCATGGCATGCACCACGAGCAGGACATGCGGAACATGGGCGGCCTGGCGAAGTTCATGCCCTTCACCTATGCTGCCATGCTGATCGGCACCATCGCCATTATCGGCCTTGGCGTGCCGCACACGAAGCTCGGCTTCTCGGGCTTCTTCTCGAAAGACGCCATTCTGGAAAGCGCGTTCGCGGGCGGCCTGGAGCATGTTACCTTCGGGCAGATGGCCTTCTGGTTCGGCATCATCGCCGCCGCGCTGACGAGCTTCTATTCCTGGCGCCTGATCTTCATGACCTTCCATGGCCCGATGGCGGAGCATGGGCATGACGATCATGGCCACGCCGCGCACGATGCGCACGGCCATGACGACCACGGTCATGACCACACACCGCATGAGAGCCCCTGGGTGATGCTGGTGCCGCTCGGCCTGCTCAGCCTCGGCGCGATCTTTGCCGGCTTCTATTTCTACGACTATTTCGTCGATCACTCGAACGAAGCCTTCTGGGCCGGCGCCATCTATCGCGCTTCGGAGAACCATGTCCTCCATGCCCGCCATGAAGTGCCGGAATGGGTCATCTATGCGCCGCTGATCGTGACGCTGGGCGGTTTCGTCCTTGCGCTGATGACCTATTTCTTCAATCGCGGCTTCGGCAAGAAGATCGCCGACAGCGGAGGCCCGCTGCACTCGTTGTTCTACAACAAGTGGTACTTCGACGAGATCTACAACGCGACGCTGGTGCGTGGCGCGGCACTGCTCGGCAACTTCTTCTGGTGGGCTGACAAGAAGGTCATCGATGCGGCCGGCGCAGACGGCATGGCGGCGCTCTCGCAGGTCACCGCGCGTCGCCTGTCGGCCATGCATACCGGCCGTCTCTATCACTATGCATTCGTCATCATCGGCGCGGCCCTGGTCTTCGGGGGCATTCTCTGGATGCGCGCTGGGGGAGTTCACTGATGGGCGGTTTTCCCATTCTTTCGGCGCTGACCTTCATGCCGCTGGTGGGCGCCATGCTCATCATGCTCGTGCGCGCAGCGACCTCGGGCAGCAGCTCGGTCAGCGAGGCGAGCACGTCAGGCCGCACGGCACTTCTGGCTGGCCTCGTGATTTCCGGCGCGACCTTCATCGCCTCGATCGCGGCCTTCTCCGCCTTCGATTACGGGCACTCAGGATACCAGCTCGTCGAGCAATATCCCTGGTACAAGTCGATCACCTACAAGCTGGGCGTCGATGGCCTCTCCATGTCGCTGATCCTGCTGACGACGTTCCTCACGCCGATCTGCCTGTTGGCGAGCTGGAACTCGATCAACACGCGCGTCACCGAATATGTCGTCGCCTTCCTCGTGCTAGAGACCTTCATGATCGGCGTGTTCACGGCGATGGATCTCGTCCTGTTCTACATCTTCTTCGAAGCCGGCCTGATCCCGATGTTCCTGATCATCGGCATCTGGGGCGGCAAGGACAAGATCTATGCCGCGTTCAAGTTCTTCCTCTACACGCTGCTCGGCTCGCTGCTGATGCTGGTCGCCGTCGTCTACATGTATGTGGCGGCGGGAAGCTCCGACTTTGAAGTGCTCGAGAAGTTCAAATTTGCGCCCGAAGTGCAGATCTGGCTGTGGCTCGCCTTCGTGGCTTCCTTCGCGGTGAAGCTGCCGATGTGGCCGGTCCATACCTGGCTTCCGGATGCGCACGTTCAGGCGCCGACGGCCGGTTCGGTCGTGCTGGCTGGCGTGTTGCTGAAGATGGGCGGCTATGGCTTCCTGCGCTTCTCGCTGCCGATGTTCCCGGACGCCAGCCATTTCTTCCAGCCCTGGATGTTTGCCCTCGCGGTTGCCGCGATCGTCTACACTTCGCTTGTCGCCTGGCGTCAGACCGACATGAAAAAGCTGATCGCCTATTCGTCCGTCGCCCACATGGGCTTCGTGACGCTCGGCGTGTTCTCGTTCAACGAGATCGGCATTCAGGGCGCCATCTTCCAGATGCTGAGCCACGGCCTCATCTCCGGCGCACTCTTCCTGATCGTCGGTGTGGTTTATGACCGGATGCACACGCGCGAGATTGCGGCCTATGGCGGTCTCGTCCACCGCATGCCGGTCTACGCGACCCTGTTCATGCTGTTCACCATGGCGAATGTCGGCCTGCCGGGCACGTCGGGCTTCATCGGCGAAATTCTCACCATGGTCGGCGGCTTCCAGGCCTCGACCTGGGCAGCGGCCGGTGCGGCGCTCGGCGTGATCTTCTCGGCCGTCTACATGCTGACGCTCTACCGGCGCACCGTGTTCGGTGAGATCACCAATCCAGAGCTGAACGACATCAAGGATATGAACTGGATCGAGCTGATCTGCATCGTCCCGCTGGCACTGCTGACCATCCTGTTCGGTATTGCGCCCAATCTGATTTTCAATCTGACAGAGGCCTCCGCATTGCGAATCCTCTCCATGATGGCCGGAGGCTGATCTCCCATGCTCAACTTCACAGCCATGACGTATGCAATCGGGCCAGAGCTTTGGCTCGTCTCGGCCGGTCTCGTGGGCGTGCTCCTCGGCGCGCTGATGAAGGATGCCTTCAACGGCATTTCGTTCAAGTTCGGTGCGTTGGCCCTGTTCGGCGCGGCCGCGATTGCCGCCATGTTCTATGTCGGCGGCGAAGCCTTCAACGGGCTCGTCCGTACCAACACGTTCGTCAACTTCGCCAAGATCGTCGCTTTCGTGATCGGTGGCCTCGCCCTCGTGATGTCCGAAGGCTTCATGAAGCGTCACGGCACAGCGCGGTATGAATACGCGCTGCTGACGATCTTCGCTGCGCTCGGCATGGGCATGATCCTGTCGGCGGCTGACCTGATGACGCTCTATATGGGCGTCGAAACGCTGAGCCTGTCGTCTTATGTGCTGGCAGCGTTCCACCGTGACTCGGCGCGCTCGTCCGAAGCGGGCCTGAAGTACTTTGTTCTTGGTGCGCTGGCCTCCGGTATGCTGCTTTATGGTGCCTCGCTGGTCTACGGCTTCACTGGCACGACCTCTTTCGAGGGCATTGCGGGCTCCGACATGTCCATCGGGATGATGTTCGGCATGGTGCTGATGATTGTCGGCCTCGCCTTCAAGATTTCGGCCGCACCAATGCACGTCTGGACGCCGGACGTTTATGAGGGCGCCCCGACGCCGGTTGGCGCGTTCTTCTCTTCGGCGCCGAAGATGGCCTCCATCGTGGTTTTCGCAAACATCATGTTCCAGGTGTTCGGCGAGGCGATGGACCAGTGGCAGCTGATCGTCGCGATCATTGCCGGCCTTTCCATGATCATCGGGTCGTTCGGTGCGCTGACGCAGACCAATATCAAGCGCCTGCTCGGCTATTCCTCAATCGCCAATGTCGGCTACGCGCTTGTCGCTGTCGCGGCAGGTCCGCAGCTCGGCGCAGGCCCGCTGCTGATCTTCATGACGATCTATGCGATTTCCTCGCTCGGCCTGTTTGCAGGCGTACTCGCCATGCGTCGTCCGGGCGGCATGGTGGAGGGCATCAACGAGCTTGGCGGCCTGATGCGCAAGCGTCCGGCGCTGGCCATCGCCCTGTCGATCCTCGTCTGGTCGGTATCCGGCCTGCCGCCGTTCGGTGGCTTCTTCGGCAAGCTGGCCGTGTTCCAGGCGGGCATCGAAGCGGGCCTCATTCCGCTTACGATCATCCTGGTTGTCGCTTCGGTTGTGTCGCTCGGATACTACCTGCGTCTCATCAAGATCATGTGGTTCGATGAGCCGACGGAACGGTTCGAAACCATCGACGGCTCCGTTACTCTGGTCGTCATGGCTTCGGCGCTGATCGCGGGCATCCTGTTCATGTTCTTCATCTACCAGCTCGGCTGGTGGACCGATCAGGCGGCATTGGGGCTCGGCGCTTGAGCCGACCCTGGCCTGTCCATCGCTTCGAGACGCTCGACAGCACAAATACTGAGGCCCGGCGCCGGGCAAAGCAGGGTGGCTTCGCCGATTGCTGGATCGTGGCGGCCGAGCAGACTGCCGGACGTGGCCGCCTGCAGCGGCTATGGGTTTCGCCGAAGGGAAATCTCTTCGCGACGGCCCTGTTCCGAGAGCCGGGCGGCATCCTCGTGGCGGCGCGGCTGCCATTCGCCACGTCGCTCGCGGTCAGCGATACGATCCTCCACTTCGCGCCAGCCGCGGATGTGCGCCTCAAATGGCCGAACGATGTGCGCGTGAATGGTGCGAAACTGTCCGGCATCCTGATCGAGACCGGGCAGGACGGGAGGGACTTCTGGGTCGCTGCCGGCATGGGCATCAACATTGTCGAGGCGCCGGAGGGAACAGGGCAACCGACGGCAAGCCTCCATGCGCTCGCGCCGATGGGGCCATTCGATGCTGCCACGGTCTTCGATGTCCTCTGCCTGCATTTCCTGACCCGTCTGGAGCAGGCCCGGGCAGGCTTCGCAGACGTGCGCCGTGACTGGCTGATGCGGGCTGAAGGCCTCGGCCAGACGGTTCGCGTGTCGCAGGGCGGGGAGCCTGTTGAAGGAATCTTTGAAGACATGGGCCCGGACGGCGCCCTGATCCTCAGATTGCCCGATGGGTCGCAACAGACCATAAGGGCAGGCGACGTACAGCTTGTTGGAGGTAACTGAGCCCATGCTGCTTGCCATCGACGTCGGCAATACGAATACCGTGTTCGGCATTCATGACGGGAACGACTGGGTGAACCAGTGGCGCAGCGCCACCGATTCCACCAAGACCGCAGACGATCATGCCGCCTGGCTCTGGCGCCTCGCCGACATGCACGGCGTTGACCTCAGCCAGATCAATGGCTGCGTCATCTCGACCGTCGTGCCGCAGGCGGTGTTCAACTTCCGCAACCTCGCGCGGCGCTACCTCGATGTGGAGCCGATGTTCATTGGCGATCCCAACCTGAAGACCGGCATCCAGGTGCGCATCAAGCGGCCGGAACAGGTCGGCGCGGACCGGATCGTCTCGGCTCTCGGCGCACACAAGGCCTATGAAGGCAACCTCATCGTGATCGATAGCGGCACGGCGACGACATTCGATGTCGTTGCGGCCGATGGCGGCTTTGAGGGCGGCATCATCTCGCCCGGTATCAACCTGTCGGTCAAAGCGCTGCACGATGCCGCCGCACAGCTGCCGCGCATCGCCATCCAGCGTCCGGCACAGGTGATCGGGCAGGATACAGTCAGCGCGATGCAATCGGGCGTGTTCTGGGGTTATATAGACCTCATCGACGGCCTCGTGCGGCGCATCAAGGCTGAATACGGCAAGCCGATGAAGGTCGTGGCGACCGGCGGCGTGGCGTCGCTCTTTGAAGGCGCCAGCGAGACGATCGACTATTATGACCAGGACATCCTCATCCGGGGGCTTCTGGAAATCTACCGGCTGAACTCCTGAGGACTGATGGCAGACACCGCACGCACCGACGACGAACTCGTATTCCTGCCGCTGGGGGGCTGTGGTGAAATCGGGATGAACCTGAACGCCTATGGCTATGGCCCGCGGCATGAGCGCCGCTGGATCATCGCCGACATGGGCGTCACGTTCGGTGGCGACGACACACCGGGGATCGACCTCATCTGTGCGGACCCGGACTATCTGATCGGCGAGCAGATCGACGCTGTCTTCCTCACGCATGCCCATGAAGACCATATCGGCGCGGTTGGCCTGATCTATCCGCGCCTCCAGACCAAGGCGCCGATCTATGCGACGCCCTTCACCGCCGAACTCGTGCGTTCCAAGATGCAGGAGCGTGGCGTCGACGATCGCTGGCTGAAGACAATCGCGCTCGGCGCCACGGTGCAGGCCGGGCCGTTCGAGGTCACCTATGTAACGCTTACCCATTCGATCCCCGAGCCGAACGCGCTCGCGATCCGCACACCGGCAGGCCTCATCCTCCATACCGGCGACTGGAAGATCGACCCTGATCCGCAGATCGGTTCGACTACGGACGTTGCAGGCCTCACCGCACTTGGTGACGAGGGTGTCCTCGCCATGGTGTGCGATTCCACCAATGTCTTCGAGGAGGGCGAGTCCGGCTCCGAAGACACGGTCCGTCAGGGTCTGATCGATCTGATCGCGGAGCAGACCGGCGCCGTCGCGGTGACAACGTTTGCGTCCAATGTCGCGCGTGTGAAGTCTATTGTGGAGGCGGCCGAGCAGGCCGACCGCCACGTCTGCCTCGTAGGGCGCTCGATGCTGCGCATCACCGATGCCGCAAAGGCCGTGGGCATCCTGCCGCCGCGCATGGAGTTCATCCACGAGAACGATGCCGGCCATTTCCCGCCGGAGAACATTCTCTATCTCTGCACCGGCAGCCAGGGCGAGCCGCGCGCCGCGCTGACCCGCATCGCCCGCGGCGACCACAAGAATGTCGCGTTGGGCCGGGGCGATACGGTCATCTTCTCGTCCCGCCAGATTCCCGGCAATGAGAAGGGCATTTTCGAACTCCAGAACCAGCTGGCCGAGAACGGTGTGCGGGTCATCACGCCCCGCATGGTGCCGCAGAAGATCCACGTCTCGGGTCACCCCTGCCGGGACGAGTTGCGCCGGATGTACCAGTGGGTGCGCCCACAGGTATCAGTGCCGGTCCATGGCGAGCGCCGCCACATCATGGAACACGCGGCCTATGCGAAATCCCTCCAGGTGCCAGAGGCGGTCACGCCCCGCAACGGCAGCCTCGTGAAGCTGGCGCCGGGCCCTGCGGAGATTGTCGATGTGGTGCCGGCGGGCCGGCTGTTCCTCGATGGCAATCAGCTGGTGCCGGAAGGTGCGCAAGGCATTCAGGAGCGGCGGAAGCTGTCCTGGTCGGGCATCATTTTCGCCACCGTCTCCATCGACGACCATGGCAATGTGCTGGACGGGCCGGTCCTTGTCATCAAGGGCTTTTCCGAAGGAGACGGGCGTCTTGCAGACGAAAGCCTTGAATTCCTCGATGAAGCCGCCGAATCTGCAGTGCAGGGCATGAAGCGCAAGGACCGGATGGACGATGATGCCGTCGAACGGGCCATCGGCCGCGCGCTTCGAAAGGCCGCAGAGACAGCCTATGGTCACCGCCCGATGATCGAAGTTGTCGTGTTGAGGAACTAAAAAGATGAGCGAATTCAAGATTGGCCCCCTGAACCATGTCGGCGTTGCCGTGCCGGACCTGGAAGAAGCCTGCGAGACCTATCGCACCCTCTATGGCGCCACCGACATCACCACGCCCTTCGACATGCCGGAGCAGGGCGTGAAAGTCTGTTTCGTGAACCTGCCCAACAGCCAGATCGAGCTGATCGAGCCGCTGAACGAGCAGTCGCCCATCCATAACTTCATTCAGAAGAACCCCAAAGGCGGCCAGCACCATGTCTGCTTCGAGGTGGACGACATCAACCAGGCCGTCGAGGAAATGGGCAAGCGTGGCGCCACGGTGCTCGGAAAGCCGCGGATCGGCGCCCATGGCACGATGATCATCTTCGTCCATCCGAAAAACTCGAACGGCGTCCTGATCGAGCTGATGGAAAGCCCGAAAGGCCATCACTGATGAGCTTCATGAGCGGGCTGGTCGTCTTCACGATCGCCTGGTGGATCTGCTTCTTTGCCGTGCTTCCCATTGGCGTCCGTGGCCAGTGGGAGGACGGCTCGACTATCGAGGGCACCGAGGAAGCCGCCCCCAAGGAGCCGATGCTTAAGAAGAAGGCCCTCTGGGCCACCATCGGCGCGGCGGTGATCACGGGCATCGCCGCCATCATCGTGCCACGGTTGCTTGCGCAATAGGGGCGCCTGCGGCTAGTTGAGCCGCTATTCTCAACCAGATCCCCGGGGATTCGATGCGGCTTTCCAGATACTTCCTTCCCGTTTCCAAGGAAGCGCCCGCCGATGCGGCGATTGTCTCTCACCAGCTGATGCTGCGCACCGGCATGGTGCGCCAGAACGGCGCCGGCATCTACACCTGGCTGCCGCTGGGCTATCGTGTCCTGAAGAAAATCGAACAGGTCGTGCGCGAGGAGATGAACCGCGCCGGCGCCATCGAACTGCTGATGCCGACGCTGCAGCAGGCAGACCTCTGGCGGGAATCCGGCCGGTATGATGACTATGGCAAGGAGATGCTGCGCATCAAAGACCGCCATGACCGCGACATGCTCTACGGCCCGACCAATGAGGAGCTGATCACCGACGTCTTCCGCGCCTATGTGAAAAGCTACAAGCAGCTGCCGCTGAACCTGTATCACCAGCAATGGAAGTTCCGGGACGAGGTGCGGCCGCGCTTCGGCGTGATGCGCGGCCGCGAATTCCTGATGAAGGACGCCTATTCCTTCGACCTGACGGAAGAGGGCGCGCGCGCGGCCTATCGCAAGATGTTCTGCGCCTACCTGAACGCCTTTGACCGGATGGGTCTCACCGCCATTCCGATGCGTGCCGATACCGGCCCCATCGGCGGCGACCTCAGCCACGAATTCATCATCCTGGCTGATACGGGCGAAAGCGCCGTCTTCTGCGACAGGGAACTGCTGGACATGCCCGCGCCGGGCCTGGACCTCGATTTCGACGGCGACCTGACGCCCGAAGTGGAAAAGCGCACGCGGTACTATGCGGCCACGGAAGAAATGCACGATGAGGCGGCCTTCAACGCCCTGCCGGAAGACCGCAAGGTCTCGGCCCGCGGCATTGAGGTTGGCCATATCTTCTATTTCGGTACCAAGTATTCGAAGCCGATGAATGCCGTGGTGCAGGGGCCGGACGGCCAGATGGTGCCCGTGCAGATGGGCAGCTACGGCATCGGCGTCTCGCGCCTTGTCGGCGGCATCATCGAGGCCTGCCATGACGAGAACGGCATCGTGTGGCCGGAAGCGGTGGCGCCCTACCATGTCGGTATCATCAACATGCGCGCGGGCGACGCAGCGTGCGATGCTGCGTGTGAAGACGTCTACGCACAATTCTCGGCTGCCGGCGTCGACGTGCTCTATGACGACACAGACGACCGCGCTGGCGCCAAGTTTGCCCGGATGGACCTGATCGGCCTGCCCTGGCAGATCGTCATTGGTCCGAAAGGCCTTGAGAAGGGCGTCGTCGAAGTGAAGCACCGCAAGACCGGCGAGAAGGCCGAGATGCCGCTGGCCGAGGCCATCGCGAAGGTTTCACCCGCATGAGCCAGGCCGCCGCGCCCTTCGGCAAGCTCGAACGCACGCTTGCGTGGCGTTACTTGCGGGCCAAGCGCGAGCATGGCGGCGCGAGCCTGATCTCTATCATCTCCTTCGTCGGCATCTTCTTTGCCGTGGCGGCGCTGATCATCACCATGTCGATCATGAGCGGCTTCCGCGCGACCCTGCTGGACGCGCTGCTGGGCGGCCAGCCGCATGTCTACGGCGTCGTCAATTCGTTCACGGAGGAAGAGGCCGACGCCCTCGCAAAGCAGATCGAAGCACTGCCTGAAGTCGTCTCCGCCCGGCCCTATATCGAGGAGTACGTCCTCGTCACCGCGAACGGACGTAAGACCGGCGCCGCGGTGCGGGCCTTGCGCAAGGAAGACCTGTCGACCCTGCCGTTCCTCAAGGATGGCGGCGCCTCGGCCATCGCCGACGGGTTCGGCGAAGGCAAGAATGGCGGCAACGTCATCATGATGGGCTCGTTCCTTGCCGCCGGACGGGAAGGCCTCGGCGTCCGGCCGGGCGACAAGGTCGAGATCATCACGTCGCAGTCGAATTCCAGCGTCGTCGGCGCAACGCCCCGCTCCAAGACCTACAAGGTCGGCGATCTCTTCTCGACCGGCAGCGTCGAACTCGACATGGCCTATATTTTCATGCCGATGGAGCAGGCGCAGATCCTGTTCCAGTCAAAGGGCCACTACCAGATGCTCGACATCCGGCTGAAGGATCCCGACAAGACGCATGAGGCGATGCAGGCGATCGCAACCGCCACCGGAAACGGCCTCTACACCTTCGACTGGAAGAGCCAGCGCGCCGCCTATTTCAACGCGCTGAAGGTCGAGCGCACCATGGTGCGTCTCCTGGTCATGGTAATCATGGGCATTGCAACGCTGAACATCATCGTTGGCGTTGTGATGCTGGTGAAGAACAAGACCCGCGACATCGCCATCCTGCGCACCATGGGCCTCGGAAGGGGCGGAGTGCTGCGCGTGTTCCTGATGGTCGGCACCGTGCTCGGCACACTCGGCGCATTGCTCGGCATGGCCGTCGGCGTTCTCTTCGTCATGAACATCGGCGCGGTCGAAGCGTTCATTAATTTCTTCATAGACGGCAAGGTGTTCGACGCCGAGACCTATGGCCTCGCGCATCTTCCGGCCATCCTTGACTGGTGGGATGTCTTCTCGACCGGGCTCTATGCCCTGCTGATGTCTGCCGGCGTTTCCATCATCCCGGCCTGGTGGGCCTCCCGCCAGGATCCGGTCGGCGCGCTGAGGTTCGAATAATGACCGCGTCCGTCCTCGAACTCTCCGGCATCCATCGCGTCTACCGCACCGCCGCGGGCGAGCTGAACGTGCTGGACGGCGCGGACCTGAAGCTCGAAGCCGGCGAACTCGTCGGTCTTGTCGGCCCGTCCGGTTCGGGCAAGTCGACCCTCCTGCACACGGCCGGCCTGCTGGAACAGCCAGAGGCAGGCACCGTCCTGCTCGATGGTGTCGACTGCCTGAAGCTGGACGACAAGGGCCGCACGGCGCTGCGCCGCACCAAGATCGGCTTTGTCTACCAGTTCCACCACCTGCTTCCGGAATTCAACGCCGCCGACAATATTGCCATGCCGCTGATGATCGCCGGGGTGAAGAAGGCTGAGGCGCGCGCCAAGGCCGATGAACTGCTGGAGGTCATGGGTCTCGCTGAGCGCGGCCATCACCAGCCGGGCCAGATGTCGGGCGGCGAACAGCAACGCGTTGCCATCGCCAGGGCGCTGGCAAACACGCCGCGCCTCGTCATCGCCGACGAGCCGACCGGCAATCTCGACCCCACCACGACCGAACGCGTCTTCGCCACCTTCATCCGGATGGCACGGGAAGAGGGCGCCGCCGTCCTCGTCGCCACGCATAACCACGCCCTCACCGCCCATATGGACCGCGTGATCACGCTGAAGGACGGCAAGATCGTGCCGTATGTCGGCGAATAGGGAATAAGCTGTGAAAACCGGGCCCCTCGCTCTGGTCTGGCAGGGCGCGCCCATGCAGTTTAGTCTCCCCTGAGGAGAAGTCCCCCGTGCCTGAGTCGCCGTTCATCCATCTGGCCGTCCGCTCCAGCTATTCGCTGCTGGAAAGCATGATTTCGCCGAAGGATCTGAAGGCGTGGTGTCTCCAGCACGGTATGCCGGCGGCCGCGATCACCGACCGCAACAACCTGTTCGGCGCACTCGAAACCTCTCTCACCCTGTCCGAGGCCGGCATCCAGCCGATCATGGCCTGCTGTTTCGACGTGGTCGAGGCCGGCCACCGGGCGGAGCCATCGCGCGCAACGGTCTATGCCCAGAACGAGACCGGCTACCGCCGCCTGATGTTCCTGTCCTCGCGGGCCTATCTCGATGCCGCCGACGGCGTGCCCAAGCTCGCCAAGTCGCTCCTGTTGGAGGAGACCGACGGGCTCATTCTTCTGACAGGCGGTGCCGATGGCGAGATTGCCAAGCACCTCCTGAAGGGCCGTCCGGCGGACGCCCGCACGGAGCTCTCAACGCTGGCGCATGCCTATCCCGGCCGCTGCTATGTCGAGATCACGCGCCACGGAACGCCGGAGGAGCGCGCGACGGAAGAAGGCCTGCTCGACCTTGCCTACGAGCTTGAGCTTCCCATCGTCGCCACCCATGACGCCCGCTTCCTGAAACCGGACGATACACAGGCGCACGACGCCATGATGTGCATTTCGAATGGCGAATATCTGGGGCAACCTGACCGCAAGCGCGTCAGCCCGCAGCAATACCTCAAGACGCCCTCCGAAATGGCGATGTTGTTTGCAGACTTGCCCGAGGCGCTCGCCAACACGGCCGTCATCGCCATGCGCTGTTCGGTGAAGGCGGAAACGCACAAACCGATCCTGCCCAGCTTCTCGAACGAAGACCGTTCCGAGGCGGAAGAACTGCGCAAGCAGGCGACCGAAGGCCTCGAGGGCCGCCTGGCCGCGGCCGACAAGCTGTACGCAACGCGCGAAGAGTATTTCCAGCGGCTGGAATTCGAACTATCCGTGATCGAACGGATGGGATTCCCCGGCTACTTCCTGATCGTTTCGGACTTCATCAAATGGGCCAAGGAGCACGACATTCCGGTCGGGCCAGGCCGCGGTTCCGGTGCCGGTTCGCTCGTCGCCTGGGTGCTGCTGATCACGGACCTTGATCCGCTCCGCTTCGACCTTCTCTTCGAGCGCTTCCTGAACCCGGAACGTGTCTCGATGCCTGACTTCGACGTCGACTTCTGCCAGGAACGCCGCGGCGAAGTGATCCGCTATGTCCGCGACAAGTATGGTGCGGACTCCGTCGCCATGATCATCACCTTCGGCACGCTGCAGGCAAAGGCTGTGGTGCGCGATGTCGGCCGCGTGATGCAGATGCCCTATGGCCAGGTCGACCGGCTGGCAAAACTGATCCCCTTCAACCCGGCAAACCCGCCGAAACTGCAGGACGCCATCGACGACGAGCCGAAATTCCAAGAGGAAATCGAGGCGGATGAGCGCGTCGGCGAACTCCTCGAAATCGCGCTGGCGCTGGAAGGGAAATACCGGAACGCCGGCACCCACGCCGCCGGCGTGGTGATCGCAGACCGGCCGCTGGTCGAGATTGCGCCGCTCTACAACGATCCGCGCTCTGACCTTCCGGCGACGCAGTTCAACATGAAATATGCCGAGATGGCCGGACTCGTGAAGTTCGACTTCCTCGGCCTGAAAACCCTGACCGTCATCGACCGCGCGCTGAAATTCATCCGCCGCGACGGCCGGGATGTCGGCCCGGAATGGCGCAGCCTCGACGATCAGGAAACCTATGACCTGATGGCCAGCGGCGACACGCTGGGTGTGTTCCAGCTGGAAGGCGCAGGCATGCGCGACACGCTGAAGAAGGTGCGACCGCACAATCTTGAAGACGTTATCGCCATCATCTCGCTCTATCGCCCCGGCCCGATGGAGAACATTCCGATCTATGTTCAGGGCAAGGAAAATCCTGAAGAGGTCCAGTACGCCCATCCTGACCTGAAGCCGGTTCTGGAAGCCACCTATGGCGTCCCGGTCTATCAGGAACAGGTGATGCGGATGGCGCAGGAGATCGCCGGCTATTCGCTCGGCGAAGCTGACCTGCTGCGCCGCGCAATGGGTAAGAAAAAGCTGGAAGAGATGATCGCCCAGCGTAAGCGCTTCGTCGAAGGTGCGGCCTCAAACAAGGGCATGGAGGCGCCGCTCGCCAACGAGATCTTCGACACGATGGAGAAGTTCGCGGGCTACGGCTTCAACAAGTCCCACGCCGCGGCCTATGCCCTGATCGGCTATCACACGGCCTATCTGAAATGCCATTTCCCGGTCGAGTTCCTCGCCGCCTCGATGAGCCTCGACCTTGGCAATACAGACAAGCTCGCCGCCTTCTTCCAGGAGGCCCGCCGCCTGAAAATCCCGGTGCTCGCGGCGGACGTGAACTCCTCCACGGCGGATTTCGACGTGCGTGACGGGTCGATCGTCTACGCACTCGGCGCCCTGAAAGGCGTCGGCCTCGAAGCCATGAAGCATGTGGTGGAAATCCGCACCCGCGACGGCCAGTTCCGCGACATCTATGAATTCGCAGAACGGGTCGATCCGCGCCATGTGAACAAGAAGGCGTTTGAATCCCTCGCGAAGGCCGGCGCGTTCGACGGTTTCGACAAGAATCGCGCCCGGCTGCTCGCGTCGGCGCCGATGCTCGCCCAGATGGCTGCGAGCGCCGCGGAGGATCGCCAGGGCGGGCAGGGCGGTCTCTTCGGAGACGCCGAGCCGGCCCTGCGCCCGGCGCTACCGTCGACCAAGGCCTGGAACGGCCAGCAGCGCCTCGATGAGGAATTCCGTTCCATCGGCTTCTACTTCTCAGGCCACCCGCTGGACGACGTGCTGTCCGGCCTCGACCGCGACCGTGTCACCCTCGTGATGGAACTCGAGGACCGCGCCGCCGACGGCAAGCCG
>NZ_JAWKUW010000008.1:0-128047 GCF_041398385.1 Hyphomonas sp.
CTTGTCTGACGGCACTCCCCCCCTCCGCCCTTTGGGCACCTCCCCCCGCAAGCGGGGGGAGACAGTCCCCCTGCTTCTCCTCTCGGACCTGTCCAACCATGACAATGTCGGCGCCTGCTTCCGCAACGCCGCCGCCTTTGGTGCGGGCGCCGTGCTGCTCGACGGGCAATGCTGCGACCCGCTTTACCGCAAGGCCATTCGCGTCTCGTCCGGCGCCAGCCTGTTCCTGCCCTTCGCGCATGGCGGCACGGGCGCAGAAATGGTGGAGGCGGTGAAGGCGGCCGGCTACACGGTCTGGGCGATGACACCCCACGCGGACGCCGCGCCACTCCGTTCCCTGACCATTCCGGACCGGCTCGCCATCCTGCTCGGCGCCGAAGGCCCCGGCCTTCCCGGCGAACTCATCGCGGCCTGCACACCGGTGCGCATTCCCATGAGCGCGGGGTTCGACAGCATCAATGTCGCCACCGCCGGCGCGATTGCGTTGGCGCATGCCTTCGACAGAGGTGCCTGACAAGAAGACGCCCTCCCCCGGGGATGATGGGAGAGGGCGTGTCCGGGCCTCGGGTGTGAAAGAGCGCCCGGAGAGAGAGACGGTTCAGAAGACGCGCGGGCGCTCCGGCTTGTCGACATGCAGGCCGCATTCGGTCCGGTCCTGCCCGGCCCAGCGGCCGGAGCGCGGATCGGCCGGGTCTTCGGCAGGGCGGGTGCAAGGCCAGCAGCCGATGGACGGGTATCCCTGCACCACAAGCGGGTGCCGCGGCAGGCTCCGTTCCCGGATGAAGTTTTCCACATCCTCGCCGGTCCACCCGGCCAGCGGGTTCACCTTGTAGCGGCCATTCGAAAACTCAACGGCCGGCAGGCTCAGCCGTTCGCCGCCATGGAAGCGCTTGCGGCCATTGATCCAGGCGCCGAACCCCTCCAGCGCCGGCTCGAGCGGCCGCACCTTTCTCAGGGCGCAGCAGGCATCGGTATCCGTCTTCCAGAGCTGCCCGTTCGGATCCAGCACGCGCGACTCGGTCTCGCTCGGCCGGATCGTGCGCACGCCCGTCAGGCCGAGGCGGGCAATCACTTCGTCGCGATAGTCCAGCGTCTGCGGAAAATGCATGCCGGTGTCGAGGAACAGGACCGGCAGGCCGGGATCGACCCCCGCAATCAGCGCCAGCAGAGCGACGCTTTCAGAGCCGAAACTCGACACATAGGCGATCTCGCCGGCCCATTCGCGATCAATCGCGACGCGCAGGATCTCCTCAGCCGACGCATCGCGCAGTTCCGCGTTCAGGCGCGTGCGGCGGCCTTCGATGGATTCTTCGGCCAGCAGGGTCGTGGCGGTGTCGGGCATCGGGTCAGGCTTCCTGTGTCGCTGGCGAAAGGCCGGCACCTTCCCGTCGGCGGCGGGCTGGTAGGCATCGCGGACTTCCTCAAGGGCGTCCACGACGGAAGGTAGGCCCGCCCGCGCCGTTTCGAAAGCGTCGAAGCCTGAACGGTGCATGTAGAATATCTGATCGCGCAGCACATGCCCCACCGCGCGCAGCTCGCCGCGATAGAGATGCCGCCGGCGCAGCAATTGCGCCTGCGAATAGCCTCGCCCGTCCGTATACTGCGGGAAACTGATCTCGATGAGGCCGATCCGGTCCAGATACGGCACCAGCGCCTCCGGGTCGTCCGCCGGCTGCAAACGCACACCAATCGGGGCATTGCGCCCGGCCAGCGTTTCCGCCTCAGCCAGGAAGCGCGCCAAGGGCAGGGTCACCGGGCCGTCGCCAACCACGCCGTCTTCGCCCGCATAGGTCCAGCGATTGACCGCTTCCTGGGTCTCCTTAAGCAGCGGCATAAAGCGCCCCCCTGAACGATTCTGCGCCCGTGCGGGCCAGCGTGTCGATGAAAAGTTCGTCCGGTCCCGAACGGATCGACAGATAGGCGTCGACGATCCGTTTCACCGCGCCCGGCACCTCGTCAACGCTGAGCGCCGGGCCCGCAATCTCGCCGATCGCCGCCTTCTCGTCGGCCCGCCCGCCAAGGCTGATCTGGTAGACTTCCTCGCCCTTCCGGTCGACGCCGAGAATGCCGATATGGCCGACATGATGATGCCCGCAGGCATTGATGCAGCCGGAAATATTGATGTGCAGCCGCCCGATCTCGCGCTCATAGGCGGGATCGGCGAACACGCGCTGGATCGCCTGCCCCACCGGGATCGAGCGCGCATTGGCGAGATTGCAATAATCGAGACCGGGGCAGACGATCAAATCCGTGATCAGACTTTCATTTGCTGTCGCAAGCCCCACTGCATCCAGCGCCTGCCAGACGGCATAAAGCTGCGTCACCGGAACATGCGGCAGGACAAGGTTCTGCGCGTGGGAGACGCGGATGTCGTCATAGGCAAAGCGCTCGGCGAGGCCCGCCACCACATCCATCTGATCGGCCGTCGCATCGCCCGCCGCCCCGCCAATCGGCTTCAGGCTGACCGTCACGGAGGCATGGCCCGGCTGCTTGTGCGGATGCAGATTCACATCGGCCCATGCGGCAAAGCGCGGCTCGGCATCCTTCGCCGCCGCGAACATGGCCTCGCCGGCCGCCGTCACCGCCTCAAAGTCCGGCGCCGCGAAATAGGCATGGATCCGGTCGATCTCTTCCTTCGGCAGGGCGATCTTTTCATGCGCACGTTGGGCGGAAAACTCCTCCGCGACGTGCCGCGTGAACTCCGCCTCGCCGAGTTCCGTCACCAGAATCTTGATCCGCGCCTTGTACTTGTTGTCCCGCCGTCCATACAGGTTATAGACGCGCAGCACGGCTTCGAGATAATCGAGAATCTCCGCCTCCGGAACAAAGTCCGAGACCTTCGCGGCGAGGATGGGCGTGCGCCCCTGGCCGCCGCCGACATGCACTTCAAAGCCCACCACGCCATCCCGCTTCAGGATACGCAGGCCAATATCGTGAACAGCAATCGCCGCGCGGTCATGCACGCCCGCCGTCACGGCGATCTTGAACTTGCGCGGCAGGAAGGCAAATTCCGGATGGAACGTGCTCCACTGCCGGATGATCTCGCACCAGGGCCGCGGGTCCATCACTTCGTCCGCCGCCGCACCGGCATAATGATCCGTCGTCACATTGCGAATGCAATTGCCTGAGGTCTGGATCGCGTGCAGTTCCGCTTCCGCGAGGCTTTCGAGAATGTCCGGGATATCCTTCAGGCCCACCCAGTTGAACTGGATATTCTGGCGCGTCGTGAAATGGCCATAGCCCTTGTCATAGACGCGCGAGACCTCGGCCAGCTTACGAAGTTTCGCGCCGTTCAGCTGGCCATAGGGAATCGCCACGCGCAGCATGTAGGCGTGCAGCTGAAGGTACACGCCATTCTGCAGCCGCAGCGGCTTGAACTCGTTTTCGAGGAGTTCGCCGCTGAGGCGCCGTGTCACCTGTCCGCGGAACTGGTCCACACGGTCCTGCACCAGCCGCGCGTCGAACTCATCGTACCTGTACATGTCTAATGCCTCCGCATCCGCGCTGCGCGTGTCGCATGAGGCAGGCTCAGGGCTGTCATGCTGCCACCTCTCGTGCGTGTGGAATCCCGAGCGCCGCCTCGGTGCGGCTGACCCAGCGCTCGACGGCCGGGAAGTCGGACAGGTCGAACCCGCCTTCATGCGCAACGCGCGTGTAAGCGACGAGCGCGATGTCGGCGAGCGTCATCCGGTCACCGACGATCCAGTCGGTGAAAGTCAGCTGCAGCTCCATCACGCCCAGTGCCCGGCGGCCCTTGGCCATCAGGGCCGGGTCGATCTCGTCATCAGATTTCTTCAGGTAATGTTTCTGGAACCGGCGCACGGCGATGGCCGTTTCGTGCGAATACTGTTCCCAGAACAGCCAGCTCATCATCTGTGCACGGCGGAACCCATCGGTGGGGATGAGGTCGCTGCCCGCTTCCTCGGCGATGTACAGCATGATGGCGTTCGACTGCGGCAATACCCGGCCATCCGGCCAGCGCGCAACAGGCACCTGCCCCGCCGGGTTCACCGACAGGAAGTCGTCGGACTGTGTGCCGCCCTTCAGGATGTCGACCTCGATCCAGTCATAGGGCACGCCGAGATAGTCGGCCGTCCATCTGGGTTTCTGGCAATTGCCGGAAATTGAGTCGCCATAGAGGGTGAGTCGCCTGATTTCGCGCTGGGGCATCAGATGCCGTCTCCGAATATGAAAGTTGGACCGGTCGCGCGGATCGTCTCGCGGACGGTTTCGCGCCCGGCAATACCGCCAGATTCGGTGACTTCCATGAAGTAGGGATCGGTGACGACGGCCTCCTGAGCGGTCGCCTCCGCCAGCCGCGCTTCGGCTTCGTTGCCCTGGAAGGGCGCTGCATCCCGCACGGATTCAGACCAGCTGCCATCGGCGCGCATCCAGACCGAACGGCCGGTGTGCGTCGACCAGGCCGTCACGGCTTTGGGGGTGTGGGGCTTCAGTTTGGGGCGAACGGATGTCATGCGGGAACAGCCTCTGTTGTCGTTGCAGCGGGGGTGGAAACTCTGGCGCGGGGCGTTGCCACCTCGCCGATGATGAGCAGCGCCGGGCCGAGGATGCCGTTCACCTCGATCAGGCGCGGCAGTTCCTCCAGCATTCCGTAGACGGTCTTCTCGGTCGGCAGGGTGCCGTTCTCGATCACGGCAACGGGCGCTTCCGGCCCGCGCCCGGCTTCGATCAGCCGGTCGGCAATCGTGGCGGCGGTGCCGACGCCCATGTAAACTGTGACCGTCTGGCCGCGCTTGGCGAGGGCCTGCCAGTCAAGATCCGGCACGCCGCCCGCCTTGGCGTGACCCGTGACGAGCGTGAGGCTCTGGGCATGGTCGCGATGGGTCAGCGGAATGCCGGCGCTTGCCGCACATCCGAGGGCGGAGGAAATGCCCGGCACAACGAAGGCCGTGATCCCGGCGGCCTCGACGGCGTCCAGTTCTTCCCCGCCCCGGCCGAAGACGAACGGGTCGCCGCCCTTCAGGCGCACGACGCGCTTGCCCGCGCGCGCGGCCGCGATCAGCAGCTCATGGATCTGTTCCTGCGGCACGGAATGATTGCCCTTCGCCTTGCCCACCGGCACGCGGTCTGCGTCGCGGCGGATAAGGGCGAGGATGCCGCCGGAGACGAGCCGGTCGTGGAACACCACGTCGGCCTCCTGGATGAGGCGCAGCGCTTTCAGCGTCAGCAGTTCCGGGTCGCCCGGCCCGGCGCCGACGATGTGCACGACGCCCTGCCCCGCAGGCGCGGAGAGGTCTGCGGTCATGGCGGCTTCGGCGCCCTCAAGGTCGCCGGCATAGGCAAGGTCTGCCGCGCGGCCGGTCAGCACCCGTTCCCAGAACCGGCGGCGCGCCGAAAAGTCCGGCAAGGCCGCCTTCACCTGTTCGCGCATCCGCCCGGCCAGCGCGGCAAGGTCGCCAAGGCGTGCCGGCAGCAGGGCTTCGATCTTCGTGCGCAGCGCCTTCGCCAGCACAGGTGACGTGCCGTTCGTGCCGATGGCGACCACGACGTCGCCCCGGTCGATGATTGACGGCACGGTGAAGTCGCACTGGTCCGGCCGGTCGACCACGTTCAGCGGCACGCCCGCCGCGCGCACAAGCGCGATGGCCGTGGGATTGTCCTCGGCCACGATGGCGAGGCGCGCGCCGGCGAGCGCGGACGCTGCGTGTGAGGGCGGCACCAGAGTGACGTTTCCGGCAACATCCGGTGCGTCTGAAGTCAACGCTGTCGCCCCCACGAGCAACACGTCTGCACCCGCAGAGACGAGCAAACGGGCCTTGCGGGCCGCCTCGATGCCGCTGCCGAATACCACGGTCCGGGCGCCTTCGAGCTTGAAAAAGGCTGGAAACTGGCGCATGCGCCGCCCACCTGTCGTTTAGGGTTGCTGATCGTCAGCCCCTCAGATCGCCTCTTGACGCCGGCCGCACAACCGGCAACCCCTACAGATATCATTTAGAGAAACTATCCATGGCCGACCCGACTGACCGCCTGCCCCCGCTGAATGCCCTGCGTGCCTTCGAGGCGGCTGCCCGGCGCCTTTCCTTTACACAGGCGGCAGAAGAGCTGAATGTAACGCCGGGCGCCATTTCCCAGCAGATCCGCCAGCTGGAGGAATATGCCGGCACGCCCCTGTTCAAGCGAACAGGGCGTTCAGTTTTGCTAACAGATGCTGCGCAGGCCAGCCTGCCGCTGGTGCGCGAGGCATTCGAGAGAATTTCTGAAGCTGGCCGGATCATGCAGGCGCCCGCCCGCAAGGGCCGCGTCATGGTCTCCTCCGCCCCCAGCTTCGCCGCCAAATGGCTCGCCCCCCGCCTCGACAGCTTCCACCGCCAACACGAAGGCGTCGAAGCCTGGATCTCCGCCGATGCGGGATTGACGGACTTCACGACGGCGGATGCGGACTTCTCCATCCGCTACGGTCGCGGCGTTTATGACGGTCTGAAATCGGAAAAATTGCTCGATGAAACAGTGCTTCCGGTCTGTTCCCCCGCCCTGCTGGAAGGGCCGGACGCAATCCGCAGACCGGAGGATCTGAAGCATCACACCCTGTTGCATGACGAGAGCACGGAGGTGGACCCCTCCTGCCCCGACTGGGCGAGCTGGCTGCGCGCCCGCAACGTGAAGGGCGTCGACGCCAGCCGCGGCCCCCGCTTCAACCAGGCCATCCTCGTGATCGAGGCGGCCGCAGCGGGCCGCGGGGTCGCCCTCGCCAAGAAGGCCATCGCCGCCTCGGACCTCGCCTCAGGCCGCCTCGTCGCGCCGTTTGCAGACGGATCGACCAGCATCGATTTCGGCTACTGGCTGGTGTGGCCCAAGGGCCGGCACCTCAGCAAGGATGTGCGCGATTTCATGAAATGGCTGAAGACCGAAGCGGCGGAGACGGAAATCGCTGGTGTCTGAAACCTAAAGCGCCGCATCCAGCAGCAGATAGGCCGCCAGTCTCGGGCTGGCATTCCGGCTCGTCTTCTGGGTCTGCTCCAGCGCATTGAGCGCGTCTTCCTGCTCCATTTCCACAAAGCTGCGGGCAAGTTCCAGCAGGACATCGTCATTACGAAGGCGCTGGGTCACGCGCTCGACCTGCCGTCCGGCCTGTTCGATCGTGGCAGCCTTGCGCTGCTTGTCGCCCCGGCGGGCGGCTTCAGCGATCCGGCGCTTGGCCTTCGGACGGAAGGCCTCAGGCAGCTGGATGCCGGAAGACTGCAGGCGCTGGATCATCGTGTCGGCAATGTCTTCGCGGTCGCGCGGCGGATCCTGCCGGCTCATGTCCGAAATGATGTCGCGCCAGCCCATTTCGGAGCCGTTCGCAGCCGCGGGACGCGGCGCCGGCTCATGCGAGGCCGGCGGGACCACCTTTGGCGGCGGTGCGGCCGCCTCCGGCTGAGGCGCAGGGGCGGCAGGCTGGGCCGCTGGAAAATCAGACTTCCGGCGCATCGGATGCGGCGGCGCAGCGGGTTCTTCCTGCACATCGTCGAAGCGGCGGCGCAGCGTAAGCGGAGTCGCATCCTTCGGATCGACCGACCGGCCAAGTTCCAGCGGCGGACGCTCCGGAGGTGATGATTCAGACGCGCGCTGGCTTTCCGAGGCGATCAGGTCGGCCGCTGCGTCAAAAAGGTCGTCATCCGGCATGGCCTGCTTGGACCTCGGTTCCGTCCTGAACTCCGGCCGGGGCTCAGGACGCGCTTCGATCCTCGGTTCCGGCTTCGACTCGGGACGCTGAGGCGGCGCGGCCGGCGGCTCCCGACGGTCCGGCTGGCCATTGCTGTAACCATGCGAATGCCCGTTGCCATTGGCGTGGCCATTGCCGTTGGCCTGAACGGAAGGCGCGGGCGGTGCCGGACGTGGCTCCGCAGGCGCGGGTCTCGCGACAGGCGGGGGGGCCGGCCGCGGCTCATAGGCCGGCGAGCGTTCCATACGGGCAACTTCGTCCCGGGCGGCGGAGCCGGTGCCGCGCAGAGCAGCTGCAGCGTCCTCGCCTGCCTGACGCAAGCGCGCGAGCGAGCGTGCGGCTTCCTCTGAGGCTGACCTGGAGGTCTCTGTAATTTCGTGGCTGGCGGCGCGGGCGCCATCGATCGCGGTGGCGACGGCCTCTTTCAGAGCGTCGCCGGTGGTCATCGCCGCAGCCGCAGCGATCTCCCCTGCCCGGACAGCCGCATCAACCGTGCGGCGCGACTGGTCCAGTTTTTCCTCGACCCTTGAAATGGCGAAAGTCAGCGCTTCGGTCCGCGCAGCCGCATCGCTGGCGAGTGCGTCCAGATCGACAAGCCGGTCCGCCAGGGCATGGCTGGCCGACTGCATGGACATCAGGCGGCCTTCCAGCGCTTCGTCGGCACGGGAAACCTCATCGCCAGCCTGACGGGCCAGTTCGACCATCATCTGTGCCTGGCGCGGAATGGCCTCGTTCATCTGCTGCAGCTGGGTGCGCAGCTCGCGGGCGAGCCCCTCCAGCGCCTGGCGTTCGGCGGCGAGCCGCTGCGTCAGGTCGCGGGCATTGTCGGCGCTGGCATAGGCGACCTGCTCCAGACGGTGACGTTCGTCGCCGATCTCGCCGGACATGGCCTTCATCGCCGTCAGGGCGTGAGACATGGCCTTGTCCACCTCGGCGGCGGCCTGCTTCATTTGTTCGGCAAAGGTGATGCCTTCGGTGCCGGCCTCACGCGCCGGTGCCATCAGGCGGACAGCCGCCTCCATGACGAGCGCGTTCGATGCCGAGGCGCGCCGGTTGGTGCGGCCCATATAGCCAGCCATCACGATCAGGAATGCGGGAATCAGCGAGACCATGCCGGCCCCGGCGAGCAGCCAGGGGCTCATCGCCTGCAGCGCCGGCACGCCAAAATAGCCGAGCGCGACGACGACAATGCCTCCAATCCAGAGAAAAGCGGCGAGGAAGCCGGTGACGACCATCCAGCTGCCGCCATGGCGCGCGAGCTCGAAGTTTTCCGAGGCCTGCTGTCTGGCCAGCAAATCCCGTCCGGACGGGCGAGCTTCGGGCTGTGCGCTCATGCCAATAGTATACCGTGTTCAAGTCCCCGGCGCGAGACCAGAATGCACGGCTGCAAAGGGCCCAGCGCCTTGTTCCAATTAGCCCTAATGGCCGATCATCAAGGCACTTTGAGGGCTGGAATCAGGCGTTTCCGGCTTATCGTCCGGCACAAACTCGATTCCCAGCCATGCCAGGATGCCTGCAATCACCAGGTTCCGGATAACGATAATCAAAGCCACGTTGGCCCCCGACGAGCTGAATTTGTTACGAAACACGGCCAGTCTGGCCCTGCTGTGATCGTATATAATCCGAAAACCCTTTTCCGACAAATCCTATGTCACAGGCCTTCCAGCTCCGTTAACCCAGCTCAAAACGATTCATGGGACCGTGCGGCAAAGCCAATGGAGCCCGCCCGATGACCACGCCGCTTGCCCTGCTCGACCGCGACACGCTTACGGCAATGACCGGAGGCGACGATTCGCTCGCCATCGAGGTCATCGACATCTTCCAGGAACAGGCCGGGATCTGGTCGCGCCTGATGGATCCGAAGGCCGAGCCGCGCCAGTGGGCCGATGCCGCGCACACGCTGAAGGGCTCCAGCCTGTCGATCGGCGCCCTGCGCCTCGCCCAGGCCTGCGAGCGGGCCGAAAAAGCGGGGCGCGCCGAGACGCCGCCCAGCATTACGGCAGCAGCGGTCTTGCTCGGCGATGTACGCGATATCCTCGCGCTGACGCTCGAGGAAGCGATGAAAACGTCCTATCAGCTCGCCGGCAAAGTGGCGCGCAACGCATCATAGCTTTCGAATTCATAGGCGATGCAGCGGTCGATCAGTGTGCGCCAGACCGGTTCGGCAATCGCCGGCGACAGGCCTGCCGGCCCACAGGCGGCTTTCACCTTGGCAACCACGTCCTCGATCCGGGCCCGGTCGTGCACCACGTTCCGGTCGCCCTTGATGCGGGCGGCGGCGTCCATGAAGGACTGGCGCTCCGCCAGGATTTCCACCAGCAGGCGGTCGATCCGGTCGATCTCGTAGCGCACGTCCGCCATGGTTTCGGCGGTGCCTGCCGTGTGCCGGCGCGGGTCGGATGTATAGGTCGTCATGCGGCCTCTCAGAGCTTTGGACCTGCCCTATATGGGCTTTGGCGCCGCGGCAAGGAGAGGCACTGCGACGCAGTCGCGCGCGCCTGCTATTGGCCCTGCGCTTCCAGCTTGTCCTGCGTGCGGGTTTCGAAGTCGCTGGCATCGTGGCGTTCGCGCAGCTGGTTCTCAGGCTTGCCATAGGTGGAATTGACCATGCGGCCGCGCTTCACCGCCGGGCGCTCAGCAACCTGGCCGGCCCACCGCAGCACGTTCGTATACTCGTGCACCGACAGGAACTCGCCCGCACTGTAGAGGACGCCCATCACCATTGCGCCATACCAGGGCCAGATCGCCATGTCCGCGACCGAATATTCGTCGCCTGCCATGTAGGTGTTTTCGGCAAGGTGCCGGTCCAGCACGTCGAGCTGGCGCTTCACCTCCATGGCGTAGCGGTTGATCGGGTATTCGTATTTCTCCGGCGCATAGGCGTAGAAATGGCCGAAGCCGCCGCCGAGGAAGGGCGCAGACCCCATCTGCCACATCAGCCAGCTGATTGCCTCGGCCTTCTTGGCCGGATCCTTCGGAAGGAACTCGCCAAACTTTTCGGCAAGGTAGAGCAAGATCGAACCGGACTCGAACACGCGCTGGGGCGGGCTGACGGAATGATCCATCAGGGCCGGAATCTTGGAATTCGGATTGGCCGAGACAAAGCCCGAGCCGAACTGGTCCCCTGCCCCGATATTGATGAGCCAGGCATCGTATTCGGCGCCGGCATGGCCCTTCGCCAGCAGCTCCTCCAGCATGATCGTCACCTTGACGCCGTTCGGCGTGCCCAGCGAGTAGAGCTGGAGCGGATGCTTGCCGACCGGCAGATCCTTGTCATGCGTCGGCCCGGCGATGGGGCGGTTGATGCTGGCGAAGCGCCCGCCGCTTTCCTTGTCCCAGGTCCAGACTTTCGGCGGCGTGTAGGTGGGGTCAGCCATGGGATTTCCTTCCAGCATTTTTTGCCAGCTTAAGCTGTGATGCGCCCGGCGCAATGCAAGCTTTGGCGGCGACAAGCCAGCTCAAGTGTTCGTGAAGGAAATCTGCTCGGACGCAATCCGGCCTTGTGTGAACCAAGCCGGCAGGCTAATCGGAATTCCGATATTGTTATAGTATAACTTTTGGAGACCCGCATGACACCCCCGTCCCGGCCAGTGATGGCCGCGTTCGATGCTGAGCGCGCGCCGGCCTATGATGACAGTTTCGCCGCACTGCACGCGATCCGGGAGGTACTGCACCTCGTTGCCCGGGCGGAGTTTGCCACCCTGCCACCGGACGCGCGCATCCTCATCGCAGGCGCCGGCACGGGTGCGGAAGTTCGCACGCTCGCCACCCACTATCCCGGCTTCTGCTTCGCGCTTGTCGATCCCTCCGGCCCGATGCTGGACGTCGCGCGCGCCCATGCGGAACGGGAAGGCTTTGCCGAGCGCTGCAGCTTCCACACCGGCTATGTCGAGGATTTACCTGATACCGGCTTTGATGCCGCAACCAGCCTGCTTGTCTCGCACTTCCTGACCGAAGCGGCAGAGCGCACCGCCTACTTCCGCTCCATCGCCGAACGCCTTAGGCCGGGCGCGCCGCTTTTCGTTGCCGACCTCTGCACGAACCGGGACGCGGCCGATTTCGGCCGGCTGATGGAAGTCTGGCTGAACCTTCTGGCCCTCACCGGCATGACCGAAGAAGGGCGGGAAAATTATCGCGGCGCCTTCGGGCAGGACTTTGCAGTACACGGCCCCGCCGACGTGATCGCCATGATGGAAACCGCAGGATTTGCCCGGCCCGTGCAATGCTTACAGGCCGGGCTGATCCGTGGCTGGATGACGGCGAAAGCCTAGACTTCCAGCAGCATCCGTTCCGGGTCTTCCAGCGCTTCCTTGACGCGGACGAGGAAGGTCACGGCTTCCTTGCCATCAACGATGCGGTGGTCGTAGCTGAGGGCGAGATACATCATCGGGCGGATGACAACCTGGCCGTTGATGGCGACCGGACGGTTTTCAATGCGGTGCATGCCCAGCACGCCGGACTGCGGCGGGTTGAGGATCGGGGTCGACATCAGCGAACCATAGATACCGCCGTTCGAGATGGTGAACGTGCCGCCCTGCATGTCGCCGATGGTGAGCTCGCCGTCGCGGGCCTTGCGGCCAAGTTCGGCAATCGCCTTCTCGATCCCTGCGAGCGACATGTCGTCAGAATCCCGCACGACTGGCACGACAAGGCCCTTCTCGGTGCCGACAGCGACGCCGATGTCGTAGAAGTTCTTGTAGATGATGTCCTGGCCATCGATCTCGGCATTGACCGCCGGGACTTCCTTCAGCGCGTTCACGCAGGCCTTCACGAAGAAGCTCATGAAGCCCAGCTTGATGCCGTGCTTGGCGACGAAGCTGTCCTGGTGTTTCTTCCGCAGGTCCATGATGGCGCCCATGTCGACATCGTTGAATGTCGTCAGCATGGCAGCCGTGTCCTGCGCCTCTTTCAGGCGGCGGGCGATGGTCTGGCGCAGGCGGGTCATTCGTACACGCTCTTCCCGCGGGCCGGTTTCACGCGGAGCGGACGGGGCAGCCGGCGCAGAAGGCGCCTTCGGAGCATTCACATAGGCCATGGCATCAGCTTTCGTTGCACGGCCGTCGCGGCCGGTGCCCGGAATGGATTGAGGATTGACGCCGGCCTCGGTGGCAATGCGGCGAACGGAAGGGGCGACCGGCTTGCCTTCAGCGGCGACAGCGGCCTTCGGTGCAGCAGCAGGAGCCGCCGCCGGCGCAGAGGCGGACGCAGAAGCGGCTCCGCCGACCTTGCCGATGACCATGCCCGGCGTCACGGAGCTGCCCGGTGCGACCAGCCATTCGGCGATCACACCATCAGCCGGCGCCGGAACTTCGAGCGCGACCTTGTCGGTCTCGATCTCGGCGATGGTTTCATCCTTCTTCACCGTTTCGCCCGGCTTTTTCAGGAAGGCCGACAGCGTGCCTTCGGCCACGCTCTCGCCCATCACCGGCACGACGATGTCAGTCGTCGCGCCGCCTGCAGATGCCGCGGCGGCGGGCTTCGCTTCAGCCTTGGCCGGCGCAGAAGCCGGGGCGGCCTTTGCCGCGCCAGCACCGCCGATACGGCCCAGCAGCGCGCCGATTTCGACCGTGTCCCCAGGCTTGGCAAGAATGTCGGACAGGACGCCGTCTTCCGGTGCCGAAACCTCGACAGAGACCTTGTCGGTCTCCAGTTCCACCAGCACGTCATCCTTCCTGACGCTGTCGCCCTTGGCCTTCAGCCACTGGCCGACGGTCGCTTCGGTGATGCTCTCCCCCAGCGTGGGGACTGTGATGTCGGTCATGTTGTGATCCGTCTGCGTATCTTATGGTTCTGGTTATCAGGGCGAGACGATGCGGTCTTCTACCGGATCGGGTGAGAGTGCCGTCGACAGGAGGCTGTTCTGTTCGGCGATGTGCTTGGACATGAGGCCGGTGGCGGTCGCAGCGGACGGCGCGCGACCGGCATAGCGCGGACGCGGCAGTTTCGCACCGACCTGCAGGGCGCACCATTCGATCTCGTCACGGATGAAGGTCCAGCCACCCATATTGCGCGGCTCTTCCTGGCACCAGACGATCTCGGCCTGCTTGAAGCGCGACAGCTCATCCATCAGCGACTTGCGCGGCACGGGATAGAACTGTTCGACGCGCATGATGTAGACATCGTCGATGCCCAGCTCTTCGCGCTTTTCGAACAGGTCGTAATAGACCTTGCCCGAGCAGAGCACGACGCGGCGGATCTTGTTGTCCTTGACCAGCTTCACCTTGCCCTGGCGGCCTTCGGTTTCCGCATCGTCCCAGAGGACGCGGTGGAAGGAGGATTTCGGCCCCATATCGTCGAGCGTCGACGTTGCCAGCTTGTGCCGCAGCAGCGATTTCGGCGTCATGATGATCAACGGCTTGCGGAAGTCGCGGTGTATCTGGCGGCGCAAGGCGTGGAAATAGTTCGCCGGCGTGGTCAGGTTGCACACCTGCATGTTGTCTTCCGCGCACATCTGCAGGAAGCGCTCGAGGCGTGCGGAAGAGTGCTCCGGCCCCTGACCTTCATAGCCATGCGGCAGCAGCATCACGAGGCCGGACATGCGCAGCCATTTGCGTTCTGCCGAGGAAATGAACTGGTCGAAGAAGACCTGTGCGCCGTTCGCGAAGTCGCCGAACTGGGCTTCCCACAGGGTCAGAGTGTTCGGGTCGGCCAGCGAGTAGCCGTATTCATATCCGAGCACGGCCTCTTCGGAGAGCAATGAGTCGATCACTTCATACTGGGCCTGGCCGTCGCGGATATTGTTGAGCGGCGTGTATTTCTCGCCGGTCGTCTGGTCCACGATATGACTGTGGCGCTGTGAGAAGGTGCCGCGGCCGCAGTCCTGGCCTGACAGGCGTACCGGGAAGCCGTCGTCCACGAGGGTCGCAAAGGCGAGGTGCTCCGCCGTTGCCCAGTCGAGGCCCTTGCCGCTTGCAATCGCCTGTGCGCGCCCTTCCAGGACACGGGCCAGTGTCTTGTGCGCGTCCACACCGTCGGGGATGCGGGTGATCGTTTCGCCCAGCGACTGCAGGCGCTTTTTCGCAACGCCCGTCTTGCCGCGGCGCTCGTCGTCGTGCGGCAGTCCAAGGCCCCTCCATTCGCCATCCAGCCAGTCGGCCTTCTTGGCGGCGAACTTCTTGCCGGCCTCGAACTCGTGATCGAGATAGGCCTCGAAATCGGCGACCTGCCGGTCGACCTGCTCCGCCGTCATCAGGCCCTCGGCAACAAGCCGCTGGGCGTAGATTTCCCGGGTCGAGGCATGGTCCTTGATCTTCTTGTACATGATCGGCTGGGTGAACATCGGCTCGTCACCCTCATTGTGGCCGAACCGCCGGTAGCAGAACATGTCGATCACGACATCCTTGTGGAACTTCTGCCGGTACTCGGTCGCCACTTTGGCGGCATACACAACGGCTTCCGGATCGTCGCCGTTCACATGGAAGATCGGCGTCTGCACCATCAGGGCAACATCGGTCGGGTAAGGCGAGGACCGCGAATAGATCGGGCTGGTCGTGAAGCCGATCTGGTTATTCACGATGAAGTGGATCGTTCCGCCCGTGCGATAGCCCTGCAGGCCGGACAGTGCGAAGCATTCCGCCACCACGCCCTGCCCCGCAAACGCCGCGTCGCCATGCAGCAGCAGCGGCAGCACGACCGACCGGTCCAGCACGCCGCTCTCGCGGTGCCGCATCTCCTGCTTGGAGCGCGACTTGCCGAGCACCACCGGATCCACCGCTTCAAGGTGCGACGGGTTCGGGTTCATCGACAGGTGAACCTTGTTGCCGTCGAACTCGCGATCCGACGAAGCGCCGAGGTGGTATTTCACGTCGCCGGAGCCGAACTGGTCAGCGCCCTGCGTGTTGCCGCCCTGGAATTCGTGGAAGATCTGCTCGTAGGGCTTGCCCATCACGGCGGCCAGCATGTTGAGGCGTCCGCGGTGCGGCATGCCGACCACGATTTCCTTCACGCCCATCGCGCCGCCGCGCTTGATGATCTGCTCCAGTGCCGGGACCGCAGCTTCGCCGCCGTCAAGGCCGAACCGCTTGGTGCCGGGATAGCGCTTGTGCAGGAAGCGCTCGAAGGTTTCAGCCTCGATCAGCTTGGCAAGGATCGCCTTCTTGCCTTCCTTGGTAAAGGCGACGCCCTTGTCCGGGCCTTCGATCCGCTCCTGCAGCCAGGATTTCTCTTCCGGATCGGAAATGTGCATGAACTCGATGCCGAGCGTCGAGCAGTAGGTCCGCTTCAGAATATCCAGCATCTCCGGCACGGTCGCGTGCTCGAGGCCGAGATAGCCGTCGATATAGATCTTGCGGCTCATGTCCGCCGGGCCGAAGCCGTAGGTCGCGGGATCGAGCTCCGGCTGGTTCTCAACCGGATCGAGGTGCAGCGGGTCGAGCTGGGCTGCAAGGTGACCACGCATGCGGAACGCGCGGATCATCATGATCGCGTGGATCGAATCCTTGACCGATTGCAGGACGTCGGCGTCCGAGGCCGCAGGCTTTGCACCCTTGATCTTCTTTTCGAGCTTCGGCTCCAGCAGCGCCCAGTTGCCGTCGAAGGCGGCGACCTGCTCATCCATCGCAGGACGCGGCCAGTCTCCCCGCTTCCAGGTCGCGCCCTCGGCATTGCGCGCGGCGCTCGCCGAATCGTCGCCAACCTCCGCAAAGAAGGCACGCCAGCTTTCCGGAACCGAATTGGGATCCCTGGCATAGGCTGCCTGCATCTGCTCGATCCACTGGGCCGAGCCGCCATACAGGAAAGCTGTATCCAGCAGGGCCGCATTGCCCTGGCTGCGCGATCCATTCACCGGGCTGCCGTCGTCTGCCATGTCCGTCTCGTCCTCTGGGACCTTTCGTTCCCCTCTCATGTAGGAACGAATGCTTTACCGGTGATAACCGGCTGTGTGTGAGGACGGCCTGAGCGGGGTCAGATCCTGGCCACGCCAGACTGGCCCGCGGGCCGTCCTGGCTCAAATTCTACAGGGCTGTTCTAGCCCTTCAGTACCTCGACCATGGTCGTACCGAGGCGCGCCGGCGAAGGCGACACACGGATACCGGCCGCTTCCATTGCGGCAATCTTGCTCTCCGCATCGCCCTTGCCCCCGGACACGATGGCACCGGCATGGCCCATGGTCCGGCCTTTCGGCGCGGTACGACCGGCGATGAATCCGACCATCGGCTTCTTGCGCCCCTGCTTGGCTTCGTCGATCAGGAACTGCGCGGCGTCTTCTTCCGCGCTGCCACCGATTTCACCAATCATGATGATGGACTTTGTTTCGTCGTCGGCAAGGAACATCTCCAGCACGTCGATGAATTCCGTACCTTTGACCGGATCGCCGCCGATGCCGACCGCCGTGGTCTGGCCGAGGCCGACCTGCGTGGTCTGGAACACAGCCTCATAGGTCAGCGTGCCGGAGCGCGAAACGACGCCGACGGAGCCCTTCTTGAAGATGGAGCCCGGCATGATGCCGATCTTGCACTCGTTGGCCGTGATGAGGCCGGGGCAGTTCGGGCCGATGAGGCGCGACTTGGATTTTTCCAGCTTCGCCTTCACGCGCACCATGTCGAGGACAGGAACGCCCTCGGTGATGCAGACGATCAGCGGGATTTCCGCGTCGATGGCTTCCTCGATCGCGGCCGCTGCGCCCGGAGGCGGAACATAGATCACGGAGGCATCGCAGCCGGTCTTTTCCTTGGCTTCAGCTACCGTCCCGAAGATCGGCAGTTCCTGGCCATTGTCTGCCTTCCACATCTCGCCGCCGCGCTTCGGGTGCGTGCCGCCGATCATCTGGGTGCCGAAATAAGCCAGCGCCTGATTGGTGTGGAACGAGCCGGTGTTGCCGGTCATGCCCTGAGTGAGGACTTTAGTGTTCTTGTCGATAAGAATGGACATATCTGGTCTCAGGCGCCTTTTACTGCGTTCACGATTTTCTGGGCGGCATCGTCGAGGTCATCGGCGGGGATGACGTTCAGCCCGCTTTCGGCGATGATCTTCTTGCCGAGGTCGACGTTCGTGCCTTCGAGTCGCACGACCAGCGGAACCGCCAGATTGGTCTCTTTCACGGCTGCGATCACGCCTTCGGCGATCACGTCGCACTTCATGATGCCGCCAAAGATGTTCACCAGGATGCCCTTCACGTTCGGGTCCTTCATGATGATCTTGAAGGCAGCTGCCACTTTCTCCTTGCCGGCGCCGCCGCCGACGTCACAGAAGTTGGCCGGCTCTTCGCCGTACAGCTTGATGATGTCCATCGTCGCCATGGCCAGACCTGCGCCGTTGACCATGCAGCCGATGGTGCCGTCGAGGGCGATATAGGCGAGGTCCCATTCCGAGGCCTCGATTTCCTTCTCGTCTTCTTCGGTCTTGTCGCGCAGCTCCATGATGTCCGGATGCCGGAACAGCGAGTTGCCGTCGAAGGAGACCTTCGCGTCGAGCACGCGCAGATGGCCGTCTTTCATGACGATCAGCGGGTTCACCTCGAGCAGGCTCATGTCCTTCTCGGTGAAGGCCTTGTAGAGGATCGGGAACAGCTTTTTGCCGTCTTCGGCCGCTGCGCCGTCCAGTTTCAGCGCGCCGTTCAGCTTCTCGACGTCGGCAGCCGTCACGCCGGTCGCCGGGTCAATGCTGAGCGTCAGGATCTTCTCCGGCGTGTCATGCGCCACCTGTTCGATGTCCATGCCGCCTTCGGTCGACACCATGAAGGCGACGCGCGAGGTGGAGCGGTCAACCAGCATGGAGAGATAGAGTTCGCGGGCGATGTCGGCGCCGTCCTCGATATAGAGGCGGTTCACCTGCTTGCCGCCGGCACCGGTCTGCGCGGTGACGAGGTGATGGCCCAGCATGGCCTTGGCGTTGGCGAAAACCTCATCCTTTGAGAATGCGAGGCGCACGCCCCCCTTCTCGCCGGCCTCCGGCTCCACGAACTTGCCCTTGCCGCGGCCGCCTGCATGGATCTGCGACTTCACAACCCAGAGCGGACCCGGAAGGGTGTCGACCGCTTTCTGGACGTCGTCCAAGGACAGGACGGGAACCCCGTCCGCAACCGGCGCGCCAAAGGATTTCAGCACAGCCTTCGCCTGGTATTCGTGGATGTTCATGCGTTTCTCGCCCTGTTTGCCGTGGCCCGCGGACAGCTGCCTGTCCGGCGATGTGGGCCGCTATATAACAGTCCGGACCCAAGCCGCAACTGGCTGGGTATCAGTCTTTAGACTCAGAAAGGATTTCTGCGTCCACGACGGTTTCCGCCGGGGCCGTCCCGCTTTCTCCGCCTGCGTCCATCTCATGCTCCGACATGCGTGGATCAATCTCCACGCTGGCCAGCGGTGTCGGCAGGATCGGGCTCCATTCCTCATGCTTTTCTTCGACCGGCATGGGCTTGGCCCTGACGCGCCAGACCATGATCACTGCCAGCAGAATCAGAAGCAGGCCCGCCAGCCCGAACAGGCCAAGCCGGCCGAGGGCCCGCATCGCCAGGCCGGACAGCAGCGGTCCGAAGATGGACCCTGCCGCCCAGACGAACAGCAGGCCTGACATGACCTGCGGAATCTTGTCCCGCGGCGTCCGGTCGATCGCATGGGCGACGCTGAGGCCATAAAAGGACAGCGATCCCGCGCCCCAGAAGCCCAGGACGACAATCACGCCAACTTCGCCCAGCGCCTTGCCGAAGACTGCAATCAGCAGGGCCGCCACGGCGGCAAGGCTGGCAATCGCCGCAATCACGATCCGGCGCTCGATCCGGTCCGACAGGCGCCCGGCCGGCCACTGCATAATGAGACCGCCCAGCCAGGCCGATGCACTCGCAAAGGCGGCCGCCGTTGTGCCCCCTCCCCCAAGCGTGAAGCCCTCGAAATAGATCGGCAGCAGCGACTGGGTGCCCGTATTGATGACCCCGGCCAGCAGCACGCCGATCACCGCCGCCGGAGCAAGGCGGTACAATGCCTGGAGAGGCATGGACTTGCGCTCAGGCGCGGCCGGCTCCTGCTGGCGCGTCAGGCAGACCGGCACCAGCGCCAGCGTCAGGAACATCGCCGCCCATGTGTAGGCGCGTGTGTCCAGCGGAGAGAGACCGGCCACAAAGAAGGGGCCGATCATCAGCGAGAGTTTCGCGCCGGTATGGTAGATGCCCATTACATTGCCGCGCGAACTGGCCGGAACCGCGCTCCCGAGCCAGCTCTCGACACTCGTGAACATGTAGGCGAACGCGACGCCCATCACGACCCGCGCCGGGGCCCAGAACAGGGCATCATGCACCAGCGACAGCGACAGGACCGAAACGGCATTTACCGCCGAAGCGGCCGCGAAAAGGCGGATATTGCCGAAGCTCGACAGCGCCCTTGGCGCTGTCCAGGCACCCAGCATGAAACCGGCCGCATGGAGCGCGGCGATCAGGCCGATCGCCTGTGGCGGCGTGCCCATCGCTTCGAGGCCAAGGGGCGTCAGCACACCTGTCAGACCGCCCGCGATCTGCAGGATCATCACGGCGGCAATAAGAACGAAGACGTTACGCGTGTCGGACATCGCGGACGGATTGGGGCCTTCTGCCTGGATTATCTGAACTGGTCTTTGACTTGCTGGATCACGTGACCGTCTTCTGCGTGAATGGCAAGCGTTACTGAACCGCCGGCCCAGTCAATATCGATGGAACCGTAATTGTTCGGCGGATAACCCGCCCCGATCTGGTAAGGGTCCGTCTCGTCGCTCTCGTTGGCGAAGGACTGGTTCAATGACGAGGCGGTCAGCTCATAGGCCGGGTACGGAAGGACGCCATCGGCTTTGTAGAGAAAGGCGGTGTGCCGGTCGCCCGACACGAAAACCACTCCATTTGCCTGCGTGTCCGCGATCAGCTTGTACAGGCGCTGCTGTTCTTCCGGCAGCTTGTCCCAGCTTTCCCAGCCATGCGCCGTCGGCAGCACCTGGATCGAGGAGACGATAAAGCGCAGGTCTGCCGGCTTCTGCAGCTGGTTCTCCAGCCAGGTCCACTGGTCATTGCCCAGCATGTCCTGGTTCGGATCGGCGGAGGGCACATAGCGCTCCTTGCCCTTGGTCCCGTATGCGTCCGTCTCGGTCAGGTCCGACCGGAAGAAGCGGGTGTCGAGCATGATGACCTGCGCGCGCTTGCCGACCGGGCCGAACGTGCGGGCATAGTAAGTGCCGGGCCAGGCGCCGACATCCTGTTCGGCAATGCCCCAGAATCGCTCATGAATCCGCTCTGCAAGGCGCCGGAATGGGAAATTCTTGCCGCCGTCATTGGCGCCCATGTCGTGGTCGTCCCATGCCACCATCATCGGATGGACCGCCCGCACGGCCTGGAAATCCGGCCGCGCAGCCAGATCGCGGAAACTCTCGCGCAGCTCATCAAGTTCAGCCTCATTGTTCCGGTAGGCGCGCCCGTCCATGTCGCCGTAGACATTGTCGCCGATCATCAGGAAGAGGTCGGCCGGCGTATTCGCTACGGATCGAAGTGCCGGGTTGTCGCCTTTCTCCTCGTCGAGGCAGGAGCCGACGAGGATCCGCGTCAGGGCCTTGTCGGCGGCCGGCAAAGGCTGGCCTGCAGGCGCCACAGGGTAGAAGTCGTCCGGCAGAGTCCGGTAGTAGGCCTCCAGCGCTTCATCTGCACTTTGCGGCGAGCGCGTGATCCCCGGAATCGAGATCGGCCCCGGCGTCTGGCAGGACGCGAGGCCGATCATCAGTGCCAGTGCTGCTACCTGTTTCATGCCTCGCCCTCCGGTCTGCGTTCCTCCGTCTGTAGCGGTCTTTGGCCAAGGCAGTAAGAGGCGAGAACGTCACGCGGCGAAGAAAATCGACCACATGATGCGTCCCGGCAGGAAAGAGAACAATCCGGCCACGACAAGACCGCCGGTGAACATGCCGGTCATGTCCCTGCGGTGGGTCTTGATGTCCTTCCGCCGCGCGGCCGCGACGGCCATCGGCAGGGCGATGACAGTCCAGGCCGACAGGCCATGAATGAAGCTGAAGGAATTTCCGTTCAGGCCGATGATAAAGAACGAACTGATCGCCGTAACCGCCATGGCCGCGACCCAGCTGTATCCCAGCTTGCGGTGCAGGCCCCTGCCCTTCACACCCGTCAGCAATACGGTGCCGATGGCGAACGCGGCGATGGCCCCGGCAACGTGCAGCTTGATCATGAACGAGGCGTCGACGAACCGGCTGGCATCAATGTGGAAACGCACCTGCGGGTTGCCTGCCGACTGCAGGATAAGCCAGCTGAGCACGGCATAGCCCACCAGCGCGCCGGCGATCACAATCCTGTTGTCCGGGCGCAGCGAGGGGAGGCGGAAGCGGCGGCTCGAGGGGGCGTTGAAGTCGGTCATGGCAGGTCTCCTTTTCCATGAGCCCTCGATGCCCCGCCTGTTCCCGGCCTGCCACGCGAACTACGCGGAACGGCTGGAATCCTTCGCAAAATCGGGCCAGAACGCTTGGCGAAGCGCGAATTGAGAGGGGTTCCATGCCGCAATTCCTGAAGGACAGGCTGCGCGATGCAGCAATCATCCTCGCTTTCGCGGCTGCGTTGACCTTTTTCGGCGTCTATTCGACCGATGCACCCAATTGGGCGACCTTCCTGATGTGGGTGGTCACCTGCCTCGCCGGCGGGCTCGCCTCCCGCTTTGTCGTGCCCCTGGTTTTCGAGCGGCACATAGCCGGGCAGTTCATCGTGGTGCAGGTTCTGGTCGCCGCAGCGCTGATCGCCCTGCCCGTCCTGCTGGTCTTATATTTCTTCTCAGGCGCTTTCGGCATCTGGATCCCTGCCGAGCTGCTGCCGATGCAATACCTGTATGTCTATGCAGTCTGCCTCGCGATGACCGTGCTGGGCGTGCTCATTGACCGCGCGATGCACAAACCAGCCGAGGCCGCCCCCGGCGGCCCCGATGCCGCTGCCCGCTTCCTCGACCGCCTGCCGGTCAAGTATCGCACGGCGGAGCTCTGGGCCGTGTCCTCCGAAGACCATTACCTGCGCGTACACACCAGCCTCGGCGAGGAACTCATCCTGATGCGCCTTGCGGATGCGGTGCGCGACCTTGCCGGTGCAGAGGGGGCCCAGACGCATCGCTCCTGGTGGGTCGCAAAAAACGGCGTCGCCGACATACGCCGGGATAATGGCAAGCTGGTCCTTGTCCTCAGGAACGGAAACGAGGCGCCGGTCTCGCGCACCTTTCAGGCTGCGGCCAAGGACGCCGGCATCACCTGAGACTTACTGGCCACGCCCCTTGATCTTGTTGCAGCGCGCATGGGCGAGCTGGATGTTCGTCGGATCGTCGGAGCCGCCGCGCGAGACAGCGATGATGTGATCGTAGGTCGGCCGTTGCGATTTCCACAAGGTTGAATGCGCGACGTCATACCGGGTCGCCGGCATGGACAGGCCACACAGGGCACAACGCCCCTCCTGCGCTTCCCACAAGGCCTTGAACAGCGGCGTCTGCGGCGGGGCGTAAGGCTGGCTCATCCGATCTCCGGCACCGGCCAGCCGCGGCGGGCGCAGGCCGCCTTGACCGTATTGGTCAGCAGGCACGCCCGCGTCATCGGCCCGACGCCACCGGGCACCGGCGTGATATGGCCGGCGACGTCTGCACAGCTATTGTAGTCGGCATCGCCAACCAGCTTTGTCTTGCCCTCCCCTTTCTCGGGAGCGGGCACACGGTTGATGCCGACATCGATCACCATGGCGCCGGGCTTGACCCAGTCACCCTTGACCATTTCCGGGCGGCCGACAGCAGGCACGAGGATGTCTGCCTCGCGGCACACCGCAGGCAAATCCTTCGTGCGCGAATGAGCGATCGTGACTGTGCAGTTTTCCGCAAGGAAGAGCAGCGCCGCCGGCTTGCCCACCAGAATGGAGCGGCCGATCACGACGACATGCTTGCCCGACAGATCATTGCCCAGAGCCCGCTTCGCCATGATCACGCAGCCTTCCGGCGTGCAGGATCGCAGGCCCGGCTTGCCGAGCGACAGGCGCCCGGCAGATACTTCGGTCAACCCGTCCACATCCTTGGCCGGATCGATCCGTTCGATGGCCGCATCCGGGTCGAGGCCCTTCGGCAGCGGCAATTGCAAGAGAATGCCGTCGACGCCGTCATCGCCGTTCAATTCCGCGATCAGTGCCTCGACCTCAGCCTGCGTGGCGCTTGCCGGCAGGCGGTGGTGGACCGAGACCATTCCGGCCTCTTCGGTGTCCTTGATCTTGTTGCGGACATAGACCTCGCTGGCCGGGTCCTCTCCGACCAGAATGACAGCCAGGCATGGCTGCGAAGGCAGGTCCGCAACCGCCACCGCCACTTTGGCCCGCACATCGGCGGCAATCTCTGTTCCACTGATCCGGACTGCGCTCATGCTGCTTCCCCGCTGAGCCGGGCGGCGAGATCTTCGGGCCCGTCGATTTCGAGGCCTTTTAGCCGAGTCTTGCCGCCCGTCACCACCCTGACTGCAGACTTCGGCACGCCGAGCCAGCCGGCGACCAGTTTTTCAACAGCCGCATTCGCTTTTCCGTCTTCCGGCAGGGCCCGGACGCGCACTTTCAGGAAACGCCGCCCGGCATCGTCTTCGCCCCAGTCCTCCACCCGGTCGGCCGAGGATTTCGGCTGCACACGGACAGTCAGGCGGTGCAGCAAGGGCCGCTCAGTAATGCAGGGCCGGGCGGGTGAAGCCGATAATCGTCGGCAACAGCCAGTCGCGGGTGAAAAGGATGCCCAGCGCGAGCAGGAATACGGACAGGTCAAGCTGGCCGAGCGGCGGCACATAGCGCTGGATCGGGCGGAGCAGCGGCATCATCACACTGTCGAGCACGGACTGGATCTGGCGCACCGTAGGATTGCGCATCGAGATCACGCCGCCAACCACCAGCCAGCTCATCACCACATAGACGAAGATGATGAGCAGAAGCAGCGAAAGCAGCGGGTGCAGGAAATAGGAATAAAGGGCCAGGAGAAGGGAATGCATGCGCGGGCGACCTGTGATTCGGCTGTCAGAGTGTCCTTAGACTGTAGCAGGCCCGTCCGGCAAGGGACGCACCTGTCGCAAGGGAAGGGTTTGGCAAGCTGCCCGCCCCACCTTAGCGTGAACGCACGGGCAACAGCAAAACAGGCAGGGGGGCATGACAGACAGCGACACAGCCCTTCTACCCCTCAGCGGCTTCCAGAAGCTGGTGATCGCTCTTGCCACCGTATCCATGGGCGCGGGCATGACGATCAATTTCGTCGTCGTCGCTCCGCTGGCCCGGGAAGCCGGCCTCTCGGAAATCGAGATCGCCGGCATCCTGACATTTTCTTCTGTGCTCTACACAATTTTCACCCCGATCTGGGGCCGGATCGCCGATCGGATCGGCCGGAAGCGCGTCATGGTCTTTGCCCTCTGCGCCATGGCACTCACCAATATGGCATTCCTGTTCGCCTTGGACGCGGCACTTGCCGGCGTGATCACCGGGCTCGGCGCCTTTTCCCTTCTGGCCTTCGTGCGCACCTGGTTCGGCCTGCTGGCCCCCGGCCTGCAACCTGCCGCCATGGCCGCCATGACGGATGCGACGACGCCCGCCAACCGAGCGGCCGGCCTCGGCATGCTGGGGGCCGCCATGAGTTTCGGGTCTATTCTAGGGCCGGCCGGCGCGGCCGTGCTGGCCCGGATCAGTGCGCTGGCACCGCTCTGGGGCACGATCGTCTTCAACCTGGCAGCCGCAGCGATCATCGCCTTTGCCCTGCCCCGCACCCGGCCACGCCCGGCAGACCATCCGCGCCCCGCCGCGCTGTCCATGCGGGATGCGCGGGTTCTCCCTCACCTCACTTTCCTGTTTGTCTATTTTGTTGCCGTCGCCATGATCCAGCAGACGCTCGGCTGGTTCATCGCAGACCGCTATGAATTTGCCGACACGGCGGCGCGCACCGCCAAGCAGGCCGTCGTCCTGCACACCGGCCTCGTCATGGCCTCCACATCCCTTGCCATCCTGACAGTGCAGTTCGGCTTTGTCTCGCCCTTCAAGCCGGACCCGCGGCGCGTCCTGCCTGTCGGCCTCGGCCTCCTGGCCATCGGCTATATCTCTGCCGACCTGTTCCAGCCCTTCTGGGCGGTGTGTCTCAGTTTTCTCGTTGTCGGTATTGGCGCCGCATTGGCCGTGCCGTCAGCCAATGCGCTGGGCAGCCTGTCCGTGTCGCGCCACGAACAGGCTTCGGCGGCAGCCTTGCTTGCGTCAGCACCGCCGGCAGGGTTCGTTGTCGGCCCCTTGCTCGGATCGGCGCTCTATATGGCAAGCCCCCGCCTGCCTTTCTTTGCCTCAGCCGCCGTCTTCAGCCTGCTGAGCGTTTACAGCCTGCTGGTAACGGCACGGCGCCCGCTGGCAAACTGACAACCCTTACCCCATGAAGAAGGCGTTGAGCTTGTTGCCGTCGAGGTCGCGGAAATAAGCGGCGTAGAAGCCTTCGCCCCGCGGTCCCGGCGGACCTTCGTCACTGCCGCCTTCCGCAATCGCGATCTTGTAGAGCCGGTGGACCTGTTCCTTGCTGCTGGCTTCCAGTGCAACCATCACGCCATTGCCCACGCTCGCAGGATTCTTGTCCCATGGGTAGGTCAGGCCGATGCCGGCGCCGCCGCCGGGAATACCCCAGGCAATAAACGTCTCGTTCTCCATCATCCGCCCGACACCCAGCTCCCCGCAAAGCGCATCGTAAAATTTCGCCCCGCGCGCGAGGTCTTTCGTTCCAAGCGTCACATACCCAATCATCATCCAGCCTCCGTTTTGGAAAACTGGAACATATAGAGAACATTTGAACTCGTCCAGCCGGAATATTTGCCGCTATGGCGCGGGACGCGGCACCAGTTCATCAAACACGATGGCCCAGCCGGTTTTGCGCTTTTGCCAGACACGAACGATCACACCCCTGCCCGGTCCGCCTGCGTCCCAGCTCGCTTCAGACCAGGTCCAGACAAGGTCGCCTGCTGCCGAAGCGCCACCACCCCGCGGTTCCAGAATCATTCGCGCCGGCCTCGCCGCCAGCGCTACCTTGCGCGTTTCTGCCCCAATTCCCGGCGGCGCACCTTCCGAGTGCAGGCGCGCTTCGGGCGCGAGCGACCCGGCATAGGCGCAGGGCGATCCGTTCGCCACGTCCGTCGCCATGGCTGCCTCCAGCGCCTTTACCTGCGCCAGCGCGGCCCCCGAATCGGCAGAACCTTGTTCCGTGACCGGAAGAAAATCGACAGCTGCATCTTTTCCCGCCGCCCCCGCCGGGTCCGCATCGACGCCGGCATCCAGAACCCATTTCCACAGCCCGTCGGGCTGCTTCTGCCAGATGGTGAAGTACCAGCCACGCCGCACCTCATCAAAGCCGTAAGGGCCGCTCGTAAATCCGAGATCTCCGGACCGTGAAATGCCTGCCCAGAGCGGCCACCAGACGAGATGCGGACGCGCCGGATCGGGCGGCGCATCCGGCTGGACCGAGAAATAGTCGTGCACATTCACCGGATCCGGCGCGAACATGATCGCATCGGGCGCTGCGTAGCTGGTGAAAGATGTTTTCACGCCGCTGGCGTAGCCATAGGCTGCAAAGGCCCGCTCCGCCGCGACGATGGGTTCAGGCGTGACGATCGTCGCCGGCGACGAGGCACAGGCCGCCAGCCAGACCATGCAGAAGGAGAAAATAATCTGCCTGCGCATCGTTTCCTCCTCGTGCCCTGCCCGCCTGCCGAGCCTTCATCTTTCCAGAAACTTATTGGGAAAACCCGGCATGGCATCCGCCTTCGGCGGACACCGGCGTGCCGAAATACAGCGCATCGAACGTCATCGCATTGTCGCTCAGGCTCACCGTTCCTTCGGTCACCACATCGCCGGGCACCTGGTTTCCGCCCTCAATATCGAGCCTGATCGCACCGGTTTCGGTATCCAGCGCATAGGTGCCCCAATAATCCTTGTAGACCTCGAACGGTGTCCAGGTGACGGAGAAGTCTCCGCCGCCGGTGAACACCAGTTCCTGGATGGCGCTGTCGGCCGGGCAGCCTTCCCCGTCCTGGCGCCAGGTGCCGACCAGAGGATTGTCGGCGGCGCGGAACACGTCGACCGGCCCGATCAGGCTGTGGCCGTTATAGGTGGCATCAAGGCGCATGCGCGTGCCGGCCTCGACGTCCGGGCTGATTTCAGCAATCGGAAGACCGTCATCCTGACGGGTGAAGGTCGCCGCTCCTTCCGGAGACACACCGAGATTCTGGAGACAGCCAGGCGGCAGATCGTTGTAGGCCCCCGGCATATCCGTCCAATAAGGAAAGAGCGCGATCTTGTCGCCGGGCTCTGCGGAACGCGGCTCCATCCAGAAGAAATACGCCTTCTGCCCAATGTCCGGACAGGCCGCCGCCTCGGCATCGGCGGCGACGCCTTGCGCGTCTATGTCGAGGATCTCGATCTCTTCGTCACCGGCCGCGCTCTGGCATCCGGCCACTGCAAGCAAAGCGGCGATCCCTATTGCTCGAAGTTGCATCTGCTTCCCCTGCATCAGCGTGGCGGATCCTACATCGCGCTGATGCCGCCATCCACTTTCAGTTCGATTCCCGTAACCAGCTTCGACTCATCCGAGGCCAGATACAAGACAGCATAGGCGATATCGTCCGGCTCACCCACCTTGCCGAGCGGAATCTGACGGCCGAGCTTGGCGAGCGCCTCCTCCTCGCCGAACATTTCCTTCGTCCGGTCGAGGATCGGCGTGTTGATGAATACGGGGTGTACGGAGTTGCAGCGGATCTGACCGCCCGTCTTCGCACAATGAAGGGCGATGGATTTCGACATGTGCCGCACCGCCGCCTTCGCCGTATTGTAGGCGATATAGTTGCCACTCGCGATGATACCCGCGATGGAGGAGATATTGATGATCGAGCCGAGCCCGTGCGGCCGCATCAGCGGGATCGCATATTTGCAGCCAAGGAAAATGGAATCGACATCCACCGCCTGCACCTTGCGGAAGACGTCGTAATCCTCGTCCTCGACCGAGCCGAGGGAGCCGATGCCGGCATTATTGACGAGGATGTTGAGTCCCCCCATCGCATCGTGCGCCGCCTGCAGCACTTCCTGCCAGCGCGCACCGTCGGTCACATCATGCTGGAAGGCGAACGCCGTCCCTGCCCCGTGCGCTTCATTGATCGAGGCGGCGACTTTCTCCGCACCGGAACCATTCACGTCGGTCACGGTAACCTTCGCGCCCTCCTTCGCCAGCATCCGCGCTGTCGCCTCGCCAAGGCCCTGCGCGCCGCCGGTGATCAATGCCATCTTGCCTGCAACCCGTCCCATCCGGTGTTCCTCCTGTTTGTCTGCCGCGCAGCTAACAGGAGGCCGCACCCCACGCATAGGGGCGCCGTTACGGAAAGGCAGGTCAGGCGGAGAACAGCAGCGCCTTGTAGAGCGTCCGGCGGAAATTGTCGGCGTCGCAGAGGTCGGCCACCGGCACTTCCCAGACCCGGTCATCGGTCCGGTCTCCGGAGGCTTCGCTTCGCGCAACGATCACCGGGCCTGCGAATGCCGGTCCAAGATGCTCGCGCAGTGCCGGCAGATGACTACAGCCCGATTTCATGCGCCCCCTGCACGATGACGCTTCGGTTTCGTCCGATCGTCCGATCAGGACGACGATATTCGGAAGGCCCAGCCGGGCATCGGTCAGGTCTTCGCGCTCGCCGATCGACCAGAGAACGCTATGGCCTTCACGCTTCAGGAACAGGCCGACCTTTTCCCGCATCATTTCATTGGCGCCGACGAGACCGACGCGCGCGGGGAACCGGTCGGCGTAGCGCATCTGCGCCCGCGCCAGCCGCGCCTTGACCTGGGACACCGGCGTTTCGCAGATGCGACCGGCCTCCTTGCAGGAAAATCCTTCCATGCTGACCAGCAGGACCAGCCTGCGCTCGAGCGGATCAAGCAGCTTCCACCGACCAAAGCCGGAAAAAGCCCCCGCCGCCGATCCATTCAGCGACCTCAATTCCTTGTCGACGTGACCAAAGAGGATCTCCACGTCCGGCGCGCCGGAGGGAACCTCCTGCGACAGGAAGGTTTCAATCGCGGAACCGACAACGTTGTCTCCCGCGCTTAACGATCCGCTTGCCAGGACGGCATATCGCCTGAGGCGATCCAAATTCGATTCAATTGCGTCTGCCCACATCATGGGGCGCGTATAGTGTTAGCGATCGCAGCCGTCTGTCCCCCGCCTCGGGGACAGATGACGGTTTTTTGATGCTTTTGCATTAATTTGCATTCATGTTTCATCAAAAAAGCGAGCGTTTGTCACCAGATTCCACGACACCGTCGCAAGCACAGGAAAACGGATCCAAAAATTGACGCCTCAGTCTACTTATTGAGTTTATTGATAATTATGCGGACCATTACGTAAGACTTTAGTCGAATTCCGCACGCAAAAGATTTGCCGCCGCGCCGCGGACATTTCCCCTGTGCCGCACACTCCGCCCCGGCTTCCCACTCATTTTCATATTTTTGCAATTTAGGCTGGAGCCAGCCCCTTCCGGAACCCCGGCACGTCCGAAATGTGGAATTCAGATGCGGGCGAGCCTGGCAGCCAGCGCGTCCATATAACCGGCGAGTTCCAGATCCCGCGCGGTCACGCCGTCGGCATCATGGGTCGTCAGCAGGACTTCAACGCGGTTGTACACGTTGAACCATTCGGGATGATGGTCCATCTGCTCCGCCTTGATCGCCACGGCCGTCATGAAGGCGAAGGCGTCCTTGAAGTCCGCAAAGCGGAACGTCTTGATGATCGCGTCACGCTCGCCTTCACCTGCAGACCAGCCCCTGAGCGCCTTGAGCGCGGCGTCCGCTCCGATCTTGTCACTCATGGCCTATTCCTCTCCGTCAAGCCCCAGCACGAAATAGACCCAGCGCCCGTCTTCCGCGATCGCCGTCCGCATACCGGGATAGGCCTCGCCCTGGCGGATGCGGTTGACCCCGTCTTCGCCGATCAGATCGCGCAGGCGCTTACGGTCCTGGAAGGACAGCTTTTCGGGTATGAGGTCTCCGGGGTCTTTTGCTGCCAGGTCCGGCCAGATGTACCAGGTCTCGCCATCCACATCGCGCCGCCCCACGGGCTGGTCGAACAGCGCCTTCAGTTTCAGGTTGGGATCGATCCCGGTCCGGCGCAGCAGGTCCCAGAATTCCCGGTGCGGCGTCCCCTCAAGGTTCGAGACAAAGCCTTCATTCCCTTCCGCGAAGCGGGCGAGGCCGGACAGCGAGCCCCGCTTCGTAAAGCCGAGAATGTCCTGCCGCGTCGATTCCACGGCGGCGGGAACTTCCACGGGTGGAGGGACTTCCGGATCGCGCGTCATCGATTCCGGCGGGAGCAGCGGCTGTGTCTCCTGCGCCTGCCCGCACGCAGCAAGGCCCAGCACAAGGCCTGCGAGGAGCGCGTCAGACCACTTCATAGCCTGTTGCGGCTTTCAGGTCCGCCAATAGCTGGTCCTCGTTCAACACCTTGATCGTCGTCATGCCCATCTGGGCGGCCGGTTTGAGATTGATCCCGAGGTCGTCGAGATAGACGCAGTCGGCCGGCTCGACATCCAGCGCCTCGCACATCAGCGCATAGATGCGCGGGTCCGGCTTGCGGATGCCGATCTTTGAGCTTTCGATCAGATGGTCGAACTGGGCGAAGATCTCTGCCAGCTGCTCGGCCTTCTTCGAATCGTTCGTCATCGAGGCGCCCTTCCCCACAGGCGCATTGTTGGTAATGCAACCGACCTTGCCATGCCGCTTGCACACTTTCAGCGCCTCCACCACAGCCGGACGGACCTCACCGGAGAGCAGCGCGAGGATGTCCTTGCCGGGCACGTCATGGCCAAGCGCGCGGGCCTCTTCGCGGAACAGGCCGTCGAATTCCTCAGCGCTGACTTTGCTCTGCTCCAGCAGGGCCCAGGCATTAGTCAGCGGATTGTGCGCATTGACCGTGCGGATAAAATCCTTCGGCAGGCCTTCCCGGACTTCATACCGGGCGAACGCATCAAAGGGCGAGGTGGTGAAGACGCCCCCAAAATCCCAGATCACGGCCTTGAAAGTCTTTGTCATGCGAGACGTCTAGCCGCGCCGTGCCGAAACTTCAAACCTTGAAGATTGGCGCGCCGCTCTTAGGGTGGCCGCCAACAGACTGCAGACACGACAATTGAGGGAGATACGACAGATGGGCGTGCTTGAAGGCAAAGTGGTGCTGGTCACCGGCGGCGGCAATGGTATCGGCAGGGAGACGGCCCTGCTTGCCGCGAAGGAAGGTGCGAAAGTCGTGGTGAACGACCTTGGCGGCAGCCTCACGGGCGGAGATGAGGGCGATGCTGGCCCGGCCGAGAAGGTCGCCGCCGAAATCCGCGCGGCAGGCGGCGAAGCGGTCTCCAACTCCGACAGCGTGACCGACATGCGCGCCGTCGAGGGCATGATCGAACAGGCAAAAGACTCGTTCGGCGGCCTCCACGCCATCATCAATCCCGCCGGCATCCTGCGTGACGGCATGTTCCACAAGATGAGCGAGAGCGACTGGGACGCCGTGATCGACGTTCACCTGCGGGGCACGTTCAATGTCACGCGCGCCGCCGTCGAACTCTTCCGCGAGAAGGAAGACGGCAGCTTCGTCCTCTTCACCTCCACGTCCGGCCTGATCGGCAATATCGGCCAGGCGAACTATGCCGCCGCCAAGATGGGCATTGTGGGGCTCTCCCGCGTCATCGCCATGGAAGGCGAGCGCAAGAATGTCCGCTCCAACGTCATCGCACCCTTCGCCTGGACGCGCATGATCGCGTCCATCCCGGTTAAGGACGAGGCCGGCGCCCAGCGCGTCGAGCGGATCAAGAATGCCATGCGCGCCGACCAGGTGGCCCAGCTCGCCGTCGCGCTCTGCGCCGACAAGGCCAAGCATGTCACCGGCCAGATCTTCTGCGTGCGCGGCAACGAGGTCGTGCTGTTCGACCAGCCGCGCCCGGTGAAATCGCTCGCCCGTATGGAAGGCTGGACGCCGGAGACCCTGATCGACCATGCCCTGCCCGCCATGCAGGGCAGCTTCTTCAACATGGGTGCGTCGGCGAGCGTCTTCCCCTACGATCCGGTCTGACCGGGTCTGACATTAGGGATCCAGCGGACGCGGGCGGAGGTCGACAGGGCCTTCGCCCGTTTCTTCATCCGGCTCTGGTTCCTGTGCCTCTTCCGTCTCCGGAGCATCGTCTCCGCTGCCGGCATCGTCGAAGACGTCCTGCGCGCTTTCGAGGAAGGCGTCGAACTCGTCCTGAGGTTCGGCTTCCAGTTCCGCATCCGGCGCAGGCGCTGACTCAATCACGTCCTGCGGCACAGCTTCCGGACCCTCGTCGGGTGCTGGCGGCAGGTCCGGCAGGACGGGCCGGGCGGCGGGCGTTTCGGGACGAACCTCGCCGGGCGCCGGGGACGGAGACGGCTTCGGCGTCACGGTTCGCGGTGCAGGATCATCGCCCAGCACGCAATTGACGAGCCCTTCAGACTGCACCACACGCATCCGCGCCTGCAAAGTTCCGGCTCGCTTGGTCACATATGGTCCCGGCGGATCGAGGCGCCATTTGTTCGGGCTCGGAAGGACCGCGGCCAGCAGGGCGGCCTCGCGCTCTGTCAGCTCGGCCGCAGACTTCCCGAACCGTGCCTGCGCCGCGGCCTCTGCGCCGAATATCCCGTCGCCCCATTCGGCGACATTGAGATAGGCTTCCATCACGCGGCGCTTGCCCCACATGCCGTCAATGAAGGTGGCAAACCAGGCTTCTGCCCCTTTGCGCGCCATGCCGCCACCATTCCAGAGGAAGACGTTTTTCGCCGTCTGTTGGGTGATGGTGGAAGCGCCGCGCAGGCTCTTGCCCTTGTTGTACTCGTCGATGGCCTTCTTGATGGCGTCGACATCCACGCCATTATGCTCGCAGAAGCGGGCATCCTCCGCGGCGATCACGGCGCGCACAAGATGCGGGGAAATGTCCTCGATCGATACCATCTGCCGGCGGAGCTTCTCACCTTCGAAGGACCGCTGAACCATCAGCACCGTGCCCGGCACCGGCATGACTTTCAGCGCCAGTGCATAGAGGTGCACGCCGACAAACACGCCCAGAACGAATTTGAGCGCAATCATGGCCCAGTCGTAGAAGTTCGCCGTCAGGCGCGAATTCGATTTCCTGCGGCTCATGTCACGGCGGCCCATTCCTGTCTGACATCCGCGTCGCCCTCGGTAGCCAGATGTTTCTCGCGCGCCACAGATGCGGCATCCGGATCGAGTTGCAAGAGGGCCCAGACAGCTGCACCCCGGACAAGGGCAGACGCATCCGCGAGCAGCGGCACCAGCGACGCGGCGAGCCTCTCTTCCCCCGAATTGCCGATGGCAATGCAGACATTGCGCACGAACCGGTCCCGCCCGATCCGCTTGATGGGCGAGCCGGAGAAGACTTCGCGGAACGCCGCATCGTCAAGCGCGGCCAGTTCGTCGAGCCCCGGCAGCTTCAGCTCCGCCCGCGCATGGAAGGCTGCCTCCTGCGCCGTCTCAGCAAACTTGTTCCAGGGGCAGACCGCGAGGCAATCGTCGCAGCCATAGATGCGGTTGCCCATCGCAGCCCGGAACTCATGCGGGATCGCGCCCTTGTGCTCGATCGTGAGATAGGAGATGCAGCGCCGCGCATCGATCTGATACGGCATGGGGAAGGCTTTTGTCGGGCAGATGTCGAGGCAATTGGTGCAGGTGCCGCAACGGTCCGCCTCCGGAGGATCGGGTTCGAGCTCCGCCGCGGTCAGCATCACGCCGAGGAAGAACCAGCTGCCAAGCTCACGGCTCACAAGGTTCGTATGCTTGCCCTGCCAGCCAAGCCCCGCCTTCTGCGCCAGCGGCTTTTCCATCAGCGGCGCGGTATCGACGAAGACTTTGACCTCCGCCCCTGTCTCCGCCACGAACTCACGCGCCAGCTGTTTCAGGCGCGATTTCAGCGTGTCGTGATAGTCCCGCCCCCGCGCATAGACGGAAATGTTCCCTGCCCCGCGCTGGCTCAGTGTCTCCATGGGATCATGGTCCGGCCCGTAATTGAGGGCGACGACGACGGCGCTCTTTGCTTCCGGCCACATGCCGGTCGGCGTCTTGCGGCGGTCAAGGGTGGTTTCCATCCAATCCATGGTGCCGTGCCGGCCGGCCGCGACGAATTCTTCGAGGCGCCCGCCGGCGTCCCAGGCCTCGTCGGCCCGCGCAATGCCCACCGCGTCGAAGCCGAGTGCGCGGGCCTTTGCTTTGGCGAGATCAGAAATCGAGGTTGGCATAGTGCGGCGAAGGTCGCACGGCCTCCAGCCGGTCGGCAAGCAACGGACGGAAGCTCGGCCGCGACTTTATCCGGGCATACCAGGTCTTGAGGTCCGGCACTGCCTTCCATTCGACATCGCCGAAATAGTCGACGGCCGAGAGATGCGCCGCTGCGGCAAGGTCGGCCACCGACAGGTGCCGGCCGGCGACATAGCCATTGATCTCCACCATCGCATTGAGGAAGGTCAGGCGCCCGCGCAAAGTGTGGGCGCCGCGGCGCAGCTTTTCCGAATTCGGCTCCCGGTCGCGGCGCACCCACTGCATCACGCGTTCGGTCAGCAGATTGTCCGTCACCTGTTCGAAGCCCGCCTCGACCCAGGCCCAGAGGCGCCGCGCCTCGGCCCGTTCGCCCGGATGCAGCGGCAGGAGGTGCGGCGCTTCCACGGTCTCTTCGAGATGCTCGCAGATCGCCCTTGTGCCGATCGCGATAATGTGACCGGCCGGGCCCTCCTGCACCAGCGCCGGCGCGACAGCCCCCGGCGCGAGGCGGGCGACATCCGGATGCGGCGACCAGGGCGCGGACTCAACCGCTTCAAAGGCAATACCTTTTTCGCCAAGGCACAGGCGTACCAGGCGGCCGGCAGGATCAAAGGACCAGTGATAGAGGCGCGACATCGGGCGGCATACTTTCAGAGGCTCGCTTCTGACTTAATCCACAGGAGTAAAGAACGTCTATCCGTCCCACCGATCCTGTGGTTCAAACCTTCCCATCCTTTTCAACAGCAAGAGACTTCGGAATGACCTCCAGATTGACCGCCTCGCTCCTGTCCGGCGCTGCCATGCTGCTCGTACTTGGTGCCTGCTCCACGCCCGAACCTGTTGCGGAGACAGTAGTGGCGGTCGCCGAGCCCGCCGCCCCGATCAAGCTGGAAGAGCCGCCCGCAGGCCAGCTGCCGGCCGATGTCCACCCGGTGGCTTACCGGCTCGACCTCGTCACCGATCCCAACAAGGAATCTTTCTCGGGCCGTGAGGAAATCGACATCATGATGGATGGCGCCCATGCCCGGATCTGGCTGCACGCCCTCGGCCCGGATGTTTCCAGCCTGAAGGCCCTCCTGCCCGACGGCACCGAAGTGGCGGGCACGTTCACCTCCGGCATCAACGAGGATGGCCTTGCGCGCATCGATTTCGACACCCCCCTGCCCTCCGGCGCCGCCACGCTGGTGATCGAATATACGGCGCCCTATGACCGCAACCTCGCCGGTCTCTACAAGGTCGAGCAGGCCGGCCGTCCTTATCTCGTCACCCAGATGGAAGCCTATGATGCGCGCAAGATGTTCGTCTCCTTCGACGAACCGCGCTTCAAGACGCCCTACTCGCTGACCGTCACGGCCCCGGTCGGGATGGCGATTGCCGCGAATGGCGCGCTGGAAGCGAAGGACGATGCCGAAGGCGGCATGGTGCGCTACACCTTCAAGACGACGCGCCCGATCCAGTCCTATCTCGTTGCCCTGATGGTCGGCCCCTATGACAGCATGACGGCCGCCCCCATTCCGGCATCCGACCTGCGTGCCGAGCCGATCCCGCTGCGCGGCTTTGCCGCCGCCGGCAAGGGCGCGCAGTTGCGCGACGCACTGGATGTTACGGACGAGATGGTCGACTGGCAGGAGACCTATTTCGATTATCCCTATCCGTATGGAAAGCTGGACCTGATCGCCGCGGCGGACTTTGCCTATGGCGCCATGGAGAATGCCGGCGCCATCGTCTATCGCGAAGCGGCGCTGCTGATCGACGACAAGACATCCCTCGCCCGCCGCCGCGCGATCTATTCCACTCATGCCCACGAACTGGCGCACCAGTGGTTCGGCAATCTCGTTACGCCGGCCTGGTGGGACGATATCTGGCTGAACGAAGCCTTTGCCACCTGGATGGCGACCAAGACGATGAACGGTATCGAACCGGATGGCGACTGGGATCTGACCCCCGTGCTGACCAGCCTGTCCGCGATGCCCACCGACAGCCTTGCCTCCACCCGCCAGATCCGCAATCCGATCGTTGCCACAGGCGACATCAACGATGCCTTCGATTCGATCACCTATCGCAAGGGCGGCGGCGTGCTCAACATGTTCGAGACCTATCTCGGCGAAGAGGCGTTCCGCGAGGGCATCCGCCTGCACATGAAGCGGTTTGAAGACGGCGTGGCGAACACGGACGATTTCATGCAGAGCCTTGCCGACGGGTCCGGCGAGCCGGGCGTTGTCTCGTCCTTCCGCTCCTACATCATGCAGCCGGGCATTCCCTTCCTCGATGTCTCGCTTTCCTGCCCTGCCGACGGTGCCGCAAGCCTGACCGTGACGCAGAGCCGCTATGCGCCGCTCGGGTCTACGGTCGACGTTGGCGCGCAGCTCTGGGAAGTGCCGTTTGCCGCGCATGTGAAGGATGCAAGCGGCGAGCACACGGTGCGCCAGATGCTGACCGGCAAGACGACCGACATCGCGCTTGATGCGGGCTGCCCCGACTGGGTGATGCCGAATGCCGGCGGCGCCGGTTACTGGCGGTTCGTCACCGATACGGCCCAAGGCGAGGCCTTGCGTGAGGATTTCGCCAGCCTCTCCGGCGGCGAACAGCTGATGCTGCTCGACTCGCTGATGGCAGGCTTCGATGCCGGCAAGGTCAGCGCGGCCGAGATGATGGACGGCGCCGAAGCCGGTGCCGGCGGCGTACCGCAGGCGGTCGGGGAATCGCTCGATATCGTCGGCAAGCTGCACGGCCTGCTCAGCGATGAGGGCCGCACGCGCCTCGCCGGCTGGGTCGAGACGACCTATGGCCCGGTCTGGGAATATCTGTCCAGCCGCCCGGCGCCGGCCATGTCGGAGGCCGAGCGCCTGCTCGCCCCGCAGGTCTGGAGCACGCTTCTGACCTATGGTCAGCGTGCGGATGAGCGCAAGGCCATGGCCGACCGCGCCACGGCCTATCTCGGCATCGGCGGCCCGCCGGATGCCAACGCCCTCGCACCGGAAGACCTTGGCACGGCCATGGGCATCGGCGTGCGCGAAAACGGCCGCGCCTTCTATGACGGCGCCATCGCCTATCTCGCCACGACCCAGAACCAGACCGAACGCGCCACCATTCTGGGCGCGCTGGCCGGAAGCGGATCTAACGAAGTCCTTGCCGACCTCTTCAAGCGCTCGCTGGGCGACGAGATCAGCGGCAGCGAATTGTGGACCGTCTACACGTCCGCCATGGGCAACGAGAAGGCCCGCCCGGCCTACTGGCAGCTGGTGAAGGATAATTTCGGCAACCTTGTCGCCAAACTGCCATCGGTGCGCCGCGCGGCGAGCGCTGGTGTCACCGGCAATTTCTGCACCGCCGAAGAGGTGGCCGATGCGGACACCTTCTTCAAGAGCCAGGCCGACCTGATCCCCGGTTACGAGCGCTCGCTCGCCCAGGGCATCGAGCGCGGCACGCTGTGCGCCGCCCGCAAGGAAGCGAAGGCCGCCGAGGTCGAAGCTCTGTTCGCGGAGTAAGCGGCGAATCCCTCACTCCCCTTATCCTCCCCCGTGCAACGGGGAAGGATAAGGGACCGCCTGCACTTGAAGCCGGACTGGCTGGAAGCCATCCGGGGATAAAGGGCCGAGGCGCGGCGGGCGCCGTGGCGCTCCGCCAGTGATAAAAGGTAGGCTACGGATTGGAGCGTTACCGCCCGCCGCGCCGGAGATGGAGATTTCGGATCGCCGCCGGCGCGCCTCATCGCATCGGCCGTCTTGCAGGGCCGAGGTCGCAAAGGCCCGGACGGTGCTGAGCACCGAGGCCGGGCACAGACCAGCAAGGGACAAGCGCCCCAAACCGGATCTGCCGGGGAGGTCATCGGTCTTTGTCGGTCGTGTTTCCACTTCCTCCGCCGGACCAGCTTTCCTAGACGCGGTCCCCGGCCGTTACCCCGGAGCCCCCGCCACTCTCTCCATTCCTCCCCAACACAAACCGAACGGTACCGGCCCGGCCCCTGTGCAAGGGATGCGTGGAAGATAGGCATGTGATCGCACTGGTCGGATAGATTTCCGCCCATGCCCGGTTTGCGCAGCGGTCTGGCAGGCCACGAGCGGGGGATAGAGGGCTCGCCCCTCCCCCTATCGCGCCATGAATTGGCGGACAGCGTCGGCGGAAAGGGCGAACTTGGCGAACGACCAGGACTTTTCCTTGGACAGGGCCGAAAGCGTCGCCAGCAGATCCTTGCGTCCGTCGGCATGCGCCGCGAGCCAGGCCTCTGCCCCGCCTTTGGCGATCGCGTCCTCGCAGGCAACGGCCTGCAGATGGACAAGCTCGCTGACGAGGCGGCGGCCGGCGACACGATCCCAGAAGCCTGCCTTCGCAAGCCCCTCGCGCGCCGAGGCGCGCATCCGGTCGAGCTTCAGCGCGTCACCGATCTGGAAGAAGCAGGCGCCGGCATCGGCCACATCTGCACCCGTGCGCGCGGCGACGTCAATCACCACGAGGCCTTGCGCGAAATGCGACATGGCAGGCGCCCAGCGGGCGAGTTCTTCCGGTGCGCCCCGCTTGGCGAGGGCACGCGCCGCCCGCTCGATCCGCGCCGCAGCGAACGGCGAATGGATCGACGGCAGGGCCGCCATGAAACGGCTGAGCGGATCGTGCGTCTGCTGAACAAGCTCTTCCATCGTGCCGTGCGGGCGCGACTGGATGAACCAGACGGCCGCCTCATGCAGCGCGGCGGCCGCCTGCAGGCGCAGCTCGGTCTGGACCTCGGCATCTATCTGGTTGTCGAGCGCGTCGACCTGATGGCGGAAATCGTCGAAATCGAGCGCCGCGCGGGCCGCTTCCATGCCGCGCACGACGCGGGCATTGTCCGCTCCCGTCACTTCGCGCAGCCGCAGGAGCGCGATCGGCCCGGCCATGTCGAGCGTGCGGTTGGCGACGACGGTGGCAATGATTTCCCGCTTCAGGCGGTGATTGTCCATCGCCTCGCCGAAGCCATCAATCGGGCTCGGGAAGTAACCCTTCAGCACGGAATGGAAATAGGGATCGTCCGGCAGGTCGGAGGCAACGAGGTCGTCGAACAGGGTGATCTTCGACCAGGCAAGCAGGACGGCAAGCTCCGGCCGGGTCAGCCAGTGGGCCTGTTCGGCGCGCACTTTCATCTCGCCCGTATCCGGCAGGCCTTCCAGCGCGCGGTTCAGCACGCCGCGCTCTTCCAGGGACACCATCAGGCGCTCCAGCGCCTCATGATCGTTCTCCGCCATCACTTCGGCGAGCGTCAACGCGGCGGTCTGGTCGTAATTGTGGCGCAGCACGTGGGCGGCGACGTCGTCCGTCATGTCGGCGAGCAGTGCATCGCGATCCCCGGCTTTCAGGGCGCCGAGGCGGATCGCTTCGGCGGCAAGGATCTTGATGTTCACTTCGTGGTCTGACGAGTCGACGCCGGCGGAATTGTCGATGGCATCGGTATTGATCCGCCCGCCGGTGAGGGCAAACTCGATCCGGGCCGCCTGGGTGAGGCCGAGGTTCGCCCCTTCCCCGACGACTTTCGCGCGCAGTTCGCGGGCGCTGACGCGGATCGTGTCGTTCGCCCGGTCGCCTGCATCGGCATGGCTCTCGGCGCTCGCCTTCACATAAGTGCCGATGCCGCCGAACCAGAGAAGGTCCGTCTGCGTCTTCAGCAGCGCGTGGATCAGTTCGTCGGGCGTTACGGAATCCTTCGAGAGGCCCGTCAGCGCCTTGATCTCTGCACTGAGGTTTATCGATTTTGCAGAGCGGTCGAAAATGCCGCCGCCAGCGGAGATGAGGCTGGCATCATAGTCGGCCCAGGTGGATTGCGGCAGGTCGAAGAGGCGCTGGCGCTCGGCAAGGTTTTTCGCGGAGTCGCCGGGGTTCGGGTCGACGAAGACATGCATGTGGTTGAAGGCCGCGACGAGACGGATCTCGGGCGAGAGCAGCATGCCGTTGCCGAACACGTCGCCGCTCATGTCGCCGACGCCGATGACGGTGAAGGGCTGGGTCTGGATGTCGGTGCCCATTTCGCGGAAGTGGCGCTTGACCGCTTCCCAGCCGCCACGCGCGGTGATGCCCATTTTCTTATGGTCATAGCCGGCAGAGCCCCCGGAGGCGAAGGCATCGCCCAGCCAGTGCCCCCTGGCGAGGCTGATGGCGTTCGCCGTGTCGGAGAAGGTCGCCGTGCCCTTGTCGGCGGCGACAACGAGATAGGGGTCTTCCCCGTCCCAGATGATCGTGTCCTTCGGCGCGACGAGAGCACCGTCGACGAGATTGTCCGTCAGTCCAAGGAGGGAGGTGATGAATTCCTTGTAGGCGTCGCGCCCGCCCTCGAACCAGGCATTGCGGTCGGACCGGTCCGGCAGCTGTTTCGGATAGAAACCGCCCTTGGAGCCGACCGGCACGATGACGGCGTTCTTCACCTGCTGGGCCTTGACCAGGCCGAGCACTTCGGTGCGGTAGTCGGCGGCGCGGTCTGACCAGCGCAGCCCCCCGCGCGCAACCGGACCGAAGCGGAGGTGCACGCCCTCCACTTTCGGGCTCGACATGAAGATTTCGCGGAACGGCTTGGGCTCCGGCAGGTCTGCCAGTTCGCGGCTGGCGATCTTGACGCTGATGAAGGCCAGCGGCTGGCCGTTTTCGCGCTGGTAGAAGTTCGTACGCTGAATGCAGAGGATGAGGTCGGCAAGGCGGCGCAGCACCTGGTCGTCGGCGAGCGCGCGGACATCGCGCAGGCTTTCCTCGATTTCCCCGCGGAGCTTGCGGCAGGCGGCTTCGCGGCCTTCGAGGCTCATCGCCGTCGCCGGGTCGAACCGTGCGGCGAATAGGTCGATCAGCTGGCGCGTAATTGAAGGATAGCGCGCGAGGGCGGCTTCCTGAACGTCCTGCGGCTGGTCCATGCCGGTCTGGCGACGATAGGCGCAGAGTGTGCGCATCAGCGCCGCCTCGCGCCAGGTCGTGCCGGCCGCGACGACGAGACGGTTGAACCCGTCATTCTCGGCTAGCCCGCACCATACGCTTTCAAAGGCGGTCTCGAATTCGTCCGCCAGCGTATCGAGGTCGATGGGCGAGCGGTCGGCCGTGCGCATCGAAAGGTCATGCACCCAGTAGACATCCGGCGCGTCTTCGACCGGCCGTTCGCCGGGGCGCACCGGATAGCCCGTCTCAAAGGCCACGAACAGGCCCATGCGTTCGAACACCGGCACACAGGCCGACAGCGGAATGGAGCCTTCGCGGGCATAAATCTTGACACGGACCTTGTCGGCATCGTCCCCGGCGCCGCGGAAGGCGCGCGCGAGGATCGGCCGCGCGGCGGACAGGCGCGCCATGGCCTCGACATCGCGCATGGCTTCTTCCGGTGGGAAGGCTTCGCGATAAGCCGCATTGAAGGCGCCGAGGAATGCCCGGGCCCCTTCCCTGTGCTCGTGGCCGAGGTCGGCGGCCATCAGCGCCTCGCGGAAGCCCTGGTCCCAGGTGCGGGAAAGCTGGGCGATGCGGGCTTCGAGTTCAACCGGGTCAGGTGTCGGGTGGCCGCGATCGAGCGCGATCTGGAAATGCACGCGGGCCATCGGGCCGGAATCGAAATAGGGCTGGAACCGTATCAGCGAGCCGGCATAGGCCTCCGTCAGGGCTTCAGTGATCCGCTCACGGAGCGAGGTGTCATAGGCTTCGCGTGGCACATAGACGATGGCCGAGACGAATCGGTCGAACTGGTCGCGCCGCACGAACAGGCGCGTGCGCGGCCGGCCGATCAGGTGCAGCGCGCCCATGATCATCGGGGCAAGCACTTTTGACGGCGTCTGGAACAGCTCGTCGCGCGGCCAGGTTTCGAGCAGATTGGCGATGGCCTTTTCGGTATGGCCGCCCGCCGTCGCGCCCGATGACGCGATCACTTTCATCACACGCCGGCGGATGAAGGGGATCGACCGGGCGGTTTCGTCATAGGCTTCCGCGGTGAAGAGGCCGAGGAAACGCACCTCGCCATTGACGCGGCCGGCCTCGTCATAGGTCTTCACGCCGATATAGTCGCACGGCACGCGGCGGTGCACGCGGCTGACCAGGGTCGACTTGGCGACGATCAGCGGGAACGGTTCCGACAGGAGCGCGCCGATCTCCGGCGTCAGCACCAGCGGTTCGGCATCGCGCGAAAGCACGTTCACGTCCTCGTCGCGCAGGAGGCCGAGATTGGAGCCTTCGATCATGATGGGCTCTTCCGGCAGCACGCCGCCTTCGGAATCGGTCTCGAAGCGGTATTCGCGGCAACCGAGGAAGACGAAATGGTTTTTCGTCAGCCATTCGAGGAAGGCGACGGCCTCCAGCGCATCGGACAGGGTCGGCTTGTCGAGTACCGACAGGCGGCGGATTTCCGCGCGCATCCGGTCTTTCATCGGCTTGAAGTCCGCCACGACGAGCGCCGTGTCGGAAAGGGTGCGCAGCGCGCCGGCTTCGAGGCGGCGGGCTTCTTCGGCGGTGAGGCGCGGCAGGTGAATCTGGATCACCGAGACCATGCGCCCTTCATGCAGGCGCACGACCGGGTGGAAGAGCGTGCGCACTTCATGCCCCTGCTCCGCACATTCGCCGAGCAGCGAGTCGACCAGGAAGGGCATGTCCGGCCCGGTGGCTTCAAGCAGACTGCGGCCAAGGGCGCCGGAAGGACCGGTCGCATCGGCGATGACACGCACGGCCTGCTGCCCTGCGGCAATGCCGGAAGCCCAGGTCCAGAGGCTTTCAGCCAGGGCCGACACATCGGCCGGGGTCAGCCCGGAGAGATCTTCATTGCCGGATTCGTGTTGAACCTGCGTCAGCACCTGCTCAAGCGGGCCGGCGGCGACAGTCTGATTGTTCATGGGGTGAGACTCACACGGGTATGAAATCGGTGTTCTGGGGTCTAGCGCGGCTCGTCTATACCTTCAACAAGATAGTTTCAAATGAAACTTTCCTGCTGCGCTTGCGAAGCCGACAAATTTGCCCCCGAAACGAAACGGGCCCGCCAGACGGGGACGTGTCCGGCGGGCCCTACAGGCCTTGATCCGCAGGCTGGGTGGGGGGACGCACGCGGAGGCCTGATTCTATATTTCGTATTGAATATTTTATCAGCAAGGGCGCCAGTGACAATTCACTTATTAAATTCCTGAAATGCTCAGCAGCTTGGTCGCCCAGTTTGTTGGTCGCGAGAATTGCCACGAAACCCCGTCAGCCTCCACCATCTTGCGCAGCGCCAACTGCAACTCGTTCCATAGGTGCGGCCGTGCCCTTCCCCTGAGGGTTGCCGTCGGCGGACAGGAGGATCGCCAGCCAGCGCGTCGCATCTGATTGCGCAAACAGGATCATCATCAGCACGGTCAACGGCGCCGACAGGAACATGCCGGGAATGCCCCAGATCACGCCCCAGATCGCAAGGGCCAGCAGCACGACCAGCGACGACAGGTTCAGCGATTCGCCCATCATCCGCGGCTGGATAAAATTGCCGATCGAGAATTGCCAGAAGCTGACCACAAGGAAGACGATGCCGGCATAAATGTAGGTGTCCTGCGGCGGATCTCCCGGCACCCAGCCCGGCATCGATGGCTGGACCAGCGCAAACAGGGGCGGCACCAGCGCCGCAACGATGGAGCCGACCGTGGGAATATAATTCAGTACAAAGATCAATGCCGACAGGAACAGCGCATTCTGCACACCGAGCGCCAGCAGGGAGGCATAGGTGAGCGCCGTGATGAGCGCGGAGATCACCGTCTGCGTCCACAGATAGGTCTCGATGCTGCGCCGGGCCTCGTCGCCGATCTCGCGCACCTGATTGCGGCTTTCGAATTCGGGGAAGATATTGTCCAGTTTCTGCGTCCAGCCAGACTGGGCAAGGAACAGGAAAGCGACATAGATGAGGATCAGCATGATGTCGCCGGAGAGGTCGCCGGTGGCATTGGCGATGGTGGCGAAAAAGCGCTGGCCGCTTTCGTTGAACACGAGTTCCTGCAGGGTCGGCGCATCGGTCATGTGGGCGAGGCCGTAAGCGTCGCGGATGAGGCCGTTGATCTTGCTTTCGTATTCGCCGGCATCGCGGCCGAATTCGCGGATGCCGTTCGCCATCAGGCCGAGGAAACCGATGAAGCCGCCGAGCACGAGCAGGATGGCGATGAAGCGCGCATGGCCGATCTTCAGGATGCGCGACCAGTTGTCGATCATCGTGGCGAAGCCTTCGATAATCAGGAACAGGAACACCGCCAGCGCAAACGGCGCGAGAATGTTCCGCCCGAGATACAGCAGCGCGATCAGCACCCCCGTCGCGATGACCCAGATTCCGGCTGTCGCAGTACGGCTCATGTCCTGTGCCCCTTCCCCGTCGGCGGCCTGCGCGTATGAGACCGGCACCAGACTAACCGAGCCCGCCCCGCAGGCAAGCCGCCTTGTCCGCAGCCAAACCGATGCTTGCACCGGCGGGTTTGGATTGCGATAAAGTTCGGGTTGAAGGCTCTGCCGGTGTGCCCCCTGGGGTGGAACAGCCGGCCTGCGCGGGAACCGACATGGACGAGACACCGGCTCCGGCCACTCTGGCAGACCAGGCCGCAGACGTTTGGGGCGGGGTGTATTCCAGTGTGGAGAGCGTATGGACGTGGTTCGAGAGCATCGGCCTCGTCAATCAGTTGGGCGTTGTCGCTGCTGTCCTCGCCATTCTCGGCGCAGTCTGGTGGATCATCCGCCTGCCCTTCCGACGGGCGCAGCAACGGCGGGAGGCGGCTGAGAAAGCCCGCCAGCTGGAAGAGGCAAAGGCCGAAGCAGAGCAGGCCCGGCAGGACCGGGAAGCGCTGCGGCGCCAGATGGAAGACAATCGCCGCGCCAGCGATGACAAACTCGGCAGGCTCGAAACGCTGATTGCGGACTTCATCGCCCGGGAACGGGCCGAAGCGGCCGCCGAAGGGCGCGCTATGGATGAGGAAACCGTCGAGCGCGTGGAACAGGCCGCCCTCGGCCTCGGCGAACTCGCGCCTGCTGCAACCGAGCGCGTGCTGACGGGCGACGAGTCCGGTTTCGATGAGCTGGAAGCGCTGGCGCAGCAGAAAACCTCCGCCGCACGGCAGGCCGAAGCTGAAGCGGCCGACAAATCCCGCGCCGCCGCCCGGATTTGGATCGAGATCGGGGACCTTGCCTATCTGAACCACACACACCGGGCGCTGGCCGCCTATCGTGCGGCGCGGGACCTCGACGCAGGCAACACTTACGCTTGGAACCGGGCCGGTCTTCTGGATGTGCGCCTCGGCAATCTGGACGATGCCCGGCAGGCCTTCCAGCATGTGCTGGACACTGCCGGGGCGTCGGACAAGACCGTGGAAGCTGCCGCCCTTGGCAATCTCGGCCTTATCGCCATGACGCGCGGGGACCTCGACGCCGCTGAGGACTTTTACACACGCGCCCTCGCCCTCGATGAAGCCCTCGGCAACAAGGAAGGCATGGCCACCAATCTCGGCAATCTCGGCCTCATAGCCAGGACGCGCGGTAACCTCGACGCTGCTGAGGACTTTCACACACGCGCCCTCGCCCTCGATGAAGCCCTCGGCCGCAAGGAAGGCATGGCCAACCAACTCGGCAATCTCGGCCTCATCGGAATAACGCGCGGGAAACTCGACGTCGCCGAGGACTTTCACACACGCTCCCTCACCCTCCAAGAAGCCATCGGCAGCAAGGAAGGCATGGCCATACAGCTCGGCAATCTTGGTGTCATCGCCAATTCGCGCGGCGACCTCGACGCCGCGGAGGACTTTAACTCACGCGCTCTTGTCCTCCACGAAGCCATCGGCCGTAAGGAAGGCATGGCCATACAGCTTGGCAATCTCGGCAACACCGCTATGGCACGCGGTAACCTCGACGCTGCGGAGGACTTTTATACACGTGCCCTCGTTCTCACTGAAGCGCTCGGCAGCAAGGAAGGTATGGCCACACTGCTCGCCAATCTGGGTGCGCTTGCAAAGCAACGCGGCGATACAATCAGTGCCTGTACACACTGGGCCCGGTCGGTGGACCTGTTCCAGCAGATCGGTATGCCTCAGATGGTTGAGCAGATCAGCGGCTGGATGCGCGCGGCCGGGTGTCCCGGCATCGACGACGAGTCCTGACCCCGCCGGCGCCTGACACCTCAGGCCTTGCCGAATCCCGTGGAATCACTAGCGTTCCGGCGATAGCTGAAGAGGTGCGGGCAGCATGACAGACTCCATTTTCATCGGTGGCGCGGACGCGAACGGCACGGGCGCACCGGACGTTGCGCAGGAATTGCTGCTGAAGGTCGCGAACCGCCATGGCCTCGTCGCCGGGGCGACCGGCACCGGCAAGACAGTGACGCTGCAGATCCTGGCGCAGGGCTTTTCCGATGCCGGCGTGCCAGTGTTCTGCGCCGACGTGAAAGGCGACCTCTCCGGCATCTGCGTGCCGGGCAGCAAGAGCCATCCGCTGCACGAGAAGCTCGTCTCGCGGGCGGAGAAGATCGGCCTGCCGGATTATGGCTATTCCGCCGCGCCGGTGATCTTCTGGGATCTGTTCGGCGAGAACGGCCATCCGGTGCGCACCACGATCGCGGAGATGGGGCCCCTGCTCCTCTCGCGCCTCATGGGCCTGACTGATGCGCAGGAAGGCGTGCTGAACATTGCGTTCGAATATGCCGACGACAACAACCTCCTGCTGCTGGACCTGAAAGACCTGCGCAAGCTGCTCGCCCATATGAGCGAAAAGGACGTGCGCGACGAACTCAGCAAGGAGTACGGCAACATCGCCGCCGCCTCGCTGGGCGCGGTGCAGCGCAATTTGCTGGTGATGGAGCGCGAGGGCGCCGAGCATTTCTTCGGCGAGCCGGCGCTGGAACTGCCGGACATGATGCGCACCACGACCGACGGCAAGGGCATGGTCAGCGTGCTGGATGCGACGCGCCTCATCAACAGCCCGAAACTGTATTCCACCTTCCTGTTGTGGCTGTTGTCGGAACTGTTCGAGCAGTTGCCGGAAGTGGGCGACCCGGACAAGCCGCGCCTCGTCTTCTTCTTCGACGAGGCGCACCTGTTGTTCAACGATGCACCGCCCGCCCTGCTGCAGAAGATCGAACAGGTCGTGCGCCTCATCCGCTCCAAGGGCGTCGGCGTGTTCTTCGTCACGCAGAACCCGCGCGACCTGCCGGAGAGCGTACTCGCTCAGCTCGGCAACCGGTTCCAGCATGCGCTGCGCGCCTATACGCCGGCCGAACGCAAGGGCGTGAAGGCGGCGGCGCAGTCGTTCCGGGAGAACCCCGCCTTCGATACGGAAGAAGTGATCACCACACTCGGCGTTGGTGAGGCGCTGGTTTCGACGCTGGATGCGAAAGGCGCGCCCGGCATCGTGCAGCGGACCATGGTGCGCCCGCCCGCTTCCCGGCTTGGCCCGGCAGAACCCGCCGAGCGCAAGGCGGTGATGAAGGCGAGCCCGGTGGCGGGCAAGTATGACGGCGTGGTCGACCGCGAGTCCGCCTACGAGCTTCTCGAGGCCAAGGAAGCCAAAGCCGCGAAGGAAGCTGAAAAGCTGGCGGCGGAAGAAGCCAAGGTCAAGGAAGCGCTGGAGAAGAAGAAGGCGCGCACCAAGACCTCGTCTCGCTCGCGCCGCATGTCGCCGCTGGAAAAAGCCGGCAACCAGGCGGCCCGCTCAGCGGCGCGCGAGGTGACCCGGTATGTGCTGCGCGGGATTCTGGGCGGCCTGAAGCGTTAGGCCGCGAACCGGGAGATCAGTTGGAGCGCGGCCCGCCCGGCGGATCCGTGTCGCTGAATTCTGCCATCTCTTCCTCGAACGCCTCCACCGCGTCTTCGACGGGATTGTGCAGGTCGTGCTCGCCATTGAGGTCGCCCACAACGGCCTTCTCGAAATCGTCCATGTCGTCGTCAGCGAACGTGCTGGCCACGTCCGCAGCCGCCGGCGCGGCCGCAGCGGCGGCGAGCGCGGCCTTCTCAACGTCCTTGGCAGCCCTGGCAGCTTCCTTTTCGGCCTCTTTCTCGGCCTTGCGGGCGGCTTTCTCGGCCTTCTTGCGTTCTTCCTCGGCAATCTGCTCCGGCGACTTCCGCTTCCAGAACGGCGCGTTGAGGTCCGCCTTGCGGTCGTATTGCATGGCGTAATACTCGGCCGCCGTGTGGGTCAGCGGGCGCGGCGTCAGGTGCAGCCCATAGGCTCGAAGGCGCTCGACCACTTCATCGCGCAGGTACATGCCCGGCAGGGCGCCCTGCGAGAAATTATGGCCCTTCATCCAGTCGCGCACCGCCCAGGTCCGCACGCGGCCGACTTCCGCCGGGCGCGCGCCCTTGTGGACTTCCCACATATAGAGCGTGGCGATGCCGTTGATCGTCGCGTCCATGGCGTCGTCCATGGCGTAGGCCGGCTCCCGCCGCTGGGCGAGCGTGGCCCGGAGCGCCATCTTGCGCGCTTCCAGCTCCTGATAGGTGTTGCCGATCACGGCGAGCGCATTGCGGTTGGCGCGGATCATCGAGGCGTTGACGCCGTCGAGCTGGGGATGGCGGACAGGCAGCAACAGGTCCGGCCCGGCATCCTGGGTGCCATGGATCTGGGCGATCTCGCTGACGAAGCGCTGCAGATTGATCCGCAATTCGTGCGAAACGCCTTCCAGCGCCGAGGCCGCGCCTTCGCGTTCATTGTCGCGGATGCGCCAGAGCTGCCAGGCGATCAGCAATGCGGCCGCAACCAGCAGGCCAAGGCCGCCGGTGAAGAAGGTGTAGAACTGCGATTCACTCATTCTGAGATCCCCTCCAATCAGCCCGATCCAGCAAGCCCCGCGCCAGCCCGAGTTAATGGAGCCTTAAGCTTAGCCTTTGAGCGCGCGCCCGGCAATGACTTCAAGTTTCCGGAGCGTTTCCGGAGCCCTGGCCGCCTGCGCAGTGATCAGCGCGTGGTCAAGACAGGTATCGATCCCGTCAGGGCTGGGTGTACGGGGCGTTCCGGATAACATTTCCGCCAGTTTCACAATGGCCGCCCGGCCGAGCGCACTGTTATGGCCCATGATTTCCAGCACATTGGTGACCGAGACCGCCTCTTCGTCCTCACGCCAGCAATCATAATCCGTCACCATGGCGAGGACGGCATAGGGCAGCTCCGCCTCACGGGCGAGCTTGGATTCCGGCATGGCGGTCATGCCGATCACGTCGCAGCCCCACTGCCGGTAGAGCCGCGATTCGGCAAGCGTCGAGAATTGCGGGCCTTCCATCGTGATATAGGTGCCGCCGCGATGCACTTTCGCACCGGCAGCCTCGGCCGCATCGCCAGCCAGCGCCGAGAGGCGGGAGCAGACCGGCCGGGCCATCGAGACGTGCGCCACCATGCCCTCCCCGAAGAAGGTCTTTGGGCGGGCAAAGGTGCGGTCGATGAACTGGTCGGCGGTGACGAAATCGCCGGGGGCGTACTGTTCCTGCAAGCTGCCGCAGGCGGAAATCGCGAGAACATCCGTGACGCCAGCCTGTTTGAGGGCAGCAATATTGGCCTGGTAAGGCACTTCGGTCGGCATCAGCCGGTGGCCGCGGCCGTGCCGGGGGATGAAGACGAAGCGGACATCGCCGATCCGGCCATGCACCAGCGCATCCGACGGCGCACCCCAGGGCGTCTCGACGCGCTCCTCGCGCCGGTCTTCCAGTCCGGATATTTCATAGAGGCCGGAGCCGCCGATGACCCCGATGACCCATTGCGTCATGCCTGTCTCCCAAATGAAAACCCCGCCCTTGGATCAACCGCAGGCGGGGCCGTCAATTCAAGTCCCTGTCACAAGCCTAGTGATCGACCTTGCGCCAGATCTGCTTGTAGGAGAACCACAGGAGCGCGGCGAGGAGCAGCAGGTAGCCCATCACGGCGAGGCCGAGAGATTTGCGGTTGCCCTGCTTGGGTTCGCCGGCCCAGGCGAGGAACTGCGCCACGTCATAAGCCATCTGTTCCGGGGTCGCTTCGGTGCCGTCGGTATATTCGAGGCGGCCTTCGAGCAGCTGCGGCGGCATGGCCAGGAAGCCACCTTTCGGGGCGTGCCGCGGGTCGCCTTCATAGTTCGGCGTCGTATCGCCGGCCATGTAGGGGTTGTAGTACTGCCCCGGCGAAACCTTGAGGTAGCCTTCGCCGTGCTCGCTGCCATGACCGCCGAGTTTCGACACGTCGATCAGCGTCTCGTAGACCGCCGGTGTCACCACTTCGGCGATGTCGTCGGTCGGATCGTCCGGCGTGCCGTTGTCCGAATAGGGCGTCGTGACCACAGCCGGCGAGACTTCGCGCTCGATAAAGGCGTCGTCATGCGGATAGCCGGACAGGAGGTGATAGACATAGGAGGCACCGCCATGGCGGGCCTTGGTGATCACCGACAGGTCCGGCGGGGCTGCGCCGCCATTGGCCGCGCGGGCCGCTTCCACGTTCGCATACGGGCTGCGGAACCGGTCAGCCGGGGTGGCCGGACGATAGTCGAACTCGCCAATGTCATTCGGGGTCGGGCTGAGGATTTCGTTCTCAGCGGCCAGCGCCTTCACGAACGGGTTGTCGTTCGGGTTCGGATAGGCCGGATCGTAGAACGGACCGCCGGGCTCACCGAGGTTGCGGTAGCTCATCAGCTTCATCGAGTGGCAGGAGGAGCAGACCTCCTTGTACACCTGATAGCCGCGCTGGAGCGAAGCCTGGTCGAACTGGCCGATCGGGCCTTCGAACGGCCAGCCGCCTTCCGGCGGATGGGGATGTTCGGCGCCGCCAGCGGCATGCGCTGCTGCGGTGAAGGCAAGTCCGGCAAGACCAGCGGTAAGGAATCGAAGCGATTTCATCTTTGCTCTGGGCTCCCTATTCCGCCGGAATGGCGGTGGCTGAGGAACGCTTGGCGCGTTTCAGCACGGACTTGTGGATGGACTCCGGTACAGCCTTCGAGCTCTCCGTCAGGCCGACGAAGAAGAGAAGGATGAAGTAGCCGAAGTAGCAGAAGGTCAGGATCAGCGAGAGGTGCCGGAACTGGAAGGTCGGCTTCGCGACCGCAGACAGCGAGGCATTGGTGCCCGCCGGCAGCGACTCCATAAACTTCTTCGCGTCGGCATAGGCTTCGCCTTCGCCATTGTATTCGCTGGTGACCTCGGCGCCGGAGGCGTCGGTGTAGGACACGACCAGCTTCTTGCCGGGATTGCCGAACACGCCGTCATCCGGGTTCGCCGCACCGCACCAGCCCAGCAGGAGGCAGGTGGCGACAAAGCCGAAGAAGAACTGCTTGGCCACCGGACGGTAGCGCATCGACCGGACCTTGGACGTGTCCAGCCAGGGCAGCAGGAACGGGATCGCGACAGCGGCGAACATGAAGATCACGCCGAGCAGCTTGGCCGGGATCGGGCCGAGGTCGAAGGTGATGGCGCGCAGGATGGCGTAGAACGGCAGCAGGTACCATTCCGGCACGATGTGCGACGGCGTCACCAGCGGGTTGGCTTCGACATAGTTGTCGGCATGGCCCAGCACGTTCGGCGCGTAGAACACGAACACGGCGAACATGATGAGGAAGATGACGATCGCGAAGGCGTCCTTCACCGTGTAGTACGGGTGGAACGGAACGGTCTCTTTCTCGACATCCTGGACTTCAACGCCGGTCGGGTTGTTGTTGCCCGGCACGTGCAGTGCCCAGACGTGCAGCACGACGACGGCAGCGATCATGAACGGCAGCAGGTAGTGCAGCGAGAAGAAGCGCTGGAGCGTCTGGTTGCCGATCGACGGGCCGCCCATCAGCCAGGTCTGGATGCTTTCGCCGATGATCGGGATCGCACCGAAGAGGCCGGTGATCACGTTCGAGCCGTGATAGGACATCTGGCCCCAGGGCAGCATGTAGCCGAGGAAGGCCGTGGCCATCATCAGGAGGTAGATGACGCAGCCGAGCACCCACAGCACTTCGCGCGGGGCCTTGTACGATCCGTAGTACAGGCCGCGGAACATGTGGATGTAGACCGCGAGGAAGAACATCGAGGCGCCATTGGCGTGGATGTAGCGCAGCAGCCAGCCATACGGCACGTCGCGCATGATGCGCTCGACCGAGGCGAAGGCACCGTCGACGCTGGCCTCATAGTGCATCGCGAGGATGACACCGGTGATGATCTGGATCGCAAGGCAGACTGCCAGGATGCCGCCGAAGGTCCACCAGTAATTGAGGTTCTTCGGGGTCGGGAAGTTCATCGCATGGTCTTGCGCGAACCGGATGATCGGCAGGCGGCTGTCGAGCCAGCGCGTGAACGCGTTTGTGGGTTCGTAGGAGGATTCGTGTCCGGCCATCGGGAAGTCTCCGTCCTTACAGCGAGATGTTGATCACGGCGTCCGACACATACTTGTAGTTCGGAACCGGAAGGTTGAGCGGCGCAGGGCCTTTGCGGATGCGGCCGGACGTGTCGTAGTGCGAGCCGTGGCAGGGGCAGTACCAGCCACCGAAATCGCCCGTATTGCCCTGGGCCGGACCGACCGGCACGCAGCCGAGGTGGGTACAGGAGCCGGAGGTCACGAGGATGGCGCGGTTGAGCGAGCCATCGGCTTTCGGACGCAGGCGTTCATCGTCCGTCTGCGGGTCGCGCAGGGTGGAGATGTTCACCGCTTCGGCCGCGGCAATCTCGGCCGGCGTCCGGTGGCGGATGAAGAACGGCTTGCCGCCGATCAGGACGCGGATTTCGCTCCCGAGCGGGATTTTCGAAATGTCCACGTCGAGTGCCGACGCCGCTTTGGTGTCTGCCGCCGGGTTCCACTGGTCCACTGCGGCCCATGCGAACATGGCCGCGCCGCCGAATGCCGCAGCACCCGTGGCGATGTGGATGAAGTTGCGGCGGTCGTCGTCCACCACATCATGCTCTGTTGCTGTGTGATCAGTCACGCTTTCCCATCCTCACAAGGCAGAAATCTGGCCCCGTATTACAAGACCCCACCCGCTTGCACATTGCGGCAAGTGGGCGCGGGGCCAGCCCCTGAGATTTACACTGCTAGGGCGTTATCCTGACTTGCGGCCTGTGACAACAGGGGGCTTGCAACCTGTGCAGCTTGCGCCACAAGTCTCGCCCCATGACGACACCTGACCCCTCCTCCCAGAAACGCCGCGCGCGGGACTGGTTCCGCACCCTCCAGGAAGACATCTGCGCCCGCTTCGAGGCGATCGAGGATGCCGCCTGCCCTCCCCTTTACCGGGGGCCTGCCGGGCGGTTCGAACTGACCGAATGGCGCCGCGGCGACGGCAGCGAGGATCTCGGCGGCGGCCGCATGGGCCTGATGCGGGGTAAGGTGTTCGAAAAGGTGGGGGTTCACTTCTCCGAAGTGTACGGGACGTTTTCGGAAGCCTTCGCGGCGCAAATCCCCGGCGCCGACAAGTCGGACGGCAAATTCTGGGCCTCCGGCATCTCGCTCATCGCCCATCCGCGCAATCCGCGCGTTCCGGCGGCGCACATGAACACACGGATGCTGGTGACCAGCCAGTCCTGGTTCGGCGGCGGCGGCGACCTCAATCCCCTGCTCGGCTACCAGCGCGATCAGGCGTTCGTGGATTCGGTCGATTTCCATGCAGCCATGAAAGCCGCCTGTGACACCCATCCCGGCGCCGACTTCGCCGCCATGAAAGAGCATTGCGACACCTATTTCCACCTCGCCCACCGCGACGAGCCGCGCGGCACCGGCGGCATCTTCTATGACCGCTTCAATACCGGCGACTGGGAAGGCGACTTCGCCTTCACCCAGGAAGTGGGCAAGCAGTTTGCGGCCATCTATCCCGAGATCGTCCGCCGCCGCTTCGAGGAAGCCTGGAGCGAGGCCGAGCGCGAGGAGCAGCTCATCCAGCGCGGGCGCTATGTCGAGTTCAACCTGCTCTACGACCGCGGCACGACCTTTGGCCTGAAGACCGGCGGGAATGTCACGAGCATCCTCTCTTCTATGCCGCCCGTGGTGAAGTGGCCGTGACAGCCGCCTGATTTCCGGGCATCCCGGCCCGCAATCCTTTCGGCTGGCCCTTACAATCTTCGTCCGTCGCGTGTTCCGCAAAGACGGGAGGCCGCGAGCGGCGTATAAGGGCCGCGATGGTGGAACGCACGCGGAAAGCCCCTTGGGGCGCCAGCTTGTTGCTGGTGCTGGCAACGGCGATGGCCGGGGCCCTCGGCGGACTCGTCACGCAAAGCGGAAAGCCCGGCTGGTATGACGGCCTGAAAAAGGCCGCGCTCAACCCGCCCGACTATGTGTTCGGCCTTGTCTGGCCGGCCTTGTTCGCCCTGATGGCGCTCGGCGCGCTGCTGGTTCTTTGGCGGGCCGGGAGTTTCCACCGGGCGAGCCAGCCGCTCGGCATCTATTTCACCATGCTGATGGTGAATGTCGGCTGGAGCCTGTTCTTCTTCGGCCTGAAGCAGGTGCCGCTGGCGATGGGAATCCTGACCGCGCTCTGGCTGCTGGTGATTGCGATGATGGGCGAGTTCGGCCGGTTCTCGAAGGCGGCGGCCTGGCTGCAGGTGCCGTATCTCGTCTGGGTGAGCTTTGCGGCTTATCTCAACGGCTTCGTCTGGTGGGCTAACCCGCAGGTTTCAGGCGGCTGAGCAGCGCGTCGCGCGTCAGCGTGAAGTCCGAGGCGATCCAGTCCGCCTCGACGGATGCCAGCGCGGCGCCAACCTCCGGCCCCGAGAACCCGGCCTTCAGCGCATCATTGCCATCGACCGGCAGAACCGGGCGTTGCCAAGCCTCTGCCGCCTTCAGGACAGCGGCGACGTCATCCAGCGGCGCCCCCTGCGCTGCATCGACCAGGGCGCGGTCTTTCACCGCCGCCGCGCCGAAACGGTAAAGCGTTTCGCGGCGGGCTTCCGGGCCCAGCGGCACGACATGGCCGAGCGCCGGACTGGCCCAGTCCGCAAGGCGGTCGCGTTCGGCATTGGAGAGGCGCAGGGCGCGCGAGGCCGCTTCAACGTCCGTCAGGCGCCGCGGCAGCAGTGCCATCAGACGCTGCATCGGGTCCGGGGCGGCGCCGGTCCCCTGCTCCGCCGCGATGAGGCCCGGCAGGACGGAGGTGCGCGCCGCAGGCAGCACGACGTCCAGAACGCCGCTGTCTTCCATCGCCATCAGGGCCACCGACGGGTCGGGTGCCGCAAGCGTGCGCTTCATTTCCTTCCAGATCCGCTCGGCCGCGATCTTCTTCAGGCCGTCCTTCTGCCGCGCGCAGGCGGCAAGCCCGGGCTCATCCACCCCCGCACCATACCAGGCATTGAAGCGAAAGAAGCGGAGAATGCGGAGATAGTCTTCGATCAGGCGCTGGTCCGCATCGCCGATGAAGATGACGCGGCCGGCGATGGCATCGTCCACGCTGCCGGGCACGACTTCCTCGATGCTGCCGTCCGGCGCTGCATAGATTGCGTTCATGCGGAAATCGCGGCGGGCGGCGTCTTCGGCCCAGTCTTCGGTGAAGGAGACGACGGCGCGGCGGCCATCGGTTTCGACGTCGCGGCGCAGGGTGGTGATCTCATAGGGGCGGCCGTCGGCGATCGCCGTCACGGTGCCATGCTCGATGCCGGTGGGAATGGCGCGGATGCCGGCCGTCTCCATCGCCGCCATCACATCCTGCGGCAGGATCTGCGTTGCGATGTCGATATCGTCGACGGCAAGGCCCCGGATCTCGTTGCGCACACAGCCGCCGACATAACGGGCGCCGCCGGGCCGGGCGGCTTCGAGCGCGGCCATCACGGCACGGGTCGACGGTAGGGTCAGCCAGTCTCCCTGAAGGCGCCTAGTCGGGGACATTTTCGCCCGCATCGGGCTGGGGTTCGGTGTCGAGTTCGACCGCGCCGCCGGGATCGCGATTCAGCGCCCGCCCGGCATCCTTCAGGTCATGCTCGCAGGGATATTTCTCGCCGGGCACCAGCTTGCCGTCCACATAGCGCGTCGGCTTCTGGCACATGGTCGCCGACCGGTCTTCCATGAAGGCCATGACGAAATAGGCAGCGGTGGCAAGTGCGAGGCCGATGAGGAAGAGGAGATTGATCGGCCATTTCCGCCGGCCTTCCTGCTCGGCCGTGGCGGTCGCAAGCAGGTACAGCCCGAACACCATGAACGGGATCGAGAAAATCAAGAGTTCAAACAGAATGCGTCCGGCCAAGACGTCTAACCCCTCTCCTGCCTTCCGGTGCAGGATAGGCAGATGCGGCGCGCTTGGGAAACCCCGAAATGCCGCAAGGCCTTAGCCCTCATACAAAGTCTCGTAGAGCCGCTGGATGATGCCGGCGGTGACGCCCCAGATACGATAGCCATTGTGGGGCATCTCGTAATAGCGCCGCGGCTTGCCCTTGTAATAGGCCTCTCCCATCCGGTGGTTGCGCGCATCCATCAGGAAGTCGAGCGGCGTTTCGAACACGGCGGCCACCTCTGTCGGGTCTGGCCGGGCGACGAAATCGTAAGGCAGCAAGCCCACGACGGGCGTGATGCGGAAGCGGGTGCCGGTGACATAGGGCGCGGCCTTGCCGAGGATCTGCACGTCATCCGGCGCGACGCCGACTTCCTCCTCGGCCTCTCGCAGGGCGGCGGCGACCTCGTCAATGTCGATGGGGTCGACCTTGCCGCCCGGAAACGCGACCTGGCCGGCATGGGTGGACATGGTGTCGGGGCGGAGCGTCAGGAGGGCCGTTGCCCCTTTATTGCGGGGAATGACGCCGACCAGAACGGCGGCCGGGCGAATGATCGCGACCTCTTCCGGCGACAGGAAATCCATGTCGCCGCCCTCGTCCAGCCGGCCATTGCCGGCGGGCGGGTCGAGCCGCGCGTCCACGCGGAACAGGAAATCGTCAAGTCCGGCCCAGGCCATGGTTTCGTCTCAGCCTGCCGGTCCGATGGGAAAAAAGGCACGCTGGCTCCAGACGCCGAGCTGGCCGGAGCCGTCGGGGGCATCGACCGCCATGTCCACGAGTTCGTAGAAGACCGGCCGGGTGAGCTTCGCCTCAAGCCGCCCCCGCACGAGGACGTAAGGCGAGGGTTCCTGAGTCTCCGGGTCGGTTTCGACGCGGATCGGCGCGTCCGGCCCGGCAAGGGTCACGTCGCCGAGATTGGTGAGGAAACCGAGCGTCTGGTCCGGCCCCGCCTCGCCTGCCCGATCCACGCGCACGGCAAGGAACGGGGCGTCTTCGACATGCACGACGACCTTTTCATGCGGGGTGACGAGATAGGTTTTGCCGTCCTCATCCTTGCGCAGGATGCGGGAAAAAAGCTTCACCAGCCGCTCCCGGTTGATCCGCCCGCCTTCATGCCACCAGGACCCGTCGGCGCGAATCTCCATGTCGATGTCGCCGCAATGGTCAGGGTTCCAGAGGTCGACGGGGGGCAGTTTGCCGTCCAGAGTCCCCTCCGGCATGAGCGCCTTCAGCGTGGCCTCGAGGCTGTTTTTATTGGCCAAACTGGTAGACACACCTTCCTCCGCCTTGAAGAGGCCTTACAAATAGGTCTCATTGCAGATCACGCAAACCGGAAAAGGCGCTGTCGAATATGGCCGATACGAATATGACCGCGGACACGATTGTTGCAGAGGCGGAGCACGCCGCCGAAACGCTGCAGCAGGTGAAGGCTGAAATCGGCAAGGCGGTGTTCGGGCAGGAGCGGGTGATCGAGCTGGCGCTGGCGGCGATTCTGGGCGGCGGCCATGCCCTGCTGATCGGCGCGCCGGGCCTAGCCAAGACGCGGCTTGTGGAGGCGATGGGCACGGCGCTCGGCCTGCAGAACCAGCGCATCCAGTTCACGCCGGACCTGATGCCCTCCGACATTCTCGGCTCCGAAGTGCTGGATGAAAGCGCGACCGGCCAGCGGAGCTTCCGCTTCCTGCGCGGGCCGATCTTTACCCAGCTGCTGATGGCCGACGAGATCAACCGCGCCTCCCCCCGCACCCAGTCCGCCCTCCTGCAGGCCATGCAGGAGCGGCACGTGACCGTGGCGGGCATGCGGCATGACCTGCCGGCGCCGTTCCATGTGCTGGCGACGCAGAACCCGATCGAGCAGGAAGGCACCTATCCGCTGCCGGAAGCCCAGCTGGACCGTTTCCTGCTGAAGATCGACGTGAACTATCCGGACCTCGACACAGAGCGCCGCATCCTCATCGAAACGACGAGCGGCGCCGACCAGGCCGTGCATGCCGCGCTCGACGCTTCGCGCCTGATGGCGCTGCAGGCGCTGGTGCGGAAAATGCCGGTGGGAGAGAAGATCGTCTCGGCCATCCTCGCCCTCATCCGCGAGGCGCGGCCGGAGCAGACCTCTGACGCGCGTGTGAAGCGCCTCGTCGACTGGGGCCCCTCCCCGCGGGCCGGTCAGGCGCTGATGCTGGCGGCAAGGGCGCGGGCCCTGCTGCGCGGCCGGTTTGCGCCGAGCCTCGAAGATGTTGAAGCACTGGCAGAGCCCTGCCTCGGCCACCGCATGGCCATGCGCTACGACCCGACCGGCGAAGCCCCCGGCCTGACCGACCTGATCAACGACCTCGCGCGGAAGGTGGCGTAGCGACCGTGTTCCTTACTCCGCTCATCCCGGCGAAAGCCGGGATCCAGTGCCAAGCAGACGGCGTCCGGCAAGGCCTGAACCGGACACGGCTGATGGCGATCCTCATAGCCGGCACCCTGTCTGCTTGCAGCCCTGCGGAACAGGCGTCATCATCCACAGCCGGTTCGAATGTGTCTATTCAGGGCTGTGCTCTGAGCATCAAGCTCGGCCAGTTCCTTCTGGATCAAGTGGCTGGCACGCTGCCGGAGGAAGAAGAAAGCAAAATCCGCGATGAGTTGGAAGCAAGCCGCCACGAGCTGATTGCGGCCTGGAACCGGCAGAACCCGGATGATCCCCGCACCGACCTGGAACCCGGAGGTTTCTTCGCAGGTGGCGCCCCACAATCCGGCACGAAGGAATTTCTCTCCAAAACGCTGACCGACATTCGCGCATGCGTCGCAGAGGCAAGGTCATGACTCCCGCCGCCGATCTCCGCGCAGAAGCCGAAGCGCTCGCCCGCCAGTTGCCGAATTTGAACTTCAAGGCCGAGGCCTCAGAAGCGGCGCATATCGGCTCGGCCGGGCGGCGGCGCGCGGGCACGGGCGAGCATTTCTGGCAGTACCGCCGCTATGCGCAGGAAGACGCGGCCGACAGGGTGGACTGGCGCCGCTCAGCCAAGGGCCACGACCTCTTCGTCCGCGAGACAGAACTTGAAACCGCCCGCACGGTCCTCTTCTGGTGCGACGATCATCCGGGCTTCCGCTGGAAGGGTGACGGCGAGCTGCGCACCAAGGCGGAGGAAGCGACGCTGCTCATGCTGGCCCTGTCGATCCTCCTCTCGAAAGATGGCGAGCGCATCGGCGCGCTTGGCGCGGGCCGTGCGCCCAGTTTCGGCAAGCGCGCGGTGGACCGGCTGGCAGAAGATTTCGCGCGCGGTACGGGGCGCAAATTCCCCTCCCCGCCGCGCAAGCCGGCGACACTGGTCGTTGCCTCCGACTTCTACGACCCGATCCCCGAATGGCAGGCGCGCCTTGCGCCGCTGGCGGCGAAATGCGCCGAAGGCATCATCCTCGCTGTCGCCTCGCCGACCGAACTCGACTTCGCCTTCCAGGGCCGGGTGAAGCTGCACCGGCCGGGGACCGACATGTCCCGCATCTTCGGCCGCGCCGAAACCATGCGCGAGGAATACCAGAAGCGCTATACCGCCGAGCGCGAGGCGCTCCGTGAGCTGACCAATCGCATGGGCTGGCGGTTTGTCTCACATACGACCGGCACGCCGCCGATCCGCAGCGCGGCGCAGCTGAAGGCACAGATCGAAAGCTTCGGGGCCAAGGCATGACGCAGCTCGGGCCCTTCCTGCTGGGCGCCCCGTGGGCCCTTGCCGCATTGCTGGCGCTGCCGGTGATCTGGTGGATCCTGCGCGCGACGCCGCCCGCACCGAAGGACATCGACCTGCCCTCCCTGCGCATCCTCGAAGGCGCAGAGCCGCGCGAGGAAACCCCGGCGCGCACGCCCTGGTGGGTCTGGCTGATCCGCACGCTGGCAGTGATCGCGGCCATTCTGGGCCTCGCCCAGCCGGTCTATGCGCCGGGCGCGAAGACGGAAGATGCCGGTGCCAGCGGCCCGGTCCTGATCGTGATGGACAATGGCTGGCCATCGGCGCCGCGCTGGGGCGAGTTGATGAATGCCGCGACAGCGACGCTGGACGGGGCCGAGCGCGACGCGCCGGTGCATCTGTTGCTGACCGCGCCGCAGCAATTGAACGCCAATCCCGCCGAGCGGATGAGCCGCACGGACGCCGCCAAGCGGATTTCCTCGCTGCGTCCGCTCGCCTGGAACACCGACCGGAAGGACGCCCTTGAACGCCTCAGGGCTTCCGGCCTCCGGCCTTCGCGCATCTTCTGGGCGAGCGACGGGCTCGACTCCGGCTCCGGCCGCGCCTTTGCGGAAGACCTTGCCGCGATTGCGCCAATGACCGTCTTCGCCGCGCCGCCGCGCGGGCCCGCCGCGATTACGGCAATCACGTCAGAAACCGATTCCGTTTCCGTCACGCTGCGCCGGGCCGATCCCGATGGCACGGAACGCGCCTTTGTATCCGCCATGACGCTGGATGGCTCCGCGCTGGCGACGGCGGAGGTTTCATTCGATGGCGGAGCAACCGAGGCGCAGGCCGATTTCACCATTCCGGCCGCCGCCCTTGCCCGCATTGCCCGCTTTGCTGTTACCGGCCGTCAGGGCGCGGGCACGGTGTGGCTCTGGGATTCGGCCGACCGGTCGCGCCGCGTCGGCCTTGTCGGCGCCGGCGCGGATGCCCAGCCGCTGCTCTCAGACATGCATTATGTGCGCAAGGCGCTCGAGCCCTTCGCCTCGATCACCGAGGGCGACATCGAAACCCTGGTGGCCGAGTCGCCGGATGCAATCATCCTCACCGATGTCGGCCAGATTCTGCCGGAAGATGCCGAGCGGTTGGCCAAATGGGTCGAGGAAGGCGGCGCGCTGATCCGCTTTGCGGGCCCGCGCCTTGCCGCGCAGGGCGACGATTTGCTGCCCGTGCCGCTGCGCCGGTCTTCGCGCGCCCTTGGCGGGGCGCTCGCCTGGGACGAGCCGCAGGCGCTGGCGCCCTTCCCGGAGACGTCGCCCTTTTCCGGCCTCACCGTACCGGCGGATGTGCGCGTGACGCAGCAAGTGCTTGCCCGTCCGGGTCCGGACCTTGCGACACATACCTGGGCGCGCCTTGCCGACGGGTCGCCCCTCGTCACCGCGGACACCCGCGGCACCGGCACGATCATCCTCTTCCACATCACGGCGGGGCCGGACTGGGCGAACCTTGCCTATTCCAATGTCTTCTCGCAGATGCTGCGCCGGTCCATCGCGGCTGGCCGCGGCGAGTCGACCGACGAAGGCGACGGCGCCTACACGCCGAAGCTGACCCTCGACGGCTATGGCCGCCTCTCTGCGCCCGGCCAGGCCGCCGCGCCGCTGAAGGCCGCTGACTTCGCCACCGTCCAGCCGTCTGAAGCGCATCCGCCGGGACTTTATCAGGGCCCGGCCGGCACGCGCGCCCTCAATGCCGCGCGAGGCGCCGACCCTCGGATGATTTCGGCCTGGCCTGCCAGCGCCCACCTGCTGGGCGATGCGGAGGCGCGCTCCATGCGCCTTGCCGGACCGCTGCTGGCGGGCGCCGCGCTGCTGGTCGCGCTCGACCTCTTCATCGCGCTGCTGGTCGCCGGGCGCTTGCCGCGTTTCGGACGCCGGACCGGCGCAGCTGCGGCACTGTTCCTCGGCGCGCTCGCCTTTGCTCCGTACCCGGACGCTTCAGCGCAGGCCTATCAGTATGAACTGATGCCGGACGGCACCTATCGCCGCGTGACCGCGGGCCCGACGGTCGTGCCTTTGCCCGGCAGCGCAAATGATCCGGCGCTCGGCCCGGCGCTGACCATGCGGTTCGGCTATGTGAAGACGACGGACAATGCCCTGAATGAGCGCACGCGCGCGGGCTTGCTGGGCCTGTCGCAGATCCTGACCCTGCGAACCTCCGTGGAGCCCGCGCCGCCGGATGGGCTGGATCTTGAGTCGAGTCCGCTCGAACTCTATCCCCTGATCTATTTCGCCGTGCCGGAAAATGCCGCACCGCTGCCGCCGCAATCGGTCGCCCGCCTCAACGCCTATCTGCGCTCCGGCGGCGCGCTGGTGATCGACACGCGCGACGGCGGCGATGCCGGTACGGATTTCCGGATCGCCCGGCTCGAAAGCCTGCTGGAAGGACTCGATGCGCCGCCGCTGCAGCCGGTTCCGGACAATCATGTCCTGACAAGGAGCTTTTACCTGCTGACGGATTTCCCCGGCCGCTATCCCGACCGGCGCCTCTGGATCGAGAAATCCGGCTCGCCGTCACAGCCGCGCGGCGATGGTGTTTCGGGCCTCTTCATTGGAGATGCCGACTGGGTTTCCGCCTGGGCGATCGATGAGAACGGGCGCGATCTCTATTCCGTCGATGGCGGGGCGCAGCAGCGCGAAATGGCGCGGCGCTTCGGCGTCAATCTCGTCATGTATATCCTGACCGGCAGCTACAAGGACGACCAGGTGCACCTGCCGGCGCTGCTGGAACGCCTTGGCGACCGCGACGAGGAAGACGACCGGGAAATCCGCCTGCCGAACAATATTCCCGACGGAGGCCCGCAATGATCGAAGCGGTGCGCATCGGGTTCGATCCCTTCCTTGGCTGGCCCCTGCTGTGGGGCCTCGCCGGCCTGACGGCGCTTGCCTGGTTGTTCTACATCCTCCGGCGCGGGCGGGCCTGGCTGACACGCGCCCTCGGCCTTGGCCTCCTGTCGGCGGCCCTGTCGAACCCAAGCCTGGTGCATGAAGAACGCGAGCCGCTGCCGTCCGTGGCGGCGGTGGTGCTCGACCGTTCCGAGAGCATGGAGTTCGGTGACCGGGAAAAAGCCGCCGCCGCGGCCTATGCCGCGGTACAGGCAGAACTCGCTAAAGACCCGAGCCTCGAAGTGCGGGTGCTGGAAAGCGACCCGAACGATGACGGCACCCACCTTTATGGCGCGCTGGAAGGCCTGATGGCGGACGTGCCGCGCGACCGCATCGCCGGCGCCATTCTGATTACGGACGGTCAGGTACATGACCTGCCGGAAGACCCGACGCAGGAAGGTGTGATCGGCCCGGTGCATGGCCTCATCGTCGGAGACCCCAATCGCGGCGACCGTCGGGTGGAACTCGTTGAGGCACCGAGCTTCGGCATTGTCGGCGAAACGGCAAACCTGATCGTGCGGGTCGACGATCCGGATGGCGGCGAAGTCGATCTCAGCGTTTCCGTAAATGGCGGCATTTCGGAGCGCGTTCGCGTGAAGGCCGGCGAGGAGACGACCCTTCCGATCAAGATCGAGCGGCGCGGCGAGAATGTCATTGTTGTGGAGGCACCGCCCGGCCGTCAGGAACTGACCATGGCGAACAACCGCACCGCCGCCAGCCTTGCCGGCGTGCGCGACAGGCTGCGCGTGCTGCTGGTTACCGGCAAGCCGAACCAGGCAGGCCGCACGTGGCGCGACCTCCTGAAATCCGATCCGTCCGTGGACCTCGTCCACTTCACCATCCTGCGGCCGCCCTACAAGACCGACAACGCCACGAATGACGAGCTGGCCCTGATTGCCTTCCCGACCGAGGAATTGTTCGAGGAGAAGCTGAAGGAATTCGACCTCATCATCTTCGACCAGTATGAGCGGCGCGGCGTCATCACCCAGTCCTATCTCGCCAATATGGCGCGCTATGTCTCCGAAGGCGGGGCGCTGCTGATTGCGGCGGGAGAGGATTTTTCCGGGCCGGGCAGCCTTGCCCGCTCGCCGCTCGCCGCCGTGCTGCCGGCCGTTCCGACGGGCACGATCCGCACCGGCGAATTCATCCCGGCGCTGACGGATGTCGGCAAGCGCCATGCCGTGACGCAGCCGCTGGAAGGCCGCAAATGGGGCGGCTGGATGCGCTATATCGAGGCGAACGCCCAGGCCGGCGACGTCGTGATGAGCGGGCCGCAAGACAAGCCGCTCCTGATCCTCGACCGTGTCGACAAGGGCCGCGTGGGCATGCTGATGTCCGACCAGATCTGGCTGTGGGCGCGGGGCCATGAAGGCGGCGGGCCGTTCGCCGAACTCATCCGCCGCGTTGTGCACTGGCTGATGAAGGAACCGGAGCTGGAAGAACGCCGCCTCACCTTGTCGGCCGAAGGTGACACGGCGCGCGCAGAACTGCGCACCCTGCTCGACACGGCCCCGCCCCTGCAGATCGAAACGCCGGAAGGCAGCCAGCTGGAACCCGACTGGCGCGAAGTGGAGCCCGGCACGTTCCGCGCGGAAGTGCCGATCGACCAGCTCGGCCTTTACCGCGCGCAGGCCGGCGGCCTTGAAGCCGTCGCCCTCAACGGCCCGGCAAACCCCAAGGAATACGCGGACCTTCAGTCCACGACGGAAATGATGCAGCCACTTGCCCGCGCGACCGGCGGTGGCGTCTTCCGCCTCAACGCCAGCGGTACGGACCTACCGGAAATCCGGCGCAGCGGCGCACGTGGATCGTCCGCGAGCGGAAACTGGCTGGGCCTGCGCGAGCGCGGCGCCTATGCGGTGCGCTCCTCGTCCAGCCAGCCCCTTCTGCCCGGCATCGCGGCTGCGGCGCTCCTGATTGTCCTGCTGCTGCTGTCCTGGCGCCGCGAAGGCCGGTAGCTCCACCACCAACTCTCCAAGGGGACGCGAGATGAAACTGATCAGACACCTTGCCCTGGCGGCTGCAGCATTTGCCGCCGGCATGGTCGCCAGCGCCGAGGACGCCGCCTGCCCGGCCGATGCGGCGACGATGCTTTACCAGGTGGCCGCCGCCGCAGGCCAGACCTCCGATCCGGCCCAGCTCAACGTCGCCTATTCCCACGCGGCGCAATTGAGCCAGCTGTGCCCGCAAGACCCCTTCGTCCAGTTCTTCGCCGCCCACACCTTCACGCAAGTTGCCGCGCGTATCCAGGATCCTGCAAGCCGGTTGCAGTCCCTCACCGATGCGACGAAGGCCCTGTTCGGCTACGACAAGCTGGGCACGGCAGACTCCGGCGGCCCGGTATTCAGGTCCGGCCTGACATACGAAGACGGCAGCGAGGCCGTCGTAGATACCGTGGCGAGCGGCAGGCAATTGCTGACAGACCTGATCGTCAGGCACGTCGTGGACCTCGAAGCCCGCGGCCAGTTCCATCCTTTCGTCTCCTCGCGGGGCCAGACGGCCGATGCCCCGTGCCCGTACAGCACGCCGGGCTGGGTGGAAGCGGAAGTGGCCGGCTATGAAGCGGCCTACCGCGCAATCGCCCCCTATTATCTCGACAACGGCGCCGCCCCCAATTCGATGGGCGCCATCGGACGGATGGAGTGGCTCGCCAAGGTCTGTCCTGACTCGGCCGAAACCGTGACGTATGAACTTGGCCGGATGTCGGTGCAGGCGGCGGGCTGGTATGACGAACTCGGCGATCCTGAGACGGCCAGCGGCGCCGCCGCTGACGCTGTTGGCTGGCTGACGAAGTACAAGACCCTGGTTGAGGCACGCGGAGGCACGACCTCGGCGACGGCAGGTGCGAACCTGATGATCTCCGATATGCGCGCGCTCGGCGCCGAATAGGCCGGCATTCTGGCGCTGTTCCTGCTGCCCGTCCGGCGCCGCGAAGGGCGCTGACGCGTCAGACGACGAACGCCAGGATCGGATAGGCAATCGCATTGCCGAGCGCGTGGATCAGCCAGCCCGGCGCAATCGACCCGTTGCCGGTCCGCTCGTTCGCATAGGCCATCAGCCACCCGGCCGCACCTGGCAGCAACAGGAAGGCCGCTCCCAGAAGCGGGGTGAAAGCCGGGCCGCCCGGAACCGCGAAAATGAGCAGGTGGACGGACCCGAACAGCAATGCATGAATCGTATTGCCGACGCCGAATCCCAGCCAGCTGATCAGCCGCTTGGCGATGAGGCCGCGGAAGAAGATTTCTTCGGACAGCGATGTCTTGAAGCCCGCAACGACCAGGATCACCGCAAGTGTTTCCGCGCTCCATCCATTCTGCCGGACCGCGCCGGCAACCGTATTGTCTGCCGCGCCTGCAGCGCGCAGCTCGGGCAGGATGTAGAAGACCCCTGACAACAATGTGCAGATCACGCACAGGCCCAGGGCAATCGCCATGGACCGGCCCGTCGGGGCATAGAGGCCCAGATATTTCAGGAAGCCCGCCTGCTTCCGGCCGAAGATGGCCCAAACGACCAGCCCCAGGATCAGGACAACCGCAATCTGGATGATGGCGTTCACGATTTCCTGTATCAGCATGCCTGCTCCTTCCGATGGACTGGATGAGCCCCCGATCTGAACGGGCAAACCTAACCCGGCCGGCGGCCAATTGGCCATCCCCGCAGGGGCCGGGTCTGGCCTTCCGCGCCGTTTGGGTGTGGGATGGTCCGACAGACTATCCCCGGGAGAGACGCCATGCCCTTCGACCATCCGCTGCCGCCCCTGCCCCCGCAACCGGCCGGACAGAGGTGGCCGACAGGTGCCTGGGAGGTTGTTCCCGGGGTCGATAGCGTTGATGTCAAACGCCTCGAAGACCTGCTTTCGTATGCCTTCAGCGACCCCGCGCCGGCCGACATGGGCGAGACGCACGCCTTCCTCGCGGTGCAGGGCGGCAAGATCGTCGCCGAGCGCTACTGGCGGGACTTCACACACGAGAGCACCTTCCCGTCCTGGTCCGAGGCGAAGAGCATCACGCAGGCGCTGGTCGGCATTCTCGTGCGGGACGGGAAGATCGACATCCACGCCCCGGCCGACGTGCCGGAATGGTCGGCGCCGGGAGACCCGCGCGGGGCGATCACGCTGGACCAGCTTCTCCGCATGTCGAGCGGGATGAAATTCGCCGAGGACTATGTCGATGCTGGCGTGTCGGACGTGATCGAGATGCTGTTCGGCAGCGGCAGCACGGATGTCGCCCACTTCGCGGCCAGCCTGCCGCTGGCGCATGAACCGGATACGGTGTGGAACTATTCCAGCGGCACATCGAACATCGTCTCCCGCTGCGCGGCCCGTGCGCTCGGCGTCAGCGGCGACGATTTCAGGGACTTCATGTTCCGGGAACTCTTCGATCCCCTCGGCATGACCTCTCCCCTGCCGAAATTCGATGCGGCGGGCACCTTTATCGGCTCGTCCTTCTGCTATTGTACCGCGCGGGACTTTGCCCGCTTTGGCCTGCTCTACCTGCGCGACGGCATCTGGGACGGGCAACGCATCCTGCCGGAAGGCTGGGTCGATTATTCCCGCACGCCGACGCCGGCCGTGCCGGAGACCGAGGCGCTCGGCTATGGCGCGCACTGGTGGCTCGGCATGGCGGGGCCGGGCAGCTTCTCCTGCAATGGCTATGAAGGTCAGTACACGGTTCTGGTGCCGGAAAAAGACCTCATCCTCGTGCGCCACGGCAAATCGCCGATCGAGCAGAAGGAAGTGGTGCAGGCCTGGATGGCAGATGTGGCGCGATGCTTTCCCGCCTGAAAGAAAACTTGCTGACGTTTCTCCGGAAGCCGATAAGGTCACCCGAAAATCGGGGAGACTGACTTATGACATCCATGCACGCCGCCGTCCTGTATGCGGGCCTTTTCGGGCTGCTGATGCTTTTGCTGAAGCTCAATGTCGGAAGGGTGAGGGTCTCTGAGAAGATCGAGTTCGGCGATGGGAACAATGAGCCCATGCAATTGGCGATCCGGGTACAGGGAAATGCGGTGGAGGATGTTCCGGTGGTCCTGCTGGGACTGCTCGGCCTCGGCGCCCTGTCCGCGCCTGCCCTGTTGATCCATGGCCTCGGCGGCAGTTTCCTGCTTGGGCGCATCCTGCACGCGACCGGGCTCGGCGCGTCGGCGGGAACCAGTTTCGGCAGGGGTGTCGGCACGCTGATCACCCTCCTGGTGATGCTCGTAACGGCGGGCGCGTGTGTCTGGTTCGCGGTGACCTAAGGCGCGGTGATGAGGCCGCTCAGCTGGTTCGCATCGCCGGCAAGGTTGCGCACCATGACGCGCGCCTGGTCCTGCGGGCCGGGGAACAGGAGCTGGTTCTTCGGGGTCACGGTAAAGCCGATCTCGCCAAAGTATTTCGGCGCGCCGATCAGGATGGCCGCCGGCCAGCCGGCCTTTTCACCTGCCTCCAGAGCCTCGCCGGTCACGGTGAGGCCAAGGCGCGAGCCGCGATGGTCCGGCGTCACGGCCACCGGACCATAAAACAGCGCCCGCTCGCGCGAGGGGCCGACGACCAGCGGCCAGACGCGACAGACGCCGACCACCTCTCCGTCTTTCACCGCCACGCGGGTGATCTCCGGCAGGGAATGGGAAAATTCGCGCAGCCGCTCGGCCGTCTTGGCAAAGTGGCCGGGACCGAAGGTGCGATCGAACAGGTCTTCGATCGCTTCGGCGTGCAGGGCTGGATTTTCCGCAATGATCTCAAGCATGGCGAGCGGCTTTAGGGCCGCCCGGCCCCCGGATCAAGCATCCATTCCGGCAGGGACTAATATTTCACGGAACAGCCATAGGGCTTGGTGCTCGCCGGATCGACGGATTCGCCTGCGGCGAGGCTGGCAAGCGCCGCGCTGACATAATTCGTCGCGCCTTCGATATCGCCGGAACTGGCCGACGCCTCGCTGTCGATGGCGCCCTGATAGGCGAGCACGCCATCGGGGGCGACGATGAACATGTGCGGCGTCGTCTTGGCGTCATAGAGGCGGCCGAGCGTGCCGGAAGGGTCGAGGATGACATGAGCAGGCGCCGCATGGCGATCTTCTGTCAGCTGGTTCGCCCGGTCGCCATCGGCGTAGCCCTGCTTGCCCGTGGCGGACGAAATCACGGTCAGCCAGACGACATCGTTTGCGGCCGCATCAGCCTGCAAGGCCTGCATGTTGCCGGGTGGCCGAGTGTAATGCTTGCGCACGAAGGGGCAGCCGTCATTGGTCCATTCCAGCACCACCGTCTTGCCCGCGAAATCGGCGAGCGAGACCTGTTCGCCATAGGAGTTCATTGCGGTGAAGCCGGGGGCCGGATCGCCCGGCTGGGCGCCCACAGACGCTGTCGCCGTGGAGGCGATCAGCGCCCCTGCCGTCAGGGCGACGGCGGCGGCCATACCGGCGGCGAGTGAAAGGTTACGGCGGCTGAACATGGGTTCGTCTCCGTTGCGTCTCAGGGTGAACAGGTGTGTCCGGCCATGAAACTCAAGGCGTGACCGGAAGTCCAGTCACAAGCCCTTGGGTGAGGATTTCCGGCAGGACGTGTGGTTCGCTGCTGCCGGCCGGGTACCAGAGATACATCGGCACGCCGGCCCGCTGGTGGCGGGCGAGTTCGGCGGCGATGGCCGGATCCTTGCGCGTGAAGTCCGCGACCATGAAGGCAACGTCATTGGCCGTGAAGAACTCATGCACGGCCTCTGACTTCAGCGTCGTCGCCTTGTTGACCTGGCATGTGGCGCACCAGCTGGCGGTGAAGTCGATGAAGACCGGCCGGCCCTCGGCGACGCGCTGGGCGACGAGGTCGCGGCTCCAGGGCTCGGCCTCATACTTGGCGGCATAGGCCGTCGATGAGCCGAGCGCCGGCGCAGGCGCCATGGCGCGCTCCAGCGGCACGAACAGGCCGGCAAGGATGGCAAGGCCCGCGAGACTGCGCGGCAAGGCCCCTTCCCGCTTCCAGACCCAGGCCGCGAAGGCGAGCAGGGCCGCGCCCGCAGCGGTCCAGGCGACCGCGCCCGAACCCGCAAGGTCGCCCAGTACCTTCAGCAGCCAGGCGGCCGTGAGGAACATCGGGAAAGCCAGGAACTGCTTGAGCGTCTCCATCCATTTGCCCGGCCGCGGCAGCAGGCGGTGCAGGCCCGGCACATAGCTGAGCAGCAGGAACGGCAAGGCAAGGCCAAGACCCATGGCGAGGAAAAAGGCGAAGACGGTGACGGCCGGCTGGTTCATCACCGCGCCGAGCCCGGCGCCGAGGAACGGCCCGACGCAAGGCGCGCCGACGACGGCGGCGAGAATGCCGGTGAAGAAAGCGCCGACATCGCCTTCCCTGTTGGCAAGGCCGGAGCCGAGATTCTGCAAGGAGCTGCCGAGCTCGAACATGCCCATCAGCCAGAGGCCGACGGCGAACATGATCAGCGCCAGCACCGCCACAGTCGGCGCGTTCTGCAGCTGGAAGCCAAGCGTGGTCGGCCCGGTCGCCGCGCGCAGGGCGACCACGATGGCGGCCAGCGCCGCGAACGAGACCAGCACGCCTGCCGTGTACCACAGGCCATGGCGGCGCACTTCACCGGCATGACCGCTGGACACCGCCGACACCATGCCAAAGGCTTTCATCGACAGTACCGGCAGGACGCAGGGCATCAGGTTGAGGATCAGGCCCCCGATCAGTGCGAGGAAGGCAAGGCGAAAGGGGGACACCCCCATAGCTTCGCGCACGGGGCCGAGGCCGGACGTATCGGGCAATGCCGCCCCCTCGCTGGCGGAAATCGCATAGCCTGCGCGCCCGCCGCCCTCGGTTTCGATGACCACGACCCCTTCAAGCGGCCCCGATACATCGCCGAGCCCCGACGGCGTCAGCAGCAGCGTCGCGCCGTGGCGGCCGCGCTCGACCGGCTGGCTGGCCGGGTGCGAAATCTCGTGGCTGTACGGAAAGAACCGGACCGAATCGACCTTGCCGAAGCCGCCATCCAGACGCAGGCTGAGCGTCCAGGGCGACTTGCTGCGGTCGATCCGCGCTTCGCCGGGGAAATCGACATGGCTGCGCGCGATCCAGCGGGCGATCAGGTCGCCATCGCGCACGTCGGGCTCTGCGCGGTCGGTGTCGAGGCGCAGGCGGACATGCGCCGTTTCCGGCACACAGGTGTCTTCGCAGATCAGATAGTCGGCAATGACGTCGAGGGTGACGGGGCCAACGGCATCTTCAGGAATGGTGACCGGGAACGGCAGGACGACCTGGTCGTCGTAGCCATAGTCCATGATCTCCCCTTCCACGACGGGAAGGATGTGCGGCAGCGGCCACACGATGTCGCCGAAATTGCCCGCGGGAACATCGCTGTCCGGCTGGACCAGCACCTGCGGCGGCAGCCCGGCATCACCGGCATTGCGCCAATAGACGTGCCAGCCCTTGTCGAGGTCCATCTTCAGCGCGGCATAGACCGTCTCGCCCGGCAGGGCGGCCTCGCGCTCCGAAACCAGCTCAACGGTCGCATGGCCGCCATCGACAGGTTCGGCACGCGCCGGCAGGGCAGCAAGCACAAGGCCGAAGGCCGCAGCCAGACACACAGCAAGTCTCATCAGGAACACCCGGAAATCATTGATCTGCCGCCCTTATGCCCGCGAAAGTGTGAAAAAATGAAGGGCCTCGCGGAAGCGTGAACGCCGCAGGCGGTGCGCGGGCAAGAAAAAAGGCGGCTCCTGACGGAGCCGCCTCTGTTTCGTCCGGTTCGCCTGGCGCTTACGCGTTCGCCGGAGCAGCCGGTGCCGCCGGCTGTGCCGGGGCGGTGCGAACGGCACGCTGGATGATCCGCTGCCAGTTCAGCAGCGAAACGAGGTGCGCATAAATCGCCCCGATGGCGCCGTTGTTACGCAGCTCGAGGAGTTTATCATCCGGCAGGGCATTCAGGCGCTGTTCGGAAATCGCCCAATAGTCGGCAATCTTCTGCTGCGGGCCGGTTTCACGGCCCTGCATGTCGCGCGGCTGGAACGAGACCGATTTCTGCTCGAACAGGTCGTAATCGCGGATCAGTTTCATGAAGTCGCTGGTCGCCTGGCGCTGGCGCTCGAATTCCTTGCAGAACTCGATGGCGTCATTGGTGAATTGCGTCGGCTGGCCGTTTTCGAAGAAAGCGACTTCCGGCTGATTGGTGACCATCGGCGCAGCGCGGTCGACGCACAGCAGGAGACGGTCGGACGTCTCGTCAGCGGCGAACACGAAGGGGTACCGGCGGGCAAAGGCCGGCACGTAGTGGTCGTCGTCCACGCGGCCGCTTTCGTCAACAAACAGGTTCTGGCCCTGACGCACGCCCATCACGGCGACCGGGGTACGGTCTTCGCCGACGAAAATCACCGGATAGGACGTGGCACACATGCCGAACTCGGTGACCGTGACCGGAATGGCGTGCGCTTCCCGCATGAAGCCGAACGGCTGCGGGATCTGCTTGATGCCGAGACCGGCATGCTGTTCCGGGTTGAGCGGCTGGGGCTGCTTGTAGAAAAGGACGTTGCCACTCAAAGGTGTGGTTCCGGCTGCGGGAGTCGTGTTCACGTGGGTCACTCCGGGTTAAGGATTTGGCCGGTTCCCTACCGGAAATAAGGTCTGGCCACAACCACCGAACCAGCTTGAACTGCAGTGACGAGAGGGTGAAGTTTCAGTCATGTTTCCAACGCGTCACACGGCATTCATGATGCACCGCCGCACATTCCTGTTATCGGGTACGGCGGGCCTTGCGCTGACGGCCTGCGGGCCGCAGCTGGACGATGCCGGCACGCCCCGCCGCATCGCCCGGCAGGTGGATCAGACCCTCGCCTCGATCGCGAAGACCGAACTCGCCGGCGACCCGGAGCTGGCAACCCGCCTCGGCCTGACCGAGGACCAGGTCGGATTTGCCTTCAACCGCTACCTGACCGACCGCTCGCAGGCGGCCTATGAGCGCAAGCGGGTGAACCGGCTCGAAATCCTCGAAGCCCTGTCCGAAACGCCCCGTCCGGCAGAAGGCAGCCCGCAGGCCCGCCATCTTGATACGGTCATGGCCGCCTATGAGACCGCCGAAAGCCTGTTCGTGTCCGGCCACGGCCAGACCGGCCTCGGCATATCGTACCCCTATGTGATGGATCACATGCGGGGGGCCTATATCGACGTGCCCGACCTGCTGACCCGGTCGCACCCGTTCCGCAAGGCGCCCGATGCGCGGGCCTATGTCGACCGGCTCACCCAGTTCCCCGACGCCATCGAAGACGAGCGCCGGCGCATGGCTGCCGATGCGAGCGCCGGCGTGGTGCCGCCCGATTTCATCCTCGCCCGGATGGCCGAGCTGGCGATGCGGCTGAGCGAAGGCCCGGCCGGGGACCATATCCTCGTGACCACGATGGAGAGCCAGCTGCCGGGCGTTGAAGGCCTCGACCCGGACGAAGCGATGACGCTGCTCGCCCGCGCGACCGCGCTGGTGGAGGATGCCATCTTCCCGGCCTATCGCCGCCTCGCCGCGGACCTGTCCGCCCTGGCAGAGAAAGCCCCTTCAGAGCCGGGCGTGTGGCAGCATCCCGATGGCGACGCCTATTATGATGCCTCGCTTGAGGCGTATACGGACGAAGGCATCTCGGCGGATTCGCTTCATGCCCTGGGCCTTGCCGAAGTTGACCGGCTGACGGCTGACCTCCAGGTCGCCCTGTTCGATGCCGGCCTGACCGAGGGCAGCGTCACCGCACGCCTGCAGCAGCTCGCCGCCGAGCCGGGACAGGTCTATCCGGACACGCCGGAAGGCCATGAAGCGCTGCTGGACCGGATGCGCGCGCATCTGGCCGATGCCGAAGCCGCCCTGCCCCAGATGATCAGCCAGGCGATCCGCACGCCGGTCTCGATCCGCGCCGTGCCGGACTTCCTCGAATCTTCCGCGCCGGCCGCCTTCTATTCAGCTGCGACGGCCGACGGATCGGCGCCCGGCCTGTTCGAGATCAACCTGTCGGACATGTCCGACTGGCCGGGTTTCACGCTGGCGACGCTGGTCTTCCATGAAACCGTGCCGGGCCATCACCTCGAAAGTGCGCTGACGGCGGAACAGGCGCGCCTGCCGCTGATCCGGCAGATGATCTGGAATGTGGCCTATGGCGAAGGCTGGGGCGTCTATGCCGAGACGCTGGCGGATGAGGTCGGCCTGTATCGGGACGACCCGCTCTCGCGCATCGGCTATCTCCAGTCGCTGCTGTTTCGTGCAGCACGCCTCGTGGCCGATACGGGCATCCACCGGCTGCACTGGACCCGGCAGGAGGCGCTCGCCTACCTGGTCGCCGTGACCGGGCAACCGGAAACGCAGATGGCGCAGGAGGTCAACCGCTATACGGTCTGGCCGGGACAGGCGGCCGCTTACTGGATCGGGCGCAAGCGCATTCTCGATCTCAAGGAGCGGGCCGAGCGCGTGCTCGGCCCTGACTTCGATTTCGTGGAGTTCCACGATGTGATCCTCGCCGGCGGGCCGCGCCCGCTGTCCATTCTCGAACAGGATGTCGAGCGCTGGTATTCGGCGAAGATCCGCACCTAGCAGATCAGGCTGCGAGCGGTTCCACGCGGGCGCCGAAGCAGACGGGCGTGAACCCTTCCTCGATGTCGGCCACCATGCGCTTGCGGTCCGCCGCCTCGAATTCGAGCGCGAGGAACACGGCCGTCGCGCCGTAACGTTCGGCTTCAGCAAGCGCCCAGATGGGCTGCAGGTCATGCGGGCGGCCGGTCAGCTCCATGACGCGGATGATCCGCCAGCCATAGGAGTCCGGCGCGGCGAAGATGACCGCCCCGGCGCTGCGCGCCCAGGGAGAATCGGTCGGAACGCGGCGAAAGTCCCATGCCTTGCCAGTGCGTCCCCGAAAGCTGACTGTGATATCCATGTTCATGCTCCGTTCCTGGAGACATGTTCCTATCTTGTTCTCTTCTTGTTCGCAAGAAGTTTTTAGTAAACAACAGGTTAACGCGTGCAGGGTGTGGATCAGTCGACGACGGTGAAGCGCTTGCGGTCGAAAACCCGCAAGACCTGCGCCAGTTCGCGGCCGCGGCGCAGCACCTGGCCGGCCTGTCCGTAGACGACATACTGGCCCTGCATGTTGGCGAGATGGGGCTGTTTCTCGATCCGCCAGGTCGGATTTTCGGCGTGGCGGCGGAAGATCGCGAAGATCGCATGGTCCCGGTGCATGCCGATCGCATAGTCCCGCGCCTCCCCCGCCATCACCAGCCGCCCGTAGACGTCGAGAATCGGCTGCAACTCCGTCTTGTGAAAAGCGATTCGCGGCTCGGACGGGCTCTGGCGGGAAGGAAATTCGCTCATAATCTGGCTATTGTGTCTCGCTTGTCATGAGAATTCGGACAGGAATTGCCTGTGCGGACCAGTCTAACCGACATTTAATGGAAATTGCTGCTCCCAGACCCCCAATTGCGGCGAAACTGCCACCATTCGGTCTTGCTTGCGCCCACGCGCCCCGCCATCTTAGCATTGTCGGGCGGAGGTGTCCTGCAGGCACCCCGGACCCATCAGCCCCCCCAGCCCCCTGGGGCGCTTGTTTAACCTTCGTCCGACAGCTTCCCTTCAAAAAGAAACTCCTTCTAGCGGCTCCTGCCATTGGGCACGCCCGCGCTGACGGCGTCAAGCAAGGGGCCGACGATCTTCCCTGCTGACCGGCCGATGCCCGAAGCCTGCGCAAGCCGGCGGGTGACATAGGCGTCGAGATCTTCGTCGGACGGGGCATCCAGCCAGTACAGCACGATCGGCGGCAAGGCGGCGGCCAGCAGGCCACGCTTGGAATAGCGGTTGTAGTCTTTGGCCGTGTCGCCTGCGGCGTCCCAAACCATGTCCGCCACCTGCCAAGCCCGCTGCATGGCCGGGCCTGCATGCCAGGGCAGCAGGCCACGTGTCGTTGCGCGGCGCACGGCTTCCCGGTGAGGCTGGAGGGCTTCCAGCCAGGCCAGCACCCCTGCCGTCACGCGGGCCGTGACGCCCATTGCGGCCAGATCCTGCGCCGCGAGCGATTCTTTCGCGACCTGCCCGGCGCGATCGAAGAAGGCGTCGATCAGGTCCTGCACGCCCCGCGGGGCGGCCAGCGCCTGTTCACCCTGATCAAGCCCGGCCGCCTTGGCTGCGCGGGCCGCAGCGGCCTCCGTCCAGCCGTCAAAAGCGACTTCGGGCAGCAGGGCATCCAGCCAGCGCTGGCGTAATTTATCGGACGGTGTGGCAGTCATAACTGAACTCCATGGCAAGGGGGGCTTGGCCAAATCCCTTTTCACGTGATATAGCGCCCGCTTTCCGGCCAGTCAGGCCGACAACTAGACGCAATCGGGGCGACGCCCCCAGTCGATGGAGATTAAAATAGTACAGATCGTCGTCCGCGATAACAACGTCGAGCAAGCCCTGCGCGCGCTCAAGAAGAAGATGCAGCGCGAAGGCCTGTTCCGGGAAATGAAAGCCCGCCAGCACTTCGAGAAGCCCTCCGAGAAGAAAGCCCGCCAGCGCGCCGAAGCCGTGCGCCGCGCGCGGAAACTGGCTCGCAAACGCGCCCAGCGCGAAGGCATCGTGTAAGCGCGTCTGCTACACCAGAGTTTTGAAAGCCCCGTCAGAGCGATCTGGCGGGGCTTTTGTTTAAGGGCGCGCGCTCAGCTGCCTGGACCGGATCACGAGATAAATTGCGAAGGCGGGGGCGACGCCGGGGATGATGGAGAGCGGGATTGCGACCCAGCCGTGCCGGATGCCCAGCGTGCTTCTTTCATGGAGCACCCAGACCATCAGGATGACTGCGCAGAGAATCGTGTCCAACGAATAGCCGGAGGCAAACGGATTGACGAAGCCCGCCGCGAAGGCGCCGGCAATGTCTCCGCTCTCGATCAGGGCCGGCACCACAATCATGCCGAAGGCAATTGTGAAGGCCGCTCCCAACAGGAGGACGGGCGCCTCAAAAATCGTTTTACTCATGTCCCCACCTCTTCATTTTGTGGGGACATTGTACCAGCGGAATGGCCGAGGGCTAAACCGCCTTCTTCCGGAACAGGCCCTTCAGCATCTTGCCGAGGTCACCGATGCTGGCGCCGTTCACGGCGCCGGCGCGGTACACCTTGGCGGCGAACCACATGACGATGAGCGCCGTTGCCGCCATCAGGCCCATCTGGGCCAGCACTTCCCACAAGGGCGGGTCATGCGGCATCCGCAGGATCAGCAGGAAGGGCGTGAACAGCGGCACCCAGGACGCAATGCCGATCACCGGCGAGCCCGGATCCTGGAAGGCGATGATGATGGCGAACATGGGCAGCATGAGCAGGATCATCATCGGGCTGAGCAGCGTCTGCGCCTCCTGGATCGTGTCACACAGCGAGCCGAGCGCCATGAACACCATGCCGTACATGACATAGCCGAGCAGGAAGCTGATGACGCCCGGAATGACGATCTTCGGGCTGAACACGGTCGCGATGATCGGCGCGAGCTTTTCGCCCGCTTCCGGCACCTGCGCCGCCAGCGCCGCCGAGCCGCCAAGCGCGAAGGCGCCCCAGACCAGCATCATGGTGGACGTGACGGCGAACACGGCGAGCAGCTTGCCTGCGAGCAGTTGCGGCATCCGCACCGAGGTCAGCAGCGTGTCGAATATCTTGTTCGAGCGTTCCTCGATCGTGCCCATCAGGAGATACTGGATGATCGAGAAGATCATCAGCCAGAGGAAATAGGCGAGCCCCCCGGCGACGAAGACCGGTGCCCGGTCTGCCAGCGTGACTTCCGCCCCGGCGGTTTCCTGCTCGTCGGCGGTCCGGATGCGGCGGGCCGGCACATCCACGGAATTGTCTTCCGCCGCTTCGATGAAATCGACATCCAGCCCGGCCTGCCTCAGCGCCGTTTCGCGGGCGAGCCGGCGGGAGGCATCGCGCGCTGCATAGCGCAGCGTGCCGACATTCACGTCCTCACTCCAGTATTCCAGCTCCCGTCCGTCTGCGGACAATATGAAGGCGGCAAACAGCGCCTTGTCCCCTGCCGGGCCTGCGACGGTTTTTTCGCCCATGAGGTAAGGGCGCAATCCGTCAAGATCGCGTGCGGGCGGGGTCACCTCTATGAACTTGCGCTCGCGCAGAGGCGCGGTCATGGCGGCCTGGTCTGCGCCGACCGACAGGTTCATGCGCTCAACCGTCTCCTGCACTTCCCGCTGTTCGTCTTCCTCATCCATCGAGAACTGGGCATCGATGGCATCGGCAAACATCCGGCCGGGTTCCACCACAGCATAATAGCGCACCGGCGAGGACTGCGCGGCGAACGTGGCGAACAGCGCCCCGATCAGCATGAAGATCGGAACGGCCGCAAGGCTCAGCCAGAAGCCCCATGCCTTCACATAGCCGAGATAGTCGCGGCGGAAGATGAGATAGATATTCCTCATTCGGCCGGCACTCCTTCCTGCCTGGCGGCGTCCTGCGCGGCGCTCCGGTCGAGCGCGGCCGCCTCGGCCTCTCCGACCAGGGACACGAACACATCGCGCAGGCGCGCCTCGTCGGGGGCAAAGCCGGTAATCGGTGCGCCGGCTTCAATCGCGGCGCGCAGCACATCCTGTGGCCCCTGCCCCGGCTTCAGGCTGATCCGCCAAGCATCGCCATGCCCGCGCGAGGCGGCGCGTTGCAGGTCAAAGCCTTTCGGCGCCAGCGCGGAGACGAGATCGAACCCCTCCTCCACATCGAGGCTTGCGCCCTTGTCGAGCGTCGCGAACGCACCGTCCAGCGTACCGTCGAACACTTTGCGCCCTCGCGCCATCATCACGATCCGGTCGCACAGGCGTTCGGCGTGCTCCATGACATGGGTGGAGAAGAGAATCGTTGCGCCGCGCGCATGTTCAGAGCGGATCAGATCTTCCAGGATCTGCTGGTTCACCGGGTCGAGACCGGAGAAGGGTTCGTCGAGGATCAGGAAATCCGGCGCGTGCGCCAGCGTGGACAGGATCTGCACCTTCTGCGCCATGCCCTTCGACAGTTTCGAAATTCGCGAGGTGCGGAACTCGGCGAGACCAGTCGCCTCAAGCAGGGCGTTCGCACGCTCGCGCGCGGCGCCGGCGCTGAGCCCTTTCAGGCGCGCGAAATGAATGATCGTGTCGCGGGCCGTCATCTTCTTGTAGAGGCCGCGCTCCTCCGGGAGAAAGCCGACGCGCTGCAACGTCCCGACATCCGGCTTGCGGCCGAACAGGCGCACATCGCCGCTGTCCGGCGGCACCACGCCCAGCGCCATGCGCAGGCTGGTCGACTTGCCGGCACCGTTCGGGCCGAGGAAGCCGATGATCTGCCCTTCCGGCACTTCCAGCGACAGCCGGTCCACCGCCGTGAACCCGCCAAAGCGCTTGGTGACGTCAGTCATTATCAGGGGGGAACCTGCCATCCATTTCTCCGTGGCCGGATTTCGTGCACGCCTTTTGCGCTTGTCGATATGGCTTCGTTTTGTTTGGCTTCTTCAGCCTTGCCAACCCCTTAAAGGAGTCGCAGCATCAAATTAGATGAAGCCTGGCGATGCAACCCCTGCCCGCGGCCCGCGTATAACGGGCGAGACGCTTCCGGACGGTGTGCCGGTGCGCCGCTGCGCCGAACGCGACCTTGCACGAATCGAAGCGGCGCTCGCCCGGATGAGCCATGGACGCTATGGATTCTGCCTGACCTGCGACAGCCAGATCGGGCTTCCCCGTCTCGAGGCAGACCCGGCCGAAGCGCTGTGCGCTGACTGTGCAGAGACGGTCCCGGCCTGATCGCTTCCGATCCGGCCGGAGACGGCATCAGATCATGACGGCGAACAGCCAGATCATGAACTGGACGAACAGGCCCAGCAGTAGCAGCAGGACCACAGTGGCAAACCAGCGGCCGCCAAGGTTCATCACGAGGCCGGCGATGACGCCGACGAGGGTCATGATGCCGAGCGACACGGCCCAGTGCATGCCCAGCGGGATGGTCAGGATGGCGTGGCCCAGCATGAGCGCCAGCATGAGGCTGCCCCAGACCGAGAATTTCAGGAACCCGTCCCACGTTGCCTGCTGGTCGTGGATGTCCATTTCGCCGTGGTGGTATTCGCCAGCCGCCATGAGAGGCTTCTCCCCGTAAAATCCGTGCTCAGGCCGTAATATCGAAGGCGCGGCACGGGTCAAGCGTGGCAATGCGCCGTCGCTGCGTCAGTTGACAGGCCCCTTGGGCTTGGGGACCGGCGGGGTGAAGGCTGCCGGAAGGGGTGCGGCCGGCACGCCCTCCTCCTGCAGCGCCTCGCGCTCCTCGGCCGTGGTCTCGCCCCAGATCGGGCGATGCGCCTGCTCGCCATAGTGCATGGAGCGGGCTTCCTCAGCGAACGCGCCGCCAACATAGTCGAAATTGTCCGCCACGTGCTGGCGCGCCTTTTCCGCGAAGGCCTGCATCAGCTTTTCCGGATCCGCGGGCGCTTCTTTCGCTTTCGTGGTCTTTACGGCCGGGGCCATGATCTGCTTTTCGACCCGCGAGGAATTGCACACCGCGCAGCGCACCTGGCGCTTCTCCTTCTGCGAATCAAAGGCCGCGGACGAGGCAAACCATGCCTCGAACTCCCCCTCGCAGGCCTTGCAGAAGAGTGCGTAGCGGATCACCCGTTTACCTCATTCATGCCTGCGCCAGCAGGGCATCCAGCTTGCCGGCCCGTTCCAGCGCCATCATGTCGTCGCAGCCGCCGATATGCCGGTCGCCAATGAATATCTGCGGGAAGGTCCGCCCGCCATTCGAGCGCTGGACCATCTCCGCCTTTTTCTCGGCGCTCATCCCGGCATCGATTTCCTCGAAATCGACCTGCTTGTCCTTCAGCAGGGACACCGCCCGCGTGCAGTAGGGGCAGAACATGCGGGTATAGATGGTGACTTTCGCCATTCAGCGCTCCGTTGGAAATGTTCCAGATAATTATATGGTGACATCCGTTTCGCGGACAACGCGTGCCAGCACCAAAACGTCCACCTCATGTGCGCCTGCCTGTTTCAGGGCACGCACGCAGGCCGACAGGGTCGCCCCGGTGGTCAGCACATCATCCACCAGCAGCACCCGCTTGCCCGCCACAAACGGAACGCTGCGTTTGCGGACTTCAAATGCGCCGGCCACGTTGCGCTTACGGGCGCGGGCTGAGAGGCCGCCCTGCGTCGGCGTGCGGCGCGTCCGTTTCAGCGCATCGACCCGCATCGGCGTGCCGGACAGGCGCGCAACGGTCCGGGCCAGCCAGGCGGACTGGTTGAAGCCCCGCCCGGCAAGGCGGACATAGTGCAGCGGCACCGGCACGATCAGGTCCGCCTCCACAATCAGGGCGCCCCCTGCCCGCATCATCCAGCTGCCGAACGTCGCAAGCCCGTCCCGGCGGCCGGAGCGTTTCAGGTCCAGCACCAGGCGCCGGGACTGGGGGTCGTAGACGAACGCCGCCCGCGCCCGGTTCCAGCGCGGCGGCCGGGCGATACAGGCAGCGCATACGCCGCCGGCCCCGGTATCGACGCCCAGCGGCATGCCGCACCGGTCGCACACGGCACCATCCAGAAACCGGATCCTTGAAAACTCCGCCGGGCTGAGCGGCCCCTTCCCGGCACCCCGGTCGCGGCTGACAAGGGACCGCGGCGGCCAGATGAAGTCCGCCGCCTGCCGCAGAAAGGCCTTTGCCGCCCGGCGCTCGTGGTCCATATCGCGCGCCATGACGCCGCCCGGCACTCCCCCATCTGCCCCCCGCCTGTTCGACCGGGCGCGCCTTGCCCGCAATCGCGACCGCGCCGCGGCAACCTATGCGGACTATGCGTTCCTGAAAGACCGGGTGTCGAGCGATCTTTGCGAGCGCCTTCAGGACACGGCGCACACGTTCGGATGCGGGCTGGACCTCGGCTGCCATGATGGGCGCCTTGCGGCGGCTGCGCTGGCGACCGGGCGGGTGGCGGCGATGGAGGCGTCCGACCTGTCGCCCGGAATGGTGCGGCAGGCCGCGGCCGCAGGCGTCGCCGCACATGCCGGCGATGAGGAAACGCCGGACCTCGCCGAAGGCCGCTACGATCTCGTCCTGTCAGCGCTGTCGCTGCACTGGGTCAACGATCTGCCCGGCACGCTGGTCCGGATCCGGCAGGCGATGAAGCCGGACGGCCTGTTCCTGGGCGCGCTGTTCGGTGCGGGCACGCTGGGGGAACTGCGCGAATGCCTGATGGAAGCGGAAACCGCGTTGACCGGCGGGGCCGCGGCACGCCTCTCGCCCCTGCCGGGCCTGCGCGACATGGCAGCCCTGATGCAGCGAGCCGGATTTGCCCTGCCGGTCGCCGATCGGGACAGCGTCATCGTGCGCTACCGGAACCCGATGCGCCTGTTGGCGGACCTGAAAGGCATGGGCGAACGCACGGCCTTCGGCCATGGCCAGGTCCAGCCCTTGCCGCGCCGCGTCCTGATGCGGGCCATGGAGCTCTATACGGAACGGTTCGCCGATCCCGACGGGCGGGTGCGTGCAAGTTTCGAGATTGTGCATGTGTCCGGCTGGGCGCCGGCCCCCGGCCAGCCACAGCCGCTGAAACCCGGCAGCGCCACGGTGAGCCTGGCGGATGTTATCGGGAAAAAAGACCCGTCCTGACCCGGACGGTCAGGCGCGCTTCATCAATTTTCGATGGAGGTTGCGATGGTGTTCATCTTGCCGTTGATGTTGACGCCGATCGAGGTGATCGATCCGATGATCGCAATGGCGATCAGCGCCATGACGAGCGTGTACTCAACAGCCGTCGCACCACTTTCATCGGAAAGAAGGCGCTTCAGGAGGGCAGTGGACTTCGTTCGCATAGTCGCTCCGTCAGGGTTTACCCGAGAGCACTTCGAACAGAGGGATGTCTGCCGGAGGCGCCGGATAGTCAGACAAGCGCGACGGAGGCACCCAGGCGACAGACTGTCCCTCGCGCGGATGCACTTCGCCACGCCAGGCATGACAGGCGTATAATGGCATCAGCAGGTGAAATTTGGTGTAATCGAAACTGGCGAATGTGAGCGGCAAAAGATCCGCTTCGTTAACCGTGACACCCAATTCTTCCAGCAGTTCGCGCTTCAGCGCCGCTTCCGGCGTTTCGCCCGGCTCGACCTTGCCGCCCGGAAACTCCCACAGGCCTGCCAGCTGCTTTCCTTCCGGCCGCTGGGCCAGCAGGATTTCGCCCTTTTCATTGTAGAGTGCGGCAGCAACGACCAGCAGCAGCGGGCCGCTCATGTCCGGTAGGCCCCGTTGATGTCGACATAGCCGTGCGTCAGGTCGCAGGTCCACATCGTGGCCGACTGGTCGCCGGCGCCGACATCGACGCGGATCGTGAACTCACGCTTCGCGAAGACCGCGCTCGCCGCCGCTTCGCTGTAGTCCGGCATGCGGGCGCCGTCCTTGGCCACCTGGACATCGTCGAACCAGATGGCGAGCGCCTCGTCGTCGATCGGCTCCAGCGATTTGCCGACCGCCATGACGATCCGGCCCCAATTGGCATCGCCCGCCGCCATCGCCGTCTTGATCAGCGGCGAATTGGCGATGTGGGCGGCAATGATCTGGGCCGAGAGGTGCGAGGCGGCGCCTGTGACTTCGATGGTGACGAATTTCTGCGCCCCTTCCCCGTCCTTCACGACCAGCTGGGCGAGTTCCAGGCAGACCGAGTGCAGCGCCATGGCAAGCGAATCGAGGCGCGGATCGTCCCGCGACGTGATCGGCGCCACGCCGCTCGCCCCGGTCGCAAACACCATGACCGTGTCGGAGGTCGAAGTGTCGCCATCCACGGTGATGCAGTTGAAGGTCTCGTCCGTGATGTCTTGCAACACTTCCTGCAGCACGTCGGGGGCGACCGCGGCATCGGTGAAGATATAGCCCAGCATGGTCGCCATATTCGGCGCGATCATGCCGGAGCCCTTGATGATGCCCGCGAAATTGACCGTGGTGCCGTCCATGTCGAGGCTGGTGCCGGCTGCTTTCGTGAACGTGTCCGTCGTCATGAAAGCCCGCGTGGCCGCTTCCCAGTCCGGCGGGCTGAGCTTGGCTGCAAGCTCGGGGATGAAGGCGCCGACATAGTTCGGGTCCGGCAGCGGCTCACCGATCACGCCGGTTGCAGCGAGGAAGCACTGTTCCTTCGGCACACCCAGCGTCGCCACCAGCGCGGCCAGCGTCGCTTCGTTCTTGTCCCGGCCTTTCGGGCCGGTGAAGGCATTGGAATTGCCTGAATTGGCGACCAGCGCGCGGGCGAGGCCCTTGCCTTCCTTCAGCGCCTCGCGGCACCAGCGCACGTCCGCCGAAGCGGTGCGCGAAACGGTATAGACCCCGGCGCAGGTCGTGCCTTCGTCAAAGGCAAAGAGGAACACGTCGTCACGTGTCACGCCCCGGCGCGCATAGAAGCCACGCGAGCCCGTCGCGGCGCGGACCCCTTTGACCTCTGGCAGGTGCGGAAAGCTGGCGGGCGCGAAAGGCGAAGGGGTAAGGTTCAAAGCTCGGTTCCTGGCGGTCTGGGGTCTGACGCTTCTTCCGGCGGGGCTTCCGCATCGGAATCGGGAAGCCTGTACGGCGTCGTGGACGACTCGTCGAGGGCCGGCTCGCCCCGCAGCACCTTGGCTTCCGCCTTCAGGCGCCGGATCAGCTTGGCCATCTGCTCGAAGGTCAGGAAGGTGACGATTTCCGGCCGCATTTCCTCGCGCGTCTGCGGCGGCTTCGACCGGCGGTCCTTCACTTTCAGGATGTGCCAGCCATCGGCCGACTGGAAGGGCGGCGAGACCTCGCCGACGCCGGTATTGGCGATCACGACGGGGAACGGCTCCGGCTCGTCATTCGGCGAGACATAGCCGAGGCTCCCCTTCTCCATCCGTGTGGCGCTGTCCTGCGAATGGCTGGCGACGAGGCTGTCGAAATTCTCGCCTTCCCGGATCCGTTCGAACAGTTCCTGGGCCTCTTCCTCGGTCGGCACGAGAATGTGGGCGACCAGCACCTGGTCATCATCCTGCTGCAGGGAGACCTGCGCCTTGTACATGGCTTCGATGTCGGTCTCGGTCACTTCGGCGGCGACCACGCTCTCCACGAGCAGGTTGCCAAGGATGCGGTCGCGGGCCCGTGCGAGGCGCCGCTGAGAGGTCGGATCCTTGTCCAGCCCCCGGCGGATCGCCTCCTGGGCCATCAGGGTTTCCTCGATCAGCTGGCCCAGGACGGCGTCATAATCGGCATTGCCAGGGCCGATTTTCTGTCCCGGCGAGACGAGGCCGCGGGCAACCGCCTCCAGCTCGACATCGGAGACATAGATCCGGTCGCCATTGACGATGGCGGCAACGGCCCCGTCGACCTGGACCGGGGTTTCCTCCGCCGGCGGGGCACCACAGGCGCAAATCAGGGCGACGAGAGACGCGGCGACGAGGGGGCGGATCCCCGCCCGGAAAGCCATCAGTTTCGGCACAATTAACACTCCCGGTGGCTGAGGGCGCTGCATTGACACCCCAATGCGGCGTTCTTAAGTCTCACCCGCGTGCCGGTCGAGAGGGTTCGGGCGGCACAAAACGGTGGGTGAACCCGCAAACGTCCTGTGCGGTAGAACGGTCAGGATTCGTGATTTGCCGCCACAAATCTGATGGGTACTGCCAGATATGCTCTCCGTCGCGCGTAAGATTTTCGGTTCTGTCAACGAGCGCAAGCTGAAGCCCCTGAGGGCCCGTGTGAACCGGATCAATGCGCTGGAGCCCATGATGGAGGCGCTGTCCGACAGCGCGCTCAAGGGAAAAACCGCCGAATTCCGCAAGCGGCTCGCCGATGGCGCCAGCCTCGATTCGTTGCTGGAAGAGGCCTTTGCCGTCACCCGCGAAGCGGCCAGGCGTGCCACCGGAATGCGCCATTTCGACGTGCAGCTGATGGGCGGCATGATCCTGCATTCCGGCGCCATCGCCGAAATGCGCACCGGTGAAGGCAAGACGCTGGTGGCAACGCTCGCCGCCTATCTCAACGCCCTCGAAGGCAAGGGCGTGCATGTCGTTACCGTCAACGACTATCTCGCCCGCCGCGATGCGGAATGGATGGGCCAGATCTATGGCTTCCTCGGCATGTCCACCGGCGTCATCGTCCACGGCATCACCGACGAGGAACGCAAGGCCGCCTACGCCGCCGACATCACCTACGGCACCAACAACGAATTCGGCTTCGACTATCTGCGCGACAACATGAAGTATGCGCTGGAGCAGATGGCCCAGCGCGGCCACCACTTCGCCATCGTCGACGAAGTCGACTCCATCCTGATCGACGAAGCCCGCACGCCGCTGATCATTTCCGGCCCGACCGACGACCGCTCCGATCTCTATATCAAGATCGACGCGATGATCCCGCGCCTTGCAGAAGAAGACTTCGAACTCGACGAGAAGCAGCGCTCGGTCACCTACAGCGAAACCGGCACCGAGAAGATCGAGACATGGATGGCAGAAGCCGGCCTGCTCGAAGGCTCGCTCTGGGAACCGCACAATATTTCGCTGGTCCATCACGCCAACCAGGCGCTTCGGGCGCACAAGCTCTATTCCCGCGACAAGGATTACATCGTCAAGGACAGCCAGGTGATGCTGATTGACGAGTTCACCGGCCGGATGATGGAAGGCCGCCGCCTCTCCGAAGGCCTGCACCAGGCCATCGAGGCCAAGGAAAAGGTCGACATCAAGCCCGAGAACGTCACGCTCGCCTCGATCACCTTCCAAAACTATTTCCGCCTCTATGGCAAACTGTCCGGCATGACCGGTACGGCCCTGACCGAGGCCGACGAATTCGCCGACATCTACAAGCTGGAAGTCATCGACCTTCCGACCAACAAGCCGATCCAGAGGATCGACGAGGATGACGTCGTCTACCGCACGGCCAAGGCGAAATATGCCGAAATCGTCAAGGAAGTGCGCGAGTGCCATGCCAAGGGCCAGCCGATCCTGCTCGGCACCGCCTCGATCGAGAAATCCGAACTCCTCTCCAATTTGCTGACGGCGGCGAAGATTCCGCACAAGGTGCTGAATGCGCGCCATCACGAGCAGGAAGCCTTCATCGTCGCCGATGCCGGCGTGCCGGGCGCCGTGACGGTGGCCACCAACATGGCCGGCCGCGGCACCGACATCCAGCTGGGCGGCAATTTCGACATGCGCATGGATCAGGAGAGGACGAAGAAGGAAGCCGAGCTCGACCGTGAGCTGACCGAGGGCGAAACGTCACTCATGGCATCGCAGATCAGGGCCGAAATCGAAGTCAAGAAAAAGCGCGCGCTGGATGCGGGCGGGCTCTACGTTCTGGGTACGGAGCGCCACGAAAGCCGCCGCATCGACAACCAGCTGCGCGGCCGGACGGGCCGTCAGGGCGACCCCGGCAAATCGAAATTCTACATTTCCATCGAAGACGACCTGATGCGCATTTTCGCCGCCGAGCGGATGGATGCGGTCATGCGCCGCCTCGGCATCAAGGAAGACGAGGGCATCACCCATCCCTGGATGAACAAGGCGATGGAGACCTCCCAGAAGAAGATCGAGCAGCGCAACTTCGAGATCCGCAAGAACGTCCTCAAATATGACGACGTGATCAACGACCAGCGCAAGGCCATCTTCGAACAGCGCATGGACTTCATGCGCGCCGACGACGTCTCCGACATCATCGACGAAATGCGCGATCATGTGATCCATGCCCTCGTCACCCGCACCATGCCGGAAAAGGCGTATGCGGAACAATGGGATGTCGTGGGCCTTCGCGAAGCGATGCGCAACGATTTCGCCATCGACCTGCCGGTCGACAAATGGGCTGCCGAAGAAGGCGTTGCCAACAAGGAAGTCGCCGGCCGCATCCGCGAGGCCGTCAGCACGGTCTACAAGGCGATCACCGACGCCGTCGGCGCCGACCAGATGCGCCGCATCGAAAAGCAGATCCTGCTTCAGGTGCTCGACATGCGCTGGCGCGAACACCTGCAGATGATCGACCAGCTGCGCTCGGTCATCCACCTTCGCTCCTACGGCCAGCGTGACCCGCTGAACGAATTCAAGTCGGAAGCCTTCAACCTGTTCCACAGCCTGCTCGAAGAACTGCGTGCCACGGTCACGCGGTCGCTCATGCACATTCGCGTGCAGCAGCCCCAGGCTCAGCAAGCGCCTCAGCAGCCGGCACCGCAACGGCGCCCCGCGCCCGCGCCGGTCCCGCCGATGCCGACGCTGCCGGAAGTCCACGAGACCCATCTCGACCCCGATACTGGCGTCAATGAAATGGACCCCGCCGACACGTCCGTGCCGCCGGGCCCGGCCCTGCACCAGGCAGAGGATGACTGGTCGAACACGCCGCGCAACTCGCTCTGCCCCTGCGGCTCCGGCAAGAAATACAAGCACTGCCACGGCGCCATCCAGCACCAGCAGGCATAAGTGCAATGGCCCGGCTGGTGATGCTGTCGGGCTTGCCGGGTTCTGGAAAATCCACACTCGGCCGGCTGCTCGCCGAGCGGGCCAGCGCGGAATATTTGCGGATTGATGTCTTTGAACAGGCTTTGCGCGACCTGAACGGCGCAGACTTCGACGTGGGGACAGGCGGCTACAAGCGGGGCTATGAACTGGCCACGCATCACCTGCAGGCGGGGCGTGATGTGATCGTCGATGCGGTGAATGCCATCGAAGCAGCACGTCAGGGCTGGCGGGACATCGCGCGATCAGCCGGGGCGGAAATCGTCGAGATCGAGATCGTTTGTTCGGACCCCGATGAAGTCCACACCCGCCTCCAGACCCGTGAGACAGGGATCGAGGGACTGGCCCCCGTGACGATGGAAGCCGTGCAGGCACGCCGATGGGATCCCAATCCTTATTGCACTTACACGCTAGATACAGGTGGCCGTGAGGTGCCTGACTGTCTGGCTGAACTGTTGCAGGTGACAGGTCTCGCGGCCTGACCCTGCCCTGAACTTTCCGTAATCTCTCCTTCCCGGTGCCGCCTGGGCGCCCTGCCCCTGCCGTGTCCGTCCTTCATGAGGGCAGCCTCCACATGCCCGGAGGACAGAAAGTGTCAGAGACTTCGCAGGCCGGACCGCCGGCCAATCCCCTTGCCCAATTCATTCCCCAACGCTCCGCGGGCCTGAAGCTGTTGCTCGTCTGCGGCCTCGCGCTGCTCATGGCGATCCCGGCCCTGTTCGTGTTCGGCGTCGTGCAGGACCGGCGCATGGGCGCCGACCGCGCCCTCACTGAGGTCAGCCAGGCGATCGGCGGCTCGCAAAGCCTGCTCGGCCCGGTGCTGGTCCTGCCTTTTTCGCGCGCGCCGAACCCGGCCCGGCCGAACGATGTCGTCTACGGCAACGCCATCGCCTTCGCCGAAACCGGCACGGCGGACGCGGATGTTCAGGTGACGGAGCGAAAGCGCGGTATCCACACCATTCCCGTTTTCGATGCGCATGTGACCTTCGACGCGACCTTCGATCCCGGTGCGCTGCGGGCTGCCTTGCCCGAAGGGGCCGAACCGGTCTGGGCCGATGCGCGCCTCTATATGGGCGTTTCCGACACGCGCGGCATCCGCGAGGCCTTCCGCGTCACGGCCAATGGCAAGCCGGTCGCCATGGAGCCCGCGCCCTATCGCTATGGCATGGACCAGGCCTACCAGCCGGTCCCCTCTTCCGGGGTGAGCCTCGCCGGCGGCGTGATCGGGGATCTGCAAACCGCCGAAACGCCGATCCGCGTGACGGCGGCCCTGCGCCTCACCGGCGCCGAGCGGTTCGCCGTCGGGCCCTTTGCCAAGGACACCAGCTTCTCCCTCAAGAGCAACTGGGACGATCCGAGCTTCCAGGGCGGCAAGCTGCCGGATAGCCACACGGCCAGCGTGAAAGGCGTCGAAGGCTTCACCGCCAGCTGGCGCGTGCCCTATCTCGCCCGCGACATTGCCGGCGCCGGCAGCAATATCGAGCTTTCGGACGTCACCGAATACAATCGCCGCGACATGGCCGTCCGCTTCATGAAGGAAGTCAGCCCGTATCAGAGCGTCGAGCGGGCGCTGAAATACGCCGCCATGTTCATCGGCTTCGTTTTCCTCGCCTGGTTCCTGTTCGAGGTGACGAGCGGGGCGCGGGCCCACCCGGCGCAATACGTACTGGTGGGGCTCGCCCAGTCGATCTTCTATATCCTGCTGCTCGCCTTTGCCGAGCGGATGGGCTTCGACGGCGCGTTCCTGATCGCGGCGGTGATGACGGTGGGCCTCATCTCGGCCTATGCGATGAGCGTCTTCCGCTCCCGCGCCTATGGCTTGCGCGCCCTTGGCATCCTGTCCGGCATTTACGGCCTCATCTATGTGCTGATGCGGGCCGAGAGCCATGCCCTGCTCGCCGGGGCGCTCGCGAGCTTCGCAGCCATCGCGCTCACCATGTACATGACCCGCAATGTCGACTGGTATGGCGGACGCAAGGCGGGGGCCGCCGCTTGACAGCGGCCCCAAGTCAGGGGAACGCCAAGCGCATGACGGCGTTCCCCCTTCCCCCCGTGCGCGGCAAGATCATCGAAAACGCGCCGCTGGCCCCTTACACCTGGTTCCGGGTGGGCGGGCCGGCGGACGCCCTGTTCCTACCCGCGGATGAAGAAGACCTCGGCGATTTCCTTACAGCGCTGGACCCGGCCATTCCTGTCACGGTGCTCGGTGTCGGCTCGAACGTCATCGTGCGTGATGGCGGCATCGATGGCGTCGTGATCCGCCTGATGGGAAAATACTGGGGACAGGTGGACGCGCTGGACGGCATCACCGTCGAGGCCCGCGCCGGGGCGCTGGACCTTGCCGTGGCGAAGACTGCCGCGGCCAACGGCATCACGGGCCTCGAATTCCTGTCCGGTATTCCCGGCTCCATCGGCGGCGCGACGCGCACCAATGCAGGCTGTTACGGGCGCGAACTGCGCGACGGGCTGGTTGCCCTGCATGGTTTCCGGCGCGACGGCTCGAAGGCCGCGTATCGCGGCCCCGGCAAGCCGGGCGCCCAGCCGGAAGCGCATTTTTCCTACCGCCACACGGACCTGCCGGACGATCTGATCGTCACGCGCCTCATCCTCGAAGGGACGGGCACGGACGACCCAGCAACCATCCTCGCCGCCATCGAAGCGCTGCAGGCCCGCCGCAGCGAGACCCAGCCGATCAGGGAAAAGACCTCCGGTTCCACCTTCGCCAATCCGGACCCGCCCGGCACGCCGGACCAGCGCTCCGCCTGGAAGCTCATCGACGCGGCGGGCTGCCGGGGCCTGAAAGTCGGCGGCGCGCAGGTCTCGCCCATGCACTGCAACTTCCTGATCAATACGGGCGACGCGACCGCGGCCGACCTTGAAGCCCTTGGCGAACTTGTCCGCGCCCGCGTGCGCGACACACAGGGCGTGGACCTCCGCTGGGAAGTCCGCCGCATCGGGCGGCTGGCGACCCCCGCCTAGAACGTTCCCTTCAGTTCGAAAATCGCGATCGGGCCAAAGCGGCGCCCGCGGCTTTCCTTGCGCACGACCGAACCCAGCCGGTTGGGTGAATAGATTTGGCGCTCGAACCCGTCCTGCTGGTTGAGCAGATTCCCGACGGCAAACGTGGCGGTCATGCCGTAAAAATTCTTCCGTTCAATGAAGGCATTGGAATAGCCGGGCTCGCCGAATTCAATGCCCCGCTCACCCAGCTGGTAATAATAGTGCACCTTGTAACGGTCGACGAGGGCGCCCCAGGCCCAGTCGGAATTCGGAATGTCCTGCCGGAATTCGAAATTGAAATAATAGGCAAGATTACCGTTGATCGGGCGCATGACGCCGGTCAGCGGATCTTCCACCTCGGAGTCATACCATTCCGCATTGGATTTCAGCTCACCGCCCGCGACGCCCAGCTTGTCGAGCTTCAGGGTCACGTCCATTTCCGCGCCGATTTGCCAGGCCGAGTCGAGATTGCCGGGGCCGTCGCCGGTCCCGATCGGCACGCGGTCCACGATGTCTTCAATGTCGGAATAGAAGACCTTGAACGTCGCCGCGCCCCAGTCCTTCATGTCCTTTTCAGCCTGAACGCTGAGCGTCCAGTCCTGCTGGGGCACGATTTCCGAATTGCCCTCACGCCCGTTTTCGGCGTTGAGGTTCACCGAGGAAATGAAATCGGAAAAATTGAGCTGGCCGACATCGCGCTCCAGCCGCGTCGTGACCTTGAGGCTCGGCTGCGCCTGCCAGGACAGGCTCGCAAAGCCCTTGGGCCGCGTGAATTCACGCAAATTCGCATTGTCGCCGGACTGCGACAATTCCGAATACTCCGCCCCCAGAGACACCTGCAGCCGCAGTTTCGGCATCAGCTGGCGGCTATGCGTGAGGTTGGCTTCCATCCGCTTTTCCTCGACGCGCGTATTGGCACCATCGAGCGGGATGTCGACGAACGGGCCGCCACCCACGGACTCGCTGAGCGCCGACTCGGCTTCCAGGAAATTGAAGGCGTTTTCGAACGAGACCTGCCAGTCCCGCGTTTTGGACGAGGCCAGTGAATATTCCGCCCGGGCAATATATTCCCCTTCATCCGTTGTCTGAAGGAAACGCGACGAGGAAAGGTCCGTCCCGTCAAGGGCGCCGGATGTGAAACTGTTGACGATCGGGCTGTGCTCCAGCCGGATCAGGCCAATGCCTTTCAGCCGGCCTGGCCCAAGACCGAATTCATAGTCGCCGCCGAATTCCGCGTTCCATTCGTCTTCACCGCTGAGAAAGAGGCGCCGGCCTTCCGTTTCCCCGACCGGGAAAGTCTTGGACACTTCCTTAAGGTCCGACTGCCAGATCCCGACCTTGCCGTTCAGGTTGCCGACGGCGCCGCTGTCCGGCTTCCAGGCCAGCGATCCGGATACGGAGGCATTGTCGGCGATAAAGGTGAAATCCTCTTTCCGCCGTTCCAGCAGCACGCTGGCCCCGTCGGTAGTGGTTTCCCAGCCTGCATTGGCACCGCGTTCCGGCAGGCTGCTCGCCTCAAGGCTCCAGCTCAGCGCGTCGCTGCCGCCGGAGAGGGCCACTTCGCCCTCATGGAAATACGGCGTCAGGTTCTCGCGGACCCGACTTTTCCAGCGCCAGGTGCCGGAAAGGCCCCCTTCCCCGCTGGTGATCACATTGACGACCTGTCCGGAGAGGCCCGGAATGTCGAGCCGCGCGCCATCGACCAGGTCGATGCGGGTGACGCGGTCGGCCGAGATCCGCCGCAGCGCTGCCGCCGCGCCATTCGATTTTCCGGAAACACGCTGGCCGTCGATCAGCACATTGCCGGTCGCCTGACCAAAGCCGCGTGAGCCGTCATCGTCGCTCTGGATGGAAAAGCCCGGCACCCGGCGCACCATGTCGAGCGCCGTGCGGGGATTGTACTGGGCGAAGTCGTCGATCGTGAAGCTCGTACCGGACTCGCCGCCGGGCGATCCGGCATCCGGATCGGCCCACGCATTGTTAGCGCTAACTAAAATTGCGACACCCGCAACGATGCTCGGAAATAGTCTACAGCCGACCGACAAAGGGGCGCCTCCTCGATATTTTTTGTGTGGAGACAAACCGGCGCCCCCGCCAGCGACTCCTTTTTCGAATCCCTCATTGACTACTGTTGTAGTCTTGGGGCGGCAAGCGCATCCCGCATAACTTTTTTGTTATCCTTCCGGGGCCTGCCGCGGGGCGGCCTCTCTTAAGCCCGTATTCACTGGCACAGCGCAGATAATCCGGAGAGAAACGCATGATTCCCGGCGCAGAACGCATCAAGGAGGACATAAAATGAGCAAGCCCGACAAGCGCGTCGCCGTGATCTATGGCGGCTGGTCCTCCGAGCGCGACGTGTCTATTTCCTCCGGCACCAAGATGCTGGAAGCGGCAAAGGCTGCGGGCTACGACGCCACCGGAATCGATGCCGGCCGCGACCTTGCCGCGAAGCTGGCGGAGTTGAAGCCGGATGTGGTGCTGAACGGCCTGCATGGCCCGTGGGGCGAGGATGGCTGTGTGCAGGGCCTGCTGGAGATCATGGGCCTGCCCTATTCCCATTCCGGCGTGCTGGCCTCCGCGCTGGCCATGGACAAGCTGAAATCCAAGGCCGTCTATCGCGCCGCCAGCCTGCCTGTCGCCGAGGACCGGCAGGTCACCCGCGAGGAGGCGGCCCGCGAGCATGCACTGAAGCCGCCTTACGTGGTCAAACCCGTCAATGAAGGCTCCAGTTTCGGCGTGCTGATCGTGCGCGAAGGGGCGAACGCTCCGCCGAAGGATCTCGACGCCGCCAACTGGCGTTATGGCGACTATCTCATGGCCGAGGAATTTATCCCCGGCCGGGAGCTGACCGTCGCGGTGCTCGGCGACCGCGCCCTCGCTGTCACCGAGATCACGACCTTAAGGGACTATTACGATTTTGATGCAAAATATTCTGCTGGAGGATCGCAACATGTGATCCCGGCAGACCTGCCTGAGCATATCACCCGGACAGCGATGGATTTCGCGCTCCGGGCCCATCAGGCTTTAGGATGCCGGGGAGCGACGCGGTCCGATTTTCGCTACGACGACAAGAGAGACCGGCTCGTGATCCTTGAGACAAATACCCAGCCAGGTATGACGCCGACCTCGCTTGTTCCCGAGCAGGCCGCCTTTGTGGGCATGTCCTTCGAAGCGCTGGTTTCCTGGATGATCGAGGACGCTTCATGCCGAAGGTAAGCCGTAACCAGACCGTGCCGAAACGCCGCCGCGAGCCGATCACCTTCGTCGACGAGGTGACAGGCGAGGAAGTGCGCGTCTCCTCCGTCCTGTTCGGCCTTGTCATGCTGATCGCCATTATCGTGGCGCTGGCCGCCTGGATGGGCGGGTCCATGTCCAAGATCGAGAACCGGTTTGCCGGCTTCATGGACGACACCGCCCGCATGGCCGGCGTGTCGGTCAACGAGGTGTCCGTCATCGGGCTTGAGCAGGATCCGGCCCTGCAGAACGAAATCCGCGCCGCCGCCATGATCGAGCCCGGCGAAAACATGTTCCGCGCCGATCCGTATGTTATCCGCCGCCGCGTCGAAGGCACCCGCAAGGTGCTGAACGTGCGCGTGCATCGCCTCTGGCCGGACCAGGTCGTGATCCTTGCCGATGCGGCCGAGCCGGTCGCCCTCTGGCATGATGGCGAGCGCTGGACGGTGGTCGACGGCCTTGGCCGCGTCATTCCGGACGAACGCGCCGAAGACCATCCGAAACTCGTCCGCCTTGCCGGCCGCGGCGCCCCCGAAGCCGCACCCGAACTCGTCAAGGCGCTTGCCAGTGCTCCGGATGTGACGCCCGGCGTCGCCATCGCGACCCGTATCAATGACCGTCGCTGGGACATGCGCCTCATCTCCGGCGCCACGGTGCGCATGCCGGAAGACCACAAGCTGCCGGGCGCCCTCGACCAGCTGTCGAAACTTCAGGTGCGCACCGCCCTGATGTACCGGCCGCTGAAAACGATCGACCTGCGCAATGCCGGCCGCGTCTATCTCGCCCCGCTCACCGCCCCGGATTTCAGCGCCCGCGAAGAGGCCGCGCGCAGCTGATGGCCAATGTCCAGTCCCGCCGCGTGGCCCGACTGGGCCGTTCGCCTTCCGGTACGGTCGCGGCGCTGGACATCGGATGCTCCAAGATCACCTGCCTGATCGGCCGCAATGACGGGCGCGCTCCCCGCAATTTCAAGATCCTTGGCGCCGGACGCCAGCAATCGCGCGGCTTCACCGGCGGCGCCATCACCGACATGGAAGGCCTCGAGCGCGCCATCCGCCTTGCCGTGGAAGATGCCGAGCGCGAAGCGGGCGAACAGATTTCCAATGTCGTTCTGGGCATCACCGGCCAGAAGCTTTCCTGCTCGCTGGTCACCGCCGGCTTAGAGATCGGCAGCCGCGAAATCACCGCCCGCGACGTGAAAAAGGTGCAGGCCCAGGCCCTCGCCCAGGTGCCGACCAAGGGGCTCGAACTGCTCGCCGCCTGGCCGGTCGCCTACCGCACCGACGCCGAGGACGGCATCCGCGAACCGCAGGGCATGTATGCCCATGAGCTGGGCGTGCTGCTTTCGGCCGTGACGGCCCCCAAATCCGTCGTGAAGAACCTGGTCGAATGCGTCGGCCGGGCGCATCTCGGCGTCTCGGCCCTTGTCCCCTCCTCCATCGCCAGCGGCGCCGGCACGCTGATCGACGACGAGATCGAAAACGGCGCCATCTGCATCGACATGGGCGCCGGCGTCACCGCTGTTTCAGTCTATCTCAACGGCTCGCCAGCCTGGCTCGGCCTCATCCCGGTCGGCGGTTCGCATGTGACGGCAGACCTTGCCCAGGGCATCGGCACCACCTTTGCCGCGGCCGAGCGCCTGAAGAGCGTCTATGGCACCGCCAATATCGAAGGCCCCGGCCTTGCCGAGCGGATCGAAGTGCCGCGCCTTGGCGACGATGGCCGGCTGCAGGCGACCCGGATGGAGCGCGGCCAGCTTGCCGCCATCATCGGCCCGCGGGTCGAGGAAATTTTCGAACTCGTGCAGAAAACGCTGGAATCGAGTGGTGTACGCCGCGTTCTCCCTCGCCGCGTGGTGCTGACCGGGGGCGCTTCCCTGCTGCCCGGCGTGCGTGAGGTTGCGACCCGGATCCTCAATGCGCCAGTCCGCCTCGGCAAGCCGACAATCGCTGAGTTTCTTGGAGAATCGCTGGCAACGCCCGCTTTTTCCACAGCCTCCGGTCTGCTATTGTACTCCGAGTTGGGGTTTGCTGATGCAGTCAGGGCTGCGGCTGCATCGCGTAAAGACGGCCCGGAGGCGCGAAACGGCGTCGTGAACAAAGTGTTCCATTGGCTCGAAGAGAATTTTTGAGCTAAATTTGCACCAAATTTCACAGCATTTTACGGCTTATTAGCTGCAAGACGCCATGTTCCCAATCTGTTGGGGCCGCCTGTAGAGTGAGGAATTTGCATGATGTATGAACTGAAGCCCAGGATCCTGGTCTTTGGCGTCGGTGGTGCCGGTGGCAACGCCGTCGACAACATGATCGAGGCGAACCTCCAGGGCGTCGAGTTCATCGTCGCGAACACCGATGCCCAGGCGCTCGAACGCTCGCGCGCTGGCACCAAGATCCAGCTCGGCCCCGTCACCACGTCCGGCCTCGGCGCCGGCGCCCGTCCCGAAATCGGCGAACAGGCCGCCGAAGAGAGCTATGCCGACATTCTCGCCCGGCTCGAAGGCGCCCACATGGCCTTTATCGCTGCCGGCATGGGCGGTGGCACCGGCACCGGCGCAGCGCCCGTGATCGCCCGCGCGGCCAAGGAACTCGGGATTCTCACCGTCGCCGTCGTCACCAAGCCTTTCGGGTTCGAGGGCAACCGCCGCATGAGCGTGGCCGAAATGGGCCTCGACGCCATCCGGTCCCAGGTCGACACGATGATCGTGGTGCCGAACCAGAACCTGTTTCGCATCGCCAATGACCGCACCACATTTGCCGATGCCTTCCGTATGGCCGACGACGTGCTGTACGCGGGCGTGCGCGGCATCACCGACCTCATGGTCATGCCAGGCCTGATCAACCTCGATTTCGCCGATGTCAGCGCCATCATGCGCGGCATGGGCACGGCCATGATGGGCATGGGCGAAGCGACGGGCGAGACCCGCGCGCTCGACGCCGCCCGCCAGGCGATCGACAATCCGCTGCTCGACGAGGTCTCGATGAAGGGCGCCAAGGGCGTGCTCATCAACATCACCGGCGGCTATGACATGACGCTGTTCGAACTCGACGAGGCCGCCAACGAAGTGCGCCGCGAGGTCGATGCCGACGCCAACATCATTCTTGGCTCTGCCTTTGATCCGGAGCTGGAAGGCCGCATCCGCGTGTCGGTGGTCGCCGCCGGCGTGCAGGCTGGCTTCGCCACCGGCCGCCCTGCCCTGCCGCAGGCCGCTGCCACGGCCACCGTGCGCCAGCCGATCGCCCCGCCGGTCGAGGAACCGGAACTGGCAGAGGACGCCGAACCTGAATTCGAGGCCGAAACGGAACAGGATGTGACCGTGATGGCCGACCCCGCCGAAGAGGCGGCTGAAGAGACCGTGGACGAGGCCGTCGCGCCGGAGGACGAGCGCCCGACCATCATCACCCACGGCCGGACATCAGCCCCTGCCGCACCTGTCGAAGAAGACGAATGGGTGCGCGATGAAGGAGACGACCACGTGAGCGCCGATTCCGTATTCTCCGCCCGCCGCGACCTGCCGGCCGAAGACCGGCCGAAACAGGACAACCGCACTGCGGGCTTTGCCAACCTGTTCGGCTGGCGGCGCAATCCGCAAGGCGAAAACGACGATGCACCGGGCGCCGCCCCCGGCCCGATCGTCTCCTCGCCGGACGACCATCCCGAAGCCGCCCCGTTCGACGATGCCGACCTCGAAATCCCGGCTTTCCTGCGCCGGTCGGCCAATCATTGAAGCAGAGCTGAAAAAACAGTAAGCTTCACGCCATCTGTTACAGATAAAGTCTATTTTAAACAGGGCCGTACCGACAGGTACGGCCCTTTTGTAACACGGCGAAACAAGCCGTGTTTTGCGCCCGGAGCGCCTGCAAGCCAGATAGGCTCATCAGGTATTGTGCGAGTAGAGGCGTTTCAGGCATGGACATGCAGCACACCATTGAGCGGCCCGCCATGTGCGCTGGTATCGGCGTCCACAGCGGCGAAAAGGCCCGCCTGATCCTGAAACCCGCTCCGGTCGGCACCGGCGTCGTGTTCCGCCGCACGGACATCTCCGGTCGCGACACGCTGGTTCCCGCGCACGCAGAAACCGTCTCAGACACGCAGCTCGGCACCACACTCACCAATGAGGCCGGCGTCTCCGTTGCCGTGGTCGAGCATCTGATGGCGGCCGTCTCCGGCCTTGGCATCGACAATCTTCTCGTCGAGATCGACGGGCCGGAAGTGCCAATCATGGACGGTTCCTCGGCCGTGTTCTGCGAGCTGCTGCTGCAGGCGGGCATGAAAGCCCAATCCGCCCCGCGCCGCCGCATCCGCATCCTCGAAACCGTGGAAATCGTGGACGGCCCGAAGCGCGCCACCCTGTCCCCGTCCCCCGACAATCACCTGACGATGCGCGCCCGGATCGAGTATGACAACAACGTCATCGGCACCCAGCAGATGGCCCTGCGCCTTGCGCCCGGCATGTTCGCCCGCAACCTCGCCTTCGCCCGCACCTATGGCTTTGCCCGCGATGTCGACATGCTGCGCAGCATGGGCCTCGCCCGCGGCGGCTCGCTCGACAATGCTGTCGTGGTCGATGGCGAGGAGATCATGAACCCGGAAGGCCTGCGCATCGAAGACGAATTCGTGCGCCACAAGATGCTGGACGCTGTGGGCGACCTGATACTGGCCGGCGCCCCGATTGCCGGTTCCTATGATGCGGTCCAGCCCGGCCACTCGCTGAACAACAAGCTGGTGCGAACGCTGCTGGCCACGCCGTCGGCCTGGTGCTGGGAAACCGATCAGGACGTGGCTGCCGAAACCAGCGCCCCGGCCCGCGCCGCCCTCTAGGCCTGCCGCCCGCTCAGTAGCGTCTCCCTGTGAAAGTTCCTTGGAAAAGCCTGCAAGTTCGGGCTAATCAGGATCGGTCAGAAACAGCAGTAAAGTGCGCCCGAGCCCATGAAGCCTGCAAAGCCCATTGCCCTCGCCCTGATCGCAGCCGCCGTCAGCCTGACCGCCTGCCAGAGCAAGGCCAAGCGCCAGGAAGAACTCGCCTATGTCGAGCGCCCGGTGGAACAGCTCTATAATCAGGCCGCCGCCAGGCTCGACAGCCGCGCCTATGACGACGCGATCCTGATGTTCAATGAGGTCGAGCGCCAGCACCCCTATTCCGAATGGGCCCGCCGCTCCATGGTGATGACGGCCTATGCGCAATACAAGCAGCACGATTATGAGGAGGCGATCTCCTCGGCCCGGCGCTATATCGGCCTGCACCCCGGCGGCTCGGAAGCCGCTTATGCCTATTACCTCATCGCAATCAGCCAGTTCGAGCAGATCGTCGATGTCGGCCGCGACCAGGGCACGACCGAAGCGGCCAAGGCCTCGCTGGTCGATGTGGTCCGCCGGTTCCCCACCAGCGAATATGCCCGCGACGCCCAGGTGAAGCTCGACATGGTCAACGACCAGCTCGCCGGCAAGGAAATGACCATTGGCCGCTGGTACCTGCGTTCCAACCAGACGCTGGCCGCCATCAACCGGTTCCGCACCGTCGTTGAAGACTTCGACACGACCTCGCACACCGAAGAGGCGCTGTACCGCCTCGTGGAGGCCTATCTGACGCTTGGCATGCGCCCGCAGGCCGTCGAAGCAGCCGCAGCGCTCGGCTACAACTATCCGGAATCGGACTGGTATCGCATGACCTATGACCTGATGACCTCGGAAGGCCTGGCCCTGGAAGTCGAAGCGCCGAAGCGCACGCTGATCCAGAGACTGATCCCCGGCGGCAAATAGGGCGGCCAACAGGCCCCTTTCCCACCCGCTGGCGGGATCAGCCCCCGATCAGATCAAACCATTCGTCTTCGGTCATCGTCTGTACGCCGAGTTCTTCGGCCTTTTTCAGTTTCGATCCTGCGCCGGGGCCCGCGACGAGAATATCCGTCTTCGCCGACACTGACCCGGAGACCTTGGCGCCGAGTGCGCTCGCGCGGGCCTTCGCCTCGTCGCGCGTCATCCGCTCCAGCGTGCCGGTGAACACGATGGTCTTGCCGGCAACCGGACTGTCGGTCGCCGCGCGCGCCTCGTCTTCGACGGTGACTTCCTCGAGCAGGGCCGCCAGCATGTCGCGATTGTGTGCTTCGCGTTCGAAATCGCAGAGCGCCCCGACGGCAGCCGCGCCGATCCCGTCTATGCCGGTAAGTTCAGCCCAGGCCTTGCTGTCTTCCCCGCCTTCAGCCGCAGCGGTGACCGCAGCCCAGAAGCTTTCCCAGTGCAGGAAATTGCGAGCGAACAATTGCGAGGTCGTCTGCCCGACATGCCGGATGCCGAGCCCATTGAGAAAGCGGGCGAACGGCACGGCACGGCGCGCATCGACGGCATCGAACAGTTTTTTTGCCGAAACCGCGCCGAATCCTTCCCACTCTTCAAGCGGCGGCAGGCCGGCCGCCTCGATCGCCGTCCGCAGGCGGAAAATATCCTGCGGCCCTTCCAGCACGCCGGCCTCGTGGAACAGCTGGATCTGCTTCGCGCCGAGCCCGTCAATGTCGAGCGCCTTGCGTGACACGAAATGCTTGAGCCGCTCTACCGCCTGCGCCGGACAGACAAGCCCGCCCGTACACCGCCGGCGCACATCCTCGACACCCTTGTCGTCAATCTCCCGCACCGCGTCCGAGCCGCAGACCGGACAGGCATGTGGCATCTCCCACGCCTTGCCGCCGCCATCCTTCACGACACGGAGCACTTGCGGGATCACATCGCCCGCGCGCTGGATCTCCACCACATCGCCCGGCTTCACGCCAAGGCGCGCAATCTCGTCTTCATTGTGCAGCGTGGCGTTCGACACGACGACACCGCCGACCGTCACCGGCTCCAGCCGCGCGACCGGCGTCAGCGAGCCGGTGCGCCCGACCTGGATATCGATGGCTTCCAGCCTGGTCGTCGCCTTCTCGGCCGGGAATTTGTGCGCGATCGCCCAGCGCGGCGCGCGGGAGACAAAGCCGAGCCGCTGCTGCCAGTCCAGCCGGTCCACCTTGTAGACGACGCCATCAATGTCATAGGGCAGGCTGGCCCGCCGGGTCTCAATTCCGTGATAAGTTTCGAGCAGGCCGCCAACCGTCTCTGTACGGATCATAAGCGGATTGGTCTCGAATCCCCAGGCTGCGAATTTTTCGACCGCCTCATGCTGGCTTGCGGCAAAGGGCGCGCTCTCGGCCGCCCAGGCGTAGGCGAAGAAGCGCAGGGGCCGCGATTTCGTGATCTCGACATCGAGCTGGCGCAGGCTGCCGGCCGCCGCATTGCGCGGATTGGCAAAGGTCTTGCGGCCCGCCTCCCCTTCCCGTTCGTTCAGCGCGGCAAAGTCCGGCTTGGTCATGTAGACCTCGCCGCGGATCTCGATCCTGTCGGGCCAGCCCTTGCCCGACAGTTGTTCCGGAATGTCCTTCAGCGTGCGGGCATTGGCGGTAACATCCTCGCCCACCTCGCCATTGCCGCGCGTCGCGGCGCGTTTCAGCTTTCCCTTTTCATAGGTGAGGCTGAGCGACAGACCGTCGATCTTCGGCTCGGCCACCATCGCCACCGGCACGTCGGCCCCGAGGCCGAGGAAGCGCCGGATGCGGTCGACAAAATCCGTGACGTCCTCATCGCTGAAGGCATTTTCGAGCGACAGCATCGGCGCGGCATGAGCCGCCTTCGCAAAGCCCTCATGTGCCGCCGCGCCCACGCGGTCGGACGGGCTGTCCTCGCGTTTCAGGTCCGGAAAGCGGGCTTCGATCTCGGCATTGCGCAGGCGCGCGGCGTCATATTCCGCGTCGCTCATCAGCGGGGCATCGTCCTGGTAATAGGCCGCGTCCGCTTCCGCGATCAGCTTCGCAAGGCGTTCAAGCTCGGCCGCCGCTTCCTCGCGGGTCAGGGCTTCGGGCGGGGTCGCCTCGCTCATGCATCCTCCAACAACCTCCCGGCTGCGGCCCGTGCTTCTGCCGTGATTTCGGCGCCGGACAGCATGCGGGCAATTTCTTCCTGCCTGTCCGCTTCATCTAGCCCGCGCAGCCGCGTGCCGCCAGACTTGCCCTTGCCTTTCTCCACAAGCCATTGCGCCCGCGCCGCTGCCGCCACCTGCGGCGAGTGCGTGACGGCGAACACCTGCCGCGCCTTGCCGAGACGCACCAGCCGCTCGCCAATCGCCGCGGCGACCGCCCCGCCGACCCCCTGGTCGGCCTCGTCGAAGATCAGCGTCATGGCGCTGCCGGCTTCTGCGAGCGCGCATTTCAGCGCCAGAGACACCCGCGCGAGTTCCCCGCCGGACGCAATCTTGCGCAGCGGCCCGAAGCCCGCGCCCGGATTGGTCTCGGCATCGAACTCCACCTTGTCGGCGCCATGGGCCCCGCCTTCTTCGCCCAACGGCTCGACCGCCACGCGGATCACCGCCCGGCCGAGCTTCAGGGGATTGAGCTCTTTCGCGATCGCTGCCTCCAGCCGCCCGGCCGCGGCCTTGCGCGCCACGCTTAGCTTGTCGGCGGCGGCATGCCAGGCGGCGTTCGCCGCGGCCTCTGCCTTGCGGGCGCGGATCAGCTGGTCTTCGCCCGCCTCGACAAGGTCCAGCCGCTCACGCAGCCGGACCAGAAGCTCCGGTAGCAGGTCCGGATCGACCGAATGTTTCCGCCCCGCCGCCCGCAGCGCGAACAGCCGCGCCTCGGCCGCCTCCAGCGCACTCGTGTCATGCTCGACCAGGCTTTCCAGCGCCGCAAGCGCGCCCGCCGCCTCCCCCGCCTCGATCAGTGCCCGTTCAATCGCCTCGGCCGCCGCCCGCGCCGCATGGGCAAGCGGATGATCCGCCCCGTCGAAGCCCGGCAGGCGGCAGACGCGTTCAGCTGCCCGCGCGGCTTTCGACAATGCGGCCTCGACATCTCCCTCGGCCAGCGCGTCTTCAGCCTCGGCAATCGCCTCGGTGACCCGTTCGGACTGCATCAGCCGCGTGCGCGTTTCGGTGAGGCCAGCCGCCTCCCCCACCTGCGGGGCAAGCTGTTCCAGTTCGCCGACTGCGGCGGCCAGCCAGTCCCGCGTGCGCAGCGCCTCGCGGTGCGCTTCTTCCAGCTGCTCGCGGGCTTCGCGCGCGGCCGCCCGCGCCCCGTGCGCTTCCGCGCAGGCCGCCAGTAACGCCTCATTACCGGCGAACAGATCGAGCAGCTTGCGGTGCGACGAGGGCCGCATCAGGCTGGAGGCGGCGTGCTGGCCATGGATCTCGACCAGCGTCTCACCGGCCTCCGCCAGCAGGGCCGCGCTTACCGGCTGGTCATTGATAAAGGCCCGCGCCGGACCGGATGTTCGCACCACCCGTTTCAGGGTCAGCGTCTCGTCGGGGGAAGCTTCGAACCCGTGTTCGGCCAGCACCTCCCAGACCGGATGGCCCGGCGGCACAGCGAACTCCGCCGCGACGGAGGCCTGCTCCGCCCCGGCGCGCACCATGGCCCGGTCCGCCGCTGCGCCAAGCGTCAGCGACAAGGCATCGAGAATGATCGACTTGCCCGCCCCGGTCTCGCCGGTCAGCGCGGTAAAGCCCGCGCCGGGCTCAAGATCGAGACGGTCGATCAGAACAAAATCGCGAATGGACAAAGCAAGGATCATGGCCCGCACTCCCAACTCTACGGAGCGTTCTTATCATGAGAACAAATGCGGAACAAATAGAATCTTCAGGCCAGCCCATGGGCGCGCTGAGGCGATAAGTATAGCCTGCCGAAAACGGCGAAATCAGGGAGGCGCAGCACATGATCGACTATAAGGACACCGCCGTGCTGGTGACAGGCGGCGCCTCGGGCATCGGCGCGGCGCTCGCCGCACAGCTTGCCGCGCGCGGGGCAGACGTGATCGTCGCCGACAAGCAGGGCGATCTCGCCCGCGAGGTGGCCGCCGCCCTGCCCCGCCCCGGCTTTGCCGTCGCGTGCGACCTGTCCGATCCGGCCGCACCCGCCAGGCTCGTCGCCGAGGCCTTCGCCTGGAAGGGCCGGCTGGACCTCGTCTGCGCCAATGCCGGCTTCGGCCGCCGCAAGCGGATGATGCAGGAGGCGTTCGGACCCGACACGATGGCGCTCTTCGCCGTCAACATGTTCGCGCCGTTCCGCATGGCGCAGGCCTATGGCGCGGCGCTGGAGACGGCCGGCCGGCGGGGGCGGCTGATGATCACCGGGTCGGAAAACTCCCTCAGCCTGCCGCAGGCGGTGACGCGCAGCCGGCTCGGTGCCTATGGGGCGAGCAAGCATGGCGTGCTGATCATGGCCGAATGGCTGCGCGAGGAACTCGCGGGTGAACTGATGGACGTCCACGTCCTGATGCCGGGCGGCGTCTACACGCCGCTCATCGCGCAGGGCCTGCCGGACCCGAAGGACATCCCGCCCGAATTCAACGTCATCATGCCGGAGGAGTGCGCCCGGATCGCCCTCAAGGGCCTCGACCTCGGCCTCTTCTACATCCCGACGCACAAACATATCGCCGACGACATCCGTCCGAGGGCGGAAGGTGTGTGGGAGGCGATCAGGGCGCTGGGCCTCTCCTAGGCGCCCCCGATCCGCGAATCCGTTCCCGTATCGGGATCGACCGCGCGGGCATGGACCCACCAGTTCTCAAATGCCGTCTCGATAATGATCATGCCGATATCCTCGCGCCGGAGGCCCGGCGACTTGACGAGATTGTCCGCGATCGTCTCGAACAGGCGCTGCTTCACAGCCGCCGGACGGGCATTGAACGACAAGCGGATCATCAGGAAATCGGGGCTGCGCGGCACACCGAAATAGTTCGGGTCGAAGATGTAATTCTCTTCTTCCAGTTCGCATGTGACCTGGAAGTAGTCGTCTCCCGGCAACTTCATGACCTCAATCATCGCCTGATGAATGCTTTTCGAAATGGCGGCCTTGTAGGCCTTGTCCTTGCCGGACCGCATCCAGACCTGAATCAATGGCATCGTATGTCTCCTTGGCTCGCGATCCGGCGTTGACGGATCGTTCCGCAAGAATAAAGTGCCTTTTCATGTCCAAACAGGACTAGGATTATCCTAGGATAAATTGAGCCCACGCAGGAGCCCCTGATGCCCGTATCCGGATCGGCCGCCACGCGCCACGACACCACCACGCTCGGGCGGTTCCTGCGCTCGCGCCGCGAAGCGATCAGGCCGGAAGCTGTCGGCCTGCCCGAGGGCGGACGCCGGCGCACACCGGGCCTGCGCCGCGATGAGGTGGCCGAACTCGCGGATATCAGCGTCGACTGGTACATCCGGCTGGAACAGGGCCGCCCCGTGACGCCGTCGCGCCAGACGGTCGACGCCCTTGCAAGTGCCCTGTGCCTCGACGCCGTCGAAACCGCGCACCTCTATGCCCTGACGGGCACCGCGCCCGCCGCCGGCGCGATGGACGAGACCGCGCCGCCTGCCGTGCGCCGCCTGGTCGACCGCCTGTCCCAGCCCGCCTACATCACCAACCGCCTCGGCGACGTGCTGCACTGGAACGGGCAGGCCGAGCGCCTGTTCGGCTTCGGCGGCGTCTCCGGCGAGGACCGGAACGTCTATGCCGGCATGTTCCTGCGCGAGTCCTCGCGCAGGCTGTTCGCCGGCGGCTGGGCGGCTGAGGCCAAGCGCATGCTCGCTGAATTCCGGCCGGTCTACGACGTCAATGCCACCGACCCGCGCTTCGTGCGCCTTGTCGGCCGGTTGCAGGCCGGCAGCGCCGAGTTCGCAAAATGGTGGAGCCTGCACGATATTCGCAAGGGCGGCGGCGGGCAGAAGACGCTCTACCCGCCAAAGGGCCGCAAGACCCGCTACGAATATGTCGCCCTTCAGGTGACGGAAAACCCGGCCCTGAAAACAGTGATTTACTCCGAGATCTGATCTCTCAGATCCGCGCGGTCGCGGCTTTCAGCCAGGATTTCACATCGTCCGGCAGTTTGCGGTTCAGCAGTTTCCAGACGCGCTTGTGATAGTCGTTGACGTAGGCGCGCTCTTCTTTCGAGAGCAGCTTCACATCAATCAGGTCTCGCGCCAGCGGCGCGAAGGTCAGGCATTCGAAGCTCAGCATGTCGATCTCGCCGCCTTCGATGGGCGCGGCGGGCGTGACATATTGCAGGTTCTCGATGCGGATGCCGTACTGGCCCTCGCGGTAATAGCCGGGCTCGTTCGAGACGATCATGCCGGGCGCCAGCGGCGTCGCGTTCCATGGCTTTGCGATCCGCTGCGGGCCTTCATGCACGCCAAGGTACACGCCGACGCCATGGCCGGTGCCATGCTGGTAATCCAGCCCCGCCTGCCACAGCGCGTGGCGCGCCAGCACATCGAGATGCGTGCCCGTCGTGCCCGGCGGGAAGCGCACGGTGGCCAGCGCAATATGGCCCTTCAGCACCAGCGTGTAGTGCCGGATCATGTCGGCCGTCGGCTCGCCGATCGGCACGGTCCGCGTCACATCCGTCGTGCCGTCCGGATACTGACCGCCGGAGTCGATCAGGAACAGGGAGCCACGGTCCAGCTTGCGGTCGGAGGCGGTCGACACGCGATAGTGCGGCAGCGCGCCATGCTCCACCGCACCGGAAATCGACGGAAAGGACAGGTCCTGCAGCCCGTCGACTTCATCGCGCAGGGATTCCAGCTTGATCGTCGCATCGATCTCGGTGACGTCGCCGCTCTGGGCCTCGGTGTCGAGCCAGTGCAGGAATTTCGTCAGCGCCACGCCGTCACGGATGTGCGCGGCCGTCGTGCCTTTTATCTCCGCCGCGTTCTTGCAGGCGCGCGGCAGGGCCACCGGGTCGCGCTGGCGCACGATCTTCCCGCCGGCCGCTTCCACCTTGTCGAAGAACCAGGCCGAGGCGACATCCGGATCAAGGCTGACCGTCTTGCCGGAAAGATCCGCAAGCCCCTCTTCCAGCGCGCCGAGCGGACGCAGCGTCACCGTGTTGCCGAGATGCTTGCGCAGTTTCGGCGACACCTTGCCTTCGTCCAGGAACAGGTCCGCCGTTCCATCCGCATAAAGAATGGCCCGGCCGAGCGGCAGCGGTGTGCACGACACGTCCCCGCCCCGGATATTGAACGCCCAGGCGATCGAGGACGGCGAGGTCAGCACCGCGGCATCCACTTTCGCGGCGGCAAGCGCCCGGCCGATTTCGGCACGCTTGTCCGTATGCTCGACGCCGGCGAACTTGACCGGATGCGGCACGACCTGTGCGTCCGGCTGCGGCGGGCGGGCGGTCCACGCCTTGTCCAGCGGGTTGTCGTCCACCGCCACGGCGCGCGCGCCTGCACTCTCAGCCGCCGCCTTCAGCGCGGCGACATCGTTCGGGCTCATCAGGCGCGGATCGTAGCCGATGGTCTTGCCGTCCAGCGCCTGCATTGCCAGCCAGCCGAAGGCGCCCGGATCCGGCACGCCCTGGCGTTCCCAGAGTTCCGGCGCCGTCTGGTCGGCCGCCTGCAGCGTGTAGCGCCCGTCGGCGAACAGCACGGCCCTGTCCGCGAACACGAAGGCCGAGCCGAACGAGCCGGTAAAGCCGGACACCCAGGCGAGGCGTTCATTCGCGTCCGGCAGGTATTCGTTCTGATACTCGTCCTCATGCGGCACGTAGAATCCGTCGAGGCCCATCGCAGCCATTTCCTTGCGGAGCAATGGCAGGTGCGCGCGGCCGTCCTGGGGGCCGCCCTTGATATCGAAAGTCTGTCTCATGCAGCAGTCTTAGCGCCCGCACCCATGCGTGGAAAGCGCATTTGAGCTATGCGTTTTTGCACGCAAAAAGCGCATTTTGTATACTTTTTCGTATGCCTTCACACCCTATATGACGCGTATCGATATCTATTGTGCAGCGCACAAAATTGCCGCTGCCAGGCAACAAGAAGGAAAGATGCGATGAAACGTGAACTCAACACCCCCATTCACAGCGAAGCCGTGGTCACGGTCCCGGTCGGCCGCCCGCTGGAAGTCAACGAAGTGCGCTCTGCCGGCCCGCTGGCCGCTCGCCCGCACATCCTGGCCCGCCGCAATGCCCGCTGGGCCCGCCGCGCCGCGCACGGCTAGGCTTCAGGGCGCCTGAATTTTCTGGCGCATCACCAGCGTCGACCAGCCATCCTTGCGGATGCGGCGCTGGAACAGGAGGCCATGGCCTTCGAAGGCATGGCGCACCAACCCGGCCTGGTGATGCAAGAGGCCTGACAGGATGATCGTCCCGCCCGGCGCCGTCAGGCGGGCGATCTCCGGCGCAAGGCCGATCAGCGGCCGCATCAGGATATTGGCGAACACCGTGTCATAAGGTGCCGCCCGCCGGATGCGCGGGCTGTTCGCGCCGCGCACATGCAGCGCGGTAAAGCCGGAAACCTGGTTCTTCGCAGCGTTTTCATTGGCAACGCCGACACTGTCGAAGTCGATATCGGTGCCGAGCGCCATGCTTGCGCCCGCCTTCAGCGCCGCAATTGCCAGCACGCCGGAGCCCGTCCCGAGGTCCAGCACCCGGCCAATGCCGCGGCGGCGGCGCACCGCGTCCAGCGCCAGCAGGCAGCCGAGCGTCGTGCCGTGATGGCCGGTGCCGAAGGCCGGTCCCGCCTCGATCAGCACGGGGATCTTTCCCGGCGCCATCTTCGCCAGCGCATGGCTGCCGGTCACGAAGAACGGCCCCGCTGAGACCGGCGGCAGCCCTTCGAGCGACATCGTCACCCAGTCACGCTCGACCACTTCCTCGATCCGGGCATTCAGCTCCGGGCTCGTCGCGGCGATGATGGCGACGCATTCATCGGCCTCTTCCTGCGTCTCGCAGAAGGCATCGAGACGCCACACGCCGCGCCCGTCTTCCTTGCAGTCCACCGCGCCCGCCGGCGACGGATCCGCCCAGGCCAGCGCATCCCATGCCGCTTCCACCGGCGCCCGCGCGCCCTTTGTCGAAATCTGGTACATGGCCGCGGCGCTTAGCAGCCCGGACCGCCCGGCTCAATCGGATAGTTTTTTTGCCGCGGCCTCTGGAACTCCGCCGAAAATCACATATATTGTTTTTCGATAAGAAAGGAGACCAGGCCGATGAGCCTCTCGACCAATGACCGGATCTATATTGAACAGCGCGTGGCCAATTCGAAGAAAAGCCCCGCCGCAGCTTACCTGCTCTGGTTCTTCCTCGGCTGCGTCTCGGCTCACCGCTTCTATCTCGGCAAGTGGGGCACCGCCCTGCTGCAGATTTTCAGCTATCTCTTCCTGATCGGCTTTGTCTGGTGGATGGTGGATTTCTTCCTCATCCCCTCGATCATCGAAGACGATGCCGACGACAAGCGCTATCGCTACGCCCGCCAGATGCGCTACGCCTATTGAGGCGGGCCGTAGATTTCTTCGAACCGGCCCCACAGCGCAGGCCGCGTCGACCTGAACTCCTCGATCACGAGCGCATCTGACGCGGCCGTCGACCCGGCAATCGCCTCCCCGACAAAGATGTGGGATGTCGCCACCGCCCAGCTGGAATCGTCTAGCGTCCCGGCGCACAGAATGACAAGGTCCGGCGCAGCCTCCGGCAGGTGCCACATCCGCGTGCCACACTCCGTACACCGCTCGATCGGAATCATGTTGCCACTGCCGCCCCGTCGGCGGAACACGTCGAACGTGCCGGACAGCCGCTCCAGATCGCTGGCCATCAGGTGCAGGAACAATCCATGCGAAGCGCCGGTCAGGCGCTGACAATCCTTGCAATGGCAGGCATTCACGCATTTCGGCCGCGCCGTCACGCGATAGCGCACCGCCCCGCAATGGCATCCGCCCTCGATCGGGAATGCCGGCAAGGCCGGCCGGGAAATCTCTGTCAGGATCATACGCGTGGCCCCTTCCCGCAACCGGGCCCGCATCTGTGTCAACGGGCTGTCGCGCAATGGATTAGCCGGGTGCACCGGACGGCGCAATTGGCCGTACAGGAACATTGCGTGCAACGCGCCGGCGATTGTGATAAACGCAGGTCAAATGAGCTGGGCACGACGCATCTCGGAACATCCCTGGCTTTCGCTGGCGGTTTCGGCCGCCACGATCGTCTCGACTGTGCTCGCAATCGCTGCATTCTTCCTCTCATCCGACAAGGCGGTTCCGGACCATGACCCTGCCGGTTCCGAACAGGTCCAGAGCGAACTGGTCGGCACCTGGATCCTGCAAACGCCGCCAGATCCGGAACTCGTGGTCGAATACAAGCCCGATGGCACCTACAGCCTTGCAAGCCCGGATGGCGTCGTTGCGGGGTTTTACGAGGCCCGTAACGGTGTCTTCACCTCGCGGGCGCCCGAGCTTGGCCTCGTGGACCGCGGGCGCTACCAGATGCTGGATGACGAAACGCTCGAAATGTCGGGCCAGCTCGGCGTCAGCATCTGGAAACGGCAATAGCGCCAGCGCGCACCCCTCCGGTGGATGAGGCTTGCCAGACGGGCGGAACCTGCGAACACTCGCACCATGTTCACCCGCCTCATCCCTGCCTTCGCCCTGCTCGCCGCCTGCCAGGCCGCGCCTGCTGAAACCCTCGCCCCGGCCGCACCGGCAGAAGAGGCGCCCTCCTGGCGTCCGGTCGACCCGGAAAACCTTGTCCTCCTCGACATGGGCGATGACCGCACCATCGCCATCGAGCTGTTTCCGGAGGCAGCGCCGGCCAATGCGGCCTCCATGCGCAACGCCGTCCGCACCGGCTTCTATGACGGCGAATTCTTCTACCGCGTGATCGAAACCCACGTTGCGCAGGCGGGAAAGGAATTCGACCAGTTGCTGGAAGATGTCCCCACCGTGCCCTTCGAGGCCGAACGCGCCGTCAGCGCCGAGGGCTTCGACCCGCTCGGCAGCCCCGACCTCTATGCCGGTGAGGTCGGTCACCGGAGCGGCTTTGCCGTCGGGCGCGAGGGCGGACAGGAATGGCTGCTCAACTGCCCCGGCACCATCGGCATGGCGCGGGACGATGATCCGGACAGCGGCTCGGTGGAATTCTACATCCCCCTCCTTCCCCGCCGCTATCTCGACCGCAACTACACCGTGTTCGGCCGTGTCATCGCTGGCATGGACGTGGTGAATCAGCTGGCCAGGGTCGAGCCTTTCAATGAGGAGGAAACCGCAGCCCTGTTCGGCGACGACGCGCCCCTCGCCTACCAGATGGCGCAATATCGCCGCTCAAACCTCGATCCCAACATGATCGTCTCGGCGAAGATCGCCGCCGACCTGCCGGCGGCGAACCGCCCGGCCTATGAAGTGATGGCGACGCCCAGCCCCGAATGGGAGGCCCTGAAGGCGTCGAAGCGCGACTATTCCGGCATCGACGCCTTCGTGGTCACGCCGCCGAAAGTGGTCGACATCTGCATCCTGCCCGTACCCGTGCGACCGATGGCCGATTGACCGGGCTCTTGACCCGGCTGGGACTATCCCGAAAAAAGATGCCAGGCCGCGATGAGACAAGCGGGCCGCCAGAACAACAGGATCAGCGCGAGCGGAGGGCACGTCCGTAGCGTGCGGACGGACCAGGGGAGCTGAAATTGGGGCATCACAAAATCGCGGCGCGCTTCGGCGCGCTTTCGCTGCTGTGCGCAGGTCTTGCGGCACCGGCATTTGCCGACTCGGGAGACACCGCCTGGATCCTGACCTCGACGGCGCTCGTCCTCTTCATGACCCTGCCGGGGCTCGCGCTCTTCTATGGCGGGCTTGTTCAGGCGAAGAACCTCTTGTCGGTCTTCATGCAGTGCATGGCGGTTGCGGCCCTGATGAGCCTTGTCTGGCTGTTCTTCGGCTACTCCATCGCGTTCGGGCCGGGTGAAGGCGGCGTGTTCGGCGGGTTCGCAAAGTCCTTCGCCGCAGGCATCACCGGCGACCCGCTGGAAGGCCAGACGATTCCCGAGCCGCTCTTCCTGATGTTCCAGATGACGTTCGCCATCATCACCCCGGCGCTGATCATCGGCGCCTTTGTCGAGCGGGTGAACTTTGCCGCCATGCTCGTCTTCTGCGCCCTCTGGCTGCTCATCTGCTACGCGCCGGTGGCGCACTGGGTGTGGGGCGGCGGCTGGCTCGCCGGCATGGGCGTGATCGACTTTGCCGGCGGCATCGTCGTGCACACAACCGCAGGCATCTCGGCGCTCGTCTTCGCGCTCATCCTCGGCAAGCGCGCCCATTTCCCGCAGGACATGCGCCCGCCGCACAGCCCCGGCTTCGTCATGCTCGGCGCCGCCATGCTGTGGGTCGGCTGGTTCGGCTTCAATGCCGGCTCCGCCCTCGGCGCCAATGCCGATGCGGCCCGCGCCATGCTGGTCACCCACACCTCGGCGGCCACCGCCGCGCTGGTCTGGATGGGGATTGAATGGGTCAGCTTCCGCAAGCCGACCCTTGTCGGCATCGCGACCGGCATGGTGGCCGGCCTCGCCACGATCACGCCCGCCGCCGGCTCCGTCGGCCCTGTCGGCGCCCTCATCATCGGCACGGCGAGCGCCTTCGTCTGCTATTATGCGGTCGGACTTATCCGACAGAAACTGAAGATCGACGACAGCCTCGACGTGTTCGCCGTGCACGGCGTCGGCGGCATGCTGGGCAGCCTGCTGATCCCCTTCCTCGCCGCGCTCGGGCCACTTGCGCCCGGCATTTCGAAGCCCGTCTTCGCGCAGTTGGGCGTGCAGCTTCTCGGCGTTGGCGTCGTTGCCATGTTCTCGGCCATCGTGACGGCCGGCCTGCTCTACGCCATCCGCACCGTGATTCCGCTGAGGGTCTCGCGCGAAGACGAGGAATCCGGCCTCGATTCGGCGACCCATGGTGAAAGCGCCTATCACCAGTAGCGCCGGCGGCCGCCAAACTTGACATTGCCCGCGCCGCGCATCACGGCTGGGCAATGTCTTCTGCGGCCCCGCCCTTCGAAACCTCCCCCGCCCTCGCCGCGCTGGCGGGCGTGCGGCACGGCTTTTTCGGGCGTAAGGGCGGCGTCTCCACAGGCCTCTATGCCAGCCTCAATGCCGGCCCCGGTTCCGGCGATGACCCGGCCGCCGTCGCCGCCAATCGCGAGCGCATCCGCGAGGCCATGGGCGCCAGCGCCCTCGTCTCCTGCCACCAGATCCATTCCCCGGACGTGATCCATGTGACAGAGGCCTGGGACGAACGCCCCGAGGCTGACGCCATGGTCACCACCGTCCCCGGCCTTGCCCTCTGCATCCTCACCGCCGACTGCACGCCGGTCCTTTTCGCCGATGCCGAGGCAGGCGTGATCGGCGCGGCCCATGCCGGCTGGAAGGGCGCCCTCGGCGGCGTCCTCGAATCGACGGTCGCCTCGATGACCGAACTCGGCGCCGAACCCGGCCGCATCCGCGCCGCCATCGGCCCGACCATCGGCCAGGCGAGCTATGAAGTCGGCCCGGAATTCCGTGACACCTTCCTGGAAACCTCCCCCGCGTCGGAGGGCCTGTTCCTTCCCGGCAAGGGCGACCGCTTCCAGTTCGACCTGCCGGCCTATTGCCATGCCAGCCTCGCCGCCATGGGCCTCGGCCGGATCATGAACCTCGCCCTCGACACCTGTGCCCTGGAAGACCAGTATTTTTCCAACCGCCGCCGCAACCTGCGCGGCGAGGCCGACTATGGCCGAAATGCCTCAGTCATCCTACTTGAGCCGTAAATCTTTGCAGTAAGTTGCAGAGTCCGGTTGCGACTCGCGCCAGCCTGTTACAAAAGCTTCGCCAACCGGGGCAAACGGGGTCTATCACCGCCATGAAACTTCTCGCGTGCAACGCAAACCGCCCGCTGGCTGAAGCAATTGCCGACTATCTGGACATGCGGCTCACCCGCTCGGAGGTCAAAACCTTCGCAGACCAGGAAATCTTCATCCGCATCGACGAGAATGTCCGCGGCGAGGATGTCTTCGTTATCCAGTCCACCTCCCACCCCGCCAATGACAATCTGATGCAGCTGCTGATCATGATGGACGCGCTGAAGCGCGCCTCGGCGCGGCGCGTGACGGCGGTGATCCCCTATTTCGGCTATGCCCGGCAGGACCGGAAGACCGATGGCCGCACGCCGATCTCGGCCAAGCTGGTGGCGAATCTCATCTCCACCGCCGGGGCCGACCGCGTCCTCACCGTCGACCTCCATGCCGGCCAGATCCAGGGCTTCTTCGACATCCCGACCGACAACCTCTTCGGCAGCCCGGTCATGGTGGACGACATCAAGGAGCGGTTCGGCAAGGACAAGCTCATCGTCGTCTCGCCGGATGTCGGCGGCGTGGTGCGCGCGCGCTCCCTCGCCAAGCGGCTGGACGACGCCGACCTCGCCATCGTCGACAAGCGCCGCCCGGAAGCCGGCAAGTCGGAAGTCATGAACATCATCGGCGATGTCAAAGGCAAGCGCTGCATCATGCTGGACGACATCTGCGACAGCGGCGGCACGCTGGCGAACGCCGCCGCCGCCCTCAAGGAGCATGGCGCGACCTCCGTCTCGGCCTATGTCACGCATGGCGTCCTGTCGAACAATGCCGTCGAGCGGATCGAGAAATCGGTCCTCGACGAACTGGTCATGTCGGACACGATTCAGCCCTCGAAAGAGGCACTGAAATCGAAATCCATCCGTGTCCTGCCGATCGCCCCCCTCCTCGGCGAAGCCATCCGGCGCATCGCCAATGAGGAAAGCGTCTCGAAACTGTTTGACCGCTAGGCCTTTGAGGGCAACATGAAAAAGCCCGCAGCGATGCTGCGGGCTTTCTCTTTGTTGCGATCCGACTTCAGCCGATGCAATATTCCATCGGATAGAGGATGCCTTTGACTTCGGCCGGCTGACCGTTCTTGTCGAGCACCGGCTTGAACCGGGCGCCCGGCAGCTCGGCGGCCGACGCCTCGAACACGGCGTCAGAGCAGGATGCCACGACATTTTTCGGCAGGCCTTCCGTACCAAGATCAAAGAGCACGCGGCAGGCACCGCTCTTGCCTTCGGTGGCCGCCGCCGGCGGATAGGACGGAACCGGATTGGACAGGGCTTCCGGCCGCCAGTCGCGCGCCAGCTTTACACCGGCCGCCGCATTCTCCGCCTTTGCCGCTTCCATCCGCGCTTTCCACTCGGCCGGCATCGGCGCCTGCTTGACCCAGTTGTGCAATTCCTTGCAAGCGTCGGGAACGGCCGCAACCGGCGCCGGTGCTGGAACGCCAGGCAGTTCAGGCGGCGCGGCTGGCGCTGGCGTCGCATCCGGCGACCCGTTCTGTGCGGGGGCAACCGGCGCCGGTGCCGCGTTCGGAACAGCGGGAGCGGACGGCGCAGGCGGCGCAGGCGGCGCAGGCGGCGCAGGCGGGTGATGGAGTTTTTCCGCCAGAACAAGGCCCGGCTCTGTCTCCGGATCGATCGGCGACTCATCGCGCCACACTTCAAAATGCACGTGCGGGCCGGTCGCCCGGCCGCTGGTGCCGACCGTGCCGATCACATCGCCAGCCTTGACCGCGTCTCCTTCAGCGACCTTGATTTCCTTCATTTGGCCGAACCGGTACCGGACATCGCCCGCGCCCTGGTATTCGATCAGGTTGCCATAGCCCTGCTTGTCGCCTGAGAAGGTCACCACGCCATCGGTCGGGGCATAAATCGGCGTGCCATGAGGCGCGGCGAGGTCCACCCCATTGTGCCAGCCCGGCTTTTTCGTGAACGGATCCAGCCGCACGCCATAGGTGCTCGTCAGCTTCGCTTCGTCCAGAACGGCGTGGCCATAAGGAACGTCGGCACCCGGCAGCGCGGCGGCGCCCTTGATCAGCATGCCCTGGGCAAGCGCCAGCGGTGTTGCCAGCGCGAAGGCAGCGGCCATGGCCATGCCCAAGCGCCGGGGGCGGCGGGCCGGTTCTGAGAGGAGTTCGGTCAAACGCATTTTGAGGGTTCCTTCTTTCCTGAGGGTGAAGGCTGCCACCGGCAGCACGGCCTCAATGCGCGAGACGCGCGCAGCGGACGTCAGGGCCCTTGCATAGGCGATCCGGTCGCCTGTCAGGTCTGCGGCGGTCTCGTCGACGACCGCTTCGCGCCAATAATCGAGCTGGTCGCGGATCCACCAGGCGAAGGGAGAGAACCAGAAAATATCCGCCAGCAGACGTTCCAACGGCCGGGTCACGAGGTCTCCCCGTTTCAGGTGCACCAGTTCATGGACCAGGATCTGGTGTGTGTCCGACGATGCGGCCAGCGCAGACGGAATGAAGATCGTGCGGCGGAAGATGCCGGCAAGGAAGGCTGGCCCGGCCGGCACGATGCGCACATCCGGCGCCCAGCGGATGCCGATGGCCTCGGCCCAGTGGCGCACGCTGCGCCGCGTGCGGAAGGCGCGCTGTTTCAGGCGCTGCAAGCGGATCTGGCTGGCAGCCCAAAGGGTCAACCGCACGAGCCAGCCGGAAACAATCAGCCCAAGGAGGATCATGCCGGCATCGGGCAGGCGCAGCGGCGCTGCCTCGACGGCAAATTCGGCTGGCTCGGGGGCCACCCTGAAAGGTTCCAGCACCGGCAGGTCCGGCAGGGCCTGACCCGCGACCTGCGGCAGGCCGGGCACGGCCAGCGACGCCGCGAACGGCGCCAGCATCATCAGGGCCGCGCCGCGCCAGATTGCCTGCGCCGCCCGCGGCGACGGGTTCAGCCGGCAAATCAGGTGAGCGGCCAGCCAGAGCATGCCGCTCCAGACCACAGCCAGCAGGACGAGACCGGGAACGCTCATGCCTTGTCCTCCGTCCTGCCTTCGGCCGCATTGATGATGGCATCGAGTTCGTCGAGTTCCGCGTCCGACAGATGCGGGCTCTCGGCGAACAGGGCCGCCGGCAGCGGCCCGTCCATATCGAGAATCTGCCGGGCAAGGTGGCGCACGAGGCCGCCCAGCGTCGCCGTCCGGTCGAGCAGCGCGCTGTACACAGCCATGCCATGCACATCCTGCCGGCCGACCCAGCCCTTTTCTTCCATCCGGGCGATCACCGTGCGGGTGGTCGAGGCTTTCCACCCCTGCCCCGGCCCGACCGCATCATGCACTTCGCGGGCGCTCTGCGGCCCGGCCGACCAGAGATGCTTCAGCACCGCAAGTTCGGAGGAATTGGGCTGGGACATGAAGGCGGATCCTTCTTCGGTTTTATATCAGTCGCCGACACGCTACATTTGTAGCGCACTCGTGTCAACTGAGGCGAAGAAATTGCCGCAAAATTGTGCAGCCGTTCGCACGCGCGGGCGCTGGCCGGAGCCTTCCCGGAGCCTCTGCGGAGGATTTTCCGGAGCCTGCAGACAGGCTCACGGTGTGGGAAATGCAGGGATGTCTATTCGACGGTCCAGCCGCGCGGCGTGCGCCGGGCTTCCAGCGTCACCGGCTCGTCGCCTGCGGGATGAGGCGAAGGGCGCATCCGGCGTCCGCCGGCAAACCGCATCACCAGGGCGGCTGCTGCCAGCATGACACCTGCAAGCGCCGTCATCACCGCCACGATGCCCGCCGTCAGCACCAGCATCATCCCGATCATCACCTGAACCAGAAGCGAAAGGCCGCCTCTGAACGCGTTGGCAAAGGGAAAACCGGACGGATGGGGGGCTGTCTGCGTCATGATGCTGTCCTTGTGCCTGTCCAACATGGCTGCACTATGGCGGCCCGTCAACGAAGCGGCGGCAAGGGATCACGAAAACTTGTGGTCTGCCTGTTAATCGGGCCGGGTGATGAGGCCGCGCTCGCTGCGGATCTGGGCATAGGCCGCCGTAATCGCCGCAGCCTTGGCGTGGATCGCATCCTCGAATTCCCGCGGCGCCCCCATCTGGATCATCCGATCCGGATGATTATCCGCCATCAACTGCCGATAGGCCGCACGGATGTCGTCGAAGGCCGCATCATGGGCAACGCCCAGAATATGATAGGGATCGTCCCGGTCGGGGCCCAGATGGCTCGCCTTGATCCGGCGGAAGGTTGCCTCGCTGAAGCCGAATGCGTCGGAGACGTTGCGCAGATAATCCATCTCGTCCGTCGTCACGACGCCATCGGCGCCTGCGATCTCGAACAGTCCGTCCATAACCCCTTCCAGAAGGCATGGCCGGTCGCGATACCGTCGTCCGATCCGGCGGGCATAGCTCTCATACCCCCGCACTGTTTGGCGCGCGAGATTGAAGACCCGGCGCACATTGTCGGCCTCTTCCGGCGCCGTGCGGAAGACGCGGGAAAACACCATGATCTCACGGTCGGAGACAGAGCCGTCGGCCTTGGCGAGTTTCGCCCCGAGCCCGACCACGGCCGCCGTGAATCCCACATCGTTAGGGTCCGGCGCACACGTGTCCATGCCATTCATTTCCGGCTCGTCCAGGGGGACAAGATCGGCGTCGAACAGGCGTTTGCCGCTTTCTAGGAGACGGGTCCAGAGGCTCATGGGCCTCGGCTTATAGCAGGAATCCGCGCCAGCGCGAGGGCCGCGCGGCTGACAAGCGCGTGAAGGCCCGCTCACATGCTTTCAGGTTAGCCTACCGCCCCGCCACCGCCGACTTCAGCTCGGCCACTTCGCGCTGCAATTCCTTCAGCGCATCGAGAATTTCGGCTCGCGCATCGCTGGCTTCCTCGCGCTCGTCCTCGATCTCTTCTTCAATGTCTTCAAGGTCTTCTTCGAGGTCATGGATGCCCTCTTCCAGCACGGCCTTTTGCTCGGCGGCGAGGGAATCGACGACCAGCGCGATGAACAGGTTGAGGATGGCAAAGCTCGCGACGAAGATGAACACGAGGAAGAACAGCCAGGCATTCGGATGGCCGTCATCCACCACTTTCTGGACCACTTCAAACCGCCAGCCATCCATGGTCATCACCTGGAACAGGGAGAGCGCCGAACTCGGCAGGTCGCCGAACAGCTGTTTCACCTCTTCGGTGTCGGTATCGCCATACATGTTGGTGGCCATGACCGCGGCGACGTAAGTCACCAGTGCGAGCACGGCGATGATGGCGCCCATGCCCGGCAGCGCCTTCAGCAGCGCCTCGCTGATCCGCCGCATCATCGGCACGACATGCAGGAGGCGCAGCACTCTCAACACGCGCAGGGCGCGCAGCACGCTGAACGCCCCTGCCCCCGGCACCAGCGAAATGCCGACGACAATGAAGTCAAACCAGTTCCAGCCGGACCTGAAGAACACAAACCGGTAACCCGCAAGCTTGATCGCGATTTCCGCCGCGAAAATCCACGTCACCGCATGGTCGACGACTTCCAGCACCTGCACGAAACCGTGTGGCAGCGAGTCCTGGTAAGTCAGGACGCCAAGAATGATGGCATTGAAGATGATGAGCCCGGTAATGAAATTGCGGAACCAGGGCCGCTCAATCGCCCGCTCCAAACCGGAGTTCGCGGTCTCGTGGTCGAGTGTCGCCTGTTTCATACTCTCCCCTCCGCCTTCCCTGCCTGACGCCCTGACAGAGCGTTCTGCCGTCAAAGCGGCGGCCTGCCAAGCGGTGCATTTTGGGTCTTTTCAGGGCAGCGGGGCCAGCCTCAGTCGGCGGACGTGGTCGTGTCGGACACGATTTTCCAGTCCGGCCCGAACTTGCGCAGGACCAGCGTATAGAGGCCGGATGGTTCGTCGCCATCGCGCACCAGCTTCCATCGTCCGTGGGCAATGGCGGCATCTGGTGCCAGCAGGACGATCTCATAATCGTCCGTGATCAGCTGCCCCATTTTTTCCGGCGTTCCATAGACGCGGTGATAGCGGTCATTGGTTTCCTGCCAGCCGCGCGTCACGGTGCCGCCGGAGGCAAAGCGCAGCAGCGGAGACTGCCAGTACCCGACCATGAAGGCATCGATGTCGCCCCGGTTCCAGGCCGCGTCCTGTTCCGCCAGGAGTGTTGCGATCGCCGCGGTTTCCCTGTCTTCTTCGAGCGAGACGTTCTGCACAGGCGCAGGGTCTGATACCTGCGTTGCGCAGGCGGCCAGGGCGACAAGGCTGAAGGCGGCGGCGATGGCTTTCATGGCAGGCTCCCGGTTGCATTTCGGCGGAGTCTAGGACGCGCCGGGCGACTTGGCCAGCGCCAGTCAGTCCACCGCTTTTGCCGGAAATGCACGGGACAGCCGCCACCATTCCAGCACGCTCAGCGCGACAGCGACACCGCCGAGCCAGAAGGTGACGATGAACACGTCATGGAAGCCGTTTCTTTCGATCATCTCCCCCAGCCAAGGCCGGCCGAGCGTTCCGATCAGCATGGTGAGCGAGGCCAGAAGCGCATACTGAACCGCCGCGAAGCGCGGATTTACGACCGCCGTCAGATAGGCCGTCATCGCCACCAGCGCGAAGCCGCCGGCGATATTCTCAGCGAAAATCGTGATCATCAGCCGCGCCATGCGCTGGCCCTGGTCTGGCGGCAGGCTGATCGCCTCGGGCTGCAGTGTTGCCGCCCAATTGGCGAACGCCACCATCGGGCCATCAAGATGCGTCGCTGCGAGGAAAGCGTCGAGCGCATGTGCGCCCGCGGCGAGATCTGCATACAGAAGGTTGGTCACCGCTGCGATAATCCCGCCGATAAAGAAGACCGGCATCCGCCCGACCATGGCGATCAGGGTCGCCCCGAGCAGCGAGCCGAGAATGGTCGCGATAACGCCGAAAAACTTGGAGGCGATCGCGACATCGTCGAGGCTATGCCCGAGGGCATCCATATGTGTGCCGAGATAAAAAGGATAGGCGAACGAGCCCCACACCGCATCGGTAAAGCGATAGGTCAGCGCCAGCGCCAGAACCAGGATCGTCCACCAGCGCAGGCGGTAGATCAGGTCCATCAGCGGGTCAAAAATCGCGCGGAACAACGTGCCGGCAAGCTTCGCGCCGCGCCCTGTCCCGGCCGGCATCAGCGGCGCCTCGGTCGCGACCGCCCGGTTGCGCACGACCAGAACTGCAGCCACCACAGCAGGCGCAACAACCGTCAGCAGGACGATCAGCGGCCCCTGCTCCGAAACGAATTTGCGCGAGGACAGCGCTTCGCCAAAGCCCAGCCTGCGCACAGCGAAGGTGCCGATCATCAGGAAGGCCGCGCTCCAGCACAGCGACACGAAGGCGACAGCGGGCACAGCCATTTTTGCGGGCACCGTTGGCAGGAAGCTGAGGCGGGTCTTGTGCTCGTGCTTGTTGTACTCCGGCTCGGGCGCAAGGAGGCTGCCGAGGACCGTCAGCGCCATGAAGCTCGCCATCATCACATAAGCGACGATCCAGCCGCCGCGCGCGGCCACCAGCAGCGCAATGAAGCCGGAGATGAAGCCGCCGGACTTGTAGCCGAACTGGTAGAGCGCCGACATCAGATCCTTGTCCTCGTCGGAACGAGCAACCTCGATGCGCCAGGCATCGAGGATAATGTCATGCGTAGGCCCGAGAATAAGGATGACGAAGCAGATAAGGGCGACCAGGCCGATATTCTGCGGCGGATTCGACAGGGCCAGCACAATCAGCAGCACCGCGATGCTCGCCTGGCAGAGGATCAGCCAGGATCGCCGTCCGGCGACCGGGATGAAGGGCACGCCATGGGGCGTCTGGAACAGCGGGGCCCAGAGATATTTGAAGGAATAGCCGATGGTGACGAGCGAGAGGACGCCGATCGTGTCGGTGTCGACGCCTTCCTGCGTCAGCCAGGCCGTCAGCACGCCGACGATTGCGCCATAAGGAATGCTTGCCGCGAAGGCGAGGATCAGCATGGCGGCCATGCGCCGGTCGTTCAGCGCCCGGAAGGCACGCGCGAGACGCGAGGGCGGCTTGGTCGGCGCGGCCGTTTCGCTCATGCGGCGCCGGCCTCGCGCTGGTGCGCCGGCCGGGTCCAATGCATGGCGATGCCGCGCAGCGCCTCCGGCTCGATCGGCTTGGCAACGACATTATTGGCCCCGGCGGCCCGCGCATCGCGCTCGATCTCCGGGTTGACCTCCGCCGACAGGGCAATCACCGGTACTGTGTTGCCCGAAGCGCGCAGGCGGCGCATGGCCTCGAACCCGTCCATGACAGGCATCCGCAAATCCATCAGGATAAGGGCGGGCTTCATGCTTTCGGCCACCTCCAGGGCTTCGGCTCCGGTCGAAGCGACTGTGACCGTAAATCCGGCCGATTCCAAGGCACGCCGTGCGATCAGTGCGTTCACGGGATTATCGTCCGCGATCAGGACGCGGCCGGCGCCCTTCACATCCTCCGGCTCGTCCGCCGCCCAGCCTCCGGACCCGACGACATAGACCCGCTCGGCCAGCGAGGACGCCCTCAGCGGGCGAACCAGCCAGCCGGCACAGCCCATGGCGCGGAACCGGGCCAGCGCGCCTCGGTCTTCCGGGCGCAGCACAATCAGCGAGGGCACCTGGCGCGCCATCGCGCGCACGGTCGCTTCGGGCATGTCCGCCCCGATGAGCAGGACGTCGAGCCCTTCGGGCAGGGTTCCCGACGACACATCGACCTTGATCGCCCGCGCTGCTGCGCCTTCGAGCGCCGCTGCGGTGGACAGGCAGGTCGCCGGCGGCAGGCCTGCGAGGCCTACGGTCATGTTGAGTTCCGGCAGATCGTGCGTCGGCGCCATGTCGGCCCGCGGCAGGGGCAGCCGGACGGAAAAACAGGTGCCGAGGCCCGGCGCGCCGGTGACATCGATGCGCCCGCCCAGCAAGTCGGTCAGGCGCTTGACGATGGCAAGGCCGAGACCGACGCCGCCATCCTTGTAGGCATCCTTGCGGCTCGACTGGCGGAAGGCTTCGAACAAGCGCTCGCGGTCGTCCGGAGCGATGCCGGGGCCGGTATCAATCACGCGGTATTCCAGCCCGTCTTCATGCGCATGGATGTCGAGCAGTACGGCGCCGGACTGGGTGAATTTCAGCGCATTGCCGATCAGATTGAACAGGATCTGGCGGATGCGGCCGGCATCGCCCGTAAAGGTCGGCATCGGCAGGCAGGAGGCGCGCGAGGCAATGTCGAGGCCCGACGCATGCGCCCGGGGGCTCAACAGCTCCACCACTTCGCGGGCGAGCCGCACCGGGCAGAAGGCTTCGGTTTCGAGGTCGACCGCGGACGCATCGAGCCGGGCATAGTCGAGCACGTTGTTGAGCAGGTCGAGCAGGCGCGCGCCGCTCTGCCGGATCGCCTCGGCATATTCGCGCTGAGACGGCTCAAGCTCGGTCTCCAGCAGCAGTGACACCGTGCCGAGGATGCCGTTCAGCGGCGTGCGGATCTCGTGACTCGCCGCGGCGAGGAAGGTGTCCTCGGGGCTCGTCGTGACCGGCGGAAGCATGGGCGTTTCTTTCATGGGCGGAAGAGTGCCCGCGACGCTTTAGCAATCCTTTAAGAGCCAATGCAGATTCCGCAGGCATTCTGCCGGCTCAGCGCACCATGGCTTCGGCGCTCACCCCCTCTCCCCTGCCCGGTGGGCGCTGGCGGTAGGACAGCGCTTCGGCGATGTGTACGCGGCGTACATTTCCAGATCCATCGAGGTCGGCGATCGTGCGGGCGACTTTCAACACGCGGGTATAGCCCCTTGCCGTCAGGGCCAGCCGCTCCGCCGCGCCGGACAGGAGCGAAGCCCCCGCTTCATCCGGCCGCGCATGAAGCTCCAGTTCGCTGAGCGGCGCATCGGCATTCACCGGCCGGCGCGTATCGCTGACCTGCTCGTCAAAGCGCTCCAGCTGGATCGCGCGTGCGGCCTCGACCCGGCGTTTCGCCTCCGCCGTACCTTCGGCCGGCGCCGGCAGGGCAAGGTCCACGGCCGTGACAGGCGGTGTGTCGTAATAGAGGTCGATCCGGTCAAGGAAAGGCCCAGAGAGGCGCGCCTGATAGGATTCGGCGCATTTCGGCCCGCGCGTGCACGCGGCCGCCCCCGGACCGCCGCCGCATCGGCACGGGTTCATCGCGGCGATCAGCTGGAACCTCGCAGGATAGCGCACGTGGCGGTTTGCCCGCGCGACCACGGCCTCGCCGTTTTCCAGCGGCTGGCGCAGGCTGTCGAGCACCTGCGCGGAAAACTCCGGCAGTTCGTCGAGGAACAGAACGCCGTGATGCGCGAGCGAAACCTCGCCCGGCTTTGCCTTGATGCCACCGCCGACAAGGGCGGCCATGGAGGCGGAATGATGCGGCGCCCGGAAGGGCCGCGTCCGCGACAGGCGCCCGCGTTCCAGCAGGCCGGCAATCGAATGGATCTGCGAGACTTCCAGCAGCTCCCTCGCCGAGAGCGGCGGCAACAGGCCCGGCAGGCGCTGAGCCAGCATCGACTTGCCCGATCCCGGCGGGCCGCAGAAGAGGAGGTTGTGCCCGCCCGCGGCCGCAATTTCCAGCACGCGCTTTGCGCCCTCCTGACCCTTCACATCGCGCAGGTCCGGCCCCGGTGGCGGCTCCGTCAGGTCGCCGGCTTTTGGTGGGCCGATGGCGTCGCGCCCGGTGAAATGGTTGATGAGGGCGATGAGGCTACGCGCGGCAAGCACGCTGCCGCCCGCCCAGGCCGCTTCGGCACCGCAGATCTCCGGACAGATGAGGCTGAGACCGAGGGCTTCCGCCGCCATCGCCGCCGGCAGTACGCCGACGGTCTCTCCGAGGCTGCCGTCCAGCGACAATTCTCCCATGGCGGCAAACTGTTCGAGCTGGTCGGGCGGAATGACGCCCATGATGGCCAGCATGGCGAGCGCAATGGCGAGATCATAGTGGCTGCCCTCTTTCGGCAGGTCCGCCGGCGCGAGGTTCACGATCACGCGCTTGGGTGGCAGGGCGAGGCCAAGCGAGGCAAAGGCGGCGCGCACACGTTCGCGGCTTTCGCCCACAGCCTTGTCCGGTAAACCCACAATATGAAAGGCCGGATTGCCGCCGGTCAGCTGCACCTGCACGTCCACAGGCCGGGCTTCGACCCCCTCGAACGCGAATGTCGTGACGCGGCAAACCATCGCCCATTTCCCTTCCAGCGGGAAAATGGTTAACACGCATACGCGAACAAATAAAGAACAAATTTGCCGCTCAGGCGCCGGCGGCTTCCATCAGCGGGGCGAGCGCGGCGTCCAGCACGTCGAGGCCTGCACCAGCCTTGGGCGCACGTTCCGACAGGATGCGGCGCCACTGACGCGCCCCCGGCTGGCCGGCAAAGAGGCCCAGCATGTGCCGGGTCATGGCGTGCAGCGGCGTGCCTTCCGCAAGGCGCGCGGCGAGGTACGGCCGGTAGGCCTCGATCGCGGCGAAAGGCGAGACCGGCTCCCCCTCCCCGAACAGGACCGCGTCGACTTCGCCCAGCAGGCCCGGCGTCTGGTAGGCCGCCCGGCCCAGCATGACGCCATCGAAAGTCTCCAGATGATCCGTACACGCCTCAAGTGTCTGGATGCCGCCATTGAGGATGATGGTAAGGTCCGGCCGCGCCGCCTTCAGCTCAGCGACAAGGCCATAATCGAGCGGCGGCACTTCCCGGTTCTCCTTGGGCGACAGGCCCTTCAGCCAGGCCTTGCGGGCATGTACGGTGAACACGGAGCATCCGGCAGCAGACACTTTGTCGATGAAGGTGAACAGGGTTTCGCGCGCCGGCAGGTCATCAATCGCGATGCGGCATTTCACTGTCACCGGAATGGATACGGCCGCCTTCATCGCCGCGAAGCAACCTGCCACAAGGTCCGGCTCCGCCATCAGGCAGGCGCCGAAAGCCCCGGACTGCACCCGTTCCGACGGACAACCGCAATTGAGGTTCACCTCGTCATAGCCGAAGCCTTCGACGACCCGTGCGGCCTCGGCAAGCTTTGCCGGGTCGCTCCCGCCAAGCTGAAGCACGACGGGGTGTTCCGTCTCATTGTAGGCCAGGAGCCGCTGGCGGTCGCCATGAATGACGGCGTCCGCCGTCACCATTTCGGTCCACAGCAGCGCCCGCTTCGTCAGGCAACGATGGAAGGCCCGGCAATGCCGGTCGGTCCAATCCATCATGGGCGCAATATTAAACGTGTAGTCCAGCATGGCCTGTCAGGTGGCGGTGCGGATGCGGTGGTAGGCGCGGCCGTGATAGATGAGGCAGTTCCGGTCGTCCGAATGGTCGATATGCAGGGCGCGGCAGAGGAAGACCGTGTGCGTCCCGTATTCCACGGCCTGGTCGACTTCGCAGTCGAAGCTGGCCGCTGTGTCGCCCAGCAGCGGATTACCAAGGCGGCTGACGCTCCAGTCGCCGCTCTCGAAGCGTTCCGGCACCGGCCGCGCGCCCATGGCGAAGACGCCGGAAATGTCTTCCTGGTCGCAGGAGAGGACGTTCACGCAGAGGCGCCCGTTGGCCTTGATGACGGCATTGGCGCCTGAGCCGCGGTTGACGCAGACGATCAGTGAGGGCGGCTCATCCGACACGCTGGTCACGGCCGAGACGGTGATGCCGTATTTCCCGGCCTCGCCATCGGTCGTCAGCACGCACACGGCCGAGCCGAGCTGGGCCATGGCGGCGCGGAAGCGGTCCTTTTCGGTCGTCATCGGTGGTGTCTCCTGCCCGCCTATGTAGGGCGGAACGGCCCGTCCGGCCACACCCGGCCTGCGAGTGTGCGCCCGCGCGGCGAAGCGCCCCATGTCGGACGGGTTTTAAGTGTTATAAAAAATCACACATTAACTGCCTCTCAGGAGCCCGGACCCAGATGAAAGTCGCCGTGACCAGCCAGAATTTCCGCACCGTGACCGCCCATGCCGGCAAGGCGCGGCGCTTCCTGATCTATGAGGTGCAGCCGGGAGAGCCGCCGCGCGAGACCGGCCGGCTGGACCTGCCGAAGGACATGTCGCTGCATGCCTATCATGGCGAAGCGCCCCACCCGATCCAGGCGGTGGACGTGGTCGTCACCGGCGGCTGTGGGGAGGGCTTTCACCGGCGGATGCAGCGCATGGGCCTCGGCCTCGTCGTGACGGAGGAGACCGATCCTGTGACGGCCGCGGGCCTCGCGCTCGCTGTCTGAGCCTGCACTAAAAGCCGGACTGGCGTGAGCCATCCGGGGATGAATGGGGTTTGCCCCTTGAAGGGAGCCGTGGCGCGG
>NZ_JAWKUW010000009.1:0-91268 GCF_041398385.1 Hyphomonas sp.
CTCGACAGTGATCGGTCTTGCGAAGAAGCAGAAGGCGCCGATCCTTCCGCTCAACCTCGATGCCTGGAATTCGCAGCTTTACTACCTGTTCTGCAATCTCAGCGGTGAGCTGCGCGACATCACCCTGTTCCACGAGCTGCTCAACAAGAAGGGCGCGAAGGTACGGATGACGTTCGGTCAGCTGATCGACCCTGCGTCGCTGCTGGGCGATACGAACGAGCTGACCGAACAGCTCAAGCATCATGTCGCCTACGAACTGCTGGGCAATCCGAAAGCCGTGTTCCAGCCCTGAGGGTCAGTAGGAGGTGATCCGGCCGGCCATGGCGGGATTGGCGGGGCAGGCGGCCGGAACGCCGTCCGAACCATCCGGCATCTGGCCGTCATGGCGCGCGGCCCAGGCGGCGGCCACGGAGATTTCCTGCGCATCGTCGAACAGGGTGACGAGGCGCTTCAGCGCCGTTTCGCTGGCATCGGCCGATTTCGCGGCCTCGAGCGCAGTGAGCTGGACTTCTGCTTCCTCCGCCATGCCGCGGAAGATGCAGCCAAGGTCCTTCGCGCCGCTGACCTGGTCGTTCCATGTTCCGAGACGCGTGGCGGTGGCCGAGAAGCGTTCGAGGTCGATGAGATAATGGTCCGGCAGGGTGGGGGCCTCGCCGGTCCGTGCTGTATCGAGGTAGCCGACGGATTCCGTGTAGAGCGCGGCAGCCCGGGCACCCCAGCTTTCCGCGAGTTCCGGACTGGCGGCGGCCGGCAGGGCCAGCGCAGCGAGCGCGATCGGGACGATGAGGCGTTTCAACATGGGGCAGACGCTCCTTTTCGCCTGTGAGGCGAGCAAGTCCCGTGCCGCTCCCGCCGCAGGGCTTTCCGCAAGGGCCGGTCTTGCCAGTCATGGGCCGGCTGCCCAAACATCGGGAAAACAGGGAAATGAATGGGATGAGCGGGGAAAACAGGGGAATCGTTCGCGACCAGCCGCCGGAAATTCCGTCCGAAGGCGGCCCGCTCGCGCCGTTCCACGGCGAGGTGCCCCCGGCGCCGGACTGGTTCCGTAAGGCGGTCGCCACCCCTTACGAGACGGGTTCGGTGACGGTTAAGGGCGCGAACGTGACCTATCAGCGCTGGGGCAGGCGGGGCGCGCCGGGCCTCCTCCTGGTGCATGGCAACGGGGCGCACGCCCATTGGTGGGATTTCATCGCGCCGTATTTTGCGAGCCGCTACAATGTTGCCGCCATCACATTTTCCGGCATGGGCGACAGCGACCAGCGCGAAAAGTACAATATGGAGACGTTTGTCGAAGAAGAGGTGGCCGTGGCGGAAGCTGCGGGCCTTTTCGACGGGCCGACGAAGCCGATCATCGTGGCGCATTCCTTCGGTGGTTTCGTCACGCTCGTGACTGGCGCGAAATATGGCGAGCGGTTCGAGGGCATGGTGATCGTTGACAGCCCGGTGAACCCGCCGGAGCGCCCCCATCGGGGACCGGACCGCAAGGGACGCCCGAACCGGGTCTATCCGGACCTTGCGGGTGCCCTTGGCCGTTTCCGCCTCGCCCCGCCGCAGCAATGCGAGAACCTCTACGCAATGGACTATATCGCGCGCTGGAGCCTGAAGCGCGCCGACGGGGAGGGCTGGACGTGGAAGTTCGACCCGTTGATCTGGACGCATTTCGATCCGGGCCGCGACCCCGGCGAACTTCTGAAGTCCGCGCGCTGCCGCGTGGCCATCATTCGCGGCGAGGACTCATCCCTGATGCCCGACGATGTCGGCGACTATATGCGCCAGCTGCTCGGCCACCAGGTGCCGTTCATTTCCATTCCGCATGCTGAGCATCATGTCATGCTCGACCAGCCTCTGGCCTTCATCGCCGCGTTGCGCACGCTGCTGGCGGAGTGGGACCATTCGGACCCGCACCGCACCGTGTAGCGCGATCACGAAGGCGGCGTGGCCGGCACGACCCGGCCGGCAATGCCCAGCCACTCGACGATCTTGAGCGCAGATTCCCAGAGCGATGCCTGTTGGGCATCGCCGTCAGACTCGGCTCTTGCGGCCTCAGCCGAGAGCACGCTGGCCGATTCCTCGACGCCGACGCGCCGCATCGTCGTCACCGCCGTCGAAAAGGCTTTCGGGTCGCAGAATTCAGTACGCGGGCTGCCCAGCACCCAGGCTACCGCATTGCCCTCTTCCTTGCGCCCGAGCAGGCAGCGCTGGTCAGGCTCGAGGCTGAGCCACAGGATGGCCTGGAAGTCCGGGAAGGCGCCGCCGAAAATGTCGGAATGGCCGAGGCCGCCATCGGAGACGGCGGACGTGTCGATCGTGTTGAGATCGGGCAGCAGGACGGGATCGGTCGAGTCCCCGGCGCGCCGGCCCTTGCCGTTGAAGCGGCGTGAGGCCTGAAGGGCGAGATCCTTCGAGCTTGCATACAGTGTCAGATCGTCGGCCAGCGGGCCGAAATTCTTCACCATGTCGGAGAAGATCTGGGCGTCGACATCAGGAGAGGCGAAGACAATTTCATTGAACAGCTTTTCCTGCGGCTGGCGCTCGGCAAGCTTTTCAAGCGCCTTGACGAGGAACTCGTTGCCCATCGAGTGCGCGACCACGCTGATGCGTTTTGCGTGGGTCTTCTCGGAAAGGACGAGCAGGAAGTTCTCGAGGTCCGCGGCGGCCTCGTCGTTGATCTGCGACCGGTCTGCGCGGTAGCTGAACAGGCTGCCGGCGGACGGCCAGGAATAGAAAACGGCCGCACCATCGATTTCGAGATCGGTCGACAGCTGCGCCGTCCGCTCGATGCCGTCAGAGAACTTTGTGTTGTAGCCGTGGATGAAGACGAAGATTTCGCGGCGCTTCGACTTGGCGAGTTCCAGTTTCACCTCGTTCACGAACGTGTCCATGCCGGGGAACACTTTCATGTCTCCCAGGATAACGTGCCGAGCGGGGTCCGGCCGGAATTCGAAACGAAGGACGCTCGGCTTTGGAACCTCACCGATATTGCGGTTGCGCGGCACCGAGACCATGACGCTGCCGGTCTCGAGGGGCCCGCGCGTCGCGCTGTAATAGGTGCGCGGGTCGATCACCGGGCGGCCGGAAATGTCGATCTGCTTCACCGGCGCAGGGGCGCGGTCCGTTCCGTAGAAGACCCTGACGAGATCGAAGTCGGCTTCCTCGCCGAGCTCGCGGACCATGGGTTCCCCGGGGGCTGCGGCAGCGGCGAATTCCTCGTCCGACCGGGCCCGGTCCACCGAGTCGCGGAGAACGGAATCGGCTTCCTCAGCGGTGTAGAGACCGCCCGCCCTGGCGATCTGGCCGAGGTCGAGATCGTTGGCCTTGGCAAAGGCGAGGAGCGGGGCCATGCGCGGATGGTCGGCGCCGAGATGGTCGTTGACCAGTGCCACGGCGCGCCCGGTGTGGAAGGTGGCCGCGTCCTTCCGGCCGGCATCGATCGCGATCTCGCCCATGCGGGCCTCAAGGTCGATGAGCCGGGTGAAGTCCGGCGACGGGAGCGCCGCTTCGGCGTCATAGGCGGCCTGGTAGGTGGCGAGCGCGGTGTCCGGATCTCCAAGGATTGCGAGCAGGTCGGCGAGATTGAGCTTCAGGGCCTCGTCGCTGGCCGGATCGGCCATCAGCGCGTGCGCCAGCTCCACCTGTCTGGCCGTGTCGCCGGCCGCTTCGGCATCGCCCAGCTCGACCAGCAGGTCGCGCGGCGGGGCCGGCTCGGCTTCCGCGGCAGGTGCGGGCGGGGCAATCGCCGGAGGCGTCTCCGGCGGTGTGGCACAGGCAGCAAAGCAGCTCAGCAGGACAGCCAGTGCGGCGGTGCGGATGCGGATCATGCGTCTCCTCCTCCCCGGGCAGGCGAATACTAGCCGGGGGCGGGGACCGGCCGCAACCACTTCTGCGGCGGCAATCAGCCGTCTTTCTTCCAGCTTACCGAATAGAGGTCGAACCGGCGGTCCTTGAGGTTCTGGACGGCGCCGGACTGGCGGGCGGTCAGCAGGTCCGACAGGGACAGGTCGGCCAGCGCAATGGTCTCGGTGTTGGGGGCTGTATCAGCGGCCACACCGTCGCGCGCGAACGGGAAGTCCGACGGTGTCAGGATGCAGCTTTCGGCATAGTGGATGTCCATGTTCTCGACGTTCGGGAGGTTCCCGACCACACCGGAGAGGGCCACATAGCACTGGTTCTCGACGGCGCGGGCCTGGCAGCAATAGCGGACCCGCAGGTATCCACGGCGCTCATCGGTGCAGAACGGTACGAACAGGATGAGGGCGCCCTGGTCGACCAGATGGCGGGCGAGTTCCGGAAACTCGGAATCGTAGCAGATCATCACGCCGATCGGGCCGCAATCGGTCTGGATCACGTTCGCGCCCTGGCCGCCCTTGATGTTCCACCACATCTTCTCCGACGGCGTCGGGTGCAGCTTCTGCTGGGTGTGGACCGAGCCGTCGCGCAGGAAGACATAGGAGATGTTGAGAATGTCGCCATTCTCCATCCGGCTCGGATGCGTCCCGGCGATGATGTTGATGTTGTACGATACCGCCAGCTTTTCCACGAAGGCGATGAAGCGCGGCGTATATTCGCTGATCTTCTCGATCGCCTCCACCGGCCCCAGCGGCTTGTGCTCAAGCGACAGGAGCTGCAGCGTGAAGAGTTCCGGGAACACCACGAAGTCCGCCTTGTAATCGGCGGCGATGTCCGTGAAATATTCGATCTGCTGTTCGAATTCGTCGATGGCATTGATGCGGCGCATCTGGAACTGCACCGTCGCGATGCGCACACGCTCGGGCAGGGAAGTGTCGCCAAGACTCGGCTTTGCCTTGATCTTGTCCTGCTCCAGCGGGTTTTCCCACAGCATGTGGGTGGCGCAATCCTTCGACTGGGTATCGCCCAGCAGGTAATTCCGCATCACGCCGATCGGCCGGAAGCCCTGGCGCAGCTGGAAATTGATCACCGGATCCTTCAGCTTCTGGTCGAGGACGGCGTTGATGTAGTCCTTCGGGTCGGGATAGTCCTTTGCGTGACGGGCATAGCCCGGCATCCGTCCGCCGAAGACGATGCCCTTAAGTTCCAGCCACTGGCAGAGATCCTTCCGTACCCGGTAGAAGCGCTCCCCGATGCGCAGGCGCCGGTAATCGGGATGCACCATGACGTCCATGCCGTAGAGCATGTCGCCGTCCGGATCGTGCCGGGCGGCAAAGCCCGCGCCGGTGATTTCGGTCCATGTATGGGGCTTCAGTGCCACCTCGCTCGAAATCATGAAGGTCGCGCAATAGCCGACGATCCGGCCCTCATATTCGGCGACGAACTGGCCGTCATGAAAGCGGTTGATATGGCCGAGGATTTCGCTCGGCCCATAGCCCATGCCGGTGCCGTAGACGCGCTCGGATACCTCCACGATTCCGGGAATGTCGCGGGTCTCGGCATTGCGGACGATCAGTTTGGCGGGTTTGTCGGGCATGGGGCTCAATCTTTTGCGGGCTGAACTTGGATCAATGGGGCAGGCGGAGGCTGGCGCGCAAGCCCCCCATCGGGCTTTCCGACAGGCGCAGGTCGCCGCCATGCGCATGGGCGGTATCGCGCGCAAGCGTCAGGCCAAGCCCGGTGCCGGAGGCATTCTGCGAGCGGGCCTCGTCGAGGCGCGAGAAAGGCCGGAACGCCTCTTCATGGCGTTCCTTCGGAATGCCGGGACCATTGTCGTCGACGTGGACTTCAGAGGCGTGCGGGCCCGCCACCAGCGTCACGCGCACGTCGCCGCCATACAGGGTACCATTGGAAATAAGATTGGTGATCGCCCGTTTCAGCGCAAGGCGCCGGCCACGGATGCGGATACTGTCCGGCCCGATGACCTCGACCGGCTTGTCGAAGCCGGAAGCGATCTGGCGCACCAGCACGGCAAGATCGAACGGCGCGACACTGTCCTCATCTTCGCCCTTCGCGAAGGCGAGGTATTCGTCCAGCATCATCGCCATATCGTCGAGGTCGGCCTTCATGGCCTTGATCTCGCCCGTCTCGTCCATCATGGCGAGCGACAGCTTGAGGCGGGTCAGGGGCGTGCGCAGGTCATGGCTGACGCCTGCCAGCATGGCGGTGCGCTGGTCGGCAAAGGCGGTGAGGCGGTTCTTCATGTCGATCACCGCCCGCGCCGCATCGCGCACTTCATTGGCGCCCGACGGGCGGAAGTTCGGCACGTCGCGTCCCCGGCCGAAGGCGCGCGCCGCTTCCGACAATTGCAGGATCGAGCGCACCTGCTGGTTCAGGAATGCAATGGCGATCGCCAGCATCAGGCCTGTTGCAACGATCATCCAGACGATCAGGAAGTGCGTATTGGCCACCTGCGCGCGCTTCTTGTCGACATCGAAGACGACCGGCGCGCCGCGGTTCGAGACGATGAAGGCAATGCGCGAGGAAGATCCGTCAAGAAACACATCCACGTCCTGATGGAAGGTGTTGCTCAGTTCACGGACCAGCACATCGCGATAGGCAAAGTCCGACCGCAGCCGGTCGACGGCGGTCTGCGGGTCGGGCACCGTGCACTGGACCGATATGTCCAGCTCCTGCGCCATCGCCGCCACATCGTCTGGTGCGCGGTCGCAATACTGCATCAGCAGGGCCGCGTCGCGCCCGACATTCTGGGCCAGCTTGCGGTTCACTTCGGCGATGTGGCCGGAATAATAATACCAGGTCAGGATGCTGAGGATCGTCAGGATCGGAATGATGACGAGCGCCAGGATGCGGGCGTAAAGGCCCCTGGGTGTGAAGTCTCTCAGCCTGAAAGACAAAAGTTTCATGGATCAGGGCGCAGCCTGCTTGATCATGTAGATATTGGTGTTGGACTTGTGGTCCACCACATAGCCGTGCTGGTCCAGCAGCGCCATGCAGTCGCGCTCCCAGCGGCCGGCATGGCAGTCCTCCATCATGATCGCCGCAGGATGCAGCGCCGCCGGCGCGGCCTCGAAGAAGGGGAAGAGGGCGCGGTCTTCGAAGCCTTCAATGTCGATCTTCAGGAAGTCGATCCGCGTCATGCCGGCTTCCGCGAGGATCGAGAGCAGCGGTCGCACCGGCACTTCGATTGCCTTGGAATTGGCATTTCCGACGAGCGAGCTCTGGCCGAGATCGTCGCCGAGATGCAGTTCCATCATGCAGTCTTCGGCGCCGACGGCGCAGTTGAACAGGTTGAGATCTAGCTTGCGCGAGAAGTCCGGATTGACGGTCTTCAGGTTGCCGGACAGCCGGGCGAACATCACCGGGTTTGGCTCCACGGCGACCAGCCGGCCTTTGGGGATGATGGACGCGGCATAGAGGCTGATGATCCCGGCATTGGCGCCGATGTCCACGAACTGGGCGTCGTTGCGCCGAAGGAACCGGTCCATGAAGGCGGCCTCAGCCCGCACGACCGACTTTCCCATCAGGGCCGATTTCAGCTCGGAATTATTGTCATGGATGTTGAGGCGCGCATTGACGCCGAACAGCTCGACATCGAGCGGCCCGTCGACCGTGCTGCGCAGCCATCTGGCCAGGATCTTCCGGGGCGAGCCGCGTTGCAGGAAGGAGTTTCTGGAAGCCGACAGCACACGGGAGACCGCCGGCGAGGGACGGAAGCTGCCGAAGGGCTGGCTGTCAGCAGTCATGATCGTCGTTCCTTGCCATGCCGGGCCATGCCGGAAACCTGCCCTGCGCTTGGCTCTAGCTGGGTAGGAGCCGATAGCCAACCCCGCGCACTGTCTGGATATGCACGGGCTCCCTGGGGTTGGGTTCGATCTTGCGGCGCAGGCGCGTGACCTGCACATCGACCGACCGTTCCATGCCGGCGGATGTCAGTTCCGCCAGTTCCTCGCGGCTGATCGCTTCGCCGGGGCGCGCGGCGAGGGCGGACAGGAGCTGCAGCTCCGCATCGGTCAGGCGGATGCGGTCGGCGCCGTCTCTCAGTTCCCCGCGGGCGGCATTGAAGACGAGGCCCGACATTTCGATTTCCTCCGGCGGCGCTTCCCGGTGCGACCGGCGCAGGATGGCGGCGCAGCGCAGGGACAGTTCCTCCGGTTCGAAGGGCTTGGCGAGATAATCGTCGGCGCCGCGCTTCAGGCCTTCGATCCGGTCGCTGGCCTCGCCGCGCGCAGTCAGCAGCAGGACCGGCGTGTCCTTCAGCGCGCTCGTGCGGATGCCCGCCAGCAGCGACAGGCCATCCTCGCCCGGCATCATCACGTCCAGCACCGCAAGGTCGAACGCCATCGTCGCCATCAGTCGCCGGGCTGTTTCAGCATCGCCCGCCGCGGTGACGCGATAGCCTTCGCGCGCGAGGAATCGTTTGAGCAGGTCACGGATCCGGTCGTCATCGTCGACGACAAGGATATGCGCGGCCTCACCCATCAGCGCACCAGCGCGTCGAGTACCCGGCGCGTTCCGTCCACCGCGTCCGGCCCGGCGCTGCGGAAGGCAAGCCGAAGCCGGTCGCGCAGGACGATGGCGATGGGCGTCGTCAGCGTGGTGCCGGCATCCGACAGGGCCAGCGTGCGCTGGCGGGCATCCTCGGCGCCCTTGGCCTTTTCGATCAGGCTGCGCTGATCCAGCGCACCCAGGATGCGGGCGAAGGTCGGCACGGTCATGCCGAGCGACTCCCGCATCTCCGACACGGTCAGGCCCGGCCGGTACCGGATTGCCATGAGAATCTGCATTTCTGACTTGCTGAGGCCTGCCTTGTTGCGCGCCTTTTCTGCGGCTCTGTTGAGTTCCATGGCGCCGGCCAGAAGCAGGCCGACCCCCCGGTCCAGCTCCTGATCCATCAGGAAGAGGCGGGGGTCGAATGGGCGGTTCAGGTTGACGTCTGGTGCCATAGGAATGAAATGAACGCGAAAATCAAAGAAGTTCAAGCGAGGAGCGCTGAGAGCAATGGCCGCAACCCCGGCAACCCCCTACGACGACCGTGACGGATATATCTGGATGGACGGCGAATTCGTGCCCTGGCGCGATACGAAAATCCATGTCCTGACGCATGCCCTGCACTATGCCTCGTCGGTCTTCGAAGGCGAGCGTGCCTATAGTGGCAAGATCTTCCGCTCGCTCGACCATTCCAAGCGCCTGCACAAATCCGCGGAAATCATGGGCTTCGAGATTCCCTTCTCGGTGGAGCAGGTCGAGGAAGCCAAGCGCGAGGCGCTGGCGAAATCCGGTCTCGAAAGCGCCTATGTCCGCGCCGTCGCCTGGCGCGGCTCGGAAATGATGGGCGTTTCGGCTCAGAACAACACGATCCATCTGGCTGTGGCGTGCTGGCACTGGGGCGACTACTTCGCCGACAAGATGAAGGGCATCCGCATGACGCATGCCCCGTGGCGCCGCCCGGCACCTGACACCGCGCCCTGCCATGCCAAGGCGGCCGGTCTCTACATGATCTGCACCCTGTCCAAGCACGCCGCAGAAAAGGCCGGCTATGCCGACGCGCTGATGCTGGACTATCGCGGCCAGGTGGCCGAGGCGACCGGGGCCAACATCTTCTTCGTCCGCGACGGCGCGCTGCACACGCCGACGCCCGACTGCTTCCTCAACGGCCTCACCCGCCAGACGGCGATCAAGCTCGCGAAGGAACGCCAGATCGAGGTGATCGAGCGGGCCATCATGCCGGACGAGCTGCCGACCTTCTCGGAATGCTTCATCACCGGTTCGGCTGCGGAAATCACGCCGGTCGCAGAGATCGGCGCGCACAGCTACAAGCCGGGCCAGATCTCCGAAGCGCTGGTCAACGATTATTCGAACCTTGTGAACGGCAAGCTCGAAATGGCGCTCTAGCCTGCCATGATGTGAGCGCCAGCGGCCCCTTGCCGCCGGCGCTCACTTGATTTCCCCTGTGAAAATGGGCCTAAGAAGGTGCGCGTGGTGCCGTCCCGGCAGTGCGCAAGTACATTTCTGATTGCCGGACCCATAGATGAAGCGCCTGATCCTGATGCGTCATGCCAAGACCGAACCCTTCGGGGAGGGCATCGACGATTTCGGCCGCGCCCTGACCGAACGGGGCCATGAAGACGCAAAGCGCATGGCCGAGGAACTCGTCGCCATGGGCTGGAGTCCGGAGCGGATCCTCGTCTCGACCGCGCGCCGCGCCCGGGAAACCTGTTCCGAAGCCGCCCGCGTCTTCGAGGGTGAAAAGGTCCGCCCGATGGAGTCGCTCTATCTGTGCGGCGTCCGGGGCCTCGCCGATGCGGTCTCCCAGAATGACGGCGCCGGAACGCTCATGGTGATCGGCCACAATCCGGGCATCCATGATTTCGCCCTCGACATCCTGCGCGAGGGTGGCAGCCAGGACCATTACGCGGCCCTGCGCCTCTCCGAGAAATTCCCGACCAGTTGCGTCGCCCTGTTCGAACGTGAGGATGAGGGCAGCTTCGTCCCGGCGCTGCTGCGCCTGTCGGCCGTCCTGCGGGCGAAGGATTACCGCGAAGTCGAAATCGACTGACCCCACAAAAAAGCCGCCCTGCCTTGGAGCAAGCAGGGCGGCGGGCGGGTCAGGCACCGTGGCGGGGGAGAGAGGCAGTTCGGCGCCTGCCGGTTCTGTCTTATTTCGACATGTCCACGACGTGCGCGGCGGTGAAGTTCGCATTGCCGATGCGGCGGACGACGTCACGCATCGTGTTGCGCTCGCAATATGAGACCGCGAAGGATTTGCCGAACGGGATGTCGGCGCTTTCCGCTTCGCAACGGTCAGCGACCTGCTGCTTCACGTTTTCATATTCAGCGGCGGCACCGGCCGGGGTGGCGAGGGCGTCACGGTCGAACTGGACCGCCATGCGGAACGGCTCGGAGGAGGCAAAGGCCGGAGCGGCGAGGCTGACGGCGAGGGCGGCGGCGATGAGGGGGCGGATCATGAGAGTATTCCTGCTTGCTGGTGTTTTGAAGAGAGAGGGAGACGGCGCTGCCAGTCAGGAAGGGGGCCTGACCAGGGGGGTGGCAGCGCCGTCCGGCGGTTAGTGCGACTCGCGGCGGACGAGGCGCTTGCGGCGGCGGACCAGGAGGCTCTGCTTGTGCCGGCCCGGCTCGTCATTTGCCGGCCGGGTCCGCAGCGTATTGCTGCCAGTGAGGATGGCGAGAGCCATCGGCGCGGCAAGCGCAACGATCTCGGGGTCAGTCTGACGAACGCGGGGGGTCATTTTTAAAAAAGTCCTTCTTGGTTTCTTGTCCCGGCGGGACCATCCCGCCGCCGACACACTCAAGATAGGACAGATCTTATCGTTTTTCAATATTAATTTATCGAAAAAAAATAAAAGCCGGAAAAATCAAGGCACTCTGTCGTTTTCCGATTATCGATATGGTGCCATGCGGGCTGTCTTCAAGCCAATGAATTGCCGTTCATGTTCGAATCTGCTGCCGTTTTTGGAGATTCCGGCACCTGGCCGGTGCGGAAGGGTGCCTGAAGTCAACGCACAGTCATCCTTATGGACCCTCTGGTCACGCCCTGGTCACGGGTTGGGACGGATCTATCCCCCCTCTTGTCCGACGAATAAGGATGTTCTATATTTGTTCCATGAGTGGTGTACATGTCATCTGGTTCAAACGGGATCTGAGGATCCACGACCATGCGGCGCTCGCCGCCGCATTGGCCAGCGGCGGGCCGGTTCTCCCCCTTTATATCTTCGAGCCCGGCCTCTGGACCCAACCCGAATCCTCCCGCCGGCAGTTCGACTTCCTGATGGAATCCCTCACCGAGCTGGACGAGGCGCTGACCGGCCGGGGCGCCCGGCTGGTGGTTCGCACCGGCACCGCCCTCGACGTGTTCGCTGACCTCCACCGCCGTCATGGGCTTGCGGCCATCCACACGCATGAGGAAACCGGCCTGCAATGGAGTTTCGAGCGGGACAAGGCGGTACGCCGCTGGGCACTGCAGGCCGGTGTTTCGCTGCGTGAGCAGGACCAGTCCGGCATATTCCGGGGCCTGAAGGACCGGGACGGCTGGGCCGCGCGCTGGGATGAGGCCATGTCGCGGCCGCGCCTGCGCGCGCCGGAGGCCATCCCGATGGCGGCGGTTCCGTCCGGGCCCTGGCCCATCGCGGAAGATTTCGGCCTCAGGGAAGATGAGTGTCCGGGCCGCCAGAAGGGCGGCCGCACCGCTGGCGTTGAATTGCTCCGCAGTTTTCTCGCGGGCCGCGGCCGGCGCTACCGCAAGGCCATGTCCAGCCCGGCCGGCGCGGCGGAAGCCTGCTCGCGCCTGTCGCCGCATCTTGCATTCGGCACGGTCTCCGTCCGCGAAGCCGTGCAGGCGGCGCGGCGCGCAAAGGCCGCCTATGAGGTCGACGGTGACACGACCTATGCCGACTCTCTCGACAGTTTCCTCGCCCGCCTGCAATGGCGCAGCCATCTCATGCAGAAGCTGGAAGACGACACCTCGATCGGGGTGCGCCCGCTGCCCCCGGCCTATGATGGCCTGCGTCCGGAGGCAGCAGCCGGGGATGCACGCCTCGACGCCTGGCTGAACGGGCGCACCGGTTTCCCCTTTGTCGACGCCTGCATGCGCTCGCTTCGGTCCACCGGCTGGCTGAACTTCCGCATGCGCGCCATGCTCATCGGATTTGCGACGCATCACCTCTGGATGGACTGGAAGCGTCCGGCCGAACAGCTCGCCACCCTGTTCACCGATTTCGAGCCCGGTATCCACTACCCCCAGGCCCAGATGCAATCCGCCATCACCGGCACCAATATCCCCCGCGTCTACAATCCGGTGAAACAGTCACAGGAACAGGATCCGGACGGCGCCTTCATCCGCCGCTGGGTGCCGGAACTGGCGGCGCTGCCGACGCAATACCTGCATGCGCCCTGGGAAGCGCCGAAGGCCGAGCTTGCCCGCGCGGGCATCGTCTTCGGCCAGACCTATCCGATGCGCATGGTCGATCATATTGCCGCTGCGCGGGAGGCCCGGGAGCGGATCGCCGCAACGCGCCGCAAGCCGGGTCATGCGGAAACGGCCCGCGTGCTCGAAGACCGGCACGGCAGTCACAAGGCCGGCATCGCACGCCCCACACGCCGCGCCGGCCGCCTCGGGAAAGTTCACGCTGGCCCGGTTCAGCTCAGTTTCGATCTTGGGCTCCCGCCGCCGGCGCGGTAAGGGAAGGCCGATCTGCTTTCAGGCGAAAATAAAAGCCCGACACGGGAGTTGTTTCGGAATCGCAACGAATGCAACTTCCGGTATATGTCCTTTCCGGGTGAAATGATTTTTCTACCGGAATGGGAGTTGATGGGATCCGAGGGTCGGCAGTGCCGGTCACAGAGCTGCGCGGGCTTCCGGCGCCGCCGCCGGATGCCCTGCTCGCCGATGCGGCCGCTTCAGGCTTCGCCCGCCGGGCCGCAGGCCTCTCGGCCCGTGAGACGCTCACACCCCCGCAAGTGCGGGCATTCGCACGGTTAATCGCCGTGGCCGGAACGCTCGGCCTCGCAGCGCCCGGCCTCCTCGCTGGCACGGCCCTGATGCTCGCGCCGGTCATCTTTCTTGCGGTGATCCTGTTCAGGCTGGCCCTGCTGGGCGTGGCGCTGGTTCCCCGCCGGCGAGCGTCCCTGCCGCCGGGCCTGTCGGTCCTGCTGCCGACCTATACAGTGCTGGTCGCGCTGAAGGATGAGGCGCCCTGCGTGCCACAGCTGGCGCGCATGCTGCGCGGCTTCGATTATCCCGATCACCTTCTGGACGTGAAACTGCTTCTGGAAACCGGGGACACGGAAACGCGCGACGCCATCGAGGCGGACACATGGCCCCGCCGCACCGAACTTCTCGTACTGCCGCCCGGTGATCCGCAGACCAAGCCGCGCGCCCTCAATTATGGCCTCTCCCGCGCGGCCGGTGCCTATGTCGTTGTCTATGATGCGGAAGACCGTCCCCATCCCGGCCAGTTGCGTGCGGCGGCGGAAGCTTTCGCCCGGTCGGGGCCACAGCTTGCCTGCCTTCAGGCGCCTCTGGTGGGCACGCCGGCAAGCGGCGGATGGCTCTCGCGGCAATGGGCCCTCGAATATGCGATCCAGTTCGGCCTGATCCTCCCCGCGCTCGCGCGCCTCGGCCTGCCCATCGCGCTTGGCGGCACCAGCAACCATTTCCGCCGTTCGGTCCTGCGCGGCGTTGGCGGTTGGGATGCCTGGAACGTGACCGAAGATGCGGACCTTGGCTTGCGCCTCGCGCGGCTCGGCTGGCGCGTCGGCACGATTTCCTCGCCAACCCTGGAAGCGCCACCGGAGAAGGGCAGGGTCTGGCTCGCGCAGCGCTCACGCTGGCTCAAGGGATTCGTGCAGACCTGGCTGGTCCTGATGCGCGATCCAGCGGGGGCTTTCCGGTCGCTGGGGGCGGGCGGGTTTGCTTCTGTCCAGCTGACGCTTGGCGCGGCGATCCTGTCCGCCCTTGTGCACGGGCCCTGGATGCTCTGGTGCCTTGCCTGCCTTGCCAGCCCCGGCCTGACGCTCGGTCCGGTCGGCATGGCGGGTCTCGTCCTCTCGCTCGTGACCGGCGCTCTTTCCGCGGCGTTAGCGCCGGGCCGGCCCCTTTGGTGCAAGGCCGGCGACATCCTGACCCTGCCGCTTTACTGGCCGCTGCAGACACTCGCCATGGTTCGCGCCTTGTGGAGCCTTGTCCGCCGGCCGCACTACTGGGCCAAGACTCCGCATCCCCTCTGACCCGGCGACAGCGCTTGGCGGCGGCGTGGGCAGGGCATAGGGTCATCCCAACCACATCACACAAGGGAGACCGACATGGCCGACACCGCCGTCGACGAGCTTGAGACCTTCCGCGCCGAGACACGCGCCTGGCTTGAGGAGAATTGCCCGCCTTCCATGCGCACGCCGATGAAGGACGACGAAATCGTCTGGGGCGGCACGCGCGAAAAGTTCAAGAATCCGGAGTCGAAAGTCTGGCTGGAGCGCATGGCCGCGAAAGGCTGGACCGCGCCGCAATGGCCGAAGAAATATGGCGGCGGCGGCCTCTTGCGCACGGAAGACAAGGTGCTGCAGGAAGAGATGCGCCGTATCCGCGCGCGCCCGCCGCTCTTCTCCTTCGGCCTCTGGATGTTCGGCCCGGCCCTGCTTGAGTTCGGTAACGAGGAACAGAAGCAGCGCTTCATTCCGGACATTGTCCACGGCCGCACACGCTGGTGCCAGGGCTATTCGGAGCCGGGCGCCGGCTCTGACCTTGCCGACCTGCAGACGCGCTGCGAAGACAAGGGCGATCATTATCTGATCAACGGCCAGAAGGTGTGGACCTCCTATGCCGACAAGGCGGACTGGATCTTCTGCCTCGTGCGAACGGACACGAGCGTCAAGCATGAGGGCATCAGCTTCATCCTGTTCGACATGGCATCGCCCGGTGTCGAGGCGCGGCCGATCCAGCTCATCTCCGGCGAAAGCCCGTTCTGCGAAACTTTCTTCAGCGATGTGAAGGTTCCGAAGGATCAACTGGTCGGCAAACTCAATGGCGGCTGGGAAATCGCGAAGCGCCTCCTGCAGTTCGAGCGCTCGTCCATCTCGGCCGGCGGGTTCGGCGGCACGGGCGGCTCAGGTATTCTGAGCCCGGAGGATTATGCCAAGCAGCATATCGGCACCGACGAGTCGGGCGCATTGCTGGATGGCGACCTGCGCGCGCGCATCGCAGAGCACAAGATGTATGCCAAGGCCTTCAACCTGACCGTCGCGCGTCAGGCCGAACAGGCGAAAGCCGGCCAGGCTGTGAGCCACACCGCATCCATCCTCAAATACGGCGCCGCCAAGATGAACCAGGATCGCTGGGAACTGACGATCGAGGCGCTCGGCACCGAAGGTCTCGGCTGGGAAGGGGAGGGCTTCGACAAGGGCGCGATGAAGTCCACCCGCCAATGGCTGCGGTCGAAGGGCAACTCCATTGAGGGCGGCACCAGCGAGATCAATCTCAACGTCATCTCCAAGCGTGTGCTTGGACTGAAAGACCATCAGTAGGCCAACGGCGGAAGAAACGGAGACACCCAACATGACTTTCCTTCTGACCGAAGACCAGGAAATGCTGCGCGACACGGCGATGGCCTTTGCGCGCGATGAGCTGCCCGTAACACGCCTGCGTGCGCTGCGCGATGCCGGGACAAACGGCAAGGATGCCGAAACGCGCCAGAAGCTCGCTGAACTCGGCTTCTTCGGCGTCATCGTGCCGGAAGAGCCGGGCGGCGAGACATTCGGCCTTGTCGGCCTTGGCCAGATCCTTGAAGCGCAGGGCCGCACGCTGGCGGCAACGCCGCTGCTGCAGACGGCCCTGATCGGCGCGAGCGCGCTGGAACTCGGCGGCAGCCCGGCGCAGAAAGCCGAATGGCTGGCGAAAATCTCCGGCGGCGAGACGACCTTCGCGCTCGCACTGGACGAAAGCGCGCATTTCAATCCGCTGGGCATTGCCACCGAAGCTGAACGCAACGGGCAGGGCTACACGATCAATGGCGAGAAGCGCTACGTGCCGGACGGCCATCTTGCCGACATGTTGATCGTCGTGGCGCGGACATTCGGTGAGCCGGGCGACCGTCACGGCCTGTCGCTGTTCATGGTGCCGGCCAACGCAAAGGGCGTGTCGATCCAGGAACTCGAAACCGTCGACAGCCACGGCGCGGCGCACATCAGCTTCACCGATGTCGTCGTGAAGGAAGACGCCGTGATCGGCGTCGTCGACCAGGGCGCCGATGTGCTGGAGCCTGTGCTCGACCGCGCGGCCATTGGCCTTGCCGCCGAAATGCTCGGTTCCTCGCAGGCAGCGTTCGAGATAACGCTCGAATACCTCAACAGCCGGAAGCAGTTTGGCCAGTTGATCGGATCGTTCCAGTCGCTGCAGCATCGCGCGGCAAAGATGTTCGTGGAACTGGAAATGACGCGCTCCTGCGTCGCGGCGGCGCTGTCGGCTGCGGATGAAGGCAGGACTGATCTTTCCGAACTCGCCAGCCTTGCCAAGGCGCGTGCGGGCGAACTCGTACATCTTGTCTCGAACGAGTGCGTGCAGATGCATGGCGGCATCGGCATGACGGATGCCGCCGATCCGGGCCTCTACATGAAGCGGGCCCGCGTGCAGGAAGCGCTTTACGGTTCAGCGAGCTGGCACCGCGATCGCTTTGCGCGGCTGAACGGCTACTGATCCAGCGGCAATCAAGCGCAAAAGAAAAGCCGGGCGCAGCGCAAGCTGGCCCGGCTTTTTTCCGTTTCCGGAAGATCGCTTATTTCAACGCGGCGCCTTTGCGCAGCGACTTGGCGATGAGGTAGTAAACCACCGGGCGATGCTTTGCGCGCACCGAACGGCCATACTTCTCGATCGCTTCGGCGATGGCGGCATCGGCCTTGGCTTCGTCAGCCACGCCAAGTTTCTTGGCGATAAAGGTCTTCTTGATGCGCTCGAGCTCATCTTTCTGCGATGCGGCCACCGTGGCGGAGTCCGACTTGTAGATGGACGGGCCGCAGGCCTTCACGGCGCCTTCGAGCAGCGCCATGTCAGGACGGGCTTCACCGACCTTTTCCTTCAGGTCGGCGACATACTTTTCCATCAGGACTTCTTTTTGCGAAGGCGCCTTTGCGGGGGCGGCCTTCACCACTTTCGGGGCTGCAGCTTTTTTCGGTGCAGCAGCTTTCTTCTTCGGCTTGATTGCTTTTGCCATGGGAGTGTCTCCTCTATGGGCCCGTCGAACGGGCGTGATTTCAGATTACGCAGCGACTGTTCACGAATCAAAATGAAACGTGAAAAGACCCAAGCCACGATTTCCACAAGGAAACAACCCTTCGCGATCAGGAATCGCGAAGGGTTGAGCAGAATTTTACTATCAGCCTACGGATAATTCGTCAATTGCCTGCGGCGTAGATCATGCACACGCTGGAAGAGATCGTCTGCTTGCGATTGTCAGACGGCAGATCGAGGGCGTCGATGTCGGCCTGGCTGATCGTCACCTGCTGGCGCCCCACCATGCCTGAAGCGACAGGGGCCGGCGGGGGAGGTGGCGGTGCGGCGGCATAAGCCATCTCATCGCGGTAATAGCTGTCGTCTGATCCGGAGTTGGTCGACCAGCGGCCAAGGCAGGGGCCGCCGCCTTCTTGCACGGCCAGCAGTTTGCCGAGCTTTGTGCTCGCGGCTTCAGCGGTTGCCTTGGCGCGCGCGGCGCCATCCTTCACGGCGGCTTCATAGGCGGCGCGGTTCATCTCTGTCGTCGCTTCGAGATAGGTGCTGAGCGCGGTGGAGGATTCCGGGCCAAGCGCCAGCGCGCCCGCGCGCGCCTTTCCGGCAATCGCCACATCCTCGACCAGAACGTTCAGCGACACGCGCGCCTCGTAACCGGCCACCTTGTCGGCGCGGTCATTCTCCACCTTGTTGCCGTCCTTGTCGCGATACTGCTCATAATAGGGCTGCACGGACACCGAAGACGTCACGATAGCCTTGTCGCCTGCAATCTTCTTGATGGCATCATAGGAAATCTTGCCGCGCTGCACGGCCAGCTTCATGGCTTCGTCGGCTTTCTTGTCGGTTTCGAGATAAGTCACGGAGAATGAGGCGCGGTTCGGCGCAACCTGCATGTTGGCGCGGCCGATGGCCTCGATCACCGGCATCCGCGTCCAGTAAGGCGTCACATAGACATCTTCCTGGTAATCGCGCCCGCCGGTTGGCGAGGCCGACTGGGCGAACGCGGCCGGCGTTGCGGCCAGCAACAGGGCGGCGAGTGACAAAGCGGTCTTCATGGATGTTCCTTTCGTGCGGGCAGGACACTTCCCCCCTGCAAGAGCAGGTCTTCCACACTTCCCGGCGTGCGGCTAGGCTCGACACTTAGGGAATCGGTCGGGAGGCGCCGCGCACCCATGTCTCGCTATGCTGCACTCATTATCGCCGCACTGATCTCAGTCGGCGGTGCCGTCTTCTGGAAGACCGGCCCCGCTGCGCAGAGTACGGCCATTCTTGCCGCGCTCGTTACGCTGCTGGGCCTGTATGATCTTGTCCAGAAGCGCCACTCGCTGTGGCGGAACTATCCGTTGCTGTCGCGCGTGCGCTGGCTGGCGGAAGAATTGCGGCCCTTCTTCCGTTCCTACATCGTCGAGAGCGAAACCGAAGGGCGCCCTTTCAATCATGAAGACCGCGCGATGATCTATCGCCGCGCCAAGGACGTGACCTCGGTTGAGCCCTTCGGCAGCCATCTCGATATTGACCGGCCACCTTACGAATGGCTCGCGCATTCGATGGCCGCCGTGCATGCGGACGACTCCGACCCGCGCGTCATGGTCGGCGCACCCGGAACCGCGCAACCCTATTCCGCAAGCGTCTTCAACATTTCCGCGATGAGCTTCGGCTCGCTCGGGGCGCACGCCATCGAGGCACTGTCGGCCGGCGCCAAGAAGGGCGGCTTCTATCACGACACGGGCGAAGGTGGCGTCTCGCGCTATCATCGCAAGGGCGGGGCCGATCTCGTCTGGGAAATCGGTTCGGGCTATTTCGGCTGCCGGGCAAAGGATGGCGGTTTCGATCCGGAGCGCTTCCGCGATGTCGCGGCCGATCCCCAGGTCAAGATGATCGAGATCAAGCTCAGCCAGGGGGCGAAGCCCGGCCATGGCGGTGTGCTGCCCGGCGCGAAGGTGACGCATGAAATTGCCGAGGCACGCGGCATTGAAGTCGGACAGACCTGCGTTTCGCCGCCGGCGCATTCGGCGTTTTCCTCGCCGGTCGAAATGATGGAGTTCGCAGCGAAGCTGCGAGAGCTTTCAGGCGGCAAGCCGGTGGGCGCAAAATTTGCCGTCGGCAATCGCTGGGAAGTGCTCGCCTTGTGCAAGGCGATGCTGGAGACAGGCATCCGGCTCGATTTCATGGTGGTCGATGGCGGGGAAGGCGGCACGGGCGCGGCGCCCGCGGAATTCCTCGACCATGTCGGCGCGCCGCTGCGCCAGGGGCTTGTCCTCACACGCAATGCCCTGGTCGGTACGGGCCTCAAGGATGAGGTACGCCTTGCCTGTTCGGGCAAGCAGATCAGCGCCTTTGCCATTGCCTCGTCCATGGCGCTCGGTGCGGACTGGGTGAATACCGCGCGCGGCTTCATGTTCGCGCTCGGCTGCATCCAGTCGCTCAACTGCCATAACAATCATTGTCCCACCGGGATTGCGACGTCCGACAAGAGCCGCCAGCACGGCCTCGACGTGTCGGACAAGACGCTGCGCGTCGCCAACTTCCATCGCAATACGGTCAAGGCGCTGACGGAAGTCGTCGGTGCTGCGGGGTGCCGGCATCCGAGCGAGCTGACACCGCGCCACATCATGCACCGCGTGACCGAAGACATTGTGCGGCCGGCCGACGAATCCTATGACCTCCTGCAAAGGGGCCAGCTCCTCCACGATGCCGATGCGACGCATCTGGCGAAGGAGTGGAATTTGGCGCAGGCCGGCAGCTTCAGGCCTGCAGGCCTCTGAGCGCCGTGCGCTGGCTCACCCCGGTCTTGCTGGGTGCGCTCGCGGCGTTCGGCCTGTTCCTGTTTGCCGTAGTGACCAAGCAGCCCCGTCATGACCGGGCCTGGTATCCGCACCTCTCGCGCCTTCCGCATGTCGAGCTTGAAGGCGGTGTCTTCTCCATCGCACCTTACGGCAACTGGACGTATACGGAAGACGCGCCAAAGGACATGGTCTGGACCGAGGTGCCGCCGCACCGGATATCCGATGTCCGCCGCGTCTGGTTCGTGATGGAGCCGCACCCCGGCCTGAAAATGATGGCACACACCTTCGTCATGTTCGAATTCGGGGAAGGCGATCTCATCGGCCTCACCGTCGAGGCCCGCAAGGAAACGCGGGAGGAGTACTCCGCCCTCGCCGGCGCCTTCAACAAGTTCGAACTCATGTTCTATTGGGCCAGCCCGCGCGATCTGATGACGCGCCGCGCCGTGATGATGGACCGCGAACTCTACATGTATCCGCTGGAGCTGACCCGGGGCGAGGCAGAAGCCTATCTGACAGCGCTGCTTGAAAAGACCATCTCGATCGAACAGCGCCCGCGTTTCTACAACACGCTCACGTCCAATTGCACCAATGAACTCGCCAAGGCCGCTGCGCTGCCATGGGATCCGGCCTTCATCTTCACCGGCGGAGCGGACAAGGCGCTTTACCGGCTGAAGCGGATTGCCGGCGAAGGTGGCTTCGACGCGGTGCATGAACGCGCCCGTGTCGACCAGCGCGTCCGCGAGATCGCCGATCTTCCGGAGACGGAGTTCAATGCGGCACTGGTCGCCGCCGCGGCGCCCTAGTCGGCGGGCGAGGCGTTCGCTTCCGATTGCAGCAGGATGTAGCGCTCGATGCCGACCCGCTCGATCAGGGCGAACTGCGTCTCGATATAGTCGACATGTTCTTCCTCATTGTGGAGGATCTTGCCGAACAGGTCGCGGCTCACATAGTCCTGCACCGACTCGCAATATCCCATCGCCTCGCGCAGCAGCGGGATTGCCATGTTTTCCAGCTTCAGGTCGCATTCGAGGATTTCCTGGACGTTCTCGCCGATCTGCAGCTTGCCCAAATCCTGCAGATTCGGCAGGCCGCCGAGGAACAGGACGCGCTGGATCAGCCAGTCGGCGTGTTCCATTTCCTCGATCGATTCCTTGTATTCCTTGTCGCCCAGCTTCGAGACGCCCCAGTCGTGCAGGATGCGGGAATGCAGGAAGTACTGGTTGATCGCGGTCAGCTCGTTCTTCAGCGCCTTGTTGAGGTATTCGATGACCTTCTTGTCGCCTTTCATGGCAGAGCTCCTTTCCTGCTACGGGGATATACGTAGCAGATAGGCCGATTGGTGCAGCGCGGCAACAAAAACCCGAATAAAAACAATTGCATATGAAAGTGCGACACAGTCGCATTCATCACCCCGCGCCAGCGGGTTCAAAAGCCGAGAGATGCCAAGGGGTTGGGCCTATTCGGCCGGGACGAGCGCCGGGGACTCACCGCGCTGATACATGTGATCAGAGATCATTTCACCGATCGACGGGCGGCACTTGCCGCACTGGAACTTGCAGCCATGGTGCGCCTGCACGGCCTTCGGGCTGTCGGCACCGGCATCGACGGCCGCCCGGACGCTCTTGCAGTTGATATGATTGCAGACGCAAATGATCATGAGAACCATTTGCAATAAAATGCGAATGATTGTCAATACGCTGGATCGCGCAGGTGCGAACATTGCCCGGATCGGCGAAATTTCTCGGTTCAGGCGCACGGATCTGTCAGGGTTTTCCGTTAACTAACAGGGATGTCGAAGCGGTCGCCCTCTCTGAAGACGATGCAACGCGTGTCGCTCATGCGCGCTGGCCTGGTTGCGCTTGTCTCGATCCTGGCGAGCTACATCCTGACAGCTGCTTCCATATTCGTTTCTCCGATTGAAGGTGACGACGTTGCCGAGTTCATAGTGCCGTCTTTCGTCATCGCGACCATTGTGCCGCTGCTGGTGGCGACGCCCGTATCCCTCATCATTCAGCGTCAGCAGATCCGGCTCAGTGCAGCTTTGGTGGCGCTGGAAGAAGCCAATGCAGAAATCGCCTACAGGGCCCGTATGGATGGCATGACCCGCATCCTGAAGCGCGACGCGTTTCTGGAAGACATGTCGGCACTCCAGGCAAAGGGTCTGCGGGGCGCCATGCTGATGATCGACGTTGATCACTTCAAGTCGATCAATGACGCGTTCGGGCATCACGCCGGCGACGAAGCGTTGATATTGGTCGCCGCAGCGATCCGGTCCGTCGTGCGCGAACAGGATCTTGCCGGCCGTCTGGGCGGCGAGGAGTTCAGCGTTTTCCTGAAAGATGCTGACCTCACTTTGGCGGGTCAGATTGCCGAGCGCATCCGCGTCGCCATCAGCGAGGTCCGGTTTTCGCCGTGTGTCGGCGTCAAGCGCCAGATCACCGCCAGCATCGGCGTTGCGATTGCCGAGGACGACCTCGAACTCGACGACCTTCTACGCGTCGCCGATCACTGCCTCTATGCATCCAAGGAGTCCGGCCGCAACCGCGTGACCACCAGCGAGACGCACTGGAAGCTCGCCTAGGCGTCGCCGCGCCAGATGCTGAGGCAGACACCGCTGCCGACATCCAGCACGACACTCTCATATGGACCGCCCGGGTTGCCGACATAGTCCGTGTACGGCTTCAGTGTCTTTCGGAAGCTGTGGATGTTGTCGGCAAACACCACGGCGCCCGGTGCAAACCTGGGCTCCAGCAACTTCAACACAGGCACATAGAGATCCTTCCAGCCGTCCAGGAACAGGAAGTCGATCGGCCCATCCAGCGGTGCGAGGCTTTCCAGCGCATCGCCCTCGCGGATATCCGACCAGCGCGAAAGGCCCGCGTCTTTCAGGTTGGCAATCGCCACCTGCGCCTTCGCCGCATCCTTTTCGCTTCCGGTGAAGAAGCCGCCGGCCTCGCGCGCCGCAGCGGCAAGGTAGATCGACGAAATGCCGTAGGAGGAGCCGAACTCGACAATGTTCTTCGCGCCCCGGCTGACTGCGGTCACATACATCAGCTGGCCGAATTCCGGCGAGACGGGGATGTAGGCTTTCGAGAGATAGGGCTCCGCCGAGTCGAAGGAGGAGCGTCCGGCGAACTTGCCGGCGACGATCGCGGGCAGGGCGCGGGCAAAGACATGAACATCCCGGCGGGCGGCGTCCCGGTGCAGGCGCGCCAGCGTGTGGGCGACATCCGGATCGTTCAGGCCGCGGCGCGGCGGGGAAGCGACCTCGCAATCGAAAGGCATGGGGCTTTCCTTTTTTCGTCCAACTCCTATCTCTATTAAATATGAGCGATAGCTCGCATTGAAACTCGCATTTGCCCATGTCCGCCGACACCCTGCCAGTCCCCAGAAAAACACCGGTTCAGGCCCGGTCCAGCGCCACGGTCGAGGCGATCCTCGAAGCGGCGGCTCACATTCTCGAAGCCGAAGGGCTCGAGGGCTACACGACCAATGCAATCGCAAAGCGGGCCGGCGTCTCCATCGGCTCGCTCTATCAGTACTTCCCGAACAAGGACGCGGTGACGGCGGCGCTCGTGCGCTCGGACTCGGATTCCATGGCGGTTCGGATGGAAGAGGTGATGGCCACCCATGCGGGCCGTCCTGTCCGCGACTGTATCGACGCGCTGATCGACGTTGCCGTCTGCCATCAGTTCGACCGGCCGCTGCTGGCCCGCCTGATCGACCTTGAAGAACACAGGCTCGGCGGCAGTCTCGGCATGGAGGACGCCAAGCTCCGGATCGTCGGCGTCGTGCGCAACCTCCTCGCCAATAGCGATCTTGAGCTGCCCTTCGACGTCGAAACCGTCACGCAGGATATATTCGCCATGTCGCACGGCATCACCGATTCCGCAGGCATGAGTGGCGAGACCGATCGCGCGCGCCTCAACGCCCGGATCCGCCACGCCATCCTCAGTTATCTTGGCCTTCCTCCCAGCTGAACACGTCCTCCACGCCGACACCAAACACGCGCGAGATGCGGAAGGCGCTTTCGAGGGAAGGGGAATAGCGGCCCTGTTCCATGGCGATCACGGTCTGGCGCGTGACGCCGATTGCCTCTGCCAGGGCCGCCTGGCTCATCTGGTCATGCATCTCGCGCAGCTCGCGGATGCGATTCCCGATCGGGGGGCGTTTGGCCATGGTTTACACGCCCCGCCGGAAGAGAAGGATCTGGAATCCGTATTCGGCAATCTGGCTCACCATCAGGCTGGCAAAGCAGATGTGGAACAGGAGGTTCCCGTCGCTGGTGACGCCGAAATTCATCATGCCGGTAAAGACGCCAATAGCGAGGACATAGCCCGACCAGTGACCGGCCTTGTCCAGGATGACCTTTTCCCGCTCGTCGACCGGCGCATTGGCCTCCTTGCCGGACGCGCCCGCAATTATGGACATGATGACGATGGAGGCGATCACGACCATCACCACATAAAAGATCACGAGGCCGATGATCGGCGGGGCCGTCTGGCCCAGGGCCTGCGAAATGGCGAACACCTTGTTGAAATAATAAGCGCCCGCGCTGATCAGGATGAACACCATCGCCCAGGCGGACTTTTCTCGGAATGACATGTGGGGGCTCCTTTCTATGTCAAAAATTTCTTACACACCCCATGTAGTAAAAGATTTTTGACATGTCAAAGATTTTTTACAACAAATTGCGCCGCTCGCTTGACGCTGCAGGGCGGGGCCTTTAGGCCCGGCCAACTGTTCAACACGCACCGAAGACCGATATTTCAGATGACCGACTTCTCCGTCCTCGCCGAGAGCGCAAAGGCATGGCCCTTCGAGCTGGCGCGCGCGCTGAAACAGCGCGTCGAACAGCAGAAACAGGCCGGCCAGCGCAAGGACGATGACCCGGTCATCTTCGAGACCGGCTATGGCCCCTCCGGCCTGCCGCACATCGGCACCTTCGGCGAAGTCGTGCGCACCACGATGGTGCGTCATGCCTTCGAAGTGCTGACCGGCGGCCAGGTTCCGACGAAGCTGATCTGCGTTTCCGACGATATGGACGGTATGCGGAAGATTCCGGACACAGTGCCGAACCCGAAATCGCTGGAACCCTATCTCCAGATGCCGCTGACCGTGGTGCCGGACCCGTTCGGCACGGCCGAATCCTATGGCCGCAACATGAATGCGCGCCTGCGCGCCTTCCTGGACCAGTTCGGCTTCCAGTACGAATTCCTGTCGGCAACGGACTGCTACAAGTCCGGCCGCTTCGATGCGATGCTGCTGCGTGCTGCGGAGAAGTACCAGGACATCATGGATGTCATGCTGCCGACGCTCGGCGAAGAACGCCGCGCGACCTATTCGCCCTTCCTGCCGATCTCGCCGAGCACGGGCCGAGTGCTCTACGTTCCGATGAAAGCGGTCGATGCCACAGCCGGCACGATCACCTTCGAGGATGAAGACGGCACGGACGTGACGCTGCCGGTCACCGGCGGTCACGTGAAGATGCAGTGGAAGCCGGATTTCGGCATGCGCTGGGCCGCCCTCGGCGTCGATTTCGAAATGTTCGGCAAGGACCATCAGGCCAACGCGCCGATCTATTCGAAGATCTGCCGCATCCTCGGCGCCCGCCCGCCGGAACAGTATGTCTACGAACTGTTCCTCGACGAGAAGGGCGAGAAGATTTCAAAGACCAAGGGCAACGGCATTTCGGTCGAGCAGTGGCTCACCTATGCGCCGGATGAGAGCCTCGCGCTCTTCCAGTTCCAGAAGCCGCGCGTCGCCAAGAAGCTCTACTTCGATGTCATCCCGAAGACGGTAGACGAATACCTCACCTTCCTCGAGAAATATCCTGAAGAAGAGCCGGAAAAGCAGATCGAGAATCCGGTCTGGCATATCCATCTCGGGAACCCGCCGAAGGCCGATGTGCCGGTCAGCTTCGCGCTGCTGATGAACCTTGTCGCCGTGGCGAACCCGGAAGACAAGTCCCAGCTCTGGGGCTTCATCACCCGCTATGCGCCTGGCGCCTCGCCGGAAACCCATCCGCTGCTCGACGAACTCGCCGGCTATGCCATGCGCTATTACCGGGACTTCGTCCTGCCCGCGAAAACCTACCGCGCGCCGACCGAGCAGGAGCGCGCCGCGATGGTGGAGCTTGCGACTAGACTTCGCGACACTGCGGACTTTGCAAAGCATAGTTATGGTCGACAGAATGTTCTCGATCCCATCGGTCCTGAGGCGCTCCAGACCCTGACATTTGACGTTGGAAAAACTCACGGCTTTGAAAACCTGCGCGAATGGTTCAAGGCACTCTACGAAGTGTTGCTCGGCCAGGAGCAGGGGCCCCGCTTCGGCAGCTTCGCCGCGCTCTACGGCGCCGAGAACACCGCCCGCCTGATCGACGAGTCGCTGGCGCGGGGGTAGGGCTTCCCTTCTCGGAATCCGGAAGTACTTTCCTGATGGTGCAGTGAGAATTGCGCCGAGACGCGGTCGCTAAAGGTGAGGTGGTGAATGGCTGAGCTTTGGAATCGTATTCCTGGTCCGGTTCGCCGCGGGGGGGCTTTCGCATCTTCATTGATTGGTGCCGTGGCGACGGGGCTGTCGATCTTCAACCTTGTAGTAGATGTTCTTGGCATCCCTGTTTCGCCAATGGCTGAGCCGATTGTGCGTGTTTACAGTCTGATCGTCGAAGAAGTCATTTCAAGGCTTGGTGCGTTGGCCAGTTGGGCTGTTCCCAAATGGAATTCCAATTTCACCGCAACCATTGCCCTCATGGCGGTCATTGTTGGCCGGGCAATCGGGATAAGCCTTTTACCATCGGGGACGCCAGTTGTTAGACATATTGGAGCGGTAGTCTCTTCATTGCTTCTTCTAGTTCTTGCTGTTTGCATCCCCCTAGTTCGATACGTAGGCACGCTTTATGTGCTCGTTACTGTGCCCATACTGATGATTAGCGGAGTGATTCAGTTGGCAAAAGGAAAGGTGTACGATGATGATTTGTCGAACATAATGCCAAATGCGGGACTTTACTTTCTGGGCTGCCTTGTTGCGGGTGCTGTGTTCTTGATACTCAACTATTATTACTGAGCGAAAGAACTATTCTTGTTACTGTGGCTCGCAGTCCGAACAGACAATAATTCAGAACCGAAGTGGGCCACCTTCATGCACTTACGTTTGCTTCTGATCGCCGGGTTATTTGCGGCACTGCCGGCCTGCATGGCGGCCAAGGTTGTGACGGCGCCTGTCCACGTGGCGGGCGAAGTCGTCGAGGGTACGGCCAAGGGCGTCTACTATGTCGGCTCAGCCGCAGTGCGCGTCACCGGCGATGCGCTCGACGGTCCGGACCAGATGGTCCGCCTCGATGTGACGATGAAATCCGGCAAGCATGTCCGCAAGACGATCAAGGCCAAGAACCTCGAACGTGAGCTGAACAGGATCGAAAAGAAAGGCCGCATCGTCGACGTGGAAGTCACGCCCGTCGACTAGGGCCTTATCCCGCCGTCGGATCCTCCACACGGCCAAGGAACATCACCGTTCCCGTCGGCTTGTGGCGCAGCGCGATCAGGAACGGATGGTCGGCGCGGAAGATGACCGGTTCTTCCTGCGGCGGCATGGCCATCGCCCGCTCCATCAGGATCGCCGTCGCGGCGGCGGCTTCGGTGCCTTTCTCGTCGATCTCCAGGAAGGTCTTGTGCAGCACCTTGCTGATCACCAGGTCGCCGGGCCCGGCACCTTCGATGAGCCCCGAGAAATCCGCGTCCGAGGTGAAGGCATGGCCAAGGCCGAGCGCGATCATCGCGTCGTTCAGCTCATAGTTTGCCTCGATCTTCACCTTGGGCAGGAACACGCGCACGCGCTTTTCGCCGGCCGAGTCCATGTCGCCAATCAGCGTCACGAAGGCCTCCGGCGTCATCGCGCCGGCGATGCGGGGCAGGGCATTGCCCTCGTCCGGCAGGATCACCGTCAATGCATAGTCGCCGCCGCTATAGTCCATGTCCAGCGCGGCGTAGCCGTCACGCGAAAGATAGCGGGCGCGTTTCAGCGTCTGCTGCATCATCTTCGCGCGCACTTCGCCGGCGGGCGCATGGAACGGCATGTCCTCCGTCGCGTCCTTCTTGAACTGGCTCTGCCAGTCGGCCTTGAACCAGACGGCGTTGGTGAGGATCATCTCCGTCGCATCCGGGCGGATCGCGGACGGTGGAATCAGATCCTTGATCCGGTCATTCGTATGGTCTTCCACCCAGTCATTGATCAGCTTTGCAGCTGCGGCCGGCTTCGTGAAATCCACCAGCGCCACCTTCGCCGCCATCACGCCTTCCACCGCGCTGCGATAAGGCGCCTTCAGGACGGACGTCTGGCGCAACCAGACGGCATTGGCGACCGTCATCTTGGCCGTTTCCGTATCCGTCACGATGGCATCGGCGAGGGCTTTTTCCGCTGCCGGGAAGTCCGCTGGCGAAACGGCGTCGAAGCCGAACAGGCGGGCCATCTGCGCCTCCGTCTCGCCCGCGGCGCCCGGATAGAGCAGGCCGAATGCGCCCGTCACCGAAGCGGGCGAAACGAACACATTGCTCGCTTCACCTTCCAGCGCGCCGAACAGGGACCAGGCGAAGCGGTTGTTCCCTTCCGCGAGGGCGTGCAGCGTTTCATTCGTCACGGCAGGCGTCTCCGCGGCTGTTGAGTCGGGGGAAGGCTCGGCTGCCTGCGGTGCAGGAATATCACTCGCAGGCGGCTCCGCTTGCTGGCAGGCCGCCAGCAGGGCAAGCGCGCTGAGCGCGGGCGTAATGAAGCGGCGCATGGGCTCCTCCCTATGGATCTTGCGAACCATAGCACCCTTGCACGGATTCCGTGACTATTGTGCGGCGATCAGCGTGGTTTTTGTTGCGGGCAGCTTTCCCTCCGGCCAGCCGGCCCAGAGGTCTGCTTCCTTCGCCCGCGCCGTCACCAGCGCCGCATCCTTCACATGACCGAAGCCGCGGATCTCGTCCGGCACCGTCGCAATGGCGACGGCCAGTTCGTGATTCTTCGCGGTCAGCCCGGACGCCATGCGTTCGAGGCCGGCAAGATAATCGTCGCGCAGCTTGCGCTCATGCTGGCGTTCCTCGGTATAGCCGAAGAAATCGAACCGCGTGCCGCGCAGGCCCTTGAACTTTGCCAGCAGCCTGAAGCCGGTCATCATCCACGGCCCGAAATGCTTTTTCTGGAAGTGGCCGTGCTGGTCCTTCTTCGCAATCATCGGTGCGGCCAGCCAGAAACGCAGCTTGCCGCCCTTGAACTGGCTGGCCAGCTGTTCGGCAAACTTCCCGTCGGTGAACAGGCGGGCGACTTCATACTCGTCCTTATAGGCCATCACCTTGTAGGCATAGATGGCCGCAGCGCGCGTCAGCTTTTCGCCGAGGCCTGCCGCCGTTTCGGCTGCGCGAACTTTTGCCACCACGGCGCGATACTGCGCGGCATAGTCGGCGTTCTGGTAGGCTGTCAGGCGCGCCGCGCGATCCTCGATCAGCTCGTCCAGCGTCTTTTCCTGCACGTCGCCGCGCGGATCCTGCTGCTTTGCAAGGCGCTCCGGATCGGCTGCCGCGATACGGCCGACATTGAAGGCGGCCATATTGTCTTCCACCTTCGTGCCGTTGAGGCGGATCGCCCGGTAGAGCGCGCGCAGCGACACCGGCAGCTTGCCCTTCTGCCAGGCATACCCGGCCATGATCATGTTGGTGTAGATCGCATCGTGAAGGTAACCGACGGCCAGCGCTTCGGCATCGAAGGCCGCAAACTCGGTTGCCTGCCGCCTCACGCGCGCCGACAGGAGGTCGCTTTCAAAGCGCTTTGACCGGTCACGGATGAATTCGCTGGTCGGTGTCACGTCCGTATTGGCATAGGCGGCCGTGCGGTCGGCATCCATCAGGTTCAGCGCGTCGCCGCCGGCGGCAACGACCAGGTCGCAGGCGATGATCACATCGGCGCTCGCCGGCGGCACGCGGCCGGTCGAGATCATGTCGGGCTCCCGCGCAAAGCGGATATGCGACAGCACCGGGCCGCCTTTCTGCGCAAGGCCTGTCATGTCAAGGCTGGACGCGGCATGGCCGTCGACATGCGCGGCCATGGCCAGTACGGCCGCCACCGTCGTCACGCCCGTACCTCCGACGCCGGTGAACAGCACATTATAGGGCTCGGTCAGCGGCGGGGTTTCGGGCAGGGGCAGGCCGTCGGCGCTGAAGCTCGGCCGCGCCTGAGATTCCCAGGCGGCCTCACCGTCGGTGACGGTCACGAAGCTCGGGCAGAAGCCCTTGAGGCAGGACAGGTCTGTATTGCACGTGGACTGATTGATCCGCCGCTTGCGGCCGAGATCGGTTTCCACCGGTTCCACCGACAGGCAGTTCGATTTCAGGGAACAATCGCCGCAGCCTTCGCAGACTTCGGTATTGATGATGACGCGCGTGCGGTCCGGCGCGCGCAGGCTGCGCTTGGCGCGGCGGCGCTTTTCCGTGGCGCAGATCTGGTCGTAGATGATGACCGACACGCCCGGCGTTTCGCGCATCTGCTTCTGCACATCGTCCAGCACGTCGCGATCATAGATCTTCACGCCATGGGGCAGGCCCTTGACGTTGGCATAGCGGGTCGGATCCTCGGTGACGATCACGATCGTCCTGACGCCTTCGGCCTCCACCTGCCGGGCAATCTGCGCCGGCGTCTGGCCCGATTCCACATGCTGGCCGCCGGTCATGGCGACCGCGTCATTGTAGAGGATCTTGTAGGTCATGTTGGCGCCGGAGGTCACCGCGGCGCGGATTGCGAGGCTGCCCGAATGGGAATAGGTGCCGTCGCCAAGGTTCACAAACACGTGCGGCTCATCGGTCGCCCAGTGCTGGCCCACCCAGGCGATGCCTTCGCCGCCCATCTGGCTGGTCATGTCGGTCTTCCGGTCCGGCATGAAGTTGGCCATGTAGTGACAGCCGATGCCGGCAAGCGCGCGGCTGCCGTCCGGCACGACCGTCGAGGTATTGTGCGGGCATCCCGAACAGAAGTGCGGTGTGCGGACGGTTGGCGTCGCATTGCTGCGCGCTGCTTCGCTGGCGCGGCCGACGCGGTCGAAATAGGCCTCGGCCCGGCTCGTGTCCCAGCCATCCGGCAGCACGCCCATCAGGGCCCCGGCCATTTCCGGAATGGTGATCGAGGCGATGTCGGAGAGGAGGCGCTTTCCGTCCCGGTCGAACTTGCCTTCGATCAGCGGGCGCTTGCCGTCCGGCAGGGTGTAAAGCGCCGCACGCAGCTGGTCTTCGATCAGCGGGCGCTTGTGTTCGATCACCAGCACGCGCTCGAGGCCCGCGCAGAATTCGCGCACGCCTTCCGGCTCCAGCGGCCACGGCATCGCCACCTTGTAGATGGTCAGGCCAAGGCGCCCGGCTTCCTGCGGGCTGACGCCGAGCGCGGCGAGTGCCTCGAATACGTCACGGGCTGCCTGGCCGGTCACGATTACGCCGACGCGCGGCTTCGGAGACGGCAGGATCACATGGTCGAGACGGTTCGCGCGGACATAGGCTTGCGCCGCCGGCAGCTTCACCTGCCGGAGGCGCTGTTCCTTCATCAGCGGATTGTCGCCGCGCCGCATGTGCACGCCGGTCTCCGGCAGCGCAAAGTCAGGCCGCACAATGTCGAACCGTCCGAAGTCGACATTCACCACGGCGCCGGAATCCATCGTGTCGGCCAGCGCCACCATGCCGGCCCAGGCGCCGGAATACCGGCTCATTTCCCAACCATGGATGCCGTAGTCCAGCACGTCCTGGATCGAGGCGGGGTTCAGCACGGGGATCTCCGCATCCGCCATCGCGAATTCCGATTGCGAGGGCAGGGTGGAGGATTTGCAGTTATGGTCGTCGCCGATCACGGCGAGCACGCCGCCCAGCGCCGAAGTGCCTGCGGCGTTCGCATGCTTGAACACGTCGCCCGTCCGGTCGACGCCCGGCGCCTTGCCATACCAGATGCCGAACAGGCCATCGAACTTCGCACCGGGGAAGAGGCCCAGCTGCTGGCTGCCCCAGACGGCCGTGGCGCCAAGATCCTCGTTCAGGCCTTCCCAGAACCTGATGTCGTGCGTGTCGAGCCATTTCTGCGCGGCGCGCAGCTGCTGGTCGTAACCGCCAAGCGGAGAGCCGCGATATCCCGAAATAAATCCGGCCGTGTTGTATCCGGAGGCGCGATCCAGCCGCTTGCGGTCAATCGGCAGGCGCACCAGCGCCTGGATGCCCGTCATGTAAGCCTTGCCCTCGACAAGATCGTATTTGTCGTCCAGCGTAACTTCGCGGTGTTGCATGAAATGCCTGTCCTTTTGGGGGTAAGTGGCAGTTTATTCGACAATTCGCACGAAATTGCTTGCCTTTCTTGCGCTAATTTTGTTTATTCGGGGTATATTTTGCCTTCGAATGGGGGAGTACAAGCAAAATTGGCCCAAGAAATTGATTCCGTCGATGCAAGAATTCTCGACATTATCCAGCGTGACGCCAGCCTGTCGGTTGCCGAAATTGCCGACCGCGTGGGACTTTCTTCCTCTCCGTGCTGGCGCCGCATCAAGCGCATGGAGGAGGCGGGCTTCATCAAGGGGCGCGTGACCATCCTCGACAATTTCTCGCTCGGCCTGAACTTTGAAGTCATCGCCAGCGTGAAACTCGCCCTGCCGAACCGGGAAAACCTCGAAACCTTTGAGAGCATGGTGCGCGCCTGGCCGGAAGTGACCGAGTGCATGACCGTGACCGGGCAAGTCGACTATATGGTCCATGTCGTGACCACCGACATGCATGCCTATGACAATTTCCTGCGTGACAAGCTGCTCGGCTCCGCGCTCGTGTCGGATGTCCAGTCGCGCATCGTCATCCGCGTTGCCAAGCGCACGACCGCGCTGCCGCTCGACCTCGTCGAGAACACGAAATAGGCTTCAGGCGAGGTCGAGGTGGAAGAACTGGTTGAAGTCGCTCGCGACATATCCGCCAAACGCCTCGCCTTCGCGGAAGCCATGCTTGCGGTAAAGCGCCAGCGCCGGTTCGAACTCTTCCCCTGAACCGGTTTCAAGGCTGACGCGCCGATAGCCGCGCGTGATTGCAAGATCCAGCAGGGACACCAGCATCAGCGTCGCCGCGCCCCGGCGCAACTGGTCGCTCCGTGTGCGCATGGATTTCAGCTCGCCATGCGTGGGCGCGAGTTCCCTCATGGCGCCGATGGAAAGAAGGGTGTCCTCGTCCCAGATCGCCAGGAACGTGATGTCCGGCTGCTCCAGGCCGCTGACATCCAGCGCGAAACTGTGCCCCGGCGGCGAACAGCTGTGCATGCCCTGAAGGTGCAGGCGCAACAACTCCACCACTTGCGGATCGGACAAGTCGCCCGGTTTGACCTTCATGTCCCCAATTCCATTCCGCCGGCGCGGGGGCCGGACGGCGGAATCCTAATCCATGTCGCGGGTGCCGGGAAAGCCGGGAAACGAGGGCGCGCAAAAAAATCGGTCCGCCCGTGTAAGAAACCTCGCGTCCGGCCGACTAATTCCGAAAGCAGAACGGGAGACGCCCCATGTTTCGTACTCTTCTGGCAGTCATTGCCCTGTGGCTGGTGCCGCTGTCCGCCGCAGCGGTGCCAACCGCTGAGGAACTTCACCAGCAGCTTGAGCGGGTTCGCGCGGAGGCGGGGCTGGTCGCGCTCGGTGCTGTCGTGGCGGACGCCGACGGCAACATTCTCGGCCTCGCTGTGACAGGCGAGCGGCGCAACGGCAGCGGCGATCCCGCCCAGCCTGAAGACGCCTGGCATATCGGCTCGAACACGAAAATGCTGACGGCACTGCTCTATGGCCGCCTCGTTGAACAGGGAGAGGCCGAGTGGGGCGCGACCCTTCCTGAGCTTTTCCCTGACCTTGCCTCGGGCATGGACCCGGCCTGGCGGGGCGTGACGATTGAAGATCTCTTCGCTCATCGCAGCGGCCTTGCGCCCAATCCGGGGGCGCTCTGGTTCCTGACATCGCGGGCTTCGAAAGCCAGCCTGCCGGCGCAGCGCAGCAAGCTGGCTGCAGGTTTCCTGTTCCAGTCGCCGCGCGGCGAGACCGGCGACTTCGCCTATTCCAATCTCGGCTATATGATCGCCGGTGCGGCCATCGACCGGATCGCCCGGCGGCTTGGCCAAAATTCCTATGAAGACCTGTTCCTGTCCATGCTGATCCCGGACGGGGAGGGCTGGGGGTTCGGGCCGCCGCCTGAGGGCATTGAAGGCCACGTCCGGGGCCTCTTCGGAAAGATGAAAGCTGCCGGCAAAGGTCCGGAGGCTGACAATCCGCCGGGGCTCGGTCCGGCCGGAACGCTGCATGTGCCGCTCGCGGCCCACGCCCGGCTGCTCAGCCGCTTCCTCACGCCGGATGCGACCCAATCGAGATTGCTGGCGCCTTATCCGGACGACGCATCCCACTATGCGCTCGGCTGGGGCGTGACGCAGCTTGACGGCTTCGGCCGCGTCTATGGCCATAACGGGTCGAACACGATGTGGCTGTCGGCCGTCCTTCTGGTGCCGGAAGCCGGGCTGGTCGTCATCGTCAATACGAACAGCTACACAGAAGAAGGCTCCACCGCGGTCAACGCGCTCAGCCGCGATCTCGTCGCGCTCTACGCGCCGGGTGGCTGACCAAAAAAAGGCCCGCGCATTCCTGCGCGGGCCCGTCAATTTTGTCTGTCTTCAAACGATCAGGCGCGCTCAAGGCACATGGCGATGCCTTCGCCGCCGCCGATGCAGAGCGAGGCCACGCCCTTCTTGACGCCGCGGTCTTCCATGGCGGCCAGAAGGGTGACGATCACGCGGGCACCGGAGGCGCCGATCGGGTGGCCCATGGCGCAGGCGCCGCCATTGACGTTCACCTTGTCATGGCTGATGCCCAGTTCCTTCATGGCGATCATCGGGACGACCGCGAAGGCTTCATTGATCTCCCACAGGTCGACGTCCTCGGCCTTCCAGCCGGCTTTGTCGAGCGCCTTCTTCATCGCCGGCACGGGGGCCGTGGTGAAGTATTCCGGCTCATGTGCGTGGCTGGAAGAGGAGACGATCGTCGCCAGCGGCTTCAGGCCGCGCTTCTCGGCTTCGGATTTCTTCATCAGGACGAGGGCGGCTGCGCCGTCCGAGATGGCCGAGGCGTTGGCAGCGGTGACCGTGCCGTCTTTCGAGAAGGCCGGCTTCAGCTGCGGGATCTTGTCCGGCATCGCTTCGCGCGGCAGCTGGTCGGTGTCGACCACGGTCTCACCCTTGCGGGTTTTCACCGTCACCGGGGCGATTTCGCGCTTGAACTTGCCGGAAGCGGTGGCGTCCTGGGCGCGCTTCAGCGTTTCCAGGGCGTAGGCGTCCTGCTGCTCGCGGGTGAACTGGTACTCGCCGGCGATCATGTCCGCGAACTGGCCCATCGGGCCGCCCTTGTAGGCATCGGACAGGCCGTCCAGCGCCATGTGGTCTTCTGCGGCCATGGTGCCGTACTTGTGGCCCTTGCGCACATTGATCAGGTGCGGCGCGTTGGTCATGGATTCCATGCCGCCCGCGATCACGATGCTGGCGTCGCCGGCGAGGATCGCGTTGCGGCCCATGACGGCGGCCTGCATGCCAGAGCCGCACATCTTGTTGATGGTGACCGCTTCGAGGCTTTTGTCCTGGCCGGACTTGAACCCGGCCTGGCGGGCAGGGGCCTGGCCCTGACCGGCGGGCAGGCAGTTGCCCATGATGATCTCATTGGCGTCGCCGGGCTTGAGGCCAGCTTCCTTCACGGCGGCTTCCACCGCGATGGCGCCAAGCTCGTTTGCGCTGAAACCGGCGAGGTCTCCCAGCAGGCCCCCCATCGGGGTGCGCGCCATACCAACGATTACGACGGGATCCTGTTCGGCCATGCATGTCTCCTTGCTGCAGATGCGAGAAAATTTTGCAGGCACAAAGCGCCCTGGCGGCGCACCCGTCAAGCCCTACCAAGGGTGAGGCAGGATGACATAAGCGCGCGAGCAGCGGTTCTGTCTGTCTTGCCGCCGAATTTGCAAAGGTTTATAAAAGCTTAACACTCTGGAGCGGCCCATGACCCGTATTGGGACGAATGTTTGCGCGATTGTGCCGGAAAGGCACGAATCCGTATTCTTCAATGGCGTCGCTGGCGCGCCGTCCCTCATCGTGGCTGTGCCGACCTACCGGGACGATCCGTCCCGCCTGATCGATGCCCTTTCGCTCTGCTCGGCGGATGAGCCCTTCGGCCTTGTCGTCTATGATGACGGCACGGGGAATCCGGTCCAGACCAGCAATTCCGAGGCGGCCCTCAGGGAATTTCCCCAGCCGGGCTTCCTCATCACCGCGGCGGTCAATCTCGGACGGGCGCAGGCGCGCAACCGGCTGATTTCATCGACGCAGTCTGAATGGCTGCTGTTCATGGATGCCGACATGCTGCCGGATTCGGCAGACTTCATTTCCGTCTATCTCGAGGCGGCGCGGAAGCAGGCCGGACCGGCCCTTCTGGCGGGCGGTTCCTCGCTGAAGAATTCGAACATCTCGCCGGCGACGCGCCTGCAGGCGGCCCAGGCAGCGCATTCCGAATGCCTGCCGGCGGACCAGCGCAACCTTGCCCCCGGCCAGTATGTCTTCTCGTCGAACATCCTGGTGCACCGGGACATCCTGAACGACGTGCCCTTCGATCCCGGCTATGAGGGCTGGGGATGGGAAGACACCGACTGGGGCATCTCGATCGCCAAGAACTACCCCGTGGTCCATATCGACAATACGGCGAGCCATCTCGGCCTGCTGCCGGAATCCCTTATCCTCAGCAAGTACGGCACGTCCGGCGGCAATTTCGCCCGGCTCGCCGCGCGCCACCCGGATGAAGTCCACAAGATGCGGATATATCGCGTCGCGCAGGGGCTGAACCGGTTTGGCGATGTCGGCGTGTCCGGTGTGCGGACCCTGTCGCGCGGCCTCGCGCAGTCGCGTTTCATGCCGATGAGCACGCGCCTGTTCGCGCTCAAGCTGTTCCGCGCAGCGTCCTATTCGCCCTATCTGCGCTCCGGCGCCTGACGGCCGGACGCTTCGGGGCAGGGCGCCTTATTTCTTCTTTTTCTTGGGTTCGGCGTCGACTTCGAACGTCATCTGCATGTTGACGCGATACTTGTCGATCTTGCCGTTCTTGATCGTGGTCGACATGGAATTGACGTGACAGGACGCAAGGCCGCGCACCGTCTTCGAAAACCGCGTGACCGCCGTCTGGATCGCATCCTCGAACGATACCGACGATTCCGACATGATCTGCTCGGATTTCATGATTGCCATAACGGTCTCCTGTCCCTTGGTTAACCGAGGGGCATAAGAGCCTGTCAGGAGGCGGATGCCAAGGAGTCTCCCCCGTGAGGAGAACCGGCGGTCAGGGAGATCAGGTAACGATCAGTGCGAGGCCGGCTTCAGAGTTTTCCTGCCAGACCACGCGTGCCGGGCCATCCAGTCCGACGGCGCCGGCATGCAGGTGCACTTCTTCCGGCAGCCGCTCATTGGTCGGGAAACGCAGGCGCACGCCCGTCGGCGAATAGTCCAGCACCACGCCCTTGCGGCGATAGCCGGAGTCATACACCACGAAAGCCTCGCGATAGACCATGGCCCGTGCCGAGCGCGGCAGGTCGATCTCTTCCGGCACAGGACGGTTGACGCGGGTGAGGTCCGGCGTCTCCTGTTTCTTGTGTCCAAATAGGCGGTCGATAAGGGCCATATTGCGGGTCTCTGCTGCCGGTGAGACGTCTCACCATCACCCGTCATCCTAAACACCAAGCGTTAACAAGGCGCTTAGACAAAAGATAAAGGCGGCACGAAACCGTGCCGCCTCTAGTTGTTTTCAAGTAAACGGGAAGTCGTTTACCAGATGCGCACGCGATCTTCCGGCGCGAGGTAGAGCGCATTGTCCGGCGTCACGCCGAACGCGTCGTACCATTCGTCCAGGTTCCGCACGATACCGTTGACGCGGTAGTAGGGCGGGGAGTGCGGGTCGGTCATCAGCTGCTGGCGCTGTGCCTCGTCGCGATACTTCGAGCGCCACACCTGGGCCCATGCCATGAAGAAGCGCTGGTCGCCGGTCAGGCCGTTGATCACCGGGGCTTCCTTGCCGTCGAGCGACAGCTTGTAGGCGCGGTAGGCGAGCGACAGGCCACCGAGGTCGCCGATGTTCTCGCCGAGGGTCAGGCGGCCGTTCACGCAGGTCGTGCCATCGTCCAGCGGGCAGTAGCCATTGTACTGCGTTGCCAGCTTGTCGCCGAGCGCGCGGAAGGCGGCCTTGTCTTCTTCGGTCCACCAGTCGGCCAGCACGCCATTGGCGTCGAACTTGGCGCCCTGGTCGTCGAAGCCGTGACCCATTTCGTGGCCGATGACGCCGCCGATGGCGCCATAGTTCACGGCCGGGTCAGCCGAGATGTTGAAGAAGGGCGGCTGCAGGATGGCGGCCGGGAAGACGATCTCGTTATACGCCGGGTTATAGTAGGCGTTGACCGTCTGCGGCGTCATGAACCATTCGGACTTGTCCGGTTCCGTGCCGAGGCGCGAGATGTTGTCGTCGATCTGCCACTGGATCGCGGCGATCGCATTGTCGACGGCGTTGTTGCCAACGGTCAGCGTTTCGAACGTCTTGAACTTGTCCGGATAGCCGATCTTCGGGTTAAAGGCGTCGAGCTTTTCCTCGGCCTTCACCTTGGTCACATCGCTCATCCAGGACAGGTCTTCGAGGTTCGCCGCCATGGCCGTGCGCAGGTTCTTCACCAGCTTGTCCATTTCGGACTTGTTTTCCGGCGGGAAGTAACGCTCGACGAACACCTGGCCGATGGCTTCACCCAGGATGCCCTGCGTTGCGGAGACCGCCCGCTGCCAGCGCTCGCGCTGCTGCGGCTGGCCGCTCAGCGTGGTGCCGTAGAAGGCGAAGTTCGCATCGTCGATTTCCTTCGGCAGGACGCCGGCGAAATCGGACATGAAGTGTGCCGACATGTACGCCTTCCAGGTGTCCAGCGGCGTGTCCGACATCAGCTTGAACAGGGCCGGGAAGCCACCGCCGAGTTTGGCGGCATCTTCCGCCGAGAGGCCGGCGGCATCGAGTTCTTCCTGGGTCGGTGGAATTTCGGCCACGAGATAGTTGGACTCGCCGGCAACGCCGGTCGCTTCCAGCATGCGCAGGGCCGGGAAGCTGCCTGCCATGGCGAGGAAGTCTTCCTTGCTCACCTTATTGTAGGTGATTTCCGGGTTGCGCGCGAGGGCGCGGTCCCAGTCTGCCTTGGCGATTTCGGTTTCGAAGGCCAGCACCTTGGCGGCCATTTCGCCGGCATTCTCATAGCCGGCCTTGCCGAGCATGAAGGTCAGGAGCTCAAGATACTTGTCGCGGATCTCGACCGATTTGTCGTCGGTCTTGAAATAGTATTCGCGGTCCGGCAGGCCCATGCCGCCGATTCCCATCTGGAAGATGTACGTGTCCGGATCCTTGTCATCAACGAACACGAAGCCGCCGACCGGGGTCGAGAAGCCGGGCTTGGGGAACAGATCGGCGAGGTCGTCGAGCGACGACACGGCCTGGATCTCGTCGAGATAGGGCTGCACCGGGGCGAGGCCGGCAGCCTCGATCGCGTCGGTGTTGAGGTAGGCGTTATAGAACGCGGCAATCTTGCCTTCCGACGTGTCGGTCGACGGTTCGGCGGAAGCAAGGTCTTCGATGATCTTGCGCACGCGCTGCTCGGATTTCTCGCGCAGCAGGTCGAAGGCGCCGAAGCGGACCTTGTCGTCCGGAATGACGAAGCTTTCCTGCCACTTGCCATTGGTCCAGGTGTAGAAATCGTCGCCCGGCGTCACGGCCGTGTTCTGGACGCTGGTGTCGATGCCCCAGCTGCCCCAGTAGTCGGGGGAGGTGAGTTCGAGGCCGTCGGCGGTCTCATACTTGCCATCGGCATTCGCGACGGGCGGGGCCGTCACTGTTTCGGGCGCTTTGGTCGCCTTGGGGGTACAGCCCGCGAGCAACGCAACGGCTGCGGCGCCCATCAACAGGTGTTTCATCACTGGTTTCTCTCCTTGTTTAAAACACCGGACCCCGCGCGCCAACGCAGGGTACGGCTTTGTCATGACTGGTAGCAGATCATTCTGCCGGTGCCATCTGGCCACCCCCACCTTCGTGGCGTGTGCCGATCAATTCTTCTTCATCGATTGTCACATGGCCGCTATAGCCGTCGCCGATATGCCGGAACGGCGCGCCGCCCCAGGTCCAGGCGAAGACCCGCTTGATCTCCGCACCGATGACATACATCGCCGGCACCAGGAACAACGAGATGAACAGCGCGAACCCGACCGCCGAGCCCAATGCCACAAGCATCGGTTTCAGGAACTGCGCCTGAACTGAACGCTGCGACAGCAGCGGCAGGATGCCCACCATCGTGGTCAGCGAAGTCAGCAGGATCGGGCGGAAGCGCGAAACGCCTGCATCGATCAGGGCCTGCACGGCGCCTGCGCCTTCATCCCGTCGCTTGTTCACGTAATCGATCAGCACGAGGTTGTCGTTGATGACGACCCCCGCCGCCGCGGCGATGCCGAAGAAGGAGAACAGCGCCATCGGCGTGTTCCACAGCCACAGGCCGAACAGTGCGCCTGCATAGGCAAACGGCAGGGCCATCATCAGCAGCAGTGGCTGGGCATATGACCGGAAAGCAATCGCCAGCAGGATGTACATTGCGCCGATCGCGATCAGCGAAAGCCGTCCGATCTCGGCCAGGAAGAGGTTTTCCTCCTCGAACCCGCCGGCTTCGCCGCGCTTGATGTCCGGGAACCGCTTCTGGAATTCCGGCCAGAAATTGGCTTCCATGTCTTCCATGATCTGCCCGCGGGCGCCTTCGCCCTTCACTTCTGCGAAGACATAGACCGAGCGAATGCGGTCGCGGCGCTGAATCCGGTTGATGCCCGGCGCATAGGTGAAATCCGCTACTTCCGTCACCGGGATTTCACGCCCGTCAGGGGTCCGAACGCGTAGCGAGTTCAGGCTGTCCAGGCTTTCACGGGCCGCTTCCGGCAGGCGCACCATGACGCGCACGTCATCACCTTCGCGCGGCAACCTCTGGACTTCCTCGCCATAGTAGGCCTGGCGCAGCTGGTTGGAGACGTCGGCAAGGGTAATTCCCAGTGTCTCTGCACCCGGCTTCAGCGCGATCTGGATCTCCTCGGCGGCGGACGAGAGGTTGTCGCCGATGTCATAGGTGTTGGAATAGGTCGCCAGGTGCGCTTTCAGGTAATCCGCCGCGTCCCGAAGGCGGTCGAGATCTTGGTGGCTCAGTGCGAAGCGGACGCCGGTGTCGTTGTCATTGAACGTGAACGCGAAATTGATATCCTCCGCATCCTGAATTTCGCCTGTATTATCGCGCAGGATCTCGGCGAGGTCCTTGGACCGGATGCTTTCCGGCCGGTCTTCCGGCGCAGCGAGACCGACAAAGGCCCGCACATTTGTGCCATAGGCGATCACAGAGGCGTCGCGGATCAGGCCGTCCTTGACCTCGGGGTGCTCGTCCCGGGTCTGCTGCTCACTCTTTTCGATTCCCGCCTGCAGCTGGTCGCGGACCTGGATCAGGCGCTCATAAGGTGTGCCGTCGGGCATTGAAATCTGCACCTGGATCAGGTCCGCCTCGATTTCCGGCATGAACTTGAACGGCACGATCTTCATTGAGAAGAGGCTGGAGGCGAGCCAGAACAGGCACAGGAAAAGCGCCGCTGTCGCATAGCGATACTTCAGCGCAAGTTCCAGCACCGGCTTGTAAATGTTCTGCGCGAACCAGAGCAGGCTGTCGGCGATCCGGCGCTGCAGCTTCATCAGTGTGCCGCTTGCTCCATCGAAGCTCTGCTTCTTCATGTGTGCAAGGTGCGAAGGCAGGATCAGCATGCATTCCACAATGGAAAAGATCAGCGCGGCGACGACAACGAATGTGATCTGCTGCGTGAACTGACGCTCCGGGCCGCTAAGAAAGGCCCAGGGCAGGAAGGCTATGATCGTAGTCAAAACGCCGAAGATCACCGGCTTCAGCACCATCTGGGTACCGACAATGGCAGCATCGATTCCCTGCCGTCGTCCGCTCTCGACCTCTCGGTGAATGTTCTCGCCGACGACGATCGCGTCATCCACGATAACCCCGATCACCAGCAGCACGGCAAATGTGGAGAGAACGTTCCATGATACGCCGAGATAAGGCAGCAGCAGGATTCCGCCGCCAAAGGCGGTGAAGATGCCGACAGTCACCCACAGCGCCACGATCGGGCGCAGGAACAACAGCAGCACGATCATAACGAGTACAGCGCCCTGCATGGCCGAGGACGTGATGAGATGCATACGATCGTTGAACGCCTCGGAATCGTCCCAGAGCACGTCCAGTTTCACGCCCTGCGGAAGAATGCCGGTTTTAGGGTCGTTGGCGCGCTCGACATAGTCCCGGATGTTCTTGGTGTATTTGACGATGTCCATCTTGTCCGGGCCGGGCATCATGATGAATGCCGTCGGTTGGCCGTCATAGATCGCGCTGAACTTGTCCGAGACGAAGCCGTCAATAACAGTCGCGACGTCCTCCACACGGATCGTACCTTCATCCGAAGACTGACGGATGATGATGTTGTTAAACTGGTCTTCGGTGTCGGCCAGCTGGCGTGCCGTGATGGCGACGTCACCCGTGGAGGACTCAATCCGGCCACCGGATGAGTTCAACGAGGACCGGCGGATAGCGGTGGCGACATCGCCGAAGCTCAGGCCGAAGCGGCGCAGGGCCTGCTCGGAAACCTCGATGTTCACCTGTTCGTCCAGAGTGCCTTGCAGCTGGGCGAGCTCGCCGCCCGGCAGCTGCGCGATGTCGTCGCGGATCCGGTCGGACAGGCGCTTCAGCTCACGGCCTTCGATGTTGCCATGAAGGGCGAGTCCCATGTATTGCTGCCGCTGTTCCCAGCGCGTCACCTGAGGCTGGAAGGCGGCCTGCGGAATATTATTGATCTGGTCGACGCGCAGTTTCACCTCATCGAGAAACTGGATCATATCGACATCGTTCTGGCCTTCGATATTGACCCAGCCGGAGCCTTCTGCCGATGTCGAGGTGATGCGCTTCAGGCCGTCGATATCGGCGACCGCCTCCTCGATGCGCATGACGATCTGCTCTTCGATATCCTGCGGCGAGGCGCCGGGCCAGGCGACGGAAACCGTTGCACCATTGAAAGTTCCGGCCGGGAACATTTCCCGTTCCATCGCCGTGTAACCGAAAATGCCGCCGACGAAACAGATGATCATTAGAAGGTTTGCGGCGACCGCGTTGCGGGCAAACCAGGCGACAATCCCGTTCATTCGTCAGTTCCCTCCTGGCCGGAAACCGCCATCACGGTTTCTTCGGTCTTACCTTCATCCGTGTCGGATTTAGGTTCGTAGGTCTTGATCGTGCCGTCCGGCAGGCGTTCCATGACGGTGATGTTCATGCCGTCGAACGCCGCCTGGATCGGGCTGGTAACGGCGTATTCGCCCGGCGCGATGCCGGCGCGGACATAAGCGCCATCCGGATCGGAATAAATGAGGTCCACCTTGCGGATCGACAGTTTGCCTGTGTCCGGCACGCCGATGAACAAGCGGTCGTCGCCGCGCAGTGCCGCGCGGGGCGCGATCAGCACGTCGTGAATGGTCGCGCCCTCAATGTGGGCGGACACGAACAGGCCGGGAGCCATCGGCGCACCGTCGTCGGCGCCCGCGCCGTATGGATCCTTCAGTTCGGCGATCACGTTGATCTGGCGCGTCTGCGTGTTCAACGCAGCGGCCGTGCGCACGACCTCGCCGGTCCAGTGACGCTTGATGCCGCCAACCATGGCCGAGAAGACCACTTCCGGGCCGGGATGCTCCGCCGTCGGGGCAAAGGCGAGCGGCAGGCCGAGCCGGCCCATTTCCTCATCGTTCAGCGGCAGCGACACTTCCACGACATCGTTGGCAAAGATGCGGCCGAGCGACTGGCCGGCGGCAACCACCTGGCCGATGTCGACATTCCGTTCACGGACACGTCCGGAGAAGGGGGCATACACCGCCGTCCGGTCGAGGGCGAGCTGTGCTTCCTTCAGCTGGGCATTGGCGGCGTCGAGCGAGGCGCGTGCTTCGGCCAGCTGCGGTTCGCGGCGGGCGAGGGGCGAGGCATTGTCGAGGCCGAGGTCTTCGATGTCCTGGCGCGCCAGCTCCGCTTCCGCAGTCTCGCGGGCGAGGCGCTGCTCGGCGCTGGCAACAGTCGACTGGGCGCGCACGACGGCGAGTTCATAGTCGGCCGCCTCGACGCGGACCAGCAACTGGCCCTTCTTGATGAAGCCGCCATCAATGAAGTCCGGCGAGACATAGGAGATGCGGCCCGAAATCTGCGGCGCGACCACGATTTCGCGCTTGGGGCGGACTTCGCCCTGCGACTCCACCGAGATCTGGAGGTCGCCGCGGCGCACCTGTTCGGCAAACACATTCAGGCCGACGCGCGCCTCTTCGGCTTTTTCCGGCTTCGGCTTCAGCGCCTGCAGCACGACGGTGCCTCCGACGCCGAGACTGACGAGGATGGCAATGGGGGCGGCGATGGCAATGATACGGGCCATTCTGGGGAACTCCTGGGGGCTACTCTTCCGCGACGTCGGCGGGAAGGGGGGCTTCGGCAGCTGCTGCGACGGGCAGGCCGCCGCCGAGGGCAAGGTGGTATGAGATCCGGTTCGCGGCGCGGCTGGACCGGACCGAGATCAGCTGGCTTTCAGCCGTGATGCGGCGCGTCTGCGCGTCGATCAGGTTGAAGATCGTGATGGTACCGCTGGTATATTGCCGCTCAGCCAGCTCTTCAGCAAGTTTTGCTTCTTCCAGAGAGCGGGACTGGGCGTCTTCCTGCGTCGCCAGCAGCGTGTCTGCAGCCAGCGCATTCTCGACTTCCGACCAGGCGGACAGGGCCGCGCTGGCATAGTTCGCCACGGCGCTTTCCGCTTGCGCCACAGCAGCGTCGCGCTGGGCATCGAGCCGGCCGCCATGGAAGAGCGGCAGGGTCAGTCCGCCGATCAGGCGGGCAGCGATCAGCTCCGGATCGAACACATCGCCGATGTCGGTCGACGTGTTGCCGGCGCTCGCGGTGAAGCGCAGCGAGGGCAGCATGGCGAGCCGGGCCTGTTCGGCGCGCAGGCCGGCGGCTTCGACGCGCGCTTCCTGCGCGGCGATATCGGGCCGGCGCGACAGCATCAGGGCCGGGTTTCCGTCCGGCACGATCATCGGCAGGACCGGGATCGCTGCCGGCGCATCCAGTTCCGCCGCCGGATAGCGGCCGAGCAGGATTTCGAGCCGGCGGGCGGCTTCCCCGGAGAACTGGCGGCGGGCCGCAATCGCGGCTTCGGCATTGGCCAGCGCGCTGCGGGCGGTGCGCACGTCCAGTGCTTCCGCCAGGCCGCGCTGGAAGCGGCGCTCGGTCAGCAGGCGCACGCGGTCGCGCGCGTCATAGGTCTGTTCAGCGAGGTGTTCCTGCGCCCGGGCCTCGTTGAGACTGATCCAGGCAATCGCCGCCTGCGCGGCGAGGGAAAGCTCTGCGGCGGCAAGGTCGGCCTCGCTCGCCGAATAGTCGGCCTGCGCGGCGCGGACGCTGGCGCCGATGCGGCCCCAGAGGTCCGCTTCCCAGCTCGCATCCACGCTGAGGCCATAGGATTCCGAATTGATCCGGTCAGCCGGGGTGCCGGTGGACGTGCCGCCGGCGGACAGCGACGCGTCGATGTTCGGCCGCCCGGCTGAGCGGGCAACCCGCGTCTGCGCCTCGGCGGCGCGCACGGCGGCCTCGCGGGCGCGCAAGGTGGGGTTGTGGGCGAGTGCTTCGGCGACCAGAGAGGTCATGACCGGGTCATTGAACTGGCTCAGCCAGTCACCCTGGACGGCCTCGCCGGCAACGCCACGGGCCACCCAATCAGCGGGTGCGTCGGGCGCAACAGCAAAAAATTCAACGGGTTCGCCCGCCAGGCTGCCAATTTTTGCCGGCGAAGACGCACATGCCGCAAGAATAGCCGTGCTCGCGAAAAGGATTGATCGTTTCATGCCTGAGGCATTTCTCCGTGTTTACCCTGCAGTGCGTTACGCTCGCTCTATTCGACTGTCAATGAGGAATTATCGATTTTCAATAATTACATTGCGAACAGGGTGCAGGGTGCTCGCAGACAGCATACGAAGCCGGGGGGTTGGCAGATCGCACCTCTCACGATAGCGGCTTAACGAGACGTGCACGGCCATGCAGGAGCGGCCCGGAGGCCAGATGAGCGACGTGGTTTCCTCTGCAGCGCAGACGCGGGTCCGGCGCGCAACCGGCCTCAGGACGCGCGATTTCGGCGTGCTGCTCGCGATATTCGCCACCGTCCTGCTGTTGATGCTGGTAACCGGCGCAACCGGCCCCCTGGAGGCCATCGCCGGGGTGCTCGCGGCGGCGGCCGTCTCGGCGGCCTATTTTGTCGGCTCAGCGGTCATTTCCCCGCCGGATGCGGAGACTGACGGCGTGGCCGCCAGCCTCCCGCCCAGCCCGGCCATTTCCGTCATTCCGCTGAAAAGCCTGCCGCTGCCGGCCTTCGAGATCGACCTCGACGGGCGCATCGTCGCGTTCAATGCCGAGGCGGAGGACGTCCTGCGCCTCGATGGCCGCGTGCGCCCGCGCGCCAGCACGGTGATCCGCTCGCCTGTCCTGCTGTCCGCCATCGACGATGCTGTCCGAACGCCGTCCGACACGCCCGCTGCCGTCGATGTTGAGGTCGGGCCCGACGAGACCTGGCGGGCCTATCTCTCCCGCCCGCCCCAGGCCGAGCGCATCCTCGTCGTGCTGGAAGACCTGTCCCCGCTGCGCCGCGCCGCACGTTCGCGTTCGGACTTCATCGCCAATGCCAGCCATGAACTGCGCACGCCGCTGACGGCGCTCTCCGGTTTTATCGAGACCATGCGTGGCCCGGCCAAGGACGATCCGGAAAGCTGGGGCCGGTTCCTCGACATCATGGCCATCGAAGCCGAACGCATGTCGCGCCTTATCGCTGACCTATTGTCCCTGTCGCGCATCGAGTCGTCCGAACAGGTCGCCCCGCGCGACCGGATCAGCCTGCGCGACATCCTCAGGGCCGGCGCCTCGGCACTCGAAGGCTTTGCCGAGGATCGCGGTATCCGCCTCAACGTGGTCGTGCCGGCCGAGCCGCTGCATGTCATCGGCAATTATGACGAACTGATCCAGGTCGTCGAAAACCTCGTTTCCAATGCGATCAAGTATTCCCGGCCCGGCGGCACTGTTACCGTCACCGTCGGCACAGCCTCCGATACCCAGCAGGGCAGGGCGACTGCCGCGCAGGCCTGGCCCGAGAGCGACCGGATGACCCTGATCCAGACGGTCGCCCGCGTCGGCACGTCCGATCCGGCTGTCTGGCTGCGTGTCGAGGATGAAGGTCCGGGCATCGAGCGCGAACACCTGCCGCGGCTCGGCGAACGCTTCTACCGGACCGATCAGAGCCGTGGCGGCAAGATCACCGGCACGGGCCTCGGCCTTGCCATCGTCAAGCACATCATGGCCCACCATCGCGGCGGCATGGCTGTCGAGACCCGCCTGGGGCAGGGCACGGCTTTCGGTGTCTGGATGCCGGCGGCGAAGCCGGAAGCGGCAGCGTCCTAGAGGTCGTGTCCGCGGCGGGCGGCGTCGAACCAGTCGGTCAGCACATCGCCCGGCATGCTCGTGAAGTCATGCATCCAGGACGGAAGCGACTGGATCATCTCAGCCGTATCGCCCCAGCGGCGCAGGTTCACATCGGCTGCGGCATGGAAGGCGTCGCGCAGGCGGTTCTCGTTCAGCGGTTCGGTGCCGCCGAAACCGGCTACGCCCATCATGCTTTTCTGCATGACCAGCGTGGTTTCGAGCGTCGCGGCGGTGATCGTCAGCGCGGTGCGCCACGGGGCCATCCAGAGATCCATCATACGGCGCTCCTTTCGAGGTCGTAATGTAACAGTACTGTCTAATGCTGCATTGCACAACAAGACTCATGCCAAAGGCGGCGCAGGCGCCTTTTCCAAGGAAAACAGGTGCCTGCGTGCGTTTGTGACCCGGCCTAGTACCAGCTGCGCAGTCCCAGCACGAACCAGGTCTGGTCCGCGTCGCCCCCGCCGGCCTCGATCCAGTCAGACGTCGCCCCGAACGCGCTGTGCTGTTCCACGCCGATATAGGGCGCGAATTCCCGCTTGATTTCATAGCGCAGGCGCAGCCCGGCCTGCAGGCTGGTCAGCCCGCTGCCAAGCTCGCGTTCGGGAATCTCCTCTGCTGAAAACGCGGCGGCCAGCCGCGGCTGCAGGAACAGCCTCTGCGTCAGGCGCAACTCGTATTCGGCCTCGATTTCGGCAGTCAGGTCGCCTTCCTCGCTGAGGAAAGCTGCCCCGTCGATTTCGAACCAGTAGGGCGCCAGCCCCTGGAAGCCCAGCACAGCATGGGCGAGGCCGTCCGGCTCGAAATCATAGCGCACGCCCGTCTGCAGATCGAAATAGCGCGAAATGGCGTGCGACCAGAGCAACTGCACATCGGCTTCCTCGACCTCGCCGGCGTCGAAATTGTATTCGCCCTCGGTCTTCAGCCACACCTTGTTGAGATCGCCGCCATACCAGAGGCCCGCGTCCCAGACGCCGGTTTCCTCATCGTCCGTAAACTGAACTTCCCCCTGGTTCAGCATGAACATGACGAAGCGTGACGACCCATGGTGCATCTGCATGTGCTGGCGGACGGCGTCCATCTCAGCCGGGTCGAAATAGCCATCGGCCTGCGACCACGGCTTGTCGCCGGTTGCGGCGCCGTGGCCGGAATGGTCCTGCGCCATGGCGCGCAGGCAAAGCGCGACGCACGCGAGTGCGGTAAAACAGAATTTGCGCATCATTCCATCTCCCCATGCATGTCTTCCATGCGCTTGTCCTTTTCCTTCGCTTTGTCCGCAGACGGCAGGACCGAGACGACCTGCATCATGCCGGCATGCATGTGGTAGAGCAGGTGGCAGTGGAGCGCCCAGTCGCCGACATGCTCGGCCGACACGTCGAAGGAGAGTTTTTCCGCCGGCTTCACGATCACCGTATGCTTGCGCGGGCAATGATCGCCGCCGCCGTTTACAAGATCGAAGAACATGCCGTGCAGGTGGATCGGGTGCGGCATCATCGTGTTGTTGATCAGCGTCACGCGCAGGCGCTCGCCTTCATGGAACACGATGGCCTCTTTCACCTCGGAGAACCTCACCCCATCGAACGACCACATATAGCGTTCCATGTTGGAGGTGAGGTGGATCTCGATTTCCCGGCCCGGCGGGCGCAGGTCCGGATTACGCTCCAGGCTGCGCAGCTGCGAATAGCGCATCACGCGGTGGCCCACATCTTCGAGGCCGGTCCCCGGCTCATTCAGCCGGCTCACCGGCATCATCGCGACATTGGCGACGCCGGGGCCGGGGGAGATGTCCTTTGTCTCGACCGGCCAGCTCGCATCGTCCATCATTCCGTGTCCGGAGTGGTCCACCTCCATGCCGCTCATGTCATGACCGGAATGATCCATGCCCTCCATGTCATGCCCCATGGCCCCATGATCCATGGCGCCGTGGTCCATACCCATGTCCTTCATGGTCAGCGTCGGGACGGCGCGCAGGGCAGGGGCGTCCGCCCGCATGCCGGGGTGCGGCCCGAACGTCGCGACCGCCTGGCCGGAGCGGTCGATGCTCTCGGCCACAAAGGCAAAGGCCCGGTCGTCCGTCGGCTGAATGATCACATCATAGGTTTCCGCCACACCCATCTGGAACTCATCGACTTCCAGCGGCTGCACAGTCAGGCCGTCGGCTGCGACAATCGTCATCGGCAGGCCGGGCATGCGCACATTGAAGATCGTCATCGCCGAGGCATTGATGATCCTGAGGCGCACGCGCTCGCCGGGCTGGAACACGCCGTTCCAGTTGTCCGCCGTTGCATGGCCGTTGATCAGGTAGTGATAGGTCGCACCGGTCACGTCGGCGATGTCGCGCGGCGACATCCGCATCTGGCCCCACATCTCCCGATCGGCCCAGGCGGCGCCAAGGCCGCGGGCCTTCGCATCGGCGAGGAAGTCGCCCATCGTCCGCTGCTGGTAGTTATAGGCATCGCTCACCTTCTTGAGCTTGGCGAACACGCGATACGGGTTCTCGAACGTCCAGTCCGACAGCACCAGCACATATTCCCGGTCATAGGCCACTGGATCGTGATGGTGCGGATCGATGATGATCGGCCCGTAATGCCCCTGCTGCTCCTGCAGGCCGGAATGGGAGTGGTACCAATAGGTGCCCGACTGGGGCACGGCATATTTGTAGGTGAACGTCTCGCCCGGCCGGATGCCGGGAAAGGTCACGCCCGGCACGCCGTCCATCTGGAACGGCACCAGCAAGCCGTGCCAGTGGATGCTGGTATCTTCCTCCAGCGTATTGGTGACATTGAGCGTGATCTCGTCGCCCTCGCGAAACCGGATCAGCGGCGCGGGCAGGGTGCCGTTGACGCCCACCGCTTCGCCGGCGCGCCCGTCGATCTGCACCGGGAAGCGGCCGACGGAGAGATTGAATTCCGTGGCGGTGTCCGGCCTGAGGCCGGTATTGCCGCCGCTGGCGCTGCGCGCCCATGCGGGCAGGAGCGTGGCGGGCAGCAGGGACGAGAGGCCCGTAAGGGCGCCGCCCTGCAGGAAAAGACGTCGGCTGAACATGGAAATCCTTCTGAATCGGAAAACGGGAGAAGCGAGGCGCGCGCCGTCAGGGGCGCGCCGGGCCGTCCGGTCTCAATTCAGGAAGCGGGTCTTCAGCTGCAGCGGTGTTCGTCGCGGCGGGGCGTGCGATTCATAGGCCTGCCGCGGCGCGGGACCGGCATCAAACGAAGGCGGCCCGATGGCCTCCACCATCTGGAACAGGACCGGCGTTGGCGCCGCGAGGATGACCGGTGCCGGTGCCGGCTGCACCATCTGGAACAGCGGCGCCTTGCCTGACTGGCAGTGCGGACAGGTCGACTCATCGTGAACCGGCGCACCGGCCTCCTCGCAGGCATGGCCGCCAGCCATCTCGTGCGTTATGGCCATGCCCGCAGGCTCCGGCGTGCCGGCCAGCGCACAGGCACACAGCGCCTGCTGTGCGGCAAAGAACAGGATAAGGCCCGTCAACAGGATGCTGCGAAACATCGTCATCTGCCGTGATGGATACACCGGCTCGACACGTCAGGCAAAGTCACAACAATGTTGCCCCGTTTTCGCCGTTTGCGAATGCGATTAGGCTGGGATCATGCCTGAATCGCTGCCCAATCATTTCGTGCCGTCTCCTGCCCGCGGGCGGGTGCTGGTCTTCGATTCCGGGGTGGGGGGCCTGACCGTGGCGGAGGAGATCCGCGCGCTCGGCCCGGCGCTCGGCGTCCATTATGCCGCCGATTCCGGCTTCTTCCCCTATGGCGACAAGTCGGACGAGGCCCTGCGCGAGCGCCTGCCGAAAGTGGCGAAAGCGCTTTGCGACCGCGTCCGGCCGGATGTCTTCGTCATCGCCTGCAACACCGCCTCCACCCTTGCCCTGCCGGAGGTGCGTGCTGTGCTCGACATCCCGGTCGTCGGCACCGTGCCGGCGATCAAGCCGGCGGCGGCCCTGACACAGACCGGCACGGTCGGCCTCCTCGCGACGCCGGGCACGATCCGCCGCGCCTATACTTCAGAGCTGATCGAGAAATTCGCCGGCCACCTGCATGTCATCATGCAGGGCAGTATCGAACTTGTCCGCCTCGCCGAAGCCCATGCGCGCGGCGAGGACATCCATATCGACCGCTTTGCCGAAGCCCAGGCGCCGATGTTCGAATCGCCCGGCGGCGAGAAGATCGACACGGTCGTCCTTGCCTGCACGCATTTCCCGCTTGTGCGCGGCCAGCTCATCGCCAGCGCGCCCCAGCCCGTCAGCTACGTGGACTCCGGCGCCGCGATCGCGCGCCAGACCATCCGTGTCCTGCCAGAAGAGACTGAGGCGCGCGGCGTCGGCGGTCAGGCTTTCCTGACCAGCCCGCCGGAAGACGAGGCGGATCTCGCGCTCGTCCTCAGGCGATACGGCTTTCCCGATGTTCAGAGCGTGGCGATCGAGCCGATGGACACGACTTCCGCACCGACCGCGCCGTAAAGGCTCGGCCAGGGCGCATCCTTCACTTCCACCACTTCGGTTTCGCCGAAGCCGTTGAAGCGGCTGGACATCGCGCGGCCATAGGCGCCGAGGTTGCCGAACTCGATATAGTCGCCCTCGGTCAGGCCTGCCGGCAGCAGGATTTCCTCGGGGAACTTGTCGGTCGAATCGCAGGTCGGGCCGTAGACGCGGTAGGCTTTGAGGCCGCGCAGCTTGCGGCCGTTGCCGGCGATGGCGCGCATCGGGAACTGCCAGCGCTCGTGCACCGCATCGTAGAGGGCGCCATAGGAGCCGTCGTTGATGTAGAGCGCGCCGTCCTTGTTCAGCTCGATGCGGCACAAGAGGCTTTCCGACTCGGCGACCAGCGCGCGGCCCGGCTCGCACCACAGTTCGGCGTTTTCGAGAACGAACATGTTTTCGAACGAGGCTTCGACCATGGCGGCATAGGCTTCGAGGGCCGGCGGGGCGCCGTCAGCGTACACGGACGGAAAGCCGCCGCCGACATCCACGATGTCGACCGTGACACCGGCCGTGATGATGATGCGCGAAACGTCCGCCATCGCGGTCGCCCAGGCCGTCGGCTTCAGCGCCTGGCTGCCGACATGGAACGACACGCCCAGCTCGTCGGCATGACGGCGGGCTTCGCGCAGGATCTCGGCGGCATCGTCCGCATTTGCACCGAACTTGCCGGCCAGCGGCAGGGCTGCGCCGTCGCACGAGACAGCGATGCGCACGATGATGGTCAGGTCTTTCGCAAAACCCGTCTCCTCGAGGATCTTGTTCAGCTCGGCCATCGTGTCGGTGACGAAGATGCGCACGCCGAACTCGTGATAGGCACGGGCAATGGCGCGGCGGTTCTTCACCGGGTGCAGGAAGGCGATGCGCGCGGTCGGGAACCGTGTGCGGATCAGTTCGATCTCGGTGTCCGAGGCACAGTCGAAGCTGCGCACGCCGCCGGCCCACAGCGCGTCGAGGACGTGCTCGCCGGGGTTTGCCTTCACGGCATAGAACGGCTCGGCCGGGAACGAGTCGCGGAACCAGCGGGCAGCCGCAGTCACGCGCTCAGGACGGAAACACCATACGGGCAGGTCCGGCTGGGACTCGCGCACAACATGAATTGGGGTAGCATAAGTGTGCATGACACCTAACCTCCAAAGGGCTTTTAACCAGCTTTGGGCGTTAGTACGGGGGCCCCCGATGACCGGGTTAGCGCAGAGTGTCCGCCACATCTCAATTTTCGAGGGGGGATGTAGTGGACAAATACCGGGCACGCAAGAGAAAATTTTGGTCTGGCTGAAGTTTGCGTCGCAAAAGGTTCACAAAGGCGACGCGACAGGGTCACGGCATGTGAGTATCGCTGTTGGGAATCCGAACAAATCCAATTATTTGCTGCAGAAACAGGGAAAGTTTCGCGTCATGCGCGCATTAAGAAAATTTATGCTCGCAAGCCTCCTTTTTTGCGGGGCGGCCGCCTGCGGCCGGACCGACCTGTCGACCCTCGAAACCGGTGACCAGATTCTGGTCCCGCCGATCACGTCCGGAGATGTTCCAAAGATCCGGATTGTTGGCTCCTCCACGGTCGGCCCCTTCGCCAATGCCGTGGCCGAGCAATTCGGCGCGGTCACGGACTTTCCCACCCCGATCGTCGAAATGACCGGCACGGGCGGCGGCTTCAAGGCCTTCTGCGCCGGCACCGGGCCGCAACACGCCTCGGTGTCGGATGCCTCCCGCCCGATCAAGGACAGCGAGCGCGCCCTTTGTGCAGAAAACGGCGTCACCCGGCTTGAGGAAATCCGCATCGGCTATGACGGCATCGTCATTGCCAATTCGAGGTCCGGCCCGGACTTCGATCTCACCAAGGCGGAACTCTACCGCGCCCTCGCCATGGACCTGCCGGACGGGCAGGGCGGCTTCACGCCCAACCCGAACAAGACCTGGCACGATGTCGCGCCGCACCTGCCGGACGAGCCCATCCTCGTGCTCGGCCCGCCGCCGACCTCCGGCACGCGCGACGCCTTTGTCGAGCTGGGCATGGAGATCGGCGCGCTCACCGATCCGCAGATGCAGGCCCTCTTCGCCAGCGATGAGGCCGCCTTCCGCGAGCGCGCCCATGCCCTGCGCGCGGATGGCGCATGGATCGATTTCGGCGAGAACGATGCCGCGATCATCCAGTCGCTGCTGAAAACGCCGGGCGCCATCGGCGTGCTCGGCTATTCCTTCCTTGAGCGGAATACCGACCGGGTGAAGGCGGCGCGCCTCGCCGGGGTCGAAGCGGACTTCGACCACATCAAGTCCGGCACCTATGGCCTTTCGCGCCTCATGTACGTCTATGTGAAGTGCCAGAATCTCGGCCAGGTGCCCGGCCTTGCGGAATTTGCCCGTGAATTCGTCTCCGACAGCGCCATGGGGCCGGACGGCTACCTGCTGGAAAAGGGACTTATTCCGCTGACGGATGAAGACCGCACCGCCGTCCAGGCGCAGGCCGCCACACTTTCTGCAGGCGGCAAGGCGGGCAACTAGGCGTCTTCGTCCTTGTCCTTGACCTTGCGCGTCGGGCCCATGTTCAGCGGCGGCGGGATCACCAGCTCGATCGGCTTCTTGCGGCGGCGCAGGCGGATTTTCTGCCAGAACCGCTTGCGCGCCGGGGCCGGCAGCGGCTGCAGGTTCTCGATGAAGGCCGAGGCGCAGGCATGCCAGCTATAGCCTTCGGCATACTCCCGGCAGGTCGCGCGGCTGAGGTCGAGGCAGGCTTTCGCCCCGGCGGCAAGGTCGCCGCCCACCGGCGTGATCGTGCCGGCATTCGAGCCCGGAATCACGTCGCGCGGCCCCGTCGCCTCGAAGGCTGCGACCGGCGTGCCCGAGGCCATGGCTTCCAGCACCACGAGGCCGAACGTATCGGTCAGGCTCGGGAACACGAACACGTCGGCGCTCGCATAACAGGTCGCGAGATCCTCGTTGAACCGTGCGCCGAGGAACTTCACTTCCGGATAATTCCGCTTCAGCTCTTCCAGCTGCGGTCCGGCGCCGATGATCACCTTGGTGCCCGGCAGGTCCAGCTCGGCAAAGGCCTCGATATTCTTTTCCACTGCCACGCGGCCGACATTCAGGAAGATCGGCCGGGCCATGCCCTCGAACGGGTCGCCGGGCTCGCCCGCTTCGATGCGGCGGTGCGGGTTGAAGAGGTCGGTATCCACGCCGCGGCCCCAGGCGACAAGATTGATAAAACGCTGCGCCTGCAGCTCCTCCACCATGGAAGGCGTCGGCACCATCACCTTGCCGGAATATTTGTGGAACCAGCGCACGAAATTATAGCCCCATGCCACCGGGATCGGCAGGCGCGCAGACACGTATTCGGGGAATCGCGTGTGATAGGCGGTCGAGAAGGGGTGCTTGATGCTGAGGCACATGGCGCGCCCCGCCATGCCCAGCGTGCCTTCGGTCGCGATGTGTACGGCGTCCGGCTCGAATTCGCGGAACCGCTCCTCGATCTCGTCGCGCGCGAACAGGGCCAGCTTGATCTCCGGATAGGTCGGCAGCGGCATGGTCATGAAACCCTGCCCCGGATGCACGACTTCCCAGACATGGCCCATGGCCTCTGTCTCGGCGATCACGCGTTTCATGGTGCGCACGACGCCATTGACCTGGGGCTCCCAGGCGTCTGTCACCAGCATGATCCGCATGAGGACTCCATCATCATCTACCCGCCCGGCCGCAACATGGCGAGCTTGGGGAGAGGCGTAAAGGCCTCGTTTACTGCTCGCCCCCTCGCGTCCGGCGGCGCAAGGCGATATAGCTGTGCCCGGAAACCGTGTGAAGCGGGGCAGGACATTCCGGAAAGCCTCCTCAAACGGTTACGTTCATTCGATTTACCGGAACCCTGCATGCCCGACACGCATCTCCCGCCCGCCCTCGACTGGGACAGCCTTGACGATTCGAAGTTCGCCGATGAAGAGGCCCTGCTCGAAACCCTGCTGAAACAGGCGCCGCTCAGCGACGATCTGCGCCAGGCCGCTCGCCGCCGCGCGCTCGACCTGGTCGAGACCGCGCGCGCCAAGGGCCGGCGCAAGGGCATGATGGAAAGCTTCCTTGAGGAATTCGGCCTGTCGAATGCCGAGGGCCTCGCCCTCATGTGCCTCGCCGAGGCGCTGCTGCGGGTGCCTGATTCGGCGACCCGCGACGAGCTGATTGCCGAGAAGATCCGCTCCGGCGACTGGGGGGCCCATCAGGGCCAGTCCGAATCCTGGCTGGTCAATGCCTCCACCTGGGGCCTCATGCTGACCGGCAGTGTCATCGGCGTGCCGGCCGCGGCGCACAAGGGTCCGGCCTCTTTCATCGGCGGCCTCATCCGCCAGAGCGGCGAGCCGGTGATCCGCGCCGCCATGATGCAGGCCATGCGTATCATGGGCGAACAATTCGTCCTTGGACGGAACGTGAAGGATGCCATCAAGCGCGGCAGCCGGATGGTGAAGGCTGGCGAAGCGGCACATTTCAGTTTCGACATGCTGGGGGAGGGTGCCCGCACCGCGGCCGACGCCGCCCGCTATCTCAAGGCCTACCAGAACGCCATCGACGCCGTCGCCGCCGACAAGGATCCCGCCGTCGCGCCGGAACACGCCAATGGCGTCTCGGTCAAGCTCTCCGCCCTGCATCCCCGCTACCAGGCCGTCAACGAGGCGCGCGTGATGGCGGAAATGTATCCGGATGTCCTCGCCCTCTGCGAACAGGCGGCGAAGGCGAATATCAATCTTTGTCTCGATGCGGAGGAAGCCGACCGCCTCGTCATCAGCCTCAAACTGTTCGAACGCCTCGCCCGCGAGCCGTCCCTCAAGGGCTGGACCGGCCTCGGCCTTGCCGTGCAGGCCTACCAGAAGCGCGCGGGCGGCGTGGTGGAGCGGTTGAAGGCGCTCGCCGGTGAAACGCGCCAGCGCTTCATGGTCCGCCTCGTCAAGGGCGCCTACTGGGACAGCGAGATCAAGCGCGCCCAGGTCGAGGGCGACCCGAACTTCCCGGTCTTCACCACCAAGCAGGGCACGGACTTCCACTACCTCGCCTGTGCGAAAGCCCTGCTCGAGGCGAGCCCCGTCCTCTATCCCCAATTCGCGACCCACAACGCCCACACGCTCGCCGCCGTCGACCTGATGGCCGAAGCAATGGGCGTCACCGGCTTCGAATTCCAGCGCCTGCACGGCATGGGCGAGCCGCTCTATGACGCGGCCGGCGCGGGCAACCGCGTCCGCGTCTACGCCCCCGTCGGCGCGCATGAAGACCTCTTGCCCTATCTCGTCCGCCGCCTGCTCGAAAACGGCGCCAATACCAGCTTCGTGCATTCCTTCCTCGACCCCGACGTGCCGGCCGAACAGGTCGTCGCCGACCCGATCGCCAAGGTCGAAGCGGGCCCCCGCCGCCATCCGCGCATCCCGACGCCGCCGCGCCTTTATGGCCCGGAGCGCCGCAACTCTGCCGGCATGGACCTCTCGCAGAAAGCAACGCGCGACACGGTCGCCGCCGAGATGCGCAAGTTCCGCGACAGCCCGGCCATCGCCGCCGGCCCAATCGTTTCCGGCAAAGCCGATACGGGCGGCGGAGACCTTGTCCGCGCGCCCTGGCACACCGAAACTATCGTCGGCGCCTGCAAGGAAGCCGATGACGCTGCAATCGACCGTGCCCTGACGGCCGCCACCGCCTTCCAGCCGGAATGGGACAGGCTGGGCGGCGCGAAACGGGCCGCGCACCTGCGCGCCATGGCCGACGCCCTCGAAGCCAACACGCGTCGCCTCATGGCCCTGATGGCGCAGGAGACCGGCAAGACGCTGGAAGACGGCATCGCCGAAGTGCGCGAGGCGGTCGACTTTCTCCGCTACTATGCCGCCCAGGCCGAGAAGGATTTTGCCGGCCCCGTCCGCCTGCCGGGCCCGACGGGCGAGACCAATCATCTCTCCCTGCACGGACGAGGCGTGTTCTGCTGCATCAGCCCCTGGAACTTCCCGCTCGCCATCTTCACCGGCCAGATCGCCGCCGCGCTCGCCGCGGGCAACACGGTCGTAGCCAAGCCTGCCGAACAATCGCCTCTCATCGCCTTCGAGGCGGTGAAGCTTTACCACAAGGCCGGCCTGCCGGCGGATGCGCTCCACCTCCTGCCGGGCAGGGGCGAGACGGTCGGCGCGAAACTCACCGCAGACCTCCGCGTCTCCGGCGTCTGCTTCACCGGCGGCACAGGCACCGCGCGCCTCATCAACCGCACGCTGGCCCACCGCGACGGCCCGATCATCCCGCTGATCGCCGAGACCGGCGGCCTCAATGGCCTGTTCGTCGACACGACAGCCCTGCGCGAGCAGGTGATCGACGACATGATCCTCTCGGCCTTCGGTTCGGCCGGCCAGCGCTGCTCGGCGCTGCGCATCGCCTTCCTGCCGAAGGCCACCGCCGACAGCCTGATCGACGGTCTGAAAGGTGCGATGGACCAGCTGAAGCTCGGCGACCCGTCGCAACCGGACACGGATGTCGGCCCGGTGATCGACGCAGAGGCCCGCTCAGTGCTGCAATCTCACCTCGACGCCATGCGCAGCGAGGCGAAGATCCTGCACCAGGTCGACCCCGGCGCCATGGGCCGCGAAGGCTACGGCTTCGGCCCGGCCCTCGTCGAGCTTTCCTCTCTCGATCAGATCACGGAAGAAAAATTCGGCCCCATCCTGCACGTCCTGCGCTACGATCCGGACGATGTCGCAAAGGTCGGCGCGGCGCTGCATGCGAAAGGCTACGGCCTGACGCTCGGCATCCATTCGCGCCTCGAAAGCTTCCACAGGGCGGTGCAGGCCGCGGTCCCGGCGGGCAATTGCTATGTCAACCGCTCGATGATCGGCGCCGTGGTTGGCGTCCAGCCGTTTGGCGGTGAGGGGCTTTCGGGCACCGGGCCGAAGGCCGGCGGGCCGCGCTATCTCCACCGTTTCGCCACGGAACGGGCGGTCACGGTGAATATCACAGCCCAGGGCGGTGACGCCGAACTCCTCAGCCTGTAGGGTCAACATATGCGCAAGACCCTCCTCTTACCCGCCGCGCTCCTGCTCGCGCTTGCCGCGTGCGGGAAGAAGCAGCCCGCCCCGGTGGCGACCGACCCGCCGGGCGCCGCCGAACCCGCAGGCGCGGCAGAGGGGGAGGAGCCCGTCGCCCAGCTGGAATCGGCGCAGACCGTGCTGCCCGATCCGCACACGACCGACATCGCGGACCTGCCGCGCGCCATCTCGCTCGACAATGACCTCGTCAAGGCCGACATCACCTTTGACGAGGGCGTCTTCGCTTACGCACCCGCCATGGCGATGGACCTTGTCGAAGACGCCCGCATCCGCCTCACGGCGACCGAGGAAGACGCCGCCGCTTATAAAGAGGCGGACCCGGACTATTTCCGCCCCTATGGTCTGCGCATCGACTGGAAGCTGACCGGCGCGGCCGGCGGCCTCGCGGGCCTTGAAGGCTTCCAGTATTCCTATACCGGCGGCGCGCACGGCAATTACTTCACCGACGGGCGCATCTACAGCACGATCACCGGCGACGAACTGCGCCTGGCTGACCTCTTCACCGATCCTGCCGCGGCGATCGCCGCCCAGATGGCACCCATCCATGAAGGCATCGCGCGCGAAAAAGTGTTCAAGACAAACAATTCAGCCGCCTACGACACCTTCCTCGGCGAGGCGCAGGATGCCGTCACGCCCGACATGGTGAAAGGTGGCCAGATCAGCCTCATCGCCTCAGACGAGGCCGGCAAGCTCGGCGGCTATGTCATCCATTTCGGCCCTTACGAAATCGGTTCGTATGCGGAAGGCGCCTATCATGTCGCCATCCCGCAGGAAGACTTCCGCGATTTCCTGAAGCCGGAATATACCGGTGCCTTCGGCGGCAAGCCGGTCGCCCTCTCGCGGCCCGATTCGAAGAACTAATCCGCGCCAGCTGTCCGTTATGGCTTCACCAGCGTGCAGCCGAGCCCCGGCTCGAACCGCGTCTCCGCCTTCACCATGCCGCCCAGCCGGAAACACCGGCTTTTTCCTACGAATCCCGTGGCCGGAGCCTTCCCGTAGCCTCAGCGTAGGATTTACCGGAGCCCGAAGGCGCGGTTTATCCCCGTCCTAATCCCCGCCCACCATGAAATGTGCGAGCAGGGTGGTGACGGGTTTGGAGCGCTCGTCCTGCCAGGCTTCGGCCTGCACCGAACACATGCGCCGTCCCATCTTGGTGATGGTCGCACGGGCATAGAGATCCTTCGCATGGCCCTGGCGCAGGTAATCGATCGTCAGGTTGATCGGTCGCGGCGGGTGGCTCAGATGGTCAGCCACAAGGAACACCTGCGCCTGCGCCGTCAGTTCCAGGAAGGCGCCAATCATGCCGCCATGCAGGGCGCGGATCGCGACATTCCCGATCAGCTTTTCCTGGAAGGGCACGATGGCCGTCATCTCGTCGCCCATGACTTCGCAGCGCATGCCGATTTCCTGCGCCAGCGGCGTGCGGGCGATGAAGGCAGCGACTTCCTCGGCGCGGCTGAGGTCGGTGTCACTGGCCATATTGTTCTCTCATGCTTTCGACGCTGCGCGGCTTGTTGATCGCAAAGGCCCCCGCCGCCGTTGCGATCACCTTGTCGCGGTTCTCGTGATAGGCCCAGGCGCGGGTGAAGGCGATATTGCGGGTGAGGTGATAGCATTCCGCCTCGCCGATAATGTCGCGGCGCGGATCGGCCGGGCGCATATAGTCGATGCGCAGGTCCAGCGTCGCCACGAAGTGCGGCGTGGACAGGGCCGACATCGCGGCCGGGCCGCACAGATTGTCGAGGAAGCCCGTCAGCACGCCGCCATGAATGACGCCCGTGTCCGGGTCGCCCACCAGCCGGTCTTTCCAGGGCTGCAGGCCCCAGACATGCCCCTTTTCCACCCGCGTGATGCGGAAGCCGAGGCGCCGCCCCCACGGGATCACCGATGTGATCACATCGCAATTCTCGGCCATTACCTGCCAGGGTTCCGGGAGTGTCGCGGCGTCATCGCTCATCTTGGGGTCTCTTCATTTGACGTGCCTTGCAGCTCGGATAACACTTGGGGCCATAAAGACATACACATGACCTGAGGTCAGGAGGAATTGATGGCGTTCGACGGGCCTGGCAAGCCGAAGACCTGCATCATCGGGGCGGGCTGCTCCGGCTTTACCATGGCCAAGCGCCTGAAGGATTACGGCCTGCCTTACGATTGTTTCGAGATGTCGGACGATATCGGCGGCAACTGGTACTACAAGAACCCGAACGGCGCCTCGTCCTGCTACCAGTCCCTGCACATCGACACGTCGAAATGGCGTCTTGCCTTCGAGGATTATCCCGTGCCGGAGGACTGGCCGGATTTTCCGCACCACGCCCAGCTGCTGCAGTACTTCCATGACTATGTCGACCATTTCGGCCTGCGCGAGACGATCACCTTCAACACGGCCGTGACCGATGTGGCCGACCTGCCGGGCGGGCGCTGGAAAGTCACCCTGTCGACGGGCGAAAGCCGTGAGTACGATTTCGTCGCGGTCGCCAATGGCCATCACTGGGATGCCCGCAAGCCCAGCTATCCCGGCCATTTCGACGGTTACCAGGTCCACTCCCACAATTATACCGACCCGTTCGAGCCATATGACTTCCGCGGCAAGAAGGTGATGATCGTCGGGGCAGGCAACTCGGCGATGGATATTTCATCGGAGCTGGCCCAGCGCCCGCTCGCCTCGAAACTTTACATTTCCATGCGCCGCGGCGTCTGGGTGATGCCGAAATATATCGACGGCAAGCCCGCCGATAAAGCAGTGCTGCCGGCCTGGCTCCCGGCCGGCATCGGCCGCAAGCTCGCGCGCGCGAAGCTCAAGAAAACCATCGGCATGATGGAGGATTATGGCCTGCCGAAGCCGGACCATGAGCCGCTGGAGGGCCACCCCTCCGTCTCCGGCGAATTCCTGACCCGCGTCGGCTGCGGCGACATCATCCCGAAGCCCGGCATCGACCGTCTCGACGGTGACGGCGTCGTCTTCACCGACGGCACCCGGGAAGCGATCGACGCCATCGTCTGGGCGACCGGCTACAACGTCACCTTCCCGTTCTTGAAGCAGGACGACCTGACGCCGAAGGATAACGTCTTCCCGCTCTACAAGCGCATGGTGAAGCCCGGCCGCGAGACGATCTTCTTCCTCGGCCTCGCCCAGCCCCTGCCGACGCTCGTGAACTTTGCGGAGCAACAGTCAAAGCTGGTCGCCCTCGCCATCACGGGCGACTATGCTTTCCCGAAACCGGACGAGATGGAGCGCATCATCGTGGCAGACGAGAAGGAACATCTCGGCCATTTCTACGACAGCCCGCGCCACCGGATGCAGGTGGACTTCAACGCCTATTGCAGGGATCTGATGAAAGAAATCGAACGCGGCACCAAACGTGCCCGGGTGAGCGCGTGATCCGGCGGCTGGGGGCTGCGATCTGTTTGGCTCTGCTCGGCGCCTGCGCCAGCACGCCGGCGCCCGTCGAGGTGCGGAGCCTCCCGCGTGAGGCCGCGCCGCTGCCGCATGGCGAGGTACAGCCGCAGGGCACCTTCCAGCCGAATGCCTATCTGCGTTCGTGCGGCGGCATCTATGTCACCAACGCGCCCGACATGGACGGCGATTTCTGGGTGGTGAACTACAAGCCGATCATCGTTGTCGGGTCCATCGTGCTGGCGACGGCGCCGGCCAATGATGTGTGCCTCTCGTCCGGCTTCGGCATCCGGTCTGCGCGCAAGCATGACGGCATCGACCTGCAATCCATTCCGGCGGGCACGATCTATTCCGCCGCGCCCGGCACGATCCTCGAAGCGCGCGTCTCGACCGGCTATGGCAACATGGTGCTGATCGACCATGGCGGCGGCGTCTACACCCGCTATGCGCATCTTGCCTATTTTGCCGACGGCATCGAGGCGGGCGCCGAGATCGGCTTCGGCCAGCCGCTCGGCATGATGGGCCAGAGCGGCAACGCCACCGCGATCCACCTCCACTATGAAATCCTGACCGGCAACTACAACAACCCGAAAGGCTCCAAGGGCCTCAACCCGCGTGACCCCTTCGAATTTCCCGCCTATGATCCTGACGCAGGAAGCTGAATCAGGGGGAGGGGACAAACATGCGTAATCTCTGGCTTTCAGGCGCGGTGCTGATTGCGCTCGGCGCCTGCCAGACGCCCCCGGTTCCGGCATCGGATGTTCCGTCAGCGTCCCAGTCCTATACGTTTGCCGAAAGCCCGTTCGCAGAGGATTTCGGCCCCCTCGCGGCGCTCGTCGGCACGCGCTGGCGCGGTGAGCCGGGCACGCGCGACAAGGAACACGGCCAGCCGGCGGACTATTCGGAATGGTACTGGGATCTGGGCGGCAGCGTGCTCGTCAACCGCCACGTGATCGAGGACGGTTCCTATGGCGGCGTCACCTATATCCAGGTCAACAACGAATCCGGCGCGCTCGATTATGTCTACATCACCAGTGCGGGCTTCCGCACCTCCGGCAGTTTCGAAATCAATGAAGACGGTAGCTGGTTTGCCGAGGAAGCGCTCGAAGGCCTCGAACATATCGACAAGGTCCGCTCCACCGGCCGCATCAATCCCGACGGCACCCTGTCCAGCGTCTCGGAATTCCATGGGCCTGACGGCTGGGGGCCGGGGCACGAATTCGTCTACACGCGGACAGACCTGCCGATGCCGGTGCTGGTGCCAAAGGGCGTGCCTGAATGAACCGGTTTTTCGATCCGGAACTGTTCCTCCGGACCTATCGCGATCCGCTCGCCTGGCTTGCCCTGGCGGTGGACCTGCTGCCGATCGTCGCCATCCTTTTGTTCGGCTGGCGCGCAACGCCGCTGGTCGCGCTCTACTGGCTGGAAAACCTCGTCATCGGCGGGTTCACCGTGCTGCGCATGCTGGGGTCGGTGGCAGGCAATATCGCCAATCTCGGCATCTGCCTGTTCATCGTGCCCTTCTTCTGCATCCATTACGGCATGTTCTGCTTCGGCCACGGGATCTTCCTGCAGGCCATGTCCGGCAGTGACACGGCCGACCCGTTCGGCGGCGGCCCCCTGTCGCTTGTCCACTGGGCGATGGGCACCGCGCCGCACATGATCTGGTTCGTCACCGCCATCGCGGCGGTCAATGCCGTGTTCTATATCGCCGACTTCATCATCAGGGGCGACTTCCGCACCGCTTCGCCGATGGTGGAAATGTTCGCGCCTTACGGCCGGATCGTGACCCTGCATGTGGCGATCATTCTTGGCGCCGGCCTGATGCTGGCGCTGGGCCAGCCCTTGCTCGGCGTGCTGATCCTGATCGCCCTGCGCGTCGCGTTCGGCGTCGCCCTGAACACGATGCGCCAGCTGAAACTGGAAGGCGCGCTCGGAAAGACGCTGAGTGCCGTTGCAGAGGCCGGATAAGCCGAAGGAAGAAAGCCATGTCGACACTCAGCACAGCCGCGGATCTCCGCACCGTCTACCAGCAGCCGTCCGGCGGGGCAGTCGGCAAGGACATCGCGCACATCGACGTGCACTTCTCCCGCTTCATCGGCCTCTCGCCCTTCCTGTGCATCGGCACGTCCGGCGAGGACGGCCTCTGCGATGTCTCGCCCCGTGGCGGGGAGCCGGGCTTCGTCCACGTGATCGACGAGCACACCCTCGCCATGCCGGACCGTCCCGGCAACAACCGGCTGGACTCGATGAGCAACCTGACGGCCCGGCCGGGCGTCGGGCTCCTGTTCTTCATTCCGGGCTTCGAAGACTGCCTGCGGGTCAACGGCCTCGCGCGCATGTCGACCGACGAGGCCCTGATGGGCCGGTTCCTCCATGACGGAAGACCGCCGCGCTCGGTCATGCTGATCGACGTGAAAGAGGCCTATTTCCATTGCCCGAAAGCGATCAGGCGGGCTGGCCTGTGGGATCCGGACGCACAGGTCGACCGGTCAACCTTTCCCAGCCCCGGACAGATCCTGCGCGATCAGATGAAACTGGACATGCCGGCCCGCAGCATCGACGACGCAATCGACCAGAATGCGCGCGACGAGCTCTACTGATTGCGGCGGGTTCAATAGGGAAACATCCCGATTGCGACCTGTTACCGCTCAGCGGTTGAAAAAAGTTGACACATTATGACGCCTCGGCTCAACGTACCGTGGGGTTAAGTGTGAGGGTCACATTCGTGGACACCAAGACAGTGCTGGAGCCGGGCAAGCGCGCCCGGTCCAAGGCGGCAAACCGGCGCGCTATTCTGGATGCAGGGCGGCGCGTTTTCGCGCGTATCGGCTATGAAGCCACAACCGTGCGCGACATCATCCGCGAGACCGATCTCGCCTCGGGCACCTTCTACAATTATTTCAAGTCGAAGGAGGAAGTCTTCGAGGCCATCGCCGAAGACTCCACCCATCGCTACCGCGAACTGCTGAGCCATGTGCGCGAACGGGCCACCACTGCCGAAGACTATATGAAACAGGCCTACCGGGCCTATTTCGCCTTCATCGCGGAGGAAAATGAGGAAGCCTTTGCCAATGGCGCCCCGCACCTCGCCCTGATCGGCGTGCGCGTCGATACGCCGGAAATGCTGGCCACGGCGGCCGAGATCCGCGCCGACCTTGAGCGCATCCTCGAAGACGACTCGTCCGGCCTCGACATCGATTACCTTGCTGCCGCCGCCATCGGCATCGCGCGGGAAATGGGTGACGTCATGCTGCAGCGCCGGCCCGTGGATGTGGACGGCGCGACGGAATTCGCGTCCCGTATGCTGCTCGCCAGCATCCAGGCCCTTGCCGCAAAGTAACCCTTTTCGCCCCTTGGCGGGAAGGGTTGGGCAGGTCTAAGCTTTTCCCAACAAAGACAACAGGGGAGAGGCCATGAGCCTGCAGCAGACCATCGCCAGGCTCGTCATGAAGCTGCCGGGCGGCATCCTGGTGAAGCTGGCGGGCGGCACACCCCTGACGGTCCGCGGGCGCACGCTCGAGCCGCAACTCCAGATGATCGCGTGGAACGGCCGCAACGCCCCGCCATTCTCCACGCTGCCGGCGGAAGTCGTGCAGGCCGCAACCAGAGACGCGCTGGCGCAAGTCGCCGCGCCGATCGAGCCGGGCGTGAAAACCGAGGATCTCACCATTCCGGGCCCGGATGGAAACGAGATCCCAGCCCGCGCCTACAGGCCCGAGGGCCAGGATCCGAATGCGCCGCTGATGGTCTACTACCATATGGGCGGCGGCGTTATCGGTGATCTCGAAACCTGCCACGCCTGGTGCTCGATCCTTGCGTCGCGCGTCAAATGCCCGGTGCTCTCCATCGACTATCGCCTCGCGCCCCAGCACAAATTCCCCGCCGGCATCGACGACTGTATCGCCGCCTATGAATGGGGCATGCGCAACGCCACCCGTTTCGGCGCGCCGGAAGGGCAGGCTGCCGTCGGCGGCGATTCCATGGGCGGCAATTTCTCCGCCATCATCTCGCAGGAAATGCAGCGCGAGGACAAACCGCTGCCCGTGATGCAGCTGCTCATCTATCCGGCGGTCGACCTTGTCGAGGACTTCCCCTCGAAGGCGGAGTTCGGGGCGACGTTCTCCCTCTCCACCGACACGATGGACTGGTTCATGGACCAGTACCTTCCCGCCGGTTTCGACAAGAGCGATCCGATGCTGTCGCCCGGCCAGACCGGCGCGCTCGAGGGCTTGCCGCCAGCCGTCGTGATCACTGCGGGACATGACCCGCTGTGCGATGAGGGCGACGATTACGCCGCGCGCCTGAAGGCGGCCGGCGTGCCCGTCATCCACAAGCGCTACGACGCGCTCGCCCATGCGTTCACGGCCTTCACGCTGGTCTCTCCGGGCTCGCGCCGGGCCTGCGAAGAAATTGCCGACATGGTGCGCACCACTTACGACAAGCTGTAGCGGCAGGTCATGAAGGCGCTCGTCTGCCACCAGATTACCGAGGATTTCTCCGGCCTTGAGGTGCGGGAGATGCCCGTGCCCACGCCAGGGCCGGGAGAGGTGCTGGTGCGCGTGAAAGCGGCCGGCGTGAATTTCCCGGACCTCCTGATGAGCCAGGGTAAATACCAGATGAAGCCGGCCCTGCCTTTCGTCATGGGCATGGAATGCGCCGGCATTGTCGAGGCGCTGGGTGAGGGTGTCACCGGCTGGGCCGTCGGTGACGAAGTGATCGGCGGCAACAAGACCGGTGCCTATGCAGACTATGCCGTGCTGCCGGCAGACGGGCTTTCTGCCCGGCCGGCACCCTTCAGCTTTGCCGAAGCCGCCGCCTTCCCGGCGGCCTACCTCACAGCCTATGTCGCGCTGGTGCGCCGGGCCAACCTTCAGCCGGGCGAGACCCTGCTGGTGCATGGCGCCAGCGGCGGCGTGGGCATGGCGGCTGTCGATGTCGGCAAGCTGCTGGGCGCGACGGTGATCGCCACCTCGGCCTCCGACGCCAAGCTCGACAAGGTGCGCGCCTATGGCGCCGACTATGTGATCAATGCGACGCAAGGCTTCCGCGACAAGGTAAAGACGCTGACCCATGGTCGCGGGGCAGACGTGATCTTCGACCCCGTCGGCGGCGACGTATTCGACGAAAGCGTCCGCTGCATCGCCTTCGATGGCCGGTTGCTGGTCATCGGCTTCACCTCAGGCCGCATCCCGTCCATCAACGCCAACATGCCGCTGATCAAGGGTTTCTCCGTCGTCGGTGTCCGCGCCGGCGAATATGGCCGCCAGTTCCCCGAAAAGGGCCGCGAGAACCGCGACGCGATTCACGCCTGGGCGGACGCGGGCAAGCTGCGCCCCAGTGTCCATGCCGAACTGCCATTGACCGAGTGGCGCGAGGCCTGGCGCATGCTGACGGATCGCGACGTTGTCGGCAAAGTCATCATAAGGCCCTGACCGGGCAGAGAGAGGAAACGACCATGGCAAACCTTCCCGAAAGCGGCCTGCAGATCCGCACACTGATCACGCCTGAAGGCGTACTCGAATTGTCGCTCGCCGAAGTGCCGGTAAAGCCGCCGGGCGAGAATGAGGTCGTGGTCCGCGTCGAAGGCACGCCCATCAATCCGTCTGACCTTGGCCTTCTCGTCGGCGGCGCCGACATGTCGACGGCGGTGCAGGGCGGCACGGCTGCCCGTCCCACGATCACCGCGAAGGTGCCTGAGGCCGGGATGCGCGCCATGAAGGCCCGCATCGGGCAGGATCTGCCGGTCGGCAATGAAGGCGCCGGCACCGTGATCGCCGCAGGATCTTCTCCCGCCGCGCAGGCGCTGATGGGCAAGATGGTCACCTGCCTCGGCGGCGAGATGTATTCGCAATACCGTACCCTGAACGTCGCCCAGTGCATGATGCTGCCGGAGGGAACCACGGCGGAGCAGGGCGCCTCCTGCTATGTCAATCCGCTCACCTCGCTTTCCTTCGTGGAGACGATGCGCGCCGAGGGCCACAGTGCCATCGTGCACACGGCGGCGGCGTCCAATCTCGGCCAGATGCTGGTCAAGATCTGCCTGAAAGACGGCGTGCCGCTGGTCAATATCGTGCGCAAGGAAGAACAGGCGGCGCTCCTGCGCGGCCTCGGCGCGACGCATATCGTCAATTCGACATCGCCGACATTCATGGAAGACCTGATCCAGGCGATCATGGAAACCGGTGCAACCATTGGCTTTGACGCCATCGGTGGCGGCACGCTCGCCGGGCAGATCCTCGTCGCCATGGAGGCAGCCGCCAGCCGCAAGATGAAGGAATATTCCCGCTACGGATCAGGCCAGGAAACGCAGGTCTATATCTATGGACGGCTGGACCTGTCGCCGACCGTCGTGTCGCCCGGCCTTGGCTTCTCGTGGAACCTCAGCGGCTATCTCCTGACGCCTTTCCTCCAGAAGGCGGCCCCGGAAACCCGCGCCCGCATGTACAAGCGTGTGATCGACGAACTGAACACGACCTTCGCCAGCCATTACACGAAAACGCTGTCGCTCGCCGAAGCGCTCGATCTGCCGACGCTGCATGCCTACAACGCCAAGGCCACCGGCGAGAAATACCTGATCGATCCGAGCCGTTAAATCCCGTCTTGCGCAACTTCTGTGACAGGCGCATTGTCTGCGCCTGTGGAGGGAAGGTGTGGCACGCGGCATTTTTGTCAGCTACCGGCGGGATGATACGGCGCATGTCGCGGGCCGGATCCATGACGCCCTGACGACGCGCTTCGGCCGCGACCGCATCTTCATGGATGTCGACAGCGTCGCGCCGGGCGAGGATTTTGTCCGCAAGATCGAAGACACGGTTGCCGCCTCGGGCGCCATGATTGTGGTCATGGGGCCGAACTGGCTGAATGCTCAGACGAAGGACGGCAAGCGCCGGATCGACCTGCCGGGAGACTTTGTGCGCCTGGAAGTGTCGAACGCGCTGAAGCGGGGCCTGCGGATCATTCCGGTCCTGGTCGATGGCGCGCCCATGCCGCGTGCGGAGGATCTTCCCGAAGACGTCGCCCAGCTCGTCCGCCACAATGCCGTGTCGATCAACCACACCACGTTCCGCCGCGATATTGCGGGCCTCCTCGCGCATGTCGATCCGCCGGGCCTGGTCGACCGGCTGAAATCGCCGCGTGTCATGGCACCGCTTGCGGCGGCGCTCGCCGTCCTCGCCCTCGCCGTGACCTTCTGGCCAAAACCCAATTCCGTTGCCGCGGCTGAGCGGCTGGCGGTGTCTTCGACCGTCTCGCTCGATGTCGAAGAGGATGACGGGTATCCGCCACCCCGCACAATGCTGGCGACCAGTTTCAAGGCGGAACGCTCGGCCGACGGCACATTGTCCATCCGTTCCGACCTGCCGTACCGGGAGCGTTTGCGCAGCGAGCGGAAGGTTTCCGGCGTTCCCTTCGATTCCGCAGTCTTCCCGATCAGCCTCGTTTCCATCCGCGTCGATGTCGACAATGCGCGTGACACGGCGCTGCCGGTCAGCGAGCTGCAGTTCGAAGTCATCTCGGCCGACCCCGACATGGCGGCCTTGCCGGTGGTGCGCGAAAACCAGTTCGACTACCGGGTGATCGTCGTCGCGAATGAGGGCTGGGGTCCGCTCGAAGATCCGGTGCTGACCGTCACGTCCTGGGGTGCGCCGGAGGCGGACTATGAAACGTCCTTCCGCGCCTGGCGCGACGGCGTCGAATTGTGGGATCCGTGTGCGGACCCGACACGGATCGTGCAGGGCGCCGGCACGCCGGTCACGGCCACGGCGATCGAGGGTAACGCCGATCATGTCCGCTTCGATCTTGAGAGCCAGTTCCCCGGCGGCTTCGGCGACTTGGAGTTTGTCTGCGCAATGGGAACGCTGGCCTATGTGAGCGAAGGCGAACCCATTGAACTGGCCTTCCGCTCACGGGTATCGAATTACGTGCCCCCCTACGCGGTCGCAGGCGTCGGTGTCGGCTTTTACGACCTTTACCTCGATCCCGACAGGGAAGGATATGTCGCTGTCGTCCCGGCCTTCGAGGACGTGCCCGCTGGCGAAACGGGCATATTCACCGTGCGCGTCAACACGTCCCGGACATCGGCCTTTCGCCTGCATCAGCGTGTTCGCACCGCTTCGGGTCAGACGATCGAGGGGGAAGAATTGTCGCTCGAAATTTTTGTCCCGAGGACCGTCCTGGCCTGGTTCGAACTCAATCCCGAAAAGTACATGCCGGTGCCGGACTGGGCGCTGGAGGGTGTTCCGGGCCGTGAGCATATTGCGACAGCCTCCTATGATCCGCAGGGACGGTCGGCCGCCATGATCGTGCTGGCCGAAGAAATCCCGGAAGACACCTGCAATGCCATGGCGGAAACCTTCGCCGAGCGGCTGAAATCCCTTACGGGCGGCGAGGACACAGACCTTCGCATCGACACCGAAGAGGGCGACAGCGCCTGCGAATGGTGGGCGGAGCGCTAGCGCTCAGAGGCGGTAGCTGATCGTCTTCGACGCGCGGGCGAAATCGTCGAGCTCTTCGAGGGCGAGCCGCTCCATCCGCACAACCGTCTCGGCCAGCGCCGCATCGCTTGATGCAGCATAGGACGTATCGAGAATATCCTGCCGGTAGCGTTCGAACCGCGTTGTCGACGGGTCGCTCAGGGTCGCATTCTCCAGCACCGTCTTGGAAATGCCGGCAATGAATGAGGTGACGGCCAGGAAGTCCGCCCAGCGGCCAATATCAGGCGCTGCCAGGATCTTGGCGATCAGCGAAGCAAACACGAGGCTCGCACCGGAAAGATAGAGAAGGTCCGCGGAAGAATTGAGGATGCGCCGGTTTTCGCCCAGCCGGTGCAGTTCGCTGGCGGCAAAGCGCTCCTGATACGCGATCCGGAGTTCCTTGAAGGCTGCGAGCGCGTCCGCGGCCAGCGGGCCGGGCGCCTCCGGGGAGGGCGGGGCGATCAGCGCCTTTGCAGGAACAAACGTGTCGAGCAGCGACATGCCGGCATTCAGCTCATTCTCGAGACGGACAAGTTCACCGGACGTCCACGCCGACACCGTCCTGGCAAGGTCTTCTTCAGACGCGGCGGCCGCGGCGTGGGCGTAGGCCTGGAACTTCAGCGACCGCAGCCGCTCGCAGGCGAACCGGTTGATCAGCCAACGGCGCTTTGCATGGCTGAACAGGATGTAGGCCTGCAACGCGATGCCCAATGCGGCCGCGAGCGCCATCGCAAAGGCGACATAGAACCTGCCCGCAAACACCGGCAGCACCAGCCCCTCGGCCACATTGTAGACGGAGCTGAGCGCGATCAGCAGGATCGAGATGCGGCCGAACAGGTGGTAGTCGCGCTTTCCGCGCACGGCCAGCGCCTCATGCCGCTTGAAGGCATCGTCAATGGCGGCGTTTTCGAGCAGGCTCCGGATACGCGGATAGAGGGCAAACGTCGCCTCGGTCGGGAACATGTCTCGATTGGCTGTCTGCATCACGCACGTCTCTCCCCGCCGGCCGGCCGTGGCTTTGTGAGTGGTTTCGCCCGCCGGAACGCAAAGCACAAGGGGTTTGCGACGCCCCGGTGCGCAGAGTATCCTGCATCGGCCCCATGCGGAGATGCAGATGCGGCTTATTTCATTCCCTGCCGGCCTCAAGGCTGCGGCGCTCGGCTTGGCGGCGTTTGGCCTGCCGGCTGAGGCGCAGCTTTCAGAGACTCGGAACCTGACCATCGGCTGGGCCGAGCCGGCGCCCGAGGGCAGCCACTGGCCGGAAGGCATCGGCGGAGACCTCGGCGCGCGCCTTGAGGCGGCAAAGGATGGCTGGGTCATCGTCGACTATTGGGCCAGCTGGTGCGGCCCCTGCATGGGCGAGCTGAAGGCCCTCAACGGCGCAAAGCCGGTCTATGCGGAGAAGGGCATCACGATCCTTGCCGCGAATGTCGACATCGCCGGCCGTGATACGCCGGTGGACGTAGCGCGCACGGTCATGAAGCTCAGCCTTGATGTGCTTGACCCGGTGCTGGCGTCCGGTGCGGACATCGACACGATGCTGGCGGCGGTCGGCGAAACGCGCAAGACGGCGAGCCTGCCGATCACCATTCTCTATGCGCCGGGCGGCAGACCCTTTGCCCTGCTGCAACAGACCGGCGGTATCGAGGCGGATAGCTGGACCGATCCGGGAATGCTGGCCTTCTTCGACGAACTTGCCGGCGCGGAGTGACGCAGGCTAGGCGAGCCTGTCTTCGACAATCGCCAGCGTGTGGTCGCGTGCCTTCAGCAGCACGATGTCGGCATGTTCCTTCAGCGGTGCGATGTGCTCGCGCAAATTCGGCAAATTGATCCGCTCCCAGACGGACTGCGCAAACACCAGAAGTTCCGGCTCGCTCATGTGCAGGAAGTTTGCATAGAAAGACGTGGCGTCCTCCCGCGCTGCATTCCACAGGCGCACGAAGCGCTCAAGGAACCAGGCAAGCAGGTCGTCTTCCGTCGCGTCGAGATAGATCAGGAGGTCCGGCTCGCGCTCGGGCCGCGGCGGCGGCGAGAGCGGGCGGAAGCCGAGGCCTTCGAGGATCAGGATGTCCGGCTGCGCGATGGTGCGGGTGAGAGCCGGGTCGATGTCGTAGGTGACATGGCTGTAGCCCGGAAAGTCCGCCTGGCCGCGCGCCAGTGCTTCCAGTGCGTCCCCGATGGCGCCCGTGTCATAGGTCTCCGGAAACCCCTTTCGCAGGGTCAGGTCGCGCTCCGCCAGCACAGCGTTCGGATAGAGGAAGCCGTCTGTGGACATGGTTTCCACACGGTACGTGTCATCCAGTACATCGGCGAGGCCGCGCGCGAGCGTCGTCTTGCCCGACGCGACCGAGCCGGTGAGGCCCGCGACCAGGCCTTCATGCCGGACGCGGATCTGGCCCAGCCGCCGGGCCAGTGCCGCAATCCCGTCTGTGCTGTCGGCCATGTCCGCGATCCCGATGCGTTGTGCGCCGCGATCCTAGCCGCTCCGCCGACCGCTTGCTAGCCGGGCATGACGAAGCCGCAGGACTGGCATTTGAGCTTCCGTCGCGCAGGAATGAAAGGAATGCCGAACTGGACGATCAGCGGGATCCAGAGCCAGTTCTTGAGGCGGACGAGTTCCCGCGCGCCGCACCGCAGGCAGATGTGGTCATCGTCGGCCGCCGGGGGCGGTGCCATGGTCGTTTCCCGGAGCAGGGTCCGGGCGGCCGTCTCATCCGGGGCCGGCACGGCGAGTTCATAGCCGCCAAGCGCAACGCGCAGGGCCGGGTTCATGTTCAGGTGATGCTCGTTCAGGATGACGGCATCGAACCCGCTCGCCTGCAGCAGGCCTCGTGCGCAATAGGCCTCTTCCGGGCCGTAGAATGTCGCGATGCGAACATGGCTCATCTGCACTACATGACCCCGGCCCTGCCGGTGTGCAAGTTCTGGAAAGTCAGCGCCGGGCCGTCAGCGTTTCGCCCTCTCCGGTCAGCAGCACCAGCGCGATGCGCTTCCGGTAGGTGATGATGTTGCCGCGCACGGTTTCGATGACCACAGGCACCTCCTCTTCCAGCGCCGCTGCGACGGAGGAGTCCGGCGCGGTCGCGCTTGTGCATCCGCCGGCGACGGCCAGCAGGGCGAGGGGAAGGATTGACATCGTCAGGCGCATATCGGGTCTCCATAAAGTCCGGAAGCCTGATGCCTGGCGGGCCGGTCAGACGGTCCGCTTCGACTTGTCTTCCGCATTGCTGGCCTCAATGGCGGCGCGGGCCGCATCCCATTGCTCGTCGCCCCATGCAGCGAGCGCCGAGAAATTGCCGCCCGACGCATTATACATAGCACCGTCGATGGCGATTGTTTGTCCATTTATATACTCGCAGCCAGGCGCCATGAGCAGGACGGCAAGATTCACCAGCTCGTGCATCTCGCCGACGCGGCCCATCGGGTTGGCCACGCCGCGCTCCATGCTGCTTGTCCCGGAATCGGGCGAGAGCCGTGCCCAGGCGCCCTTGGTGGGGAAGGGGCCCGGCGCAATCGCATTGAATCGCAGGCCATAGCGGCCCCATTCCACAGCGAGAGATTGCGTCATCGTGTTGATCGCTGCTTTCGACATGGCCGACGGTACGACGAATGGCCCGCCATTCCACACCCAGGTCGTCAGGATGGAGCACACGTTGCCCTTCCGCTTCTGCTCGATCCAGCGCTTGCCGATGTCATGCGTCATGTAGAACGAGCCACGGAACACGATGTTGGCGATCGCATCGAAGCCGCGGATGGAGAGGTCTTCCGTGCGCGAAATGAAATTGCCGGCCGCATTGTTCATCAGGCCCGTGAGCGGCCCATGCGCCGACCAGATCTTGTCGTTCATGTCGGAAATCGCATCCGGCACGCGGATGTCGCAGGCATGGGGCACGACCTTGCCGCCATGCTTGCCCATCAGTTCCTCGGCCGTCTCCTCGCAGACGCCGCCGCGCCGGCCGCAGATATGCACTTCCGCGCCCAGCATCAGGAAGCCTTCGGCCATTTCCTTGCCAAGGCCGGTGCCGCCGCCGGTAATCAGGATACGCTCATCCTTCATCAGCCCGTCGCGGAACATGAGTTTCGATGTATCCATGTCGGATCCTCCCATTTGTTTATGGGGAAGATCATAGGGCGGACGCCGGGCCCGCACAGCCCGTGACGTGGCGTCAGAGCCTATTTCCGGAAGGGCAGCGTCGCGAGGCGCCAGAGCACCCAGGCCGGCAGCACCACCGTCGCCCCGGCAAGGGCCGGTTTCCAGAAATTGGTGACGGCCCAGCCTGCCGCCGCGGCCGCCTGTTTCGCAACGGCCATCAGCGCGGCCGGAATGTTCGTGTCCGGATGGGAAGGGTTGAAATTCGACGCCATGACAAAGAACCCAACCAGGATGCAGAGACCGGTCAGCTTCAGCGCGCCCCAGAAACTGATGCCGAACAGGCGGCGCAGCAGGGGGCGCTTTGCAGGTATTGCCGTCACCGGCGGCAGTGGGGAAACAGGCGGGTCGGCCGGGGGCGGCGCCTCAGTCATCGCCCGGCGCGCTCATGGGGCCGCTTTCGCCCACATCCACCTTGCCCTTGTAGGGCACATTGACCTGGTGCGGGAACGGGATGGTGATGCCGTTTGCATCGAAGGCTTCTTTCACGGCCTTGGTGATCTCGCCGCGAATGTCGATAAATTCCTGCGTCGGCACGAAGGCGCGCAGGCGCACCTGCACGCTGGACGAGGCAAGGGCATGGATGCCGACCCAGATTTCGTCCTTGGCCAGGATCCGCGGATGATCCGCCGCAACGCCTTTCACGAGGGCGAGGGCGGTGTCCATATTGTCGTCATACGAAATGTCGAAATAGAGGTCGAGCCGGCGCCGGGTGAGGCGCGTGAAGTTGATCAGCGGGTCCGCCCACACCTTGTCATTGGTGACGGTGACGATCTTGTTGTCGATCTGCTTCACCTGCGTGAGGAAGGGCGTAATGTCGGTCACCTCGCCTTCAAGGCCCGCGACATTCACATAATCGCCGATCCGGAACGGCCGGAAAATCGCCAGCATGATGCCCGCCGCGACCGCCTTCAGCGTGTCCTGTAGGGCAAGCCCGATGGCAAGGCCGGCCGCGCCCAGCAGCGCCGCCAGCGACGCGGTCGGAAAGCCGAGCTGCGTCAGCGCGAAAACGATGGCGACCGCGAAGATCAGGTATTTGAACATCGAGGCCGCGAAGGCGAACAGCGTGTCGTCCGTGCCGGCGCGCTGGTGGGCCTTGCGGCCGAACCGGCGCAGCGAGCGGGCGATACTGTTGGCGATGATGACCGCGAAGATGAGAATGGCGACGGCGGCCACCGCGCCCGGCCCGCGCTTCTCGACAATCGCTTCCCAGTCATACCCGGCAAGGCCGAGGGGAATGGGGCTGAGGATGATCAGCGCAAAGATGCGCGACACCGACGCCGCGAGATCCCAGGTCGAGCCTTCGAATTCCCGGTTCTTCGGATTGAGGCGCTTGCCGACGAACAGCACGGCGAGCCGGATCAGGGCGGCAACGAACCAGATGCCAATGACCGACAGGAGCACGAAGCCCCATCGTTCCACGAAAGGTTCAATCGCAGCAGCCCAGGGCGGCCAGCCTGTCGTGTCGATGTTCAGCTTCATTCCTGCCTTCTGTCATGTGCCGCGGGCGCATTCAACCGGCCTGTCTGCTGATGTTCACCTGGTGCGGATAGGGGATGGAGATGCCGGCTGCGTCGAGCGCTTCCTTCACGGCCTGCGTCAGGGCCCACCGGGCCTCCCAATAGTCGTCCGTCTTCACCCAGGGACGGGCGATGATATCGACGGAACTGGCGCCAAGCGTGTTGACGCGCACCACCGGGGCAGGGTCGGCCAGTACCATGGCATTGGCCTTCACCGTCCGCTCGATCACGCCGATCGCATTCTCGATTCCGTCGCCATAGTCGATGCCGAAGACGAGATCGATGCGGCGGGTCGGATAGCCTGCATAGTTCTTGATGACGCCGGAAATCGCCTGGCTGTTCGGCACGATGATCTGCACATTGTCCGGTGAGGCGAGAATGGTCTGGAACAGGCTGATGTCCTTGACCGTGCCGCCTTCGCCGGCAAGCTCGACATACTGGCCCACACTGTAGGGCCGGAACAGCATGATCATGATGCCGGACGCGATATTGCCGAGAGCCCCCTGCAGCGACAGGCCGATGGCCAGGGTCATCGCGCCGAGAATGGCGACGAAGCTCGTCGCCTGCACGCCGAACAATTGCAGCGCCGCAATCAGCGTCGCCGCAGTCAGCATCCAGCGGACGATCGAGGCGAAGAAACTGCCCAGCGTGTCGTCGATGTTCGGGCGCTTGACGGCCAGGTTGCGCACGGTGCCGGCAACCCACCCGGCGACGCGCAGGCCGAGGATGAGGACGATGAGGGCGCCGACGGCCTTCAGGCCGTAGCCGAGCAGCACCGGCCAGTATTCTTCAAGCGCAGCGTTCCAATCGATATTGGCGAACAGGTCCATGGGATTACTCCGTTCAGATCAGGCCGGGATGCGGCTGCCGTCGGCGCCGCGGAAGATGCGCAGCGCCAGCACGAGTATCCCCGTCACGCCGGTCATGATGGCAAGCCACCCCATGCCGGTCCCGATCCAGTTATTGGCAACAATGCCGAGAAGGCCCCAGGCAAGGGCCGCGAAAAACCAGAGGCTGCGGCTGACATAGCGCGCAAACATCCAGGCGCCAAATGCTGCGATGCCGAGGGATGTCCAGAGCATCTGCCAGGGCAGGTCGGTTGCGCCGAGTGTCGTGAAACCGCGAATCACCAGCGGCACGGAGATGGCGGCCGCCACCAGAATCCAGCCGGACAGCAGCCCCGTCGCGGCGTCCGCGACAAGTTTTTCCGGGCTTCCGCCCATGCCGCGCATGCGGTCGAACCGTGCGGCAGACAGCCACGCGGCGATCCCGATAGGCGCCAGCAGCACGAAATCCACAAGCTGTGAAACGATCAGCTGGGCGCTCAGCATCCACAGGATATTGCCAAGACCTGCCAGCGTCAGCGGGGCTGCGATCCGCGCCATCCAGGCTTCGCGCCTGCGATAGAAAATCACCGCAAAAGCAAGAAAAGCCCCAAAAATAAGGCTCCAGATCGAAAAGAAGACCGGCAGCGGCTGTTCCGGCGCGCCAAGGCCGCGCGTCGCCGTCCCGATCGGCGTACCGAAGTGGAGCACAGGCGCAAGCGCGCCGGCAAAGGGCTGGACCAGCGCAACGACCAGGCAGGCAAGCGGAAGGTAAGATTTCATCAACCAATTCCTTGAGGCATTCGGCTGTAAAGAAAATTGGCCGCAACTGAAAAAAAGCAAGGCAGGCGGGCTTTTTTGCGCTATTCGCCTGCCGACTCATATGAGTCCAAACAGAGGAATTTGCTCATGGCAAAAGCACCCGTGGCCAAGAAGGCCGCTGCGAAACCGGCCGCAAAAGCGGCGCCGGCAGCTAAAAAAGTTGTCACCGTTACGCTGCGCCAAATGGCAGCTGAACTCGCCGACGCTCACGGCATGACGAAGAAGCAGGCTGAAGCCGTGCTGAACGATCTTGTCGAGCGCACGACGAAACGCCTCAAGAAAGGCGAGAAGGTCCGCTTCACCGGCCTTGGCACGATGGAAGTGCGCAAGCGCCCGGCCCGCATGGGCCGCAACCCGGCAACGGGCGAAGCCATCAAGATCAAGGCTTCGAAGAAGGTCGCCTTCCGCGTCGCAAAAGAACTGAAGGAATCCGTCTGATCACAGACGAAGTCCTGAACTTCGGGGGCCGGGCGTGCAAACGTCCGGCCCTTTTCTCTTGGCCTATTCGGACAGCAGCGCTTCCAGCGTTTCCAGCCGGTCGGCCTCGTTCGCCGGCTTGTCCCAGCGGATGCGGTTGATGCGCGGGAACCGCATGGCGATGCCGGATTTATGGCGCGGCGAGCGTTGCAGTCCCTCGAAGGCGACTTCCAGCACAAGCTGTGGCGTCACCGACCGCACCGGCCCGAAGCGCTCGATCGTGTTGGCACGGACGAATTTGTCGAGTTCCTTCAGCTCCTCGTCCGTGAAACCGAAATAGGCCTTGCCCACTGGCGTCAGGTTATCGTCCTTCCAGACGCCGAAAGTGAAGTCGGAATAGAAGCCGGAGCGCCGCCCATGACCACGCTGGGCGTAAAGCAGCACGGCGTCGACCAGATACGGGTCGCGCTTCCACTTGTACCATTGTCCCGCAGGGCGCCCTGCCAGGTAGGGGCTGTCCCAGCGCTTCAGCATCAGGCCCTCGATTTCCGGTGCCGGCGGGTTCATCCGCAGCCGGTCCAGCGCGGCAAGATCGCTGATCGGAACCAGCGGCGAAAGATCGAGCCGGGCAGAGCCATGCCGGCCGACGAAGTCTTCCAGCGCGCCGCGCCTCTGCCGGAAGGTCAGACTGCGAAGATCTGCGCCGCCGTCATGCAGCAGGTCATACGCCCGGATGAAGGCCGGGTGGCTGTCCATCTGCTTCTTGGTGACCGTCTTGCGGTTGAGCCGCTGCTGCAGCGCATTGAACGGCGCGACGCTGTTGCCGTCCTCGCCGCGCACGAGCAGTTCGCCGTCGAGCGTTCCCTCGAAATCCATCGCGGCCAGCACATCGGGGAAGCTGTGGGAAATGTCGTCGCCCGTCCGTGTATAGATCCTCCGTATACCGCGCTCTGAGGAGGCCTGCACCCGCACGCCGTCATATTTCCATTCGGCTGCGAAATTCTCCGGCGTGATCAGTCCGGGGTCGACGGCGTCAGGCGCATCGCGCTCCGATTTCGGGATCAGCGGATGGGCCAGCATGACCGGCCGGAACGGCGCGGCAATATCCGGCGACGGCCGCTCGCCTTGCCCGGTGAGCCAGGCGAACAGCGACTCATAGGGCGGGGCAAGCCCGTGCCAGATCTCTTCGATCTCCGTCACGTCGACATCGCCCATCTGCGCCAGCGCGGTCTTGGCCATGCGCGCCGAGACGCCGATGCGCAGGCCCCCCATGATCAGCTTCAGCAGCGCCCAGCGCCCCGTCACGTCCAGCCCGTCCAGCCAGTTCGCCACGAGGCGCGGCGCCTCGGCGCGTGTTGCCGTCTCCAGCGTCTCCACGATTTCGGCAAGGGGAGGCGAGCGGTTTGTCCCGTGCTGGCCTTGCCAGACGAGGCTCACCGTTTCGGCGAGGTCGCCGACATAATCATAGGAGAGCCCGAACAGGACCGGGTCCATCCGCTCTTCCATCAGGCCGCGAATGGCGCCCGCCTTGATACTTTTCAGGTCCAGTTCGCCGGTGATCGCGGCAAGGGCGTAGCCCCGGTCGGGGTCCGGCGCGTGCTCGAAATAGGATTTCAGCAGGTGCAGCTTCCCGTTGCGCGACGGCGTCAGGATGAGGCGCTCAAGAAGTTCGGCAAAGGCTTGCATGCGGCAGATATAGCGTGGCCCGCCAGTGGCGGGCCAGCGCAGCAGGGTCGGAAAGTCTCGGGAAGTCTATTCTTCGTCGCCCATGGTGTCCTCCTCGGGAACGGTCCCGGACACAATATCCATGAAATCGCGCATCGACACCAGCGTGTTGATCGCATCCGCTGCGCCGTCGGCCGAGGCGGAGCCGCCGCAGGCCGAATCGAAATTGATCCGGCGGCTGGCGGAATTACGCGCAAGATTGATGAAGAAGATCTGGCCGGCATCGTAATAGTCAGGGCAGGTGCTGGGATTGCCCTCAAGGATGTCCAGCGTGCCCTGGAAGGCGTAGAAGCCCTGCGACTGGAAGGTATTGCCGACATCATCATACAGCCCGTCGCGGCCCTGTCCGGAGATGACGCCATCTTCCGCCGTCCGCTGCCAGTAATTGTCCGGGTCCAGCAGCACATTCACCACCGGGCAGCCGTCGAGACAGCTCGTCACCGACAGGCTGATCGTGTTCGGCCCGCCAACCGGCATGTCATAGTCGATTGCCTCGGACGGCAGCACGTCCGGTTCCTCAGCGGGGGCCGCAGGCTCCGCGGGCGCCGTCACCGCCGGTTCGGCCGGCGCGCGGGTGGCCAGCGGATTGTATTGCCCGAGATCGGTCTCGCAGGCGGACAGCGCCAGGGCCAGCAGGGGCAGGGCAGCAGCGGTGAGGGTGCGTTTCATCGGCAAGTCTCCGGATCGGCTTCACACAGGGTCATGACGGACGCCATCCAGTCCTCGTAACCCTGAAGATTTGTGTAACGTCCATTATAGTCCCCGGCACAGAATTCGCCGGTCGTGCGGTTCTGCTCGACCACCGACAGGACGCCGACGACGGTCTTCGAGCCGTCCTCTTCCGTCACATAGAGCGGGCCGCCGCTGTCGCCGACGCAGGGGCCGGCGCCGCCCTGGCTCGCGACATAAATGGTTGCCGGGCCGGTCGAGTTGATGCGGATATTCGCTGCCAGCAGGTCGGGCGAGAGCTGGCCGCCGAAGCTGGTGATGCCCCATCCGGCCATGTCGGCGGTCGGGTAATTGGCCGGTGCCAGCGCCTTCTGCGTATCGCCATAGCGCGCGATGGGCACATCGCCGAGCGCGGCGACCTCGTCCGCGTCGAGCCGGATCAGGGCGATATCATTGGCGTAGCTGTTGGCGGTGCCGCCATAGCCGGCATGGCAGACGGCCAGCTGGCCCTCTGTGATCTTCGCCAGTGGCGAGCGCAGGTTTTCCGCGTCGCCGATGATGCGCAGCTCGTCATAGGGCTGGTCCACACAGTGGGCGGCGGTGACGAGCCAGTTTTCGGAGATGCGGGTGGCGCCGCAATGGCCGCTGGAGATCCCGCCCGATTCGGTCGGCTTGCGTGGTTCCAGCTTCACGATGCCGGGGAAGTTCACGAGGCTGGCAGCGAGGGCGTTCACAGCAGAGGCGCCAACCGTCGGTTCGGCGAGTTCCGTTGCGCCGGCAACAGAGGCAACCGTCGGCGTCGGCGTGTCGTCCGGCTCGAGGCCACAAGAGATCGCATTGATCGAGGCGAGCGTGACGACCGGTGTATCCGTGTCGGCGGAGGCCGTGTCTTCCCCCGCTTCGCCGTCGGAATCCGCGTCTGAAGATTGATCGTCGGAGGTGGTGTCGTTGACTTCACCGTCGCCGGAATCGCGGTCCACCGTCGGCGTTGTGTCTTCCGTCCCGTCTTCGGGCAGGAGTTCCGGCGGTGCCTCGTCGGACGGCCCCGCATCCGGCCCGATCTGGTCCTGACCGGCATCGACGGCGACGTCTTCGGGCGGCTGGACGGTTTCGTCCTGCTTTTGCTCAACCGGATTAAAACCCGGCACCTTCACCGCATCGCAGGCCGGCAGGGCAGCCAGCATCATGAGGGCTGACCCGATCAACAGGTGGCGTTTCATCTCGACATCCCCTTCTGGAACACCTTACCGGGCGCAGTTAAGGCCTGCCACCCGCGCGGGGTCAACCGGCCTCTTCGTCATACCCGACCAGACGCAGCGGCCGGGCCCGCCGGCCTTCCAGTTCCGCCCAGCGCACGAGCGCGTCCTCGCGGCCATAAGTGACCCAGAGTTCGTGGGGGTCCACCTCCCGCACCGTATCGGTCAACTCGTCCCAGTCGGCATGGTCGGAAATGATCAGCGGCAGCTCCACCCCGCTCGCCTTGGCGCGCTGGCGCACGCTCATCCAGCCGGACGCGAACCCGACCAGCGGATCGGGGAAACGGTGGCTCCACTTGCCTTCAAATGAGCCGGGCGGCGCGATGACGACATGCCCGCGATAGGCCTCCCGCGCCGCTTTCGACGTGTCGTCGATCGTGGCCGGGCGCAGGTCTCCCATCGGCACGCCGGCCGCCTCATACACGGCGCACAGTTTTTCGAGGCTGCCATGGATGTAGATGGGCGCGTCATGCCCCGCCAGGCGCAGGTGCCGGATGATCCGCTGTGCCTTGCCCAGCGAATAGGCGCCGATGCAGTGCGTGCGGTCGGGAAAGTCCGCCAGGCTCTGCAACAGCTTGCCGACCTCATGCTCCGTAGGCGGATGGCGGAACACCGGCAGGCCAAACGTCGCTTCTGAGATAAAGACGTGGGTGCCATCCACGGGCTCGAAGGTCGCGCAGGTCGGGTCCGCCCGGCGCTTGTAGTCGCCGGTGAACGTCATGCGCAGGCCCTTGTATTCCACCGTAATCTGGGCCGAGCCCAGAATGTGCCCCGCCGGCGTCAGCCAGACCGACACGCCATTGATGTCGATGACCTCGCCATATTCCAGCGCCTGCGTGGATTTCGCGAAATTCGCCCCATAGCGCGCCGCCATGATCGCCAGCGTGTGCGGATGCGACAGCACCGCACCATGCCCGCCGCGCGCATGATCCGAATGGCCATGTGAAATGACCGCCCGGTCCACCGCGCCCCGCACCGGATCGAGATAAAAATCCCCCGGCGGGCAATAAAGCCCTTTCGGCGTCGGCTGCAGCAGGAGGTCCGGGCGAAGCATCCCCCCAATCTAGGGCGCACTTCGCCGGGGAGAAAGCTCAGGCCGCCGCCCGGCTGTTGAAGAGGCGGGTGACCTGCCTGTATTCCGCTTCAGCCCCGGCCGGGGAGGCGTGCTTGCCCATCCTGAAGCGCCTGCCGTCCGTATCGATCAGCGTGACGCGCCAATAGTCCGGCCCGTCGGAAGATGTGTCTTCCTCCACTTCCAGGCGCGTGCCGTCCTTCGGCTGGAAGGTCAGGATGCGCGGACGTCCGATAAAGGACCGGGCGATGATGCGGATACGCCCCGGCCGGATCGTCCAAAACACGTTCCTTCCGTAGAGACCGCCAAGAATGAACGCACCGCCGACGCTTGCAGCGCCGAGCGCGAACACGGCGGCAATCGCGGTGAACGGTGTCACCGGCCAGAACAGGCGGCGCAGCTCCCAGAACGGCATCAGGACGACGAACACGCCGATCCCGGCCAGAATGGCGCGCAGCGGCACAGGCATCCGGTCGCGAAATTTCAGGATCTGCTTTTCGTCCGGCACATCATCCCCCGCCAATACCGCAGCGACCCTATTTAATGGCGGTAAACGGGCGACGAAGACGGTCGTTGGAATTGCCGGGCAGGGGCGTCAGTCGGCCTCTTCCTTCGCCAGTTCCGCCGCAGCCTTGGAAAGATAGATCCAGGTCGCGCCGAGCGGGATGACATATTCGTTCTCGCCCCAGAAGAAGGGATAGTCTTCGCGGTTTTCGGGATAGTCCGGCTTCAGGATCAGGACGCCCGGCACCACGCCGCCCGCGATGAAGGAAAAGTCCGCGCGGTTCGATCCATAGGCCACCTTCTTCGACTGCGCCCCGACGCCGGAGACGAAGGAAAGATTGTGCGCCGGGTGGCGGCCGAGGACAAAGTCGAAGCCATCCAGCACCTGCTGTTTCGAGACCAGTTCGGGCCAGGCGGCATGGATCGCATCCGCCGTGATCGCTGACCCGATGACCCCGCCGGACCCGGCCCAGCCGCCCCGCGTGATCTGCACGCCGAAAGGATTGTCGGCGCGGGCCTCTTTTTGCTGCGCCACCCATTTCACGGCGCTGGCTTTCAGGCGTTTGTCGAATTTCTTGTCCATCAGCGGGCGGAGGGAGATGAGTGTTGACGCCGTGAAGCCGAAGAAGGGTTCGGCGTCGGCATACCCGTCATTGACGGCCTTGGCATACTGCTTGTCGCCCGTCGCCTTCAACAGCTCGGCCGCCGCCAGCAGGCGCTCGGCCTCCAGCGGTCCGCCGGTCGTATTGCCCCAGCGATAGAGGTCCGGCTCGCGGCCGATCTCATCTGCGAACGTGGCCTTCGCCTGCGCCAGTGCCTTGTCGGCGAGCGCGTCGTCATAGCCGCGCAGGGCACGCGAAGCGGCGGCAAGGCCGGCGGCGGCGCCGTATTGCAGCGCGCTCGACCGGCTGGTGAAGGCCCAGCGGTCATCCGGCACGCCTGACTTTCCATCCACTGCTTCGCCGGGGGCGAGGCTGGCGTCATAGACGAACCGGTCCGTCTTGCTGCCCGCGTCGCCCAGGTGCGTGTACTGATCGAGGTCCGGCGCGACGATGCCATGAATGGCAAAGCCGACCGCATCGAACTGGGCCAGCAGCTGCAGCGTGCCATGCTTGATCTGCTGCTGGATATCCGGCGCCCCGTCCGGCACATGGATGTCGGCGCGATTGAGGGTCCAGTCCACTTTCACCGTGTCGCGGGCCGGGGCAAAGCGCTCCCACGCCGCCACGAGGCCCCGCACCGTGCCATACTGGCTTTGCGTGCGGATGTCGAAATCGCCCGCATCGAACCAGCCGCCGACATTCAGGCCCGGAATATGCTCCATCGGCGCGAAGGCCGTGTCGGTCGTCGGGCCCTGGGCGTAGAGGTCATGGTGCTCATGGTTCACCGGCGCCTGCAGCGCATCGTCCATGTGCGCGGGGCCATGCCAGACGCGATAGGCCTCGTTCACATACATATGATCCATCTGTACCGGGAAGAAGACATCATTGGTCGCGTGCCACGCCGTGTCATAGGCCGTCTCGGAAATCGGGAACGCCTCCGAGCGCTGGCCGTCATAGTCCAGCACATAAAGCCCCGGCATCCGCACGGCGGAGAAGTCAAAGCTCGCATAGGTGTAGCGCAGGTAATCGCCCCAGACATGTGGCGAGCCCTTCATCACTTCATGCTCGCTGCCATCGTCCATGAGCCGGATCAGCCGCATCATGCCGGGCGGCCCGGCACGCCGGTCGAGTTCGACCATCGCCACCTTGTTGCGACCCGGCGTGTAGCCGAGCTGGTTATAGGAGACGACCGGCGCGCGCACCCAGTCCGCCTGTACAGCAGGATCGAAGCGCCATTCCAGCAGGCGCCCGGTCTTGCCGGCAGGCAGGATGCCGCGGGCGACAAACCAGCCATTGCTGGCCTGATCGCGCCCGTCATAGAGCGCGATCGTGCCGTCAGGGGAGGAGACTCTGACGGCATGGTCTGCGTCGCCCGCGGCAAGCACGAAGGCGTGTCCGGTGGCAAGGGGAAGGGGATCGGCGGCTGCGCCGTCAGGGCGCGGGCCGCCGGGGCGGGGGGTCATGTCGCTGGCCGGGTAATCCGGCAGGATGGCGGGCTGGCCGTCCACCAGGATGCCCTTGCCGCCATAGGCCGACGGCACGAATTCAAGGTTGAAGCCCGCCTTCCCGGCGAGACTCTCCGGCACCGGCGCGTCCGAATTGACGGAGATGACATAGGCGCCGTTATCCCGCTCCACCCGGATCGTGTAGTCGAAACCTGCATCTGTATAGGAAAGATCGGCCTCGATGACGCCCGCTTCGCGGTCGACGCGGCGTTCCTTGAAGCTGCCGATCATTTCCCACTGGCCCGGCGTCGCTTCGAGGCGCACATCGCCATTGGTCACCGTGCGGATGCCGTGGTGGATCAGCTCGACGCCGGAAATCTTGGCGTCGGCGAACAGGCCGTCATACCAGTTGGAGAAGACCAGAAGGTCGGCGCCCGGCTCGCTGAAATACTCGCCCTCGGTGATTTCCTGCGCGACGGCGCCCGGCCCCATGGCGAGCGCCGCCAGCGACAGGCAGGCGGATTTCAGGCCAAAGCGCCGGTGAGTCATCGTTTCCTCCATTCCGGCGCAGCTTTTGTGTTCTGGTTTGCGCCCCAGAAAATGTTAGCGCAAACAATTCCCGCTACGCAAGGCCTTTCGGATCACGTTCTCGTGCAGCTGGCCAACTGAATCGCCATACTTGCGACACGAACGCCTGTGCATAGACTGGCTCGCGTCCAGGGAGAGTCATGTCATGCGTTTTGTCCGGTCCGTTTTCGCCTCCACAGCCGCGCTGGCGCTTGTTGCGCTGCCGTCCATGGCCCAGGAGGGCGGCAATACGGACATCATGGACAAATCCCTCGCGGCGGGCTGGAAGGCGGGCTTCGTCTGCTCCGACACCTTCGTCGCCGGCATGAGCCTGCCCGAAATCCAGAATACCGACCTCGACGGCATCTATCCGGACTTCCAGCGCGATTTCGACCGCCTGCCGCCGCCGAAGATCGACATGGGCCGCAAGATCGTGACGGTCCAGTACGACACCGCGATGCCGCCGCGCATCGCCGCTTACCGGCCGGGCTTCGGCTGCACCCAGCTGCCGGCGGGCTCCGACGAAAGCATGGTCGACTTCCTGCCGCACTTTGCCAGCTGGCCGGACAGCCCCCGCGAAGACCGCGGCAGCGCCATCGGCTCCAATGTGAAGGTCAGCCTGCGGACGGAAGAGGCCGAGCGCCTCGAAATCCCGGTCTCCTTCGCCTTTGACGAGCGCACCTATGGCGACGGCACCCGCACCAGCGCCGTGGTCGTCGTGCGCGACGGCCAGATCGTCGCCGAGCGCTATGCCCGCGGCATCGATCATGAAACGCCCCAGCGCACATGGTCGGCCGCCAAGTCGCTGACCGCCACGATCCTCGGCGTCGCCCGCCGCCAGGGCAAGATCGACATCGACTATCCCGCCGTGATCGAAGCGTGGGATTCCGGCGCCGACCCGCGCCGCAACATCACCATCCGGAACCTGCTGCACATGGCGAGCGGCCTCGACAGCGGCGAGTCCGGCTCGCGCACCGACCGGCTGTATTTCGGCGGCGGGCGCGTCGTCGACCAGGCCGCCTCCGGCGTGATGGAAGCCGAGCCGGGCACGCGCTGGAAATACTCGAACAACGACACCGTCATCGCCATGCGCGCCTTGCGCGAAGCGCTGGACGACGACAACGCGTTCCACCGCTTCCCGTACGAACAGCTGCTGCACAAGATCGGCGCCATGCACACGACGCTCGAAGTCGACTGGAACGGCGACTTCATTTCCTCCAGCCAGGTCTGGTCCACGGCGCGTGACCTCGCCCGCATCGGCCAGCTCTACCTGCAGGATGGCATGTGGGGCAATGAGCGCCTCCTGCCCGAAGGCTGGGCCCAGTTCGTGCGCACGCCGGCCCCGTCCCAGCCTGAAGACGGCCCCGGATACGGCGCCCAGTTCTGGCTGATGAACGATGCCCCCGGCGTGCCGGAAGGCACCTTCTACATGGCCGGCAATCGCGGCCAGTATGTCGTCATCGTGCCCGGCATGAACACCATCATCGTGCGCCGCGGCTTCGACCCGATCGGCCGCACACGGTTCGACATCAACGCCTTCACCCGCGACACGCTGCTGGCCCTGCAGGCCGCCGAAGACGAGCGCAACGCCGTCATCGCCGAGAACGAAGCCATCGAGGCCGAGATCGAAGCCCTGATCGAGGAGAAGCGCGCGCGCAGCGAAAAGGCGCAGGCCAAGATCCGCGCCGACGTGCTGGAGAAATACGGCCGCACCGAATAGGGCGCAGGTTATTTCTGGCCGCTCGCCGTTTCGGGCAGGGCGGTCAGGCCCGTGATCTGCCGGTGTTCATTCTGCGAGAATTTCTGCATCATGGCTGAGCCGGCGATGTTCAGCGTCATTTCGCGGATATAGGTGCGCCCGTCCGGGGCATAGGCGCACGCGACCTTCATGCGGAACGTGTTGACCTTTGCCACCGGCATCGGCTTGAACGGCTTTTCGTTGAACATCTCGAACGCGGTGATAACAGGCGTCTCCTTGGAGACGGTGACGCGGCCAGTGAGGTGCTTGTAGGCCTTGGCCATGTCGTCATCGCCTTCGTCCGGAATAGGGCGGAATGTGTAGGTGGCTTCGGCCTGCGATTCTGAAATAAGCTCGGCATCGTCCGGAATGTTGCTCGCAAAATTGCTGCACCAGACATCGCCCTTGGTGTGTTCCTTCAGTCGCGCGACCCGCTTTGCCGCTTCCTTGTCCAGCGTGCTTTCGTCCGGCGAGACGACGGTGAGGCGGCTGCCCTCCGGCTGTGACGGGTCGACTTTGGTTTTCAGGTCCAGCGTGTCGTCCTGGAAGGTCACGTCGAAGACATAGAGCGGCCCGTCCTCCGAGGCCTTGCGCGCATCTTCCAGCGGGGTGCCGGCCAGCGCAGGCAGGGCCGCCCAAGCAGGCAGAAGGGCCGCAAGGACAAGGCGGGTCAGGGGCAAGCGGGGCATGTGGCAGTCTCCGGAAGCAGGGTCCGGCAGCAACCATGACCGATCGGGGCTGGAAAAAAAGACGGAAACATCGTGTCTTGCTGTAGTTTAATGGAATCCCATGCCCGACAGCGCGCGCCTCCCCGCATTTACCTTGCCCGAGCCTTTCGCAGGCTGGTTCGGTGCGCGCGGCTGGCAGGCCCGGCCGCACCAGCTTCAGCTCGCCGAAGCCTCCCTTGCAGGCGAGAGCGCGCTGCTGATCGCGCCCACCGGTGGCGGCAAGACGCTCGCCGGTTTCCTCGGCAGCCTGATCGAACTCTCTCATCCTCCCCCGCTTGCGGAGGAGGTGCCCGAAGGGCGGAGGGGGGACTTCGAGGGGGCAGACGTCGGACGTGCGGATAGGGCCCCCTCCGACCGCTTCGCGGCCACCTCCTCCGCAAGCGGGGGAGGACGAAGGCCCGCTCTCCACACGCTCTATATCTCTCCTCTCAAGGCGCTGGCGACTGATGTGCAGCGAAACCTGATGATGCCGGTGGAAGAGATGGGCCTGCCTATCCGCATCGAGACACGCACAGGCGACACCCCGCCGCATGTGCGCCAGCGCCAGCGGAAAACCCCGCCGGACATTCTTCTCACCACGCCCGAACAGCTGGCCCTCTTCATTGCCTCCGATCATGCAAAGGAATTTTTCGCAGACCTCAAATGCGTGATCATCGACGAGAGCCACGCGATCGCCGCCTCCAAGAGGGGAGACCTTCTCTCCCTCGGCCTCGCCACGCTGGCGCACTGGGCACCGCAGTGCCGCTTCCTTGGCCTCTCGGCCACCGTGCGCGACCCGCAGGGGCTGGCCGACTGGCTGGATGTGCGGGGCGATGGTCGGGACGTCCGCATCCTGACGGCTGACGGCGGCGTCTCTGCCGAGGTCGACATCCTCATCTCCCGCGAGCGCATCCCGTGGAGCGGGCATTCCGGCCGCTTTGCCGTGGGCGAAGTCTATGAGGCGATCAAGGCGGCGACCATGACGCTCGTCTTCGTCAATACACGCAGCCAGGCGGAGCTGATGTTCCAGGAACTCTGGAACGTGAACGAGGATGGCCTGCCCATCGCGCTGCATCACGGCTCGCTGGCGCGCGAACAGCGCGAGAAGGTGGAGGCCGCGATGGCGGCGGGCAAGCTGAAAGCGGTCGTCTGCACCTCCACGCTCGATCTCGGCATCGACTGGGGCGAGGTGGACCTCGTCGTCCAGATGGGCGCGCCAAAAGGCGCCGCGCGCCTTATCCAGCGCATCGGCCGCGCCAATCACCGCATGGACGAGGCAAGCCGCGCCGTTCTGGTGCCCACCAACCGGTTCGAAATCCTCGAATGCCGCGCCGCCGAGGCTGCGGTCGAGGCGGGTGAGATCGACGGGGAGGGCCTGCGCACCGGGGCGCTCGACGTCCTCGCCCAGCACATCATGGGCCGGGCCTGCGGCGACGGGTTCGAGCTGGCGGACCTCTATGAGGAAATCGTGCGGGCCGGGCCTTATCGCGATCTCGACTGGGAGACGTTCGAACGCATCGTCGATTTCGTCGCCAATGGCGGCTATGCGCTGAAGACCTATGACCGCTTCCACCGCATCGTGCGCCGGCCGGACGGGCTCTGGGTCGCGCGCACGCCGAAGGATGCGCAGGCCCACCGCATGAATGTCGGCGCCATCGTGGAATCCCCGATGCTCTCGGTGCGGATGGCCAGTTTCGTGGGTGGCAATCCTCCCCCGCTTGCGGGGGAGGTGGCCGCGAAGCGGTCGGAGGGGGGATTGCGGACTCGTGGCGG
>NZ_JAWKUW010000010.1:0-46384 GCF_041398385.1 Hyphomonas sp.
GGACAAATAAATCCAAAAACTCCAGCAACTGCGGGCCATTGAGCCCGAATTTGAGTCAGCACCATGTCAGCACCGCGAGCCGTAAACGGCTCCAATTTCTCGCAAGGTCTCGCAAAACCGCGACCCTCAAAAGTCATCATAAACCGCGCTAAGCACTTGTCGTAGAACGTTTTTTCGCAAGAACTCGCAAGGTGCCGCTGACTCTCGCAAACATGGTAGGGTCAAACTCCGAAGGCAGAGGTCAGAGGTTCAAATCCTCTTGGGTGCGCCATTTTCCTACAGTTTCAATGAATTGTCGCGCGGTCAGCAGACTGCGCATGAGATCAGGTCATGTGCGGAGAATGGCGGAAACAAGCCCGATTTTGCACAGGAATGGCGCACCCGAAGAGATTCGAACTCCTGACCCCCAGATTCGTAGTCTGGTGCTCTATCCAGCTGAGCTACGGGTGCCTGCCGAAGGAAGGCGGACACATACAGTCAGCCCCCAAGGGATGCAAGCCTGTTTTCCCTGCCTTTTGCAGCCCCGGCATAAACCCCCGGCCAGCACTCAGTTGCCCTGCCCGTTCCCGCCTTCGGGTAGGGGCGGCGGCGGGGCGGCGGCAGGCTGCGGTGGCGGGGTAAAATCCGGCTCGAGGCCGGTCACGCTGGCGATCCAGCCGGCATAGGCCGCTACGCGCATATAGACACCGGGGCTGTTTTCACGCGCACAACCGAGCCCCCAGCTGACGACACCAACCTGCACCGGAACGCCGTCATAGGAACGGACATTGAGCGGTCCGCCGCTGTCACCCTGGCAGGAATCGGTGCCGCCCGTGCCGGCGCACAGCTGCGTGAGGGGATCGACGCTGACCCCGGCAAACTCCGCTTCCATGCCATAGGTCCGGATGAGATCGCCAATCTGCCGCTGGCAGGTCAGCGGATCGACGCGGGGCACTTCGCCTTCCATAAGGATGAGGCTCGGTGCGGCAACATGCCGGCCCGTCCGGCTGAAGCCCTCCTCCCGTGTGCCCTGCTCTTCCTGATTGCCGTAGCCGGCGACATAAGTCCCCGCATTCGGGCCGCCCGCCATGGCGGCGAGACCAGTCAGGCCATCGAGGCGCGCCAGCGGACCGTCCCAATGTCCGTCGATGCGGACAAGGGCGAGGTCATTGCCCCGTTCAGCCCGGCCGGGCTGGTAGCCGGGATGGACGACAACCTCAGCGATCTGGAACGTCGCCTCCTTCGGGACGTCGAGCAGGTTGCCGGCGCCGACGGTCACGATCATCGGCCCGAACCGGCGAAGGGCGCCCGTCTTGTCCGGATAATACTGTACCGCCCGGCCCGGCGGTTCGACGCGGATAGAATCGACGCAATGCGCCGCCGTCAGCGCCCATTCGGGTGAAATCATCGAGGCGCCGCATTCATGGAACAGGTTTGCCCCGCGCTGTGACTGCAGGGAAACGATGCCGGGCCAGTCTTGCGGATCGGCTTCATGCCCGCCGACGACACAGGCCGTCGCCAGGGCGAGCAGGCCCACGCCGAGACCCCATGCCAGTTTCCGGTTCATACGAGACTCCCTTCCTGGCGCCGCGCCTCATGCACGCCCCGGGCGATCGACCGGGCGAGGACAGACGCGGCAAGTTCGCCGATGCGCGTCAGGTTCAGCGGTGCGGGTTCAGGCAGAGTGACGCGGCCGGTCGACACCACGAATACAGCATCTCCATCGAAAGGCGCAAATACCGGTCGGATGGCGCGGGAGAAGCCCGACAGCGCCATCTGCGCGACCCGTTTGGCCTGGTCCGCCGTAAGAGCGACATCCGTCGCGATGCAGGCGATGGTCGTGTTCTGGCCAAGCGCCGGATTGGCCTTGGCCGCGCCCCAGTCGTCGGCATCCATGAAAAAATCCGATGGCGGACGAACGCCGCCGAATTCGCTGTTCACTTCATGAGGGTGCGCCCAATAGGCCTGCGTTCCCGGCATCATGACTGAGCCGAAACAGTTGACGCAGGCGATAGCGCCGAGGCTCAACCCGTCTCGCGTTACAATGCTCGCTGAGCCGGTGCCACCGGGAAACTGTCCGGCCTGCGCGCCGAAACCCGCCCCTGCCCGGCCAAGCCGCACTTCGTCCGATGCCGTATCGAATGCCCTGCGGCCCAGCGCAGCATAGGGGCTGAGATCGCCCCAGTCCTTGTTGCCGCCATTGGCGAGATCGTAGAGGATCGCCCCCGGCACGATCGGCGTCGGCGGCACGCCCGGCCGGTCGACGAGGGAAAATCCGCGGCCCTGCGCCTTCAGTCCCGCCATGACGCCATCGCCGGCCCCGAGGCCAAAGGCGCTACCGCCGGACAGGAAGACGGCATCGACGGCATCGACCAGTGTACCGCCCGCCAGAAGATCCGTTTCGCGCGTGCCGGGGCCACCGCCCGCGACAGCGACGGCGGCCATAACCGGCGCATCCGGTACGATAACGGTCACACCTGTGCAGACGCTCGCGTCTTCCGCCTGCCCGATGCGGATGCCAGCCACATCCGTGATCAGGTTCCGCTTGCCGGTTGACGCCATGATACCTGCCCCGCCTGTCTTTCCCTTTGTGTTTCCCTCTCTTAAGGTCCGGCGCGAGTCCCGCCAAGCCGAGGATATGAGATGAAGCACTCCCTTCCCCTTCTCGCTGCTGCCCTGCTGATGACCGCCTGCACCGCCGCCAACGACCCACCCACCTCGGCTGCAGACGCAGCGCGGGAGGCCGCCGACAAGGCCGTTGCGAGCCTGCCGGCCGAAACATCCGATCCGGAATCACTGGGCGACCTGTCCTGGACGAAGGGCGCCATGGTCGCCGCTGCAGACCCGCGCGCTGTCGAAGCCGGACTGGAAATCCTGCGGCAAGGCGGCAATGCCATTGACGCCGCGATTGCCGTTCACGCCGTTCTGGGCCTTGTGGAACCGCAAAGCTCCGGTCTCGGTGGCGGTGCCTTCATGGTCTATTACGACCGCGCGAAAGACGAGATCACCGTGTTCGACGGGCGTGAAACCGCCCCGGCTGCGGCGACCAGGGATCTTTTCATCAAGGATGGTCAGGTGATGGACTTTGTGCCGGCCTGGCAATCCGGCCGGTCGGTCGGCGTGCCGGGACAGGTCGCGCTTTACAAGACGGCGCACGATGCGGCTGGCCAAGCCGACTGGGCCAGCCTGTTCCAGCCGGCCATCAAGCTCGCCGAAGACGGCTGGGTCGTTTCCCCGCGGATCGCAGACCTTCTGGCAAACGAGCGCCTGCGCGCCGCTGTCCGGCTTGACGACAATCCGGTGACGGCGGCTTATTTCTATCCGGATGGCGCGCCGCTTCAGGTCGGCGATACCCGGACCAATCCGGATTATGCCGCGACGCTGAAAGCCGTCGCGGCGGAAGGCCCGTCGGCCTTCTACAAGGGCGCGCTGGCTGAAGCGATTGTGGAAGCTGTTCAGGAAGGTCCGGATGGCGGCAGCATGACGCTGGACGATCTGGCCAATTACGAAGTCAAAGTGCGCCCTGCACTCTGTGGTGTCCTGCAGACCGGCTACAAGCTGTGCTCGGCCCCGCCGCCCTCTTCCGGCGGTGTCGCCCAGAATGAAATCATGGGCCTCTACGAGCTCCTGAAGCCCGGCCCGAATGTGAAGGCAACGCCCGAAGCCTTCCTCAAGACATTCGTTGACGCCCAGCGCCTCGCCTATGCGGACCGCGACCATTATGTCGCCGACGCAGATGTCGTGCCAGTGCCGGCGGCTGATCTGATCAATCCGGATTACCTGAAAGCCCGCTCCGCACAGGTGTTCGAGCCGAATGAGCATGCGGTGCCCGGAGACCCCGGCGTAGCGCTTGGCCGCGACCCGATCCGGCCGATGTGGGGCGAGGACGCGACGGAACACGCGCCTGGCACGACGCACATCTCCATCATCGACGCGGACGGCAATGCAGTCTCGATGACGACGACCGTGGAAGCCGCCTTCGGCTCATCCCGCATGGCGGGGGGCTTCCTGCTCAACAATCAGCTGACGGATTTTTCGCGCCAGCCTGAAATGGGTGGCAAACCGGTCGCCAACGCCCCGGCCGGCGGCAAGCGGCCGCGCTCCTCGATGTCGCCGACGCTGGTGTTCGATCCGGATGGTGACCTCTTCATGGTCACCGGCTCGCCGGGCGGAAACTCGATCGTCGCTTATGTCGCCAAGACGCTGGTCGGCGTGCTCGAATGGGGCCACACCGCACAGGAAGCCGTGGACCTGCCCAACATCATCGCCCGCGGCGACACAATTGGCGTCGAAGTGGACCGGGATGGCGGCCCGCAGGCCGCCGAGGCGCTGCGCGACATGGGCTATACGGTCGAAGAACGCACCGGGGAAAATTCCGGCCTGCATGTGATCGTCGTTCGTGACGACCATCTCGAAGGCGCCGCCGACCCCCGCCGTGAAGGCATCGCCAAAGCGCTCGAATAGGGCGGCGCAACGTGGCCAAGCTGTACTTCTCCTACGCCGCGATGAATGCAGGCAAGTCGACCATCCTGCTGCAGGCGGCATACAACTATCGCGAACGCGGCATGGAAGTGATGCTGCTCACCTCGTCCCTCTACAGGGACGATGTGGCCGGGCACATTTCCTCTCGAATCGGCATCAATGCTGACGCCATATTCTATAATCGCGATACGGACCTGTTTGCCCTGGTAGGTGGGACGCTGAAGCACGAAAAGCTGAGCGCGATCTTCGTCGACGAAGCCCAGTTCCTGACCAAGGATCAGGCCTGGCAGCTGGCACGTGTCGCGGATCATCTGGACGTGCCGGTGCTGGCCTATGGCCTGCGCACGGATTTCCGCGGCGAATTGTTCGAAGGTTCCGCCGCGCTCCTCGCTATCGCCGATTCCCTGCGCGAGGTGCGCACGATCTGCGAATGCGGCCGCAAGGCAACCATGGTGGTTCGTCTGGGTCCGGACGGAAAAGCGCTGACAGAAGGCGATCAGGTCTCGATTGGCAAGTCGACTTATGTCTCACTCTGCCGCAAGCACTGGGAAGAGCGGATGGGACGCTGGCCGCCCGCCTGATGTTCAGGGCGCGAGCTGTGCCGTGAGCGCGTCGGCCAGCAGCCGTCCGGAGGGCGTCAGGGACAGTTGCGTCCCATCAAGCCGCAGCCACCCCTGCTCCGCAAAGGCCGCGATCTTGTCCCGCGGAACAGCCGCCCCGGAGATTGATTCCACACGCTCGATATTGATGCCCGCGGCCGGGCGAAGCCCCATCACGAGCAGCTCCCGCGCAACCTCCTTGTGGTCGAGGCGCTGCGCACCGGACCAGCCCGTGTTGAGCGCCTGCACATTTGCCATATAGGCTTCGGGTTTCTTTTCCGCCTCTGAGGCGTAGCGATGCCCACCTACCGTGATGCGCCCATGCGCGCCGGGGCCGACGCCGATCCAGTCGCCGCCGTTCCAATAGGTCAGATTGTGCCGGGACTGATGGTCCGGCGACAACGCATGATTGGAGACTTCGTATGCCGGCAGGCCCGCTTGCGTGAGAATCTCCTGCGTCAGCTCGAACAGGTCCGCCTGGTCATCGTCCGGCATCGGAACGATCTGCCCCCGGTCGACCGCAAGGCCAAAGGGCGTGCCCTCTTTGATCGTCAGCTCATAGAGCGACAGGTGCGGCATGCCGAGCCAGAGCAGGTCTTCCAGCTCGACCTTCCAGTCGTCGGGCGTCTGGCCTGGCCGGGCATAGATCATGTCCACATTGACCGACCGGAATGCACGCATGGCGCGGTGCACGCTGGCCTTTGCCCCTTCGGCGTCGTGATCGCGGCCGAGGAATGCCAGCGAACTGTCGCGGAGGGATTGTACGCCTACGGACATGCGGTCGATCCCGGCGGCCGCAAGCCCCGGCAGGTCGGCTCGCATGACATCGTTGGGATTGGCCTCCAGCGTGATCTCTGCGCCCGGCTTGATTCCGAACACCGCATTCGCCGTTTCGAGGATGCGGGCGATCTGCGCCGGCGTCAGCAATGACGGCGTTCCGCCGCCGAAATACACCGAGTCGAGCGCGCCGTGATCCGGCATCCGCTCACGGTGCACCCTGATATCGGCACAGATCGCTTCCAGCAGCAGTTCGGGGTCACGGTCCTTCGCGGCATAGACGTTGAAGTCGCAATACGGGCAGATCCGCGCGCAATACGGCCAGTGGACATAGAGGCCAAATCCGAAATGCGGCCCGAACGGGTGGATCTGCTGGCTCATGGCAGCAGCGTCGATTTCAGCTTGTCGAACGCGCGGGCACGGTGGCTCATGGCGTGTTTCCTTTCAGGATCCATTTCACCGAAGGTGATCGTCTCGCCCTCGGCCACGAAGACGGGGTCATAACCAAAACCCTTATCCCCTCTCGGCGGCCAGACCAGCGTGCCGTGCACCTCGCCCTCGAACACTTCCTCATGCCCGTCCGGCCAGACGACCGCCAGGGCACATACGAATTTCGCCGACCGATCGGTCGCCCCGACATCTTCCAACTCGCGCTCGACCTTTGCCATGGCGGCACCGAAATCCCTCGGCTCACCGGCCCACCGGGCAGAATAGATACCCGGCAAACCGCCGAGCGCCGCAACAGAAAGGCCGGAATCATCCGACAGGGCCGGCGCCCCGGTAGATTTTGCCGCAGCGCGCGCTTTCAGCAGCGCATTGCCGACAAAACTGCCTTCCGTCTCCTCGGGCTCCTCGAGGTCGAGATCCAGTGCAGAGACGACTTCGAACCCCAATGGAGCAAACAAGTCCTTGAGTTCGCTGATTTTTCCCCTGTTGTGGGTCGCAGCCACCAAGCGGCCGGGCAAAAGCGTGCGGTGCGTCATTTTCCAGCCTTCTGTAAGGGTTCCATTCTTGCTTTCGTCACAAATTCATATATCGTTATTCGGTAAGGGTTCAGCTTTCTGCAAGGAATCCTGCCGACATAGATCATCCACCGGAAAGGGTGAAGAGACCAAGGCATGACAGGTAAGACACGCAATTCCATGGCGGCCATCATGACAATCCTTGTGACGGTCGTCATGTGGATGACTGCAGTCATCGGCCTGGTCGTCCTGCTCGCCGGCGCCGTCGAACTGGTCTCGATGCTGTCCGGAAGCGCAGTGAATCTCGGCGCCATCAAGATCGACGATCATGAAATCACCCTACCGGAACTCATCGCCGGCCTTGCCGGTGTAGCCGTCGTGGTAGCGGCGGTGGTTTTCGTCTGCCTGGAGCTGCGCCGGATCCTGGCCACGCTGGCAGATGGAGACCCGTTCGTGCCGGAGAATGCGGCACGGCTGACGCGGATTGCCATTGCCATCGCGATCACGCAACTGATGCGCTACGCCATCGCCATCATCATGGGATTTGTCGTGCACGGCGCGCGCCTCGAACTGTCGGTGGACCTGATCGCCTGGGCGTCCGTCGCGGCCCTTTTCATTCTCAGTCAGGTCTTCCGTGAAGGTACGCGCCTTCGCGACGAAGAAAAGATGACCATATAGGAGGGCACCATGTCCATTCGTGTTACCCTCGATCGAGTCCTGCTTGACCGCCGCATGTCGCTGACGGAACTGTCCGAGCGCGTCGGCGTGACCCTCGCCAACCTCTCCATCCTCAAGACCGGCAAGGCCAAGGCGATCCGCTTCTCGACGCTGGAGGCGCTGTGCCGCGAGCTCCAGTGCCAGCCCGGCGACATCCTCATCTTCGATGAAGACGAAGACGGCGCCGAGCGCGTCGCTGCGGAGTAGGACTGATGCGGGAACATGATTTCGACGCAGGCGATGTGGTCTCTATCCGCTTCGGCGGCGTCCTGCGCCATTATGGCGTGGTGACCGCCCGTGGCACGATCATTTCAAATTCACGCCTGCATGATGGCGTTGTCGAACAGACCTATGAAGCGTTCGCGGCTGGCCGCGATGTCCGCCTGCACGGCCGCTACAGTTCGCTCGACTCCTACCATGTGGAGCTGCGCGCCCGCCGCCATCTCGGCAAGGATTACGACCTGTTCGGATCGAATTGCGGCCACTTCGTGCGCCACGCCCACCGGCGCAAGCCCACAGCCATGCAGGTCGCGGCGGCAACCGTGCGCACGTTTGGCGACATGTTGGCCGGGCCGAAGCGGCGCTACTAGCCGATTGCGGCCCGCTGTGCGGCGAAAAGCTCCGTACACCCCTTTTCCGCAAGGCGCAGCATTTCGTCGAGTTCGGCGCGGGTCAGCGGGCGTTCCTCGCCCGTGCCCTGCACTTCGATGAAGCCGCCGTCGGAGCTCATCACGACGTTCATGTCGGCTTCGCCCTCGGAGTCCTCGGGATAGTCGACGTCAAGCACCGGATGGTCCTTGTAGACACCGACGGAGATCGCCGCAGCCTGCTTCCGGATCGGGTTTGCCGGGATCACGCCTTCCGAAACGAGGTATTTGCAGGCAAGCGACAGTGCGACGAAACCCCCGGTAATCGAGGCAGTCCGTGTGCCGCCATCAGCCTGCAGCACGTCGCAGTCAATCGTGATCTGGTTCTCGCCGAGCGCCGTCAGGTCGCACACCGAACGCAGCGACCGGCCAATCAGGCGCTGGATCTCCTGCGTGCGGCCGGATTGCTTGCCGGCGGCGGCCTCGCGGCGCCCGCGCGTATGCGTCGCGCGCGGCAGCATGCCATATTCACCGGTGACCCAGCCGCGCCCCTGCCCTTTCAGCCAGCCCGGCACGCCCCTGTCCCAGCTGGCCGTGCACAGCACGTGCGTGTTGCCGAACTTCGCAAGGCATGAGCCTTCGGCATAGCGGGTTACATTGGTTTCCAGCGTGATGTCGCGCATCTGGTCGAACGCGCGGCCTGACGGACGGATCAGCTGCGTCATAGCGGGCTCCTCTTATCTGAGCTGCCTGATTGCGGGTTTTGTCTCCGCTGTCTACACCGGAAACACAAAGGGAATCGAAGGCGGGGAACCATGGCGAGCGATATCGACGTCGCACGAGCGGCGAAAAAACTGCCGATTGCGGAAATCGCTGCGAAACTCGGCATCGCGCCGGGCGATGTCATTCCCTACGGCCACGACAAGGCCAAGATCAGCGCCCACCACCTCGCAAGCCTGCGCCCGAAGAAGGACGGCAAGCTGATCCTCGTCACCGCCATCAACCCGACACCCGCCGGCAAAGGCAAGACCACCACATCGATCGGCCTTTCCGATGCGATGGCCCGGATCGGCAAGAATGCCCTGCTGTGCCTGCGCGAACCGTCGCTCGGCCCATGTTTCGGCATGAAGGGCGGCGCCACGGGCGGCGGACGGGCACAAATCGTGCCGATGGAAGACATCAACCTGCACTTCACCGGCGATTTCCACGCCATCACGTCGGCGCACAATCTTCTCGCCGCCATGGTGGACAACCATTTGCACTGGGGCGCCGAAACCGGGCTGGAGCCGACGCGCGTCACCTGGCGCCGCGTTATGGACATGAACGACCGCAACCTGCGCAATGTGGTCACCGGCCTCGGTGGATCGGGCAACGGCACGCCGATGGAATCGGGCTTCGACATCACGGTCGCTTCCGAGATCATGGCCATCCTCTGCCTGGCAAAAGACACGCACGACATGCAGGACCGGCTGGACCGGATCGTGGTCGGTCACAAGCGCGGCGGCGTGGAAGTGACCGCGAAGGATATCAAGGCGACCGGTGCCATGATGGCGCTGCTGCGCGATGCCGCCCTGCCAAACCTGGTCCAGACGCTGGAGAACAATCCAGTCCTCGTGCATGGCGGCCCGTTCGCCAATATTGCCCATGGCTGCAATTCGGTGATCGCGACGAAGTCGGCGCTCAAGATGGCGGATTACGTCGTCACCGAAGCCGGTTTCGGCGCCGATCTTGGGGCCGAGAAATTCCTCAACATCAAGTGCCGCCAGGCCGGGCTCGTCCCCAGTGCCGCGGCGCTCGTGGCAACCGTGCGCGCCCTGAAAATGCATGGCGGCATGTCGCTGAAGGACTCCGGATCGGTCAGCTATGGATCGCTCGAAGCCGGCCTTGCCAATCTCGGCCGCCATATCGAGAACCTGCAGCAATTCGGCCTGCCGGTGGTTGTCGCCCTCAATCGCTTCACCACCGACACGTCCGGCGAGCTTGCCGCGGTCGAATCCTATTGCAAGGCTGCCGGCGTCCCGGTTTCGATCTGCACGCACTGGGCCGAAGGCAGCCATGGCGCCGAAGACCTCGCCCGCAAGGTGGTTCATTCCATCGAGACGGTACCGGCCAATTTCCAGCCGCTTTACCGCGACGAACTGCCCCTGTTCGAAAAGATGCAGACGGTCGCCCGCAAGATCTATCGCGCTGACCGCGTCGAGGCGCCGCCCAACGTCCGGGCAGCTCTCGCCCGCATGGAAGAGGCTGGATATGGCAAGCTGCCTGTCTGCATGGCCAAGACGCAGTACAGCTTTTCAGCTGATCCCAAGCTCCTCGGCGCTCCGGAAGGCCATGTCGTGAACCTCCGTGATGTGCGCCTCGCTGCCGGCGCCGGTTTCGTCGTCGGCATCTGCGGGGACATCATGACCATGCCCGGCCTGCCGCGACAGCCAGCCGCCGAGGGCATCTATCTCAATTCCGATGGGGAGATTGAAGGCCTCTACTAAGGGCCTTCACGCTGCCACTCTTTCCCTTTCTCGCACGGTGCTTGACTCAGTTTAGCGTAATTGCTAATTAGCAGAAATGCAAAACGCGGTCTTCAAGGCACTCTCCCATCCTGCCCGCCGGCAGATCCTGGCGCTATTGCGCAAGGGCCCCCGGCTGGCCGGCGACCTTGCCGCCGAGTTCGACACCAGCTGGCCGACCATGAGCCGGCACCTCGCGGTGCTGAAGGAGGCTGAGCTCATCACCGCCGAGCGGCAGGGCAACCAGATCCTCTACCGCGTCAACACCAGCGTCCTCGAAGACGCAGCCAGCGCCCTGCTCGGCCTGATCGGCCGGGACAATGGCGACGACACCCTCAAGGAGGCCGCAGAATGACATCACACATCCGGATTGGTCTGGCCTGGTCGGCTCTCATGCTCGCCCTGATGGTCGCCATCGTGCTTTATGCCGGAACCCAGATCCCGCTGGACAGCGAAGTGGGCGTCCATTTCGGCGCCGACGGATCGCCCGACCGCTATGGCAGCCGACAGGAGGCGATGGTCGTCCTCTGGATATTGCCCGCTATTTCTGCGGTCATATCTGTCATCCTGGCTGCGGCGCCCTTCCTCGATCCGCGCCGGGAAAACCTCATTATCGGCCGTCGCGCCTATATTGCGACATGGATCAGCGTCACCACCCTGATGGCGGCGCTGACGGCGGGCATCGCCTTCTCCATGATCCGCAGCCTCAATCCCGACTGGCACGGCCCGGAGCTGGTGCGCTTCATCATCGCCGCCGTTGCCGTCCAGTTCATTCTCATCGGCAATTACCTGCCCAAGACCCGGTCGAGCTTCATCTTCGGGGTGCGCACACCCTGGACCCTGTCTTCTGACATGGCATGGGAAAAGACCCACCGGCTGGCCGGCCCGTTGTTCATCCTCGCCGGCGTGCTGGGCTTCATCGGCGCCTTTGTGTTCAGCGGTCTCTGGCTCGCCTTGCAGATGACAGTCCTCGTGCTGGCGGCAGCGCTGATATCCGTCGTCTACTCCTACTTTGCCTGGCGCAGTGCGCCGGACAGGGACCATGGCACCAATCTCACGGTCTGAGGCCTATTGAACCGGCGCCGGGGCGCCCCTATCCATTCAGGCATGATTGGGCCGACGGATACAAAGTCGCTGATGCAGCGTCTCGACCAGCGCTCGCGGGACATTTTCCGCGAGATTGTCGAGGGGTATCTGGAGACGGGCGAACCGGTCGGCTCCCGCACCTTGTCGCGCAGCGGCATCGCCCTCTCCCCTGCCTCGATCCGCAATGTCATGGCCGACCTGACGGACCTCGGCCTGCTCGACGCGCCGCATATCTCGGCCGGCCGCGCCCCGACACATATGGGCCTGCGCCTCTTCGTCGATGGCTTTCTTGAAATCGGCGAGCCCGCTCGCGGCGACCGCGAGGCGATTGACGAACGGCTGAAATCGGCGGGAACCGACCTTGGCAAGGTGCTGGCCGAAGCGTCGGACATCCTGTCGGGCCTGACGGGCGGGGCCGGGCTCGTCTCCTCACCGAAGCGCGAAGCGGCGGTGCGGCATGTCGAATTCGTGCCGCTGGCCAATCGCGACGCGCTCTGCATCCTGCTGACGGAAGACGGCGACGTCGAAAATCGCATCATCCGCCTGCCAGAGGGCTTGCCGGCGACCGTGCTGATGGAGGCGGGCAATTACCTCTCGACCCGCATGAAGGGCCGCACCCTTGCCGAAGCGGCGCAGGATGTGCGCGAGGAACTCTCCAGCCGCCGGGCCCAGCTCGATGCGGCGGCCGCTTCGCTGGTCGAACAGGGGCTTGCCCAGTGGAGCGGCGACGCGCCCGGTCAGGGCCGCTCGCTGATCGTACGGGGGCGCGCGAACCTCATCGAGGATGCCAAGGCGGCCGAGGATCTCGACCGCGTGCGCCAGCTGTTCAACGAACTGGAGCACCAGCAGAACGTGCTGGATATCCTCGACACGACGCGGGAGGCTGGCGGGGTGCGACTCTTCATCGGCTCCGAAAACCAGCTTTTCCCGCTATCTGGTTCAAGTGTGATTGTGGCTCCCTATATGGGAGGCGGAAAGCAGGTGATCGGTGCCCTCGGCGTGATCGGCCCAACGCGGCTGAACTATGCCAGGGTGATCCCCATGGTGGACTATACCGCGAAAGTGGTGGGCGAAATTCTCACCCGCCGCCGCGACAAGGACGGAAAATGATGAGCGACGAAACCAGGATCGACGAGACGGAAGCCGCTGAAGCCCCCGAAACTGCTGCGGAAGCAACGCAGGAAGACACTATCCTCCGCCTCGAAACCGAGAAGGAAGAGATGCGGGGCCAGCTGCTGCGGGCGTTGGCTGACCTCGAAAACACGCGCAAGCGGGCCCAGAAAGAGGCTTCCGATGCGCGTATCTACGCCATCGAAAAATTTGCCGGGGAGTTGCTGAACGTCTCGGATAATCTCGCCCGCGCGCTGGGCGCCCTCAAGGAAGATGACCGGGACGCCCTCTCGGAGCCCGGCAAGAACCTGCTCAACGGCATCGAGATGACGGAGAAGGAACTGCACACGGTCCTCGCCCGCAACGGCGTCACGGTGATCGCGGCCCTGCCGGGCGATGCCTTCGACCCGAACCTGCATCAGGCCGTGGCGCAGGTGCCCTCCCCGCACGCCAGCGGCACGATCCATGACGTGTTCCAGAGCGGCTGGAAGATCGGCGACCGGGTCCTGCGCGCCGCCATGGTGGCCGTCAGCGCAGGTTCGACGAACTAGCGGACGATTTTCCAGGCCGTGACCGTGCCCGGCTCCCAGTTGGGCACGATGACGACATCGCCGAAGACCGTGAGGTCGTTCTGCAAAACGCCTGCTTCCGTTGTGTCGAGAAGCGTCGTGACAGTGCCGTCCTCAGCTGCATAGTGAATTTCCCCCGGCCAGGAGGAGACCAGATAGCCGCCGCCCGGCACGAGGCCGATACCGTCCGCATTCTCCATGCCTGTGGCGATGTCGGTGAACACCTTGTCCGCCGTCAGGGCGTAGAGCGAGCCGGTTGTCATGGTGGAGATCAGCAGCCGGTCGCCATCCCCCAGCAGGCCGTTGATGCCGCCGAAACGGGCGTCGTCATGGAACCAGAGTTTCGCGGCGCCATCGACGATTTCGATGATGTTGCCGGTTCCGGAATCGGAGACCAGCACCTTGCCGTCCCAGACGGTCACATCGTTCAGGAACTTCGCACTATCGACCCGGATCTTGTCGCCGAGCCCGCCCTTTTCCGCATCGATGACCAACACGGCATCGATATCGGCGACATAGAGCTTGCCGTCATGGACGGCCATGCCCTTGGGCCCGTTGAGTTTAGCCGCCCAATAGCGCTCGATCAGGTCGCCCTGCGGGGAGACTTTCGAGACATAGCCATTGCCGTCCTTTTCGCCGCCCTCGCCCACGACGTTCGAGATGAGATAATTGCCATCCGGCGCGAGGGCGACGCCTTCAGGCGCCGCGAAGCCTTCGGCAACCCAGAGCGGCTCAAGCAAGGGCGGCCCGACCGGATCGGGCACCCCGGCGCAGGCGACCAGACCTGCAATCGCCAGGACAGGAACAGCCAGTGCACGCATGATCGCCCCCCTCTTTGCAGGGAACTATGCGGCCGGCCGCAGGGGCCTGTCCAGCATGGATCAGTGCGCGTGGCGAACTGCGCCGAGGCCCCCTGCCCTTGCCCAGGCGCGTTCGTGCAGCGTGTAGGCCACCGTCTGCACCAGGGGCTCGATCAGGCCGATGGCGAGGGCGGCAGGCCAGCTGCCGGTCAGCAGGAAGGCAACCGTCATCGCCACACTGAGATGCATCAGGCTGTAGGTCATGGTCTTGAACGCCTGCAGGGACATTTTCACTCTCCAGAAGGCCGGAAAAACACTCCGGAAAATCCTACGCCGGGGCTACGGGAAGGCTCCGGAACACTCTGGAATGTGCTCTTATTGAGAATGATTTTCAAATTGATCCTGCGCCTGGCTGCGATAGAGGCGATCTATGGCCGCAAACCGCAGCCAGACATGGAAAAGGCGTCGCAGGCCCCTTGAGCCCTGCCGAAATTTCCCCATATCGCAGACCGAACGGGTGACTGGGCTCAACCCCCATCCTCACCCACTCAAATGTGAAACTTAGAGAGCCACCTGCCTTGCGGGGCTGCTGAGCAGACCGAAGAAACCAAAGCCGGTGGCGGCTAGCGAAGAAAGAGACACACCATGAGCAAGATCATCGGAATCGACCTCGGCACAACCAACTCCTGCGTCGCCGTCATGGAAGGCGGTGAAGCGAAAGTGATCGAGAATTCTGAAGGCGCGCGCACGACCCCGTCTGTCGTCGCCTTTACGGAAAGCGGCGAACGCCTCATCGGCATGCCAGCCCGCCGCCAGGCCGTGACTAACCCGGATTTCACCTTCTATGCCATCAAGCGCCTGATCGGCCGTCAGTTCGACGACCCGACCGCGCAGAAGGACAAGGAAATCTCGCCCTTCGAGATCGTGCGTGGCCCGAACGGTGACGCCTGGGTGAAAGGCCGCGACAAGGACTACGCCCCGCAGGAAATCTCCGCCTTCATCCTGACCAAGATGAAGGAAACGGCCGAAGCCTATCTCGGCCAGACCGTGACACAGGCCGTGATCACGGTGCCCGCCTACTTCAACGACGCCCAGCGCCAGGCAACCAAAGACGCCGGCAAGATCGCGGGCCTCGAAGTGCTGCGCATCATCAACGAGCCGACCGCTGCGGCGCTTGCCTACGGCCTCGACAAGGACACCAACAAGACGATCGCGGTCTACGACCTCGGCGGCGGTACGTTTGACGTCTCGCTGCTGGAAATCGGCGACGGCGTGTTCGAAGTCCTGTCCACGAACGGCGACACCTTCCTCGGCGGCGAGGACTTCGACCTGCGCATCGTCGACTTCCTGGCATCCGAGTTCAAGAAGGATCAGGGCATCGACCTCAAGGCCGACAAGCTGGCCCTGCAGCGCCTCAAGGAAGAAGCCGAGAAGGCCAAGAAGGAACTCTCTTCGACGTCTCAGTACGAAGTGAACCTGCCCTTCATCACGGCGGATGCCACCGGACCGAAGCACCTCAACATCAAGCTGACGCGCGCCAAGTTCGAAAGCCTGGTCGAAGACCTCGTCAAGCGCACCATCAGCCCGTGCGAGAAGGCCCTCAAGGATGCCGGCAAGACCGCCGCGCAGATCGATGAGGTGGTTCTCGTCGGCGGCATGACCCGCATGCCGGCCGTGCAGGAAGCTGTCAAAAAGTTCTTTGGCCGCGAGCCCCACAAGGGCGTGAACCCGGATGAAGTCGTGGCCATCGGCGCGGCCATCCAGGGCGGCGTGCTGCAGGGCGACGTGAAAGACGTCGTGCTGCTGGACGTGACCCCGCTGTCGCTGGGGATCGAGACACTGGGCGGCGTGTTCACCCGCCTGATCGACCGCAACACGACCATCCCGACCAAGAAGAGCCAGGTTTTCTCGACCGCTGAAGACAACCAGCCGGCCGTGACGATCAAGGTGGCCCAGGGCGAGCGCGAAATGGCGGCTGACAACAAGCAGCTCGGCCAGTTCAACCTCGAAGGCATCGCCCCTGCCCCGCGCGGCCTGCCGCAGATCGAAGTGACCTTCGACATCGACGCCAACGGCATCGTGTCGGTGTCCGCCAAGGACAAGGCCACCGGCAAGGAGCAGGCCATCACCATCCAGGCGGATGGCGGCCTGTCGGAAGACGACATCAGGAAAATGATGGCCGAAGCCGAAGCCAATGCCGGCGCCGACAAGGCGCGCCGCGAACTGGTCGAGGCGAAGAACCATGCCGAAGCGCTGATCCATCAGACCGAGAAGCAGGTCGCCGAGCATGGCGACAAGGTCAATGACACCGTGAAGGGCGAGATCTCCAAGGCGGTCGAAGACCTGAAAGCCGCCCGCGAGACCGAGAACCTTGCCGACATCCAGGCCAAGCACCAGGCCCTGATGGCGGCCGCCATGAAGCTCGGCGAAGCGATCTATGCGAGCCAGCAGGAAGCGGCAGCCCATGCCGACGCAGCCGCTGACGCGGCCGCCGATGGCGACGATGTCGTGGACGCCGACTTCGAGGAAGTCGACGGCGACGCCAAGAGCGCCTGATCTTCACATCTCCTCCCGAAACGCGAAGGCCCGCCGGAACGATCCGGCGGGCCTTTTCATTTCTGTGCTGACGGTTCAGGCCCCGCGCGTGTCCGTTTGGGCAGCGTCGAGGAACCGCAGGCCGACCATGACGCCGCGCTGCCAGCGCCTTTCGCATGCACGCCTTTCCGAATGGCCCGTGTTCGGATTGAGGATGAGCAGGTCGACACGAGACGGAACGATCCAGACGTCGGACAGTTTCACCTTCGCGCCCGTGTCCGAGAGATCGCGGATGACAACCTCGCCCGATGAACTGCCGCCATTGTAGACGATCCGGGCCCCCTTCAGCACGCGGTGTCGGGGCGCAGACCGGTGGTCGTCACCTTTGCCGCCATCTTCAGGGCTGTGGATAAAGTCCGCACTCATGTAGCAAATAATACACGAAGCGGCAGATTCGTTCAGATCGGCTTGGTTAACAGGAGGCGTGCCCCTGTTAACCAATTGGCTCAATCGACCAGAACAACGACCTTTCCGGTCGCCCGGCGGTCCATCAGCTCCCGGATCGCATCGGCCGACTGCTCCAGCGGATAGGTGTTGGAGACATGCGGGCGGATGAGGCCGTCCTTGTAGAGACGGAAAAGTTCCGCGACATTCTGCTGGTGCCCCTTCGGGTCGCGGGCGACGGCCGCCCCCCAGAACACGCCGCGCACATCGCAGCTTTTCAGCAGGGTGAGGTTCAGCGGCAGCTTCGGGATGCCGGCCGGGAAGCCGATGACCAGGAAGCGGCCTTCCCAGTTCATGGCGCGCAGGGCCGGCTCGGCATAGGCGCCGCCGACGCCGTCATAGATGATGTCGACGCCGCCGCCGGACACGTCCTTGATGTCGTCGGAAAATTTCTTCTGGGCGTCCTTGTCCAGTTCGCGCGCATAGACGAGGCCCTTGTCGGCGCCTTTGCCGAGGCAGAAATCCACCTTGTCCTGGCTGGAACAGGCGGCGATCACTTCGAGGCCCATGGCCTTGCCAAGCTCGACCGCCGCGATGCCGACGCCGCCGGCCGCGCCGAGAACGAGCAGCTTCTCGCCCGGCTTCGGGTCTGCCCGGTCCTTCAGGGCGTAATAGGAGGTGCCATAGGTCATCAGGAAGGCGGCCGCCTCCTCGAAGGGCATGCCCTCCGGAATCGGCATCACCGTATGCTGGCTGGCGACGGCGAGTTCCGCCATGCCGCCATTGCCGATGGAGGCGAGCACCTTGTCGCCGACCTTCACATGGTGGACACCCTCCCCCAGCGCCTCGACGATGCCGGCAATCTCGCCGCCGGGGCTGAACGGACGCGGCGGCTTGAACTGGTACATGTCCTGGATGATGAGCGAGTCAGGGAAATTGACCCCGCAGGCCTTCACCCGGATCAGCACCTGGCCCTTGCCATAGGAGGGCGAGGGCACATCCTCGACCACCAGCTTCTCCGGCCCGCCCACTTCTTTCGACAGCACTGCCTTCATCGGTGCCACGTCCTTCCTGTCTTGTTGTTTGCTGTCCGGGACGGTAGCGGTGTGGCCGTCACATTCCAAGCCTGACGTAAGGGAGCCGCCGCAGCCATGTCGAAGAAATGGGCCATCGCCCTGCACGGAGGTGCAGGCCCCATTTTCGGGCGGGACTATTCCCGCGAGGAGGCGCACATGACGGGCCTCCTGAAGGAAGCCGGGCGGCGCCTCGCCGCCGGTGTCGCTGCGCTGGACGTGGTGGAGGCGATGGTGGCGGACCTTGAGGATTCCGGCCTGCACCTTGCCGGAAAGGGCGCCGCACCGAACAGCGAGGGCCGGTTCGAACTCGATGCCGCAATCATGGATGGCCGCACGCGCAATGCCGGCGCCGTCGCGGCCCTCAGTGGCTTTCTCAGCCCGATCGCCGCCGCCCGGGCGGTGATGGAGCGCACGCCGCATGTGCTGATCGCGGGCGAAGGCGCGCGGATGCTGGCCCGCAATTGCGGCCTCGACGAAGTGGTCGACCCGGCCGCCTATTACAAGCCAATCGAAGAACGCTGCCTGCTGCCGGCGCGCACGATGGGCACGGTTGGCGCTGTGGCGCTGGACACTTATGGCGACCTCGCCGCCGCGACCTCCACCGGGGGCGTCCTCTCGAAGACGCCCGGCCGGGTGGGCGACACGCCGCTGATCGGGGCCGGCACATGGGCGGACGAGCGCTGCGCGGTTTCGTGCACAGGCCTCGGCGAGTATTTCATCCGCGCCGCCGCTGCCGCCGATGTCTCTGCGCGGATCCGCTACGGCGGGTCGACGCTGGAGGAGGCCGTGCAGGGCGCGCTCGACGATGTGAAACACCTTGGCGGCGAAGGCGGCATGATCGCCGTCGGCGCCGACGGCACGCTGATCGCGAATTTCAATTCCGGTGGCCTGAAGCGCGGCCTGATGGACTCCGAAGGCCGGTTCGACGTGGGGACGTTCTGATGACCCTGATGGCCTGGATCCTGTTCGGTGTTGTCGGCTTCGCCTTCCTGCTGGCGGTGCAGATGCGGTTTCTCATCTCCGTGTCGCTGCGCCGGGCGCTGGCGGCGGAATTCGGCGGCGATTACCGCGCGCCGGAACACATCGCCTCGGTGCAGGCGACACGCAACGCGACGTCCGGCGACCGGGGCGCCGACTGGCTTGCCGGGAAATATCCGCAGCCGCTCGCCTATTTGCGTCTCGCCCGCCGGGTGTCCTATACCGCGCCGATGGGCCTCTTCCTGCTCCTCGCCTTCATGCGCTTCGGCCTCAGGATGTTCTGATGCGCGGCTATTTCGCCATTGGGTCGGAGCGGATTTCCAAGGCCATGAATCTGGGCGCGCTGATGCGCACCGCGAACGCTTTTGGCGCAAGCTTCGTCTTCTCGATCGATGCCGAGCACGAACTGCGCAAGGCCTATGCGGCGGACACGTCGAAGACGGCCGGGCAGATACCCTACTACCAGTATGATTCCGTGGACGAACTGAACCTGCCGCGCGGCTGCCAGCTGGTCGGGATAGAACTGACCGACGATGCGGTCATGCTGCCGACCTTCAAGCACCCGATGCAGGCGGCCTATATCCTGGGGCCGGAAAAGGGCAATTTGTCGGACGCGATCCTCGCGCGCTGCGACCATGTCGTGAAAATTCCGACCAAGTTCTGCATCAATGTCAGCCTTGCCGGCGCGCTGGTCATGTATGACCGGCACCTGTCCCTCGGCGGCTATGCGCCCCGCCCGATCATGCCGGGCGGCATTCCCGGCGACGGAAAGGCCGGCGCCCACGTGCCCGGCAAGGACCGCAAGAAATAATCTGTCCCCTGAATGTCATCCGCCGAGCAGGCGCTGGACGACGCCCATCATGCCGGTGAATTTGAGGCCACCGTCGCGGATGGCGAGCGCGAAGCAGACGCCGTCGGCATCGCCGACCGGCTGGTGCACATCGTCCGGCCCTTTGACGATCATGTCGCCCGGCCCATAGCCGCCCGCCTCGTCGCTGAAGCCGCCGGAGACGACGAGCGTGTATTCCGCGCCGGAATGCGTGTGCCGGGGCACGCGGGCGCCGGGCTCGATCCGGTACAGCTCCATTTCGAGGTCGCCGCCGGACATCAGCGGCAGACGGCGGATGCCGGGCGTCGCCAGTTTCCAGCCCCCCTGCCCGGCCGCTTCAAGCGCCAGTGCACGCAATGGTTCGGGCAGTGCGCTGATTTCCGCGTCGCCCGCCGGGACACGGATGTCATCTTCCGCCAGCGCATCGATGGCGGCGAACGCCCGGTCGAGCGCCCCGGCACTCAGCGGCGCGCGCGATTCGTGTTCCAGCAGCGCCCCGGCGATCATCTCGCTGGCGGCAACAGAGCGGCGCACATCGCCGCGCAGCGCGCCTTGCGTCTCCACCATCAGGGCGAAGGCCGGATCGAGCCGGCCGGCCGCATAGGCGCTGTAGAGTTCGCTGAACCGGGTTCCGTCCATATCAGTCTGGCTCCTCAAGGCTGCCGCGCAGGCGCCCGAAGGCAAGCCGGATGCGCGACTTCACCGTGCCAAGCGGCAGGTTGAACTTTTCTGCGATTTCGGAATGCGACAGGCCCTCATAGAAGGCTGCCTGCAGCAGGACGAGCTGTTCCTCCGGCAGGCGTGCAAGGCCGGCCCGCACGGACTCTTCCATCTGAGACCGCTCGACGCGCTCATCAGGCTGTTCCTCCGCCTGCGGCAGCAGCATCGGATCGTCTGCCTCCAGCTCCGGACGGCTGGCGCTGCGCCGTTGCAGGTCGATCCGCCGGTTGCGTGCCACGCGGAAAATCCAGGTCGAGACGGACGCCTGCCGGCGGTCATAAAGGCCCGCCTTCTTCCACACCGTCACCATCACTTCCTGCACGAGGTCTTCGGCCTCGCCATCGGTGGCACCGAGGCGCAGGAGAAAGCTTTTCAGGCGCGGGGCGAAGAAATCGAACAGTTCGGCAAAGGCTTCGCGCGACTGATTCTGCGCAATCGCCTCCATACATTCGGCGTGCCGCGCGCGCAGCGCGCCATCAGCAAGGTGCGCGAGTGCCTGCGTCACGACCGGCCTTTCCCAGACTTCCTGCTCCTACTATCGGCACCGGCGTCACATTTTCAACCAACCGGCCTGAAAGATTCACGATCCAGCCCTTATGCACCCTTTGCCGAAGTTTGGCCTTAACTCTATGAATTCTATATGGTGCAGCGACGGGCCACGGGGTTCTGTATTTAACATGCGACAGAATATCATGCACATGACACGCTTTGCCGGCCTGCTGGCGGCCATCGCCTTCGCCGCGCCGCTAGCCCCTCAATCGGCAACGGCCGAGCCGGTCGCTGTCGGCCGCTACAAGGACTGGGCCGTGTTCACCGACACGAGCGGCGGCGAGACGATCTGCTATGCCGCGACGGCCGCAACCGACAAGGCGCCGAAAGCGGCCGACCATGGCGAAGTGTGGTTCTATGTGACGAACTGGAAGTCCGGCCGGGCGCGCAACCAGCCGAGCCTGAAAGTGGGCTTCGAGCTGCGCGAGGATCTTGCGCCGAAACTGCGCGTCGGGCGCTCCAGCTGGTCGCTGTTCAGTTCGGCGCGCGAAGCCTTTGCCGACGATGCCGATGATCCGCGTATCGTGAGCGCGCTGAAGAAGGGCTCTGAACTGCGGATCGAGGCAGTGTCCAAGCGCAACACGCAGGTGACCTATCATTTCTCGCTGAGCGGTTCGGCCGCTGCGATCGACAAGGCCGCGGCCGCCTGCCGCTAAGCCTCAGACAGGTAGGACGAAGTTTTCCGGAACACGCCCTTTGGCGTCGCGATAATGGCTGACGACCTCAGCAAGGTCGGTCTCATAATCGCCGCTGGTCTGCATCGGACCGACAAACCGCATCTGGCGGGTGCCATAGTCCAGCACTGCCATCATCAGCGGCACGCTTGCGCCATGGGCGATGTGCCAGAAGCCGCTCTTCCAGTTGGGATTGGCGTTGCGCGTGCCTTCGGGCGAGACGGCGAGGTGCAGCGTGTCCACTGCCTCGAATGCCTCGCGCATCTGGGCGACCACATCGGCGGATTTCGACCGGTCGACCGGCACGCAGCCGGCCCGGCGCACAAGGCCGCCGAACGGCCCCTGCACGAGGGAGGCCTTGCCCATCCAGCTGAGCTTCTGGCGGTACCAGGCGGCAATCGCCAGCATCAGCAGGCCATCGAGATTGGATGTGTGCGGTGCGGCGACGATCACGGATTTGCTGACGCCCGGCCAGTCGTCGGCGACGTGCCAGCGATTCACTTTCAGGAACAGCCAGGCCCCGCCCCGGAGCATTTCCGAGAATATGCCGTGATAGGCTGACGGACGGCCAAACCGGCCGCGAGGCGCCTGCATCCTCATCCCCTCCCTGTCGCCATCCTGCTCTGTGGCGGTGGCCGATTCGTAACTATAAGCATGGCCGGGGCGGCCCGTCGCCCCGCTTTGCCCATATGAGGATACCTCCATGAAAATCGGCTTTGTCCTGTTCCCCGATGTCACGCAGCTGGACTTTACCGGCCCGCTTCAGGTGCTGCACCGGCTGCCGGGCGCGGAGACGCACATTCTTGCAAAGACGATGGAGCCGGTGCCAAGCGATTGCGGCCTGTCGCTGGTGCCGACCGGCACCTTTGCCGAGGCCCCTGCCCTCGACATGATCGTCGTGCCGGGCGGGTTCGGTGTCATCGGGGCGATCCGGGATGAGGAGACGATGACGTTCGTGCGCGAGGCGGGCGCGAAGGCGGAATATGTAACCTCGGTCTGCACCGGCGCGTTCGTTCTGGGGGCCGCGGGACATCTCAAGGGCAGGAAGGCGACGACGCACTGGGCCTATACGAGCCTGCTGCCTCTGGTCGGGGCGGCGTATACGCCGGGCCGGTGCGTGCGGGACGGCAATGTGTTCACCGGGGGCGGCGTGACGGCGGGCATCGACTTCGCCTTCACCATCGCCGCAGAAACAAGCGGCCAGCCGGTCGCCGAAGCGATCCAGCTGGCCGTGGAATACGATCCCGCCCCGCCTTTCGATACCGGCCAACCGTCCAGGGCCAGCGAGAAACTCCTCGCCGCGATGGATCGGCGCTACCAGAAACCTGTGGCGGACATGCGGGCCGCGCTGGAAGCCTAGTAGCCGGTGCCGCCTTCGGTCACCGGCGTCAGGATAATCTCGACGCGGCGGTTGGCCTCACGGCCGGCCTGGGTCGCGTTGTCGGCAATCGGCTGGGTCTCGCCCATGCCGGTGGCGATCATGCGGACCGGATCGACGCCCTGGCCGGTCAGATAGTCGCGCACCGAGGCAGCGCGCTTCTGCGACAGGGTCATGTTGTAATCGTCCGGACCGTCGGAACTCGCATGGCCGATGATGTCGACCGCCGTGGACGGATATTCGACCAGCGTGGCAGCGACATCGTTGAGGGCCGTGTAAAAGCCCGGCTTGATGGCGGCGCTGTCGACATCGAAAGTGATGTTCGACGGCATGGTCAGGGCAATCTGGTCGCCGACGCGCTCGACACCGATGCCGGTGTTTGCGGTCTGCTCGCGCAGCTTGCGCTCCTGCTCGTCCATATACTTGCCGGCAGCCGCGCCGGCGATAGCGCCGACAGCCGCGCCGATGGCCGCATTGCGCTTGTCGTCACCGCCGGCCATCGTGCCGGCACCTGCGCCAAGGATCGCGCCCGCAGCGGCACCCGTCCAGACATTGCGGCTGGGCCCTTCCTGACAGGCAGGCAGCACAGCCATCGAAAGCGCGCACAGCGCAAGGGTAAGGCGTTTCATGATCTCAGCTCCATTTCGATCAGCCCGTGATTGGGAGGCGGAGCGTTTTCCGTACTCGTGGCAAATTGAAGGCGGCCGGATTAAGCTCTTGTCATCTTTACCATAATGGGCTGCGCGCACCAATTCCGCCCGCGCCCGCGACGTGATATAGGCCGCGCCTGATGAAAGTCGAACTCGATCTCTCCCGCGGCGCCGGATCGCCAGCGGTAACGGCCCTGCCCTCGCTGGCGGGGATGAGCCTTGCTGCGCTGAAGGCCGAGGTCGAGGCGATGGGCGTCGACCCGAAAAAGGCGAACATGCGCGCCAAACAGCTGCGCCGCTGGATTCACCATTTCGGCGTGCAGGACTTCGCCGACATGACCGATGTGGCGAAGGAATTGCGCGCGCAGCTCGCCGAAAAATACGTGCTGGCGCGCCCCGACGTCTCCGATCACCAGGTCAGCCGCGACGGCACCCAGAAATGGCTGACCCGCTTCGGGCCGGGCGTTGAAGGCGAGAGCGTCTACATTCCGGGCGTCGGCAAGGCAGGCGCCCTGTGCGTCTCCAGCCAGGTCGGCTGTACGCTCAACTGTACCTTCTGCCATACCGGCACGCAGAAACTTGTGCGCAACCTGACGGCACAGGAAATCGTCGCGCAGGTGCTGATCGCGCGCGACCAGCTCGCCGAATGGCCGAGCAGCAATGAAGACCGTCTGCTGACAAACATTGTCTTCATGGGCATGGGCGAGCCGCTCTACAATCTCGACAATGTCGCCGAAGCCATCGACACGATTTCCGACGGCGACGGCATTTCCATCGGCCGGCGCCGTATCACCGTGTCGACCGCCGGGGTCGCGCCGAAGATCCCGGAGCTCGGCGCACGCACCGGCGCGATGCTGGCGATCTCGCTGCACGCGACGCATGACGACCTGCGCAACGAACTCGTGCCGATCAACCGCAAGTACAATCTGAAGGAACTCTTCGACGCGATCCGCGCCTATCCGGACCTTGGCAATTCCAAGCGCGTGACGTTCGAATATGTCATGCTGAAGGGCGTCAACGATACGCTGGCCGAGGCGCGCGATCTCGTCCGCCTGCTGAAGGGCGTGCCGGCGAAGATCAATCTGATCCCGTTCAATCCCTGGCCGGGCAGCCCGTATGAATGCTCCGACTGGGAAACCATCGAAGCCTTTGCCGAGGTGGTGAACCGGGCCGGCTATGCCAGCCCCATCCGCACCCCGCGCGGCCGCGACATCCTCGCCGCCTGCGGCCAGCTGCGCTCCGAAAGCGTCAAGAAGTCCGCCGCCGAACGCCGCCGTGAGGCTGAAGCCGCGGGCGACTGACCCGCTCGGGAAAGAGACTTGGAAAACTTCCACGGGTCTCCTAGACTTCAGGGGATGAGTATTCGCCCAGAAGAGGACCGGCAGGCTTTGAGCGGCAACGACAAGGATCCCTATCTGCATGGCCTGCGCGGCGGCATGACGCCGCCTTCCGGAGGCGGACCCCACGAGTACGTCGCATGGAGAATGGGCAAGGACCAGCACGACCAGGCCGCGAAGGCATGGTCCGGCGGCAACCAGCAATCCGCCTCCGGCACGTCGGCACCGATTTCGGGGACCGCGCTCCTTATAATAACGCTCTTAGTCTTCGCCGGTGGCTGGTTCTTCTGGAACCATATCACGGAAGCCGCGAAAGCCGCGGAGTCGCCACCGGAGCAGCTGGTCTTCTCAGCGGAAATGCTTAAGGCGGGCTATGTCGAACCGGCAAAATCGGAACTGGACACCGTCTTCGGTTGTACGACGTCCGCCACCCCGCTTCGAAAAGGGCCGGGACTCTCATTCGACGCCGCCGGATCGGTTCCGTCCGGGACTCCCTTGTCCATGATTTTCGGCGGCCAGGGCGATCTGTCGTCGGAAGGCAGCCCGTGGATGTTTGTCCTGTCCCCGAAGTTTGGCTATGTGTCCGGGCAGGACGTCCAGTTGGATACCGCGTTCGACCAGGTCGAATGCTGACCTGACGAAAAAAAGGGAGGCCGGAGCCTCCCTTTCCCGTTTTGCGATCAGTCGTCGCCGAGACCGGCAATCTTTTCCTGCGCTTCGGCCAGAATGTCCGCCACGGCCTTGCGCCGCTCCGGATCGTCCGGGCTCGAACGAACCGCCGTAATCACCGCATGGCGCAGGCGCCACATCGCCCCGCGCACATCGGAGGGGTCTTCCGGCCGGTCGCTGTCGAGCAGGTCCGCGAGGCGCGCCTCGATCCGGTCGAGCGCCTCGGCATTCGCCTCCAGTTCGGCCGCGCCGTCTTCCGTCAGGCGGAAGGAGCGTTTCGAGCCGTCGGCTTCCACCTCGACCCAGCCAAGATCCTGCAGGGCTTCCAGCGCCGGATAGATGACGCCCGGGCTCGGCACATAGGCCCCGCCCGTGCGCGCCTCGATCTCGCGGATCAGGTCGTAGCCGTGGCGCGGCGCTTCCGCGATGAGCTTCAGGATGAGGAGCCGCAGGTCGCCATGGTCGAGCGGACGGCGGCGTCCACGCCCCCGGCCTTCGCCACGCCCGTGACCCCTGCCCTGTCCTCGTCCCATGCCCTTACGCATGCCCCATCCTCCGCGACCACGGCCGCCAAAGTCGCCTTCGCCCTGATCGACGAAGATATGCACCCCGGCACCGCGTTTTGAATGTCTGTTCCGATACATCAGTTTGTCTCCTTTCGATATATCTGAACGACATATGGATTAGATATATCGAAAATTCAAGTTCCGATATATCTAAATTGTATGACAAGGGCCGGAAGGCTTAACCGCAGCCTGTTCCGCCTCAATAAGTTCGGCAGATTTCGACAGGCCGCCTTAACCCTGTTGCGCCACACTCGAGAGCGGTGAAGCAGCAGACCCTGAAGGGCGATTGCGATGAGCGTGGTGGGAGAAGGCGTCTTCGGGGCGCCGGCCGGCGAACGGCCAGTTCAGAAGCCTGTCAGTGCGGCGCCTTATGTGGCGACGGTCTTCCTGTCAGCGGCCATGGTCTTCCTGGTCCAGCCGATGTTCGCCAAGATGGCGCTGCCGCTGCTGGGCGGCTCGCCGTCGGTCTGGAATGTGTCGCTGGTCTGCTTCCAGGCAGCGCTGCTTGCCGGATATGCCTATGCCCACCTCCTGGCGCGCATCCCGCGCGTTGGCGTGCAGGTCGGCGTGCACGCCGTCCTTCTCCTGCTGGCAGCGGCCTGCCTGCCCCTGTCCATTTCGGGCCTCTTCGGACAGCCGGACACGACCCGGCCGACGCTCTGGCTGGTCGCAACCTTTGCCGTCTCTATTGCACCGCCCTTTGCCGTGATCTCTGCGACAGCGCCCCTGATCCAGAGCTGGTATGCCCGGTCCGGCCGCCACGACGCCGCCGACCCCTACCATCTCTACGCCGCCTCGAATGCCGGATCCCTGATCGGTCTCGCGGCGTATCCGCTGCTGATGGAGCCGTTCACGCGGCTTGGCACACAGACCCAGCTGTGGACCGGTGGCTATGTCCTGCTGGCCGTGCTGCTGATCGCCAGCGGCCTTGTCAGCCTGCGCGGCAGGGCCGACGCGCCGCAGGCCGTGGCGGCCGAGACGGCAACGCCTGAAGGCAACATCTGGCGCCAGCGCCTCACCTGGCTGATGCTCGCCGCAGTGCCGTCCGGCCTGCTCGTCGCGGCGACCTCGCACATCTCGACAGATGTCGCTGCCGCGCCCTTCCTGTGGGCGCCGCCGCTGATGGCCTATATCGCCACCTTCATCATCGTCTTCTCGTCGAAACCTGCGATCCGGCACAGTTCGGCGCTGCGGCTCATGCCGTATGCCGTGGCGGCTGCCGCGTTCATGGTCGGGTATCCGGGCGCCTCACCCTTCCCGCTCTGGCTCAGCCTTGTCGGACACGTCCTCGCGCTGTTCGTGGTGGCGCTCGCCCTGCATGGTGAACTCGCCGCGCGGCGGCCTGACGCGAGCCGCCTGACCGAATACTATCTCATCATGTCGGCAGGCGGTGTCGTCGGCTCGGCCTTCTGCGGCCTGCTGGCACCGGTCATTTTCAGCAGTATCTACGAATACCCGGTGCTGCTGCTGGCGGCCATCCTGCTGTATCCGGCGAAAGATGGCTGGAAGACGGGGCTCTCCCGCGACCGGGTTCTTGCCGGCGCCCTCTTCGCTTTCGCGGCCGCTGCGATCCTCGCCTATGCCGGCGGCGTCCAGGTGCATTCCAAGGCCTACCAGGTCGCCCTGCTCCTGCTGGTGGTCATCTCCATTGTCTTTGCGTCGCGGCGTCTGGTGCCGGTCGCCGCCCTCGCCGCAGCTTTCGTGATCGGCGCAACCGCGCTGCCGGATGCGTTGATCTCCACCGAGCGCGGCTTCTTCGGCGTGGTGCGGGTGATCGATTCAAAAGATGCGGATTTGCGCCTGATGGTGCACGGCACGACCAAGCACGGCGCCCAGCGCCTCAGCACGACAGGCCGCCCGGTGCCGCGGTCCTACTATTATTCCGACGCCCCCATCGGCCAGGTGTTCAGCGCCATGGCGCCGGACGTCCGCACCGTCGGGGTCGTGGGCCTCGGCGTCGGCTCGGTCGCCTGCTACCGTCAGGACAGTCAGGCGTACACCTTCTTCGAAATCGATCCGATCGTGGTGAAGACGGCAGCGGACCCCGCGCGGTTCACATTCCTGTCCGAATGCGCGCCGGAAGAACGCATCGTTCTTGGCGACGCCCGCATCACGCTGGGCGCCGAACCGGCGGGCGGGTTCGATCTCCTGCTGCTCGATGCCTTCTCGTCCGACACGGTGCCGGCACACCTGCTGACGCGGGAGGCCATGGCGCTCTACCTCTCCCGCCTGTCGGAAGACGGCGTCCTCGTGTTCCACATCTCCAACCGGCACATGGACCTTGCGCCCGTCGTTGCCCGGATCGGCGCAGCCGAAGGCGCGACCATGCTGGTTCAGACCTATGATGCCGGCCCGCCCGAACAGCGCCTCGAAACGGGGGCGGATTCGAGCCAGGTCGTGATCCTCGCGAAGTCGCCCGGCGCGCTCGCCCGGTTTGCAGCAGATCCGCGCTGGCACGCCCTCGCTGCAGACGGGCAGCGGCCCTGGACCGACGATTACACCAATATCGTTGGTACCCTGATCACATCCTATCGCAGCCGGGCCGGCACGCACTGAGCAGGAAGCGGCTGGCGGCCCGGCCCGCGCCACGCTAGCCTTGGCCATGCGCCGCATTGCCTTCGCCTTGATTATCGTCGCTTTCCTTGCCGGATGCCGGGAGGAAGCGGAACCCTCGTGCGCCGCGATCCGGTTCGAGGACCAGCCTTTCACCGTCTGCCATTTCGATGCCGGCGATCCGGGCCTCGCCCTCTTCCACACCCATCCGGACGGCGCGCCCTATGGCGATTTCGACCGGCTAGCCGAGGAGGTCAGCAGCACAGGCGGCACGCTTGTCTTCGCCATGAATGCCGGCATGTACCATGAAGACCGCCGCCCGGTCGGTCTTTACGTCGAAGACGGCGAACAGGCCGCCGGTCTCGTCACCCGCGCGGGGCCGGGCAATTTCGGCATGCTGCCCAATGGCGTCTTCTGGATCGACGAGAACGGCGCCGCGCACATCAGCGAAACGCTGGCCTATGAGGAAGTGTCGCCCGCCGCGCGCTATGCCAGCCAGTCGGGCCCGATGCTGGTGATCGGCGGCGCGCTGCATCCCTCCTTCAATGAAGACGGCACCAGCCGCAAGCGCCGCAATGGCGCGGGCATCAGTGCCGACGGACGGACCGTATGGTTCGCCATCAGCGACGCGCCGGTAAACTTTCACACCTTCGCCCGTCTCTTCCGCGATGAACTCGGCACCAGCGATGCGCTGTATTTCGACGGCGTCGTTTCGCGCCTTTATGCACCGGAGCTTGCACGTGACGATGGTGGCGCAGATATGGGCCCCATCGTCGGTGTCGTGCGCCGTTCTGTAACAAAGTGAAACTTGTTGCAGTGCACCGCGTTTGGCCGGTTGCCCCCCTTCCGGTTTGCCCTTAGGGACTCGCCTCTTTCGCACCGGAGACAGAACATGCCCGGACAAAAACTCGTCCTCTACGGCCTCAAGAATTGCGACACCTGCAAGAAGGCGAAACGTGCACTGGAAGAGGCCGGCGACACGGTCCAATTTGTCGACATCCGCGACGAGACGGACCTTGCCGCCAAGGTGCCCGTCTGGCTGAAGGCGGCGCCGGAGAAACTCGTCAACAAGAGCTCGACCACCTGGCGCAACCTCACTAATGGCGACAAGGCAAAGGTCGGCACACAGGGCGAGTTCCAGCTGCTCATCAAATACCCGACGCTGATCAAGCGCCCGGTGATCGAGGCCGGTCGCGCCGTGCATGTCGGCTGGGGCAAGGACGTCCAGGGCGCCCTGCTGAAATAATCCGGGCCATGTCTCTCACCATCCTTCCCGCTGACCTTGCAGAGCCGCTGCACGCTGCAGCCATGATCGACCTGCTCGACGCCTATGCACGCGACCCGATGGGCGGCGGCAAGCCGCTCGGCGACTTTGCCCGGCGCAACCTGCCGCATGAACTCGACGCGCGCGCCAACGCCATCGTGCTGCTCGCCTTTGACGGCCCGCTGCCGGTCGGCCTGCTGATCGGCTTCGAAGGCTTCTCGACCTTTGCCTGCAAGCCGCTGGTCAATGTACATGACATCTCGGTCCATCCGGATCATCGCGGCAAGGGGATCGCCCAAGCGCTGCTGGATGCAGCCGAAGCCGAGGCGCGAAAGCGCGGCTGCTGCAAGCTGACGCTGGAAGTCCTTTCCGGCAACACGCGCGCCCGCGGCGTATATGAGGCGGCCGGCTATCGCGCCTATGCGCTCGATCCGGAAATGGGCACCGCCCTCTTCCTCGAAAAGCCGCTCTAGAACCGCACCGTCCTCCCGCGCAGGCATATTTCTTTCCGACGCCTTCTTCTTTCAGGCGCCCATAGGCCCATCTTGTCCGGAGCGGGCCGTAAAGCCCCGCAGGCAAAATGGAGACCTGCCATGAAGACTTCCGGAAACACGATCCTGATGACCGGTGGCGGGTCTGGCATCGGCCGCGAACTCGCCCGCGAATTCCAGGCGCGGGGAAATATGGTGATTGTCGCGGGCCGCCGCGCGGAGGCCCTGGAAGAGACCATTGGCGGGCGCGCGGCCATGCAGGCACGCACACTGGATGTGAGCGATGCGGCGGACATTGCATCCTTCGCGGCGAAGCTGCTGGCCGACTTCCCTTCGCTCAATGTCGTCTTCAACAATGCGGGGATCATGGCCAGGGAAGACTGGAAGGCGGACCCGGTAGACCTTGCCGTGGCCGAAGCGACGGTGGCGACCAACATTCTCGGCCCGATCCGGCTAACCGCAGCCTTCCTGCCGCACCTGTGCAAGCAGGCCGCGGCGCGCGTCGTCAACGTCACGTCGGGCCTCGCCTTCGTGCCGCTCGCGCACACGCCGGCCTACAGTGCCTCGAAAGCGGCGATGCATGCCTGGTCGCAATCGCTGCGCTGGCAGCTTCGCGACACATCGGTCGACGTGATCGAGCTTGCCCCGCCGGGTGTGCAGACAGACCTGACCCCCGGCCAGTCGGCGCGCGAGACCTATATGCCACTCGCCGATTTCATCGCCGAGACGATGGAGAGCTTCGGCCGCGAAGACACGCCCGATGAAGTCATCGTCCAGCGGGCGAAGATGCTCCGGGCTGCCGAGGCCGCCGGCAATTTCGACCAGATCTTCGAGATGCTGAACGCACGCTATGAAGGCTGACTTTGACCGCGCTCGCCGCGACGCCTAATCTGCGCAAAGGGGAGCCCGCTCATGAAACTCAAAGCCTACAACGCCTTCTGCCAGAGCCTTCCGCATACGACGCATGTGCGCCAGTGGGGCGATGCGGACGTCTGGAAGATCGGCGGCAAGGTCTTCGTGATGGGCCGCGAGGAAGACGGCGAGATGGTTTGCTCCTTCAAGGTCTCGGAGATGAGCTTCGACATATTGAAGGAACAACCGGGCTGCCAGCCGGCGCCCTACCTTGCCTCACGCGGCATGAACTGGATTCAGCGCTACAGCGCCGAGACGCTGAAAGACGCAGACCTCAAGGCCTATCTCGAAGCCTCCTACCGGCTCGTCGCCGCAGGCCTCACCAAAAAGCTACAGCGCGAGCTCGGCTTCCTCGACTGAGCCTCAGCGCCGGCGGCGCGGGTTGAGGTAGAGGTCGCGTTCCTGCTTGTCGAGCGCGCGGGCCGACTTGCCCAGATGCACCTGCTCCAGCTCACGGCGCACATGCCGGCGCGCGGCGCCATTGAAGCGCAACATGGTGCAGAACATCTGCAGCACCGTTTCCAGCTTGGCATAGGATTCCGACGCATCCAGCTTCACCATCCAGCTGCCGCCGAGATTGATGACGCGATGATCGAGCGAGCCGATCTTGCGGCCGCGGTCATTGTAGAGGCTGTAATCCGCCCCGATGGCGAACACATTGCGGCGCAGGCGATAGAAGCGCGGGCCCTTGGACGTCTCGATGAAGAAGGAGAATTTCTCCGGGAAGAGTGGCCACTTCTGCGCCGAGCGTTCGAGCTGGATCAACTGGTCCTGCCGGGCAAGGTTCATCGAATAGGCGGTGACGGGCACGCCCTTCGCGCCGATGGAAAGCTGCAGCGAGCGGCCCATCAGAAGTTCCATTGTGCCGCGCCAGTGCATGCCCTCGGAAAACAGCTTCAGCACCAGGCGGCGCTTCATCCCTTCCCCGTCCTTCCACAGCTCCTTGCGATAGGCGACGATGCCGGAGCGTTCCTTGCCGTCGCGGATCTGGCCGATGATCTCCATGTCCTTGGTGAACTGATCGGAGGCGGCTTCGTGCTGGGTATGCTGCAGGATGCCGATTTCGGTCGTGTTGAGGTCCGTTGCCCAGAGGTCGACCTTGAAGCGGCGCCACTTGGTGGGCGTCGCCGCGGTTTTCTCAGCTGAGGCAAGCGCGGCGTCGAAGGCCATGGCGCATCTCTCCCGTACAAATGTTCCGGTTCACCCCCACATCTGGACCAATCGTATCGCCAGAAGGTTAATGGAGCTGCGCGTTTCGTTAATCAGCCAGCGAGACCGCCCGGGAACGCATCCGTCAGCGCATCCACGAAGGCGCGCACCTTGGCGCTGTCGCGCGCCCCGCCGGGACAGAGCGCGTGCACCGGCACCTGCGGCCGGCCCCATCCGCCCGGCATCATGCGCGAGAGGGACGATCAGCGGTTCCAGGAGGTCAGGATCTGGGACAAAGCGGTCAAGCGGGAGGAGCCTGAACAAGTCCGGCCCCTGTCCCGCCTGGGGCGGGTATCCGGTGCACAGCGCCATCCCCGATAATATTCGTATACACCCGATTGTCCGGAACCCGGTGAACGGTCTAGAGAAAGGGGGACGGTCTGCTTTCCGGAGATTTCATGCGTCTTGCCCCCCTGCCGGTTCTGGTCCCGGCATTCGCCCGCCTGTCCTTTGAAGCGTGTCCGCTCCCCCGCCGAAATCCATCCTGATCCCAGCCCGGCACGGGTGCGTCCTGCTGCAAGAACAGGGCGTATCCGGATCCGCTCTTTCGAAACGACCCGAAACCGCCACCCGACAGCGCCTCCCAATGACCATTCAGGACCCAATCATGCTGAACAATCCAGGTTTGTCCGGCCTGCTGGCCGCAGCGCTTCTCCTCGTTTGCGGGACCGCGCCGGCGTCCGCCGAAACAGCCCTCATCGACCGGTTCGACCCGGCCATCGTCACGGCCATCGCGGCGGAAAAGGGATGGGCCGCAGAGACACTCCCGGCCGTGTCCGGCACAATTCGTGTGCGCCTCACAGGCCCCAGCGGCATCTCCTTCATGATGCAGGGCCATGACTGCGAGACCGGCACCTGCCGTCAGGCCCTTGTGCGCGCGCGTCTCACGCCAAAGACCGTCCCGGATGCGCCGAATGAAATGCCCGACTACTGGAGCTCCAATTCCGGCCCGGTCAGCGCCGCCTGGACCGGCGAGAATTATACGCTGCACTACCAGATCATCTTCACGGGCGGCGTGACGCGCGCCAATCTCAGCGCGCTGCTCGACCGGATCGACTCCAACACCGATTCCCTTCGCTGGCTGGTTGCCCCATGATCGGCCGTACCGCCGCCACTCTTTTCGCCGCGCTTTGCCTCGGGGCGCCGAACGCCACACCCGAAAGCCCGCGCCTCATCTCCAGCTTCGACCTGCCGGCCTTGCGCGACATCATCGAGGAACGCGGCTGGACCTGGCTCAACGTCTATTCCAGCGAATCGCCGGCCGTGACGCTTCGCCGGGCAGACGGGCGCGTGTACCGGTTTTCAGGCTCGATGTGCGCGCCAGCAGGAAAGCCGGAAGACTGCCAGGCCATCATCCTGGAATATGAGACGGATCAACCGAACGCGGTCTCGATTGCCCGCGGGCTGAACAGGGAAACCTTCTTCCTGCGCGCGTCCGCCGATAAGCGATTCTCGCCGCCCACCCTCTGGCTGCGTCACACGATTCATGTCGCCGGCGGCATTTCCCGCGAGAACCTGATCGCCAACATCGCCGCTTTCGAATTCGAAGTGGACGAGGTCGAGCGCGGACTTGCCGCAAACCGTCCGCCCCCTCTGGCCAACGGCCTGCGCGCCGGGCGCTATTCGACCTCCTACGCCAATCCGGACGGCCAATCCTTCACCTCCAGCTTTTGCCTCGATCCGCGCGACGGCGACGAGCCGGCCGGCGCCATTGCCGCCGAGATGACCGCCGAAGGCGCCGCCTGCTTCGGCAGCATGGCCGACACCGGCGCCTTCAGCTTCACCTGCACCCAGCAGCTGATCGAGGGTGACTTCTTCATCAGCCAGAGCGACACCTCCCTCAGCTGGTACGGCAGCGCCACCATCGACACCGACGGCATGGGCGGCCGCGAGATCGTCCGGCTCCGTGGCAGCGCCAAATGGCAGGGCCCCGGCCCCTGCTGAACCGCAGGCTGCATCATTCCGGGATTGAGGCCCGCCCGGTTTTGGGGCATCAAGTCTCTATCCGAGGGGTGCCTGAACCGGAATGAGCCGGGCGGGCTGAGACTTTACCCTTTGAACCTGATCCGGGTCATGCCGGCGCGAGGGACGGAACCACTGCGGCATCGCCGCCAGCCGGAAACGCGCCGCATCATCCGGGTTGCCCTTGTGGAGACCCGCCATGAACAAGCCCGCCAGCCAGTCCGAGTTCGAAACCCCGAAGGTCACCACCGGGCCGCTGCCCTCGTCCCGCAAGGTCTATTCCCATCCCCTGCCCGATCTCGCCGTGCCGCACCGCGAGATCGACCTGCACCCCTCCGCCAATGAGCCGCCGGTGCCGGTCTACGACACGTCCGGCCCTTACACAGACCCCTCCGTCACCGTCGACGTCGAAAAAGGCCTTGCCCGTACACGGCGCGACTGGGTGCTGGAGCGCGGCCATGTCGAGGAATATGACGGCCGCGACGTGAAGCCCGAAGACAATGGCGGCGCCACCGGCAAGCACCTCGCCCGCGAATTCCCCGTCCGCCACCGCCCCCTGCGCGGCACGGGCACGGGCCCCGTCACCCAGTACGAATACGCAAAGGCCGGCATCATCACGAAAGAGATGGTCTACGTCGCCACCCGCGAAAACCTCGGCCGCAGCAAGGCCGTCGAGGGCGCCGCCGAGCGAATCGCGCAGGGCGAAAGCTTCGGCGCCCATATCCCCGAATTCATCACGCCGGAATTCGTGCGTGACGAAATCGCCGCCGGCCGCGCCATCATCCCCTCCAACATCAACCATGCCGAGCTGGAGCCGCAGATCATCGGGCGGAACTTCCTTGTAAAGATCAATGCCAATATCGGCAACTCCGCCGTCGCGTCCTCCGTGGAGGAGGAAGTCGACAAGATGGTGTGGGCGATCCGCTGGGGCGCCGACAATGTCATGGACCTCTCCACCGGCCGCAACATCCACAACACGCGCGAATGGATCATCCGCAACAGCCCCGTGCCCATCGGCACCGTGCCGATCTATCAGGCGCTGGAGAAGGTGAACGGCGTCGCCGAAGACCTCACCTGGGAAGTCTTCCGCGACACGCTGATCGAGCAGGCCGAACAAGGCGTCGACTATTTCACCATCCATGCCGGCGTGCGCCTCGCCTATATCCACCTCACCGCCAATCGTGTCTGCGGCATCGTCAGCCGCGGCGGCTCGATCATGGCGAAATGGATGCTGGCCCACCACACGGAAAGCTTCCTGTACACACATTTCGAGGACATCTGCGACATCATGCGCGCCTATGATGTCTCCTTCTCATTGGGAGACGGCCTGCGCCCCGGCGCCATCGCAGACGCCAACGACGCGGCCCAGTTCGCGGAACTGGAAACCCTTGGTGAACTGACGAAGATCGCCTGGGCGAAAGGCTGCCAGGTAATGATCGAAGGCCCCGGCCATGTGCCGATGCACAAGATCAAGGTGAACATGGAGAAGCAGCTGCGCGAATGCGGCGAGGCCCCCTTCTATACGCTGGGGCCGCTCACCACCGATATCGCGCCGGGCTATGACCACATCACGTCCGGCATCGGCGCGGCGATGATCGGCTGGTTCGGCACGGCCATGCTCTGCTATGTGACGCCCAAGGAACATCTCGGCCTGCCCGACCGTGACGATGTGAAAGTCGGCGTCGTCACCTACCGGCTCGCCGCCCACGCGGCAGACCTTGCCAAGGGCCACCCCGCCGCGCAGGTGCGCGACGACGCCCTCTCACGCGCCCGGTTCGAATTCCGCTGGGAAGACCAGTTCAACCTCTCGCTCGACCCCGAAACCGCCCGCGACTTCCACGACCAGACCCTTCCCAAGGAAGCCCACAAGGTCGCCCACTTCTGCTCCATGTGCGGCCCCAAATTCTGCAGCATGAAGATCACCGCCGAAGTGCGGGAATACGCGGCGGGGATGTCCGAGAACGAACGGCTGGACCTGGAAAAGCAGGCCGCCGAGGCGCGGAAAGGGATGGAGGAGAAGAGCCGCGAGTTTGTCGACAAGGGCAGTGAAATCTATCTACAAGAGTAGCATAATCGTTAGATTGCGAGCGCAGGGAATCCGCCCATGAAATGTAGTTCCGACGCAGTACCTATCGGCAAGCTTTGGGTAAAGAAGAACCGAATTGATCTCAATCCGCCTTATCAGCGCGAGGCGGGGATCTGGTCCGAAGACAAACAACAACTGTTCATGGATAGCATCCTGAACGGCTTTGACGTGCCAAAGCTGTATTTCCATGATCGGACAGGAGAAAAAGGCCCGTATTCCGATTCAGTTGTCGACGGAAAGCAGCGCCTGTCCTCTATCTGGGCTTTCATGGAAGATGGATTCCCTCTTGCCTCGGACTTCGAATTTTCGGGCGACAAGTCGTTCTTTGAAGGCTCGTTGCCGTCGCCAAATCAAAAATATTCTGAGTTCTCCGAAGAGCAGAAGGAGTATTTTCGAGGACAAACCATTGATGTCGTCACAATACTGGACGCCGACGAGGATGACATCGAAGAGCTATTTTCAAGGCTCAACAATGGAGAGCCTCTCAATGCCGCCGAAAAGCGAAACGCAATGGGCGGGAATATGATCAAACTCGTTCGTGAACTCGCGAAATCACCAGAGCTGAAACAGAGCCTGTCCTTCAAAGATAAGAGGATGTCGTTCCACGAGGTGTCGGCCAAACTCGTCAAGATGGAGATTTCGGAAAAGGACGGCCACGGCATATTTTGTGACTTGAAGAAGAAATTTTTGGACCAAATGGTGGAGAAGAATAAGGGCACCACTGAAGCCGAGTTGGAAGGACTCAAATCACGAGTGCTGAAGAACTTGAAGGTAATGAATAAGGTATTCTCCAAAAACGACCCACTGCTGAATAAGCAGTCATATCCACAATTGTATTACGGTTGGATCAAAGAAATGTCAGCGCGATATAGCGGCGACGGCATCTCCCAACGCCTGAGGTCATTTTTGGAAGATTTTCATGCCCGACGAATTGAAAACCTGCAAAAGCCGGAAGATGAGCGAGACCCATATTTGATTGAGTACGGACGACTTACTCAACAAGGAACCAATGATCTTCAGTCGATGGTTGAGCGGTCAACATTGTTGACACGCTATTTTCTGCAGGACAATCCAGACGTTTCCATCAAGGATCCAAAACGTCAGTTCTCTAGCGAAGAGCGATACGTGATCTGGATCAGGTCAGGGAAGCAGTGTCAAAATCAAGGATGCAGCAAGGCGCTTCCCGATCTGGCTGACATGCATGCGGATCATGTGAAAGCATGGGTTAAAGGGGGGACTACGACTCTGGAAAACGCTCAAGCGCTTTGTGCTGACTGCAATGGCAAGAAATCAAGCTCGTAGTGGGGAAATGAGGCCACAGTAAGCGTAGGGTGGGTTGAGCGGAGCGATACCCACCGTTCGGGCTCGCGGCAAGCGCTGCATGGTGGGTATCGGCGTTACCTCAACCCACCCTACGGCTGGCCCTGAGGAAACGGGTGCACTCGAACACATACGGAAACTACATGACAGACTCATCCCGCCTCGACGAGCTTGAAATGCGTGTGGTCCATCAGGACCAGACGATCGAGGACCTGAACGCGGCCGTCACGGCGCAATGGAAGCTGATCGACCGGCTGGAGCGGCAGGTTGCGCGCCTCGCCGAGCGTGTCGCCGAGGCCGAACAGTCCGCCGGCCAGGCCGCCCCCGTGGAGCGGCCGCCTCCTCACTACTAGGACGCATTATTAGGGCGTCCTGAGCGACGTCGATGGAGGGGCGTCGGCGCCGGGTGATTGCGGCTCCAGGCCAGTTCATCCTTCGACTTCGTTCAGGATGAGCTGCGGTGTTGGCGAGGCGTGCCACCCAATGCCCCCTGCGCAGCGGCCGGGGATCAGAAAGCGATGTGGGGCGCGTTGGCATCGTCGGGCGTAACGAGGGGAAAGACGGACGCCCTATCCCCGCCCGCCCCTGTCATCCCGGAATTTGCGTGAGCAAATATCTGGGGCCCTGTGGCTGGTGCGCACACGACAGGAACAAGGCCGCGGCGCTCCGCTGCGCGCCGGCCGGGATGAAACGTCAGGGAGGCGCGTTTTCCGGCAGGCCGTTCGCCCGTGCCACACTCCCCCGCATGCATCCCGGCCTTCGCCCCTATTTCGATCATGTCTGGCCACTGTTCTGGCCCTGGCTGATCTGGAACCTTGTCCGCTTCGCCAGATGGCATGAGCGCACGGGCCTCAATGCGCTGCTCGCCGTCGACTGTTTCGGCAACATCCGCATCACCATGCTCTGCGATCCGCCGCCTGCGGAGGATCTTTATGTGTATGACGCGCCCATCGTGGCGCGCTGGGAACGGCTGGCAGTTGAGCCCCTTCTCCTTGGGGAGAAGGGGTTGGGGATGAGGGGTCACGGCATTGCGGCAAGTGCAGAACGTGCTGAAACGCCGCGTCCCCTCACCCCAACCCCTCTCCCGAGGGAGAGGGGCTTTGCACCCCGCGCCCCTCCGGAGCCTTCCCGGAGCCTTACCGTAGGATTTACCGGAGCCTTGCCGCCCGCACGCGCGTCGCCGCTCTGCATCCCACTCTCCGCAGATACCTGCGAAAGCAGGTATCCATCTCCTGAAACATCCTCATGCACGTGGGGCAATTGCGGGAGATGGACCCCTGCCTCAGGAAATCGATCCACTGGACCGATTTCTGATCTTCGGCAGCTTCGCAGGGGTCTGCGGGAAATAAGCAGCAATCCACAAAACCCCACCGGACGGCACCCGCCGCGCCGGCCGCACGTGCTGGCGGTCAGGCCGGCTCCCCTTCCCGGCGGCGCACATTGGCGCCCATGATGCCGTTGGCGCGCCGTGCCTTCACGCATTCGAAACTGCCGGCCCGGAAGGCGCGGCAGGCCTCGGGCCGGTCTTCATAGACCTGGCAGGCGGCCTTGCCTTGCGACAGGTCGAGATGGACGCAATGTCCGCAGTCGAACTTCACATAAGTGGCGCCGTTTTCGGTGAACAGGCTTTCTGGCGGCAGGGCGCGGGAAGCGTCCCAGGGCAGCAGCTGAAGATAGCGGGGGTTGGTGCTGAAACAGCACGCGCCGCACGACACGCAATCGAACGACTGGTCTGACATAGGGGTTTGCCGGAACGGCTCCACCGCCCGTTTGTGCCCATCGCAGCGGTCGGCGGCAGCGCGATCTACGCCCGGCCGGGCCGCCGCGCAAGAGGGATTTTTCCGGGCAGCGCTATCAGGCGGAAGGCCCTGCGAGATGGCCGGTCCTCCGCATAATGATCATGCCACAAAGGCCCCGGCCGCGCCCGTTAAATCTCCGTCATCAGGGCAGTTCCGGCTTGACCCGCCGCGCGGCACACCGCGTGAATGGGCGCATGGCTGGAGGCATAGTCATCGACGAAGAACGCCGCATCCTCGAAAGTATCGAGGTATACGGATGGTATGGCGTGCACATGTACGACCCCGAACTGGTGGTGCCGAATTTCACCTACACGGTCGGCTTTTCGCAGACGCTGAACGCGCCGGAATTCATCGTCTTCGGCCTGCACCGCGACATCATGTTCGACATGCTGGAAGCCGTGTTCCAGGAGATCAAGGCCGGCCGCAAGCTGAAGGACAATCAGGACTGGCGGAACCTTTATGAAGACGTGTCCTGCGTCGCGCGCAATGTCTCGCACCCGGACGTGTTTTCTAAATATGCCGTCATGGCGGACTGGTTCTGGCAGCGCGGCGGGCACAAGGGCCATCCCGGCCTCGTGCAACTGATCTGGCCCGACTGGCTGCGCGGGCTGTATCCGTGGGACGAGGGTTGCCGCGAAGGCGTGAAGGCGGCGCAGCCGCAACTGTGGAGCTGAAGCGCGCGTCAGAGCTCCGGCGTCTTCTCGCGCTCACCGGTTTCGAGTCCGGATTTTTTCCAGCCGGAATAGCCGCCCCGCAGGCTCATCGATCTGAGGCCCATTTTCTGGGCCACCTGAGCCGCGAGCAGAGAGCGCCAGCCGGACGCGCAATAGAAGATGTAGGTCTTGTCCTCGGCCAGCCACGGCTTGTGATAAGGGCTCGCCTTGCTGATCCAGAATTCCAGCATGCCGCGCGGGGCATGGCGCGCGCCGGGAATCATTCCGTCGCGGTCAAGCTCGCGGACGTCCCGGATGTCGACAAACACCGTATCCGGATCCGTGCGCAGCGGCGCTGCGTCGGCCGCCTCGATGGATGTGACTTCCGCCTCGGCCGATGCCAACAGATCTTCGTGTGTCAGGGCCATCCTCAGTTCCCGCGCAGGCGCAGGACGAGGTGCAACGTGCTCTCGTTCTGGATGTTGTAGTCGGACAGCGCGCGGGCATCTTCCAGTTGCTTGCCGGCGAAGATAAGGCGCTGCTGCTCGGTGGGGATGCCTTCTTTGTCCTCGACCAGCTCCTTTACATCAAGCACCGTCTCCGAGCCCTCGACCTCCAGCGTGATCGCCTTGCCGGTCAGCGTCTTGACGAACAGAAGGTCAGCCGCGGCGTTGCCCACGGCGAGGGCGAAGAACGCGGCAAGGGCGAGGCCCTTCAGGATCGGTTTCATTGCATGTCTCCCCGTCTGTATGAGGACACCCTAGTCAGCTTCGCCGCCGGCGTCACGCCTTGCCGCGGGCCGCATCTTCAGGCAGATTCCCAGTATGGCGGAACAGCGTTTTACCATCCACCAGACGGGCGGCACATCAGCACTATATGCGATCGAGCGCGCGCTCGCCGCCGAGCCGGACATCACCGAAATCGTGGAAGAAAGCGGGCGACACTATTGCGTGCCGGATGGCGACGACCTGCCCGAATGGACCGCCCTTCGCGTCTATTGCAGGACCGACCAGGATGTTGGGGTTTACATGAGCGCGCTTGAAGATCGGCTCGCAAGACAGCTCGGCAAAGACGTGATCAATCAGGTGACGTTCGCCCACTTCTGAACAGAAAAGCCGGGCGCCTTCCCTTCCCGGAGGCGCCCGGCCTGTTCAGGCTTCTAACCCGGCCGTCAGGCCTTGAGCATCGCGTAGATCTCATCCTTCAGCGCCATGCGTTTCTTGCGGAGTTCGGTCTGGTGCTCATCGCTCGCCGGCTCCACATCGGTCTCCATGCGATGAATCTCGCGGTTCAGCTCATGGTATTCATCGGCGAGCTTTGCGAAGTGCGCATTCGAGGTCTTCAACTCATGGATCTTGTCGGTGGCTTCCGGAAATTCCTCGGTCAGCTCGTGCGGCGTATGGGACATAGAGTCAGGCTCCCTGATTGATGCTGTTGTCTTTTCTGCATGTTGGACGCCGCACGGCAAATGCAAATTACGGAAACTACGTAGTTGCCGCTTTTTGTCTGCCTGCGGCCCCAGGGCGGCGAATACGCAAGAAACGGGTGGACGTCCACAATACGGGAGGCTTCGGTATGCCCGGATTTCAAGGAAGACCCTCATGACCTCTCAGGCAGACAAAGCCCACGCCTTCAGGCAGCTCCACGAACGCCCCGGCATGTTCCTGTTTCCGAATCCCTGGGATGTGGGGTCTGCCCGCATGCTGGCCGGGCTCGGCTTCGAGGCACTGGCCACCACCAGCAGCGGATTCGCGGCTTCAATGGGGGTGGCGGACTATCATGTTACGCGCGAGATGAAGCTGGCTCACATCCGGACCCTTACTCCGGCAACGCCCCTGCCTCTGGCGGCAGATCTCGAAAACGGCTTCGGGCATGCGCCCGAAGACTGCGCCGAAACCATCCGGCTCGGCGCGGAAGCCGGCCTCGTCGGCGGGTCGATTGAGGATTACACCACCGACCCACAGAACCCACTGTATGAAGCCGCCGAAGCGGCGGACCGGATCCGCGCCGCCGCAGAGGCTGCCCGGGCCCTGCCCCATGATTTCGTGCTGACGGCGCGGGCGGAAAATTTCCTGAGGGGCAACCCCGATCTGGGCGACACGATCGCACGCCTCCAGGCCTATCAGGAGGCTGGAGCCGACGTGCTCTACGCGCCTGCCCTTCAGACGATGGACCAGATCAGGTCCGTCGTCTCTTCTGTCGACCGGCCAGTCAATGTGCTGATGGGCCCCTTCTCCGGCTTTGTGTCGATGGCCAAACTGGAATCCGCCGGCGTCAAGCGCGTGTCGATGGGGTCGGCCTTTTCCAACACGGCCTATGGAGCGCTGATCTTGGCGGCAAAGGAATTGATGCAGGAGGGCACGCTGGACTTTCTCACGGTGGCGCCGAAAGGGTCCGACATTGCGGCGCTGATGAAGGCCGGCAGCGCCTAGTTGAGGTCTGCCGGGCAAGAGCCGGTGCGCCGGGCCGTCTGGCGCAGGGTCATCCGGCGCTCCTCACCGCCGGAATAGCCAAACAGGCTAACGGCTTGCTCGAACCCTGTGAGGTCGGCGCGCGGATAGTCGAGCGTCCCGCTCCCGGTCATCAGCATCTCTTCATAGTTGCAGGTGACCTCAAATTCGACATGCCCGCCGGACCGGGCCGTTTCCTCATAGGAGCAGCGCGGGTCATGATCGAGCCAGACAGTGAGGGCCAGCGCGGCATCCGCATCGCGGCATTCCGCATAACGGTCCCGATCGGTCCAGGAATCGAGGATCGTCCCGGTTTCCGAAGACACGATTTCGACGTCGACAATCAGTTCCTGCATATAGGATCCGGGCATCAGGCGCGCGGTCACCTGCGCGGACGCCGGCATCGCCGCAAGGCACGCCATCAGGGGAATCAGGAACCGCATGCCTCCCCTATCGCATGAAACGGGCCGGAAGGGAGGGTGCGGCAAAATGCGCACCAGTATAACACTTACGTCAACGTCAACCTTGCGCATTTTTTGCAGTCCCTGTAGGCACGGGCGCAGCCGACTTTAGTCCAATCCTCGAAACGTGTGGAGCGCAGCTCATGAAGGTCCTCGTGCCCGTAAAACGCGTGATCGATTATAACGTGAAAGTCCGTGTGAAGCCGGACAAAACGGGTGTCGATCTCGCCAATGTCAAAATGTCGATGAACCCCTTTGACGAGATTTCCGTCGAAGAGGCCGTCCGCATGAAGGAAGCCGGCACGGCGACCGAAGTGGTCATCGTCTCGATCGGCCCGCAGCAGGCCCAGGAAACCATCCGCACCGCCCTCGCCATGGGCGGCGACCGCGGCATCCTGATCAAGACCGATGAAGCCGTCGAGCCGCTGGGCGTGGCCAAACTGCTCGCCAAGGTCGTGGCCGAAGAAAGCCCGGACCTCGTGATCGTCGGCAAGCAGGCCATCGACGACGATTCCAACCAGACCGGCCAGATGCTGGCCGCCCTGCTGGACTGGCCGCAAGGCACCTTCGCCTACAAGATCGAGAAGGACGGCGACGCCCTGACGGTCACCCGCGAAGTCGATGGCGGACTGCAGACCGTCAAGCTCGCCCTGCCCGCCATCGTGACGGTGGACCTGCGCCTCAACGAGCCGCGCTATGCGTCCCTGCCGAACATCATGAAGGCCAAGAAGAAGGAAATCGCCGAGAAGTCGCCTGCCGACTATGGCGTCGACATCTCCCCGCGCCTCAGCGTGGTTCAGGTTACCGAACCGCCGGTGCGCCAGGCTGGCGAGAAAGTAGAAGACGTCGCCACGCTCGTGTCGAAACTCAAGACTGCAGGAGTGATCTGATATGGCTGTCCTCGTTATTGCAGAACATCATCATGGCGCCCTGTCCGATGCGACCCACAAGGTCGTAACGGCTGCGTCGAAATTCGGCGGCGATGTCGACGTGCTGGTCGCCGGTGAGAATGCTGGCGCAGTTGCCCCGGAAGCCGCCAAGGTCTCCGGCGTGCGCAAGGTACTGAAGGCCGAAGGCGAAGGCCTGCGCAAGCAGACCGCCGAAGCCATGGAAGCCCTCGTCGTGCCGCTGATGGCGAACTATGACGCCGTCTTCATCGCTGCGACCACTACGGGCAAGAACATCGCCCCGCGTATCGCCGCCAAGCTCGACGTGATGCAGCTCTCCGAAGTCACCGCCGTGATCGACAGCTCGACCTTCGAGCGCCCGATCTATGCCGGCAACGCCATCCTGACGGTGAAGTCCTCTGACGCCAAGAAAGTCGTCACCGTGCGCGGCACCTCCTTCGAGGCCGCCGGCAATGACGGTTCGGCATCGGTCGAGGACGTCGCGCCCCCGGCCGGCCCGTTCAAGTCGGAATTCGTCTCGGAAGAAATGGTGAAGTCTGACCGCCCGGAACTCGTCGGCGCGAAGCGCGTCGTTTCCGGTGGCCGCGCCCTCGGCTCGGCCGAGAAGTTCCAGGAAGTCATCTTCCCGCTCGCTGACAAGCTCGGCGCTGCCGTCGGTGCCTCGCGCGCCGCCGTGGACGCAGGCTACGCCCCCAACGACTACCAGGTCGGCCAGACCGGCAAGATCGTCGCCCCGGAACTCTATGTCGCCATCGGCATTTCCGGCGCCATCCAGCACCTCGCCGGCATGAAAGACTCCAAGGTCATCGTCGCCATCAACAAGGACGAGGAAGCCCCAATCTTCCAGGTCGCCGATTATGGCCTGGTGGCGGACCTCTTCGTGGCCGTTCCGGAACTCACCGGCGCGCTCTGATCGAGAGCTGCCAATTGAAATACGAAAGCCCGGCCCCCCGCCGGGCTTTTTGTTGTCCGAAAACCACAACCGGCAATGCTCTCCAGCAATAACCCCAGCGGCAATGAAGTCCGCGCTTGATCTTTGACGCACTGCACAAACAGGGTATGTCACTCGTTTGACGCAAGGTTCAGGACCAGACTGGATGACCACTCTTCAGACCATCGGCGTGATCGGCGCCGGCCAGATGGGCAACGGTATCGCGCATGTCTGCGCGCTGGCCGGTTATGATGTCGTGATGACCGATATTTCCGACAATGCCCTGAAGCACGGCATGGAAATGATCGAAAAGAACATGGCGCGCCAGGTCGCCCGGGAGCAATTCAGCCTGGATGAAATGAAGACCGCGCTGGCGCGCATCGAGACGTCCACCTCGATCAAGCTGCACGAAAAGGACGACCTCGTCATCGAGGCGGCGACCGAGAAGCGCGAGGTCAAGGAACAGATCTTCCGTTCGATCTGCGAGATCGTGCCCGCCAAGACCCTGCTCGCAACCAACACCTCTTCCATTTCCATCACCCGCCTCGCTTCGGTCACCGACCGGCCCGAGAAGTTCATCGGCATGCACTTCATGAACCCGGTGCCGCTGATGAAGCTGGTCGAGATCATCCGGGGCCTCGCGACCAGCCAGGAAACCTATGAGGCAACGATCGTCTTCGCCAAACGGCTGGAAAAGACGACGACCAATGCCGAGGATTATCCGGCGTTCATCGTGAACCGCATCCTGGTGCCGATGATCAATGAGGCCGTGTATGCGCTGTATGAAGGCGTCGGCACGGTGGAGAGC
>NZ_JAWKUW010000011.1:0-19194 GCF_041398385.1 Hyphomonas sp.
CGCCACGATGTCAGCACGACGCTGCGAGAGACGCTGGTTGTAAACGCTCGAGCCCGACGTATCGGTGTGACCAGCAATGGTCACGGCGCTCGGTGCGCAGCCTGCACCAGACTGGATGTTGGCCACAGCCTGATCGATCACAGCCTGTGCCTGGCTCGTCAGATCAGCCTTGTCCCACTCGAAGTAGACAACGAAGCTCTGGTTGAGGTCCGTACACACAACAGCCGGGCCCGTTGCAGCTTCAACCGGCGGCGGAGGCGGCGGCGGAGGCGGGGGCGGCGGAGGCGGCGGGGGTGGCGGCGGCGGCGGCGGGGGTGGCGGCGGAGGCGGCGGCGGAGGCGGGGTCACGCCGAATGCGTAACGCAGACCGACCGACGCGATGTGTTCCGTCAGCGTGGTGTCATAGTCGACGCCACCGTGGTTGCCTTTGAACTGGAAGTCGTCCGAAGCAACATACCGGTAGCCAAGGTCGAGCGTCATGCGATCGCTGACTTTGTAGCCGAGGCCGAGCAAGCCCTGATAGGCAAGCGCCGTATCACGGGAATTGAAGCCGTTGGCAGCAGACGTCTGACCGCCACCCGAGAAGACCAGGTTGCTGGCCTTTGCCGAAGCGCGGACGCCACCGATACCGAGACCGACATACGGCGAGAACACGCCATCGCGGTTGAAATCGTAGATCGCGTTGACCATAAGGTCTTCGAGCTGCATGTTCCCAGCCGGTGCCGGAAGCGTGCCGGCAACCGTGCCGCCGGAACCGGGCGAAACACCAAGGTCGCCGCCGCGGTAACCGAAGTTACCTTCGAGGCGGATGCCGTTTGCAAATCCATAGCCGAAACCAAGCGAACCGCCGAGGTTCTCGTCGACGTCCGAGTCACCCTCGATAACGCCATTCGTGGAAACGACAGCGTCATGGTCCAGCTTACCGGCAAAACCATAATTCACATCGCCGCGGGCGTACCAGCCGCCATCATCGGCGTGAGCAACGAAACCAGCAGACGCAAATGCGGCCGCGGCTGTCGCGCACATAAGAGCTTTCTTCATACTCAATCCCCTTTTGTGTGCCGATGGACGGGATTGTCCTCGGCCGCAGGTTCATACGGATAACACTACCCGATGATTCCTGATTAAACCCAAAATCATCATGCCGCGAGCCCCTTTTGGAGGCCGAAGCATCTATTTCGATGGGATTCTATCCCACCGCGACCCAATTGCAACAGAATGCTCCAGGGCGGTCAACTTACGCGCCGGACAGGAATTGCGGCAGATTTTCGCAGGGGGAAGATGGTACCGCCTCCCCGGTTCGAACGGGGGACCTCTAGATCCACAATCTAGCGCTCTAACCTACTGAGCTAAGGCGGCACTGGGGTTGGCAGATACAACCCAAACTGTGCGGTTTCAAGCCGATCCGGGCAGGTTATGCGCCGCCCGGATCGCAGAGAAAGGTCAGACTTTTGCGACCTGGTCGAATTCGAGGTCGACCGGCGTGCCCCGGCCGAAGATCGACACGGTCACTTTCAGGCGGCCGTTAACTTCGTCGATTTCCTCGACGGCGCCCTCGAAGCCCTGGAACGGACCATCATTGACCTGAACCTGCTCACCGATCTCGAACGAGACCTTGGGCCGCGGACGTTCGGCGGTCGCATCCGCCGCCGTGCCGAGAATCCGGTCGACTTCACGCTGGCGAACCGGCAACGGCTTCTTGCCGCCTTCCGCGCCGAGGAAGCCGGACACTTTCGGCGTGTCCTTGACGAGGTGGTACACGTCGTCCGTCATCACGGCCTTCAGCAGGACGTAGCCGGGGAAATGGCGGCGCTCGACCGTCTTTTTCTTGCCGCGGGCCACTTCGACCACTTCTTCGGTCGGCACCTGGATGTCCTCGATCAGGCCCGACAGGCCCTTACGCTCAGCCTGTTCGAGAATCGATGCCGCCACCTTCTTCTCGAAGTTCGAATAGGCGTGGACAATGTACCATTTCGCTTCAGCCATGGGGCGAGCGCGCTCCTTGAAATCCGGGTCGAGGCTCACAGGCCGGTGACCGTTTTGACAAACCATCCGATAACGAGATCAGCCGCGAACAGGAAGAGCGCAAACAGGACCGACATGATGACGACGAAAATCGTCGCCTGAATCGTCTCCTGGCGCGAGGTCCAGGTCACCTTGGCACCTTCCGCACGCACCTGGCGGAAGAATGTAATGGGACCGACCCGTTTCTTCTTAACCTTTTCGGCCATACCGACACTCTCTCGAAAAGCGGGGGGTTAGCGGTTTTGGGCCGCCGCGTCCACGGGTAATGTACATCGTTCTGAATGTGAAGGCATGTGAGGGCCGTCGAACGCCCGCGCAAGCCCTCCCTGCAGCAATATCAGGATCAGCCCACCCCGAAACGGCGCGGTGGCAGCCCCGGCACGTCGACCTGCACGGCAAACAGGCTGCCCGAAAGCGGGCGGGCGTCGAGCTGAGGAAAGCTCATGCCGACACGCGCCGTCGTGATGAACAGGGTTCTGAGGTCAGGCCCGCCGAACGCAACGCTGGTCGGCCGCGGCGCGGCGAGAATGATGATCTTGTCCACCTGCCCTTCCGGCGTGAACCGCACGACGCGCGAGGCATCCCACAGGCAGGTCCACAGGCAGCCCTCCGAATCGATCGCCGATCCGTCTGGGAATCCACCAAATTCATAGGTCGTGGCAAACACGCGCCGTCCGGTCAGCGCCCCCGTCGCCGGATCATGGTCAAAAGCCAGTATTTCCTGTTCAGCGCTGTCGCAGGTGTAGAAGACCTTTCCGTCCGGCGAGAACTGGAACGTGTTGGTCACCATCACGGACGGCAGGCGGAGCTGTGTCAGAGACTTGTCGGGACCGTACCGGTAGTATGCCCCCCGCGCCTCTTTTTCCGAATCATCCATGGTGCCGAACCAGAGTGAGCCATCCGGCGCCACCCCGCCATCATTGGTGCGATTGCCCTCCGGTTCGTCAGCCAGCGCCGTGATACGCTCATAATGCTCCGTAGCCGGATCGAAGACACCGATCTCCCGGTCTCCCGCCATCAGGAACAGGCCTTCATGGAACGTGAACGTGCTGGCGCGGATCGGCAGGTCATAGCGCCGCGTATTGCCGGTTCGCGGGTTAAAGCGGTGCAGCTTTGCGCGCTTGATATCGATCCACCAGAGGAAGCCTTCGCTCTCGCTCCAGAGTGGCCCCTCTCCCAGAAGGCAGCCGGTTGGTGCCACGCATTCCGGCGACATCATCATTGTGCTGCCCTCAGCTGTTCCAGCGCGGTCACATATTTGCCGGCAAGCTCGCCGACATCGGCGGCGCCCATGCCGGGCTTGTAGAGCCCGCTGCCAATTCCAAATCCGCTCGCACCCGCCAGCCACCATTGCGACAGCGTGTTCAGCCCCACTCCGCCCACCGGACAAAGCCTGACACTCGCCGGGAATACCGCGCGCAAAGCCTTAAGCACGGCAGGCGTCAAGGCTTCGCCCGGAAACAGCTTGACCGCCGCTGCTCCATGTCGAAGCGCCGTAGCAATCTCGCTGGGCGTTGCCGCGCCGGGCATCGAGACCAGTCCGATCTGCGCGGCCGCATCCAGCAGTCCGGCGTCCGTATGTGGCGACACAGCAAACCGGCCGCCGACTGCGGCAAGGTTGACCAGTTCGCCGGCCGTAAAGACTGTGCCAGCGCCGATCATTGCCCGGTCACCATGCGCAGCGGCCATGGCTTCGATGCTGCGGAAGGCGTCAGGGGAATTGAGCGGGACTTCGATCAGGCTGATCCCGGCCTTGACCAATGCAGCGCCGATATCGACCGCCTCCGCCGGGCGGATGCCGCGAAGGATTGCCACCACGGGCATCCGGTCGAAAGCGGCAGCAAACTCCATCAGCCCAGCAGCCCCGCTTCATCTGCCAGTTCGAACAATCCGTCCTGGGTCGCCTCTTCTGCCGAGTATTCGTCCACCTCAGCGCCGAGCGTAGCAAACGCCATCCGGTAGGCATCAAGCAGCGGCCCATCGGCCACCAGCGTCAGTTCGTCGCCGGGATCATAGTGGGCCGCGATGTCTGCCCCGATCAGCAGGCCGCTCAACGCCGCCGTGTGGTGGGCAGGGTCGAGCTGGCCCGTCATCCGCGCCGCGCGCACGGCGAAGGGCGATGCCGCATCCTCGGTGTCCAGCGAACGCTCCACCCATTCACGGAAGACCTGCTCATCGAAAACCTGATCGACGCCTGCGGGCGGCTTCAGCCCGCCGTTCCCGAGCAGGAGCGCCCGTAGCTCTCCCGTCATTTCCGTCGTGAAGCCGACCACCCGGCCATGCTCCATGGTCACATGCTTCGTGTGCGTGCCCGGCAGGCAGATCCAGCCATGCGCCTCTTCCAGCGCGAACAGCTGGGTCTCTTCGCCGCGCATCACATCCGGCGGCGACATCTGTTTTAGGCCCGGCACGATGTGCAGTCCGTTCACCTCCACAAGGTGCTGTGCAAGATCGGCGAGCACGAGCGGAACGGGCAGATAATCGGTCCGGTGAATGCCCTCGGCGCTGCCGATCGCGCCACATGCAATGATGGGCACTTCGGGCCATTCGCCCAGCCATTCGGTGAGATTGAATTTCAGGCGCGCCATCGGATCGCCCGGATGCGTCAGCAATCCGTCCAGCAACTGGGTCGCCCCCACCACGTCACCTTCGTCGTCAAAGGCCCATGCGCGGAAGCTCGACGACCCCCAGTCGACGCCGATCAGAACCGTCCTGTCCATCATGGGAGGCACCGGGCGGGAGGAAAGCTGCTTTTGCGGGAACTGGATCGCATGCCCTCACGTCTCTTGCACCGCGGCGAAAGTCAATCCATTCCCTTACAGTCAACCCAGTCGACCTCCCAGTCACGTCCCGGTCACCAAACTGACCCGGCTATCCCCACAGGATCGCGCCCATGACCCGTCCTTCCGACCCGCGCCACGACCTCGCTGCCAGCGAATTCGCCCGGCTGCTCGACATCATGGCCCGGTTGCGGAACCCGGAGGGCGGCTGCCCCTGGGACCTGGAGCAGGACTTCCGCACTATCGCCCCCTACACCATTGAAGAGGCTTACGAAGTTGCCGACGCGATCGAGCGCGGCAACATGCCGGATCTCAGGGAAGAGCTGGGCGACCTGCTCTTCCAGGTCGCGTTCCACAGCCAGATGGCCACCGAAAAAGGCGCCTTCGATGCCGCCGACGTTGCCGCTGCGATCAGCGAAAAAATGGTCCGCCGCCACCCCCACGTCTTCGACGAGACCGACAACCGAACGTCAGACGAACAGATCGCTGCCTGGGAGGTGATGAAAGCCGCCGAGCGCGCCGCCAAGGCAGAAACAGGACAGGCACCCAGCGCGCTCGATGGCGTCGCCCTGTCGCTCCCTGCCCTGATGCGCGCTGAAAAGCTCCAGAAACGCGCCGCTCGGACCGGTTTCGACTGGACCGAGCCCGAGCCGATTTTCGACAAGCTGGAAGAGGAAACGAGGGAACTGAAAGAGGCCATGGCCTCAGGCGACGCGGACGCCATCATGGATGAGATGGGAGACCTGCTCTTCGTTGCAGCCAATCTCGCGCGCCGGCTCGGTGTCGATCCCGAGGTGGCGCTGCGCCGCGCCAACGACAAGTTCGAACGCCGCTTCCGCTCCATGGAAGCATTGGCAGCGCAAACGGATACAGACTTCACGGCGCTTGATCTCGATGCACAGGAAGCGCTTTGGCAGGCCGTCAAGAAAAAGGAACGCGCTGGCTAATCCCGCATCTCCGGCGTCACCGACGGAAACTCCGCACGGAACTGGCCAAGCCGCTCCGTCTTGAGCCGGACGAGAAGAACGGAGCTTCCATCCTCAGCGGGCGCTTCGGACAAGACCTCACCATTGCGATGCAGCCACGCCCGCGCCCGGCCCTCTTCAGGCCTCAGATGAAACGTCACATTCGCCGCCCCGCGCAACAGGCCCCGCTCGATCAGTTCCAGCAGGTCATCGACGCCATCGCCGGTCACTGCCGACACCAGCACAGCGGGATGCTCGAGCGGACCTGAGAGGCTCTGCTCCAACGCGGCCAACCGGCCTTCCGGCAACAGGTCCGCCTTGTTCCACGCCTCGACAATCGGCGGCAGCGGCAGGCCCGTTTCCTGCTCAAGCCGGTCGAGCACCTGAATCACATCGTCAGCCTGGTCCTGGTCCGCCCGGCTTGCCCTGTCGCGAACATGGACCAGCAGGTCCGCCTGCATCGCCTCTTCCAGCGTTGCCTGGAAACTGTCGATCAGGTGTGTCGGCAGGTCGGTGATGAAACCGACCGTATCGATCAGCGCCGCTTCACCCAGCGTCGGCAGGTCCAGCCGGCGGATCGTCGGATCGAGCGTCGCAAACGGCATATCCTTGGCAAACACGTCGGCTCCGGTCAGGCGATTGAACAGAGTCGACTTGCCTGCATTGGTATAGCCGACGAGCGCAATCACCGGCTTGCCGCTGCGCTGGCGTCCCGCCCGCTGGACGGCCCGGGTCCGTTTCACATCCTCCAGATCGCCCTTCAGACGAAGGATCTTCTCGTCCAGCATCCGCCGGTCCGCTTCGAGCTGGCTTTCCCCGGGGCCGGACAGGAAGCCGCCCCCACCGCGCTGGCGCTCCAGGTGAGTCCACGTCCGCACGAGGCGTGAGCGCTCGTACAGGATCCGCGCCAGTTCGACCTGAAGCCGGCCTTCCTTGGTGCGTGCCCGCAGACCGAAGATCTCAAGGATCAGTCCGGTCCGGTCGATGACCTTCACACCCAGCTTCTTTTCCAGATTGCGCTGCTGCACCGGCGTCAGCGCGCCATCGATCACGGCAAGCGTACAATTGTGGGCTTCAAGGTCCGCCGCCAGCCGGTCGAGGATACCACCGGACAGCAATTGTGCAGAATTCACCTGCCTGACATGTTCAGGGCGCAGGAAGGCCAGCTCACAGCCAAGCGCCTCTACGAGGCCCGCGGTCTCCTCGATCCGGTCCTGCGTCGGACGGTTGGCGGGTGTGAACCAGGGAATGACCGCGCCGGCAATTTCCGGGGCCGGCAGCCGGTCAATCATCTTGTCGGTCAAGTGAGACCTAGTCCTTGTCCATCTCTTCGTCGAAGAGTTGCACCGGCGCACTTGGGGCAATGGTGGAGATGGCGTGCTTGTAGACCAGCTGAGGCGGGCGGCCGTCGCCGCGCAGGAGCACGCAGAAATTGTCGAACCAGGTGACAACGCCCTGCAGCTTCACACCGTTCACAAGGAACACCGTCAGCGGCGTGCGCGACTTTCGCACTGCGTTGAGAAAGGCGTCCTGGAGGTTTTGTTTCTTCTCTGCCGACATGACGAGGTAGTCCTGTTGTTCTTGTTATGATCGCGGGCTACCGACATTGCCGGGGTTTCGCAAGGGCCAACCCCATTCATCCCCGCCAGAAACTGACAGAAATGGCAGGAATGATCGCCAAAATCTCCAACCTGCCCAACAACATGGAGACGATGGCCAAAATTGAGGCACCATCGCTCAGCTCGGCCGTGTGTCCAATCACGAGGCCGCCGGAGTTGGTCAGGCAGCCAATTGCCAGCCGGATCGCCGATTCGATGGATTGTCCGGTGAACGTGAACAGCAGCATGATCAGGAAGACGGCGGCGATATAGGCAATGAGATAGACCCAGACGCCGATCACGCTCCGTTCGTCCATCTTACGGTTGCGGAATTCAAACCCGAGGATGGACCGCCGGTAGCCAAGCTGCCGGAATTCCACGCCCGCCCTGCGCGCCAGAACGATGAACCGCGCGATCTTGACTCCTCCTGCGGCCGACAAGGCAGATCCGCCGATCAACGCTGGCAGAACGAATAGCGGCAATGGCACCCGGTCGCCCGTCTCAACTCCGCCAAGCGGCAGGCCGGAGGTCGACAAGGCCGAAAGAGACCAGCCCAGCGATTCACCGACAGTCAGACCGGCAAACATCGCCATACCCGCAAACACCACGATCAACAGGGCGAAGACGGTGGTTTCAGGATCAGACAGCGCTTTCAGCGGCTTGCCGTCCCGAAGCGGCAGGGCGACTGCGAGGCCCAGCGCACCGAATGCCAGCCCTGTTCCAAGGACAATGTCCCCCGCGATGCCCGCGTCGGAACGCCCATATGGAGCAGGATCGACCATGCCGGTCGTCCAAACGCTGATGGCATCCGAGATCGCCCGGCCAAAAGACATGCCCGTCATCAGCAGCATCAGCGTCGTGATCGATATGCCGCCTCCCAGGATCAGCAAAACCCAACGCGCCACCTTCGGAACAGCATCAAAGAAACTTGTCTCGGGCATCACAAACAGGGCTGACCGGTGAATGCCGGGCCCGCCGAGATTGAGCGCTGCCAGAACGCTCGCCGCTGTGATCATTGAGGCTGCCCCGCCGATAAAGTGCAACGCTCCGCGCCAGACGAGCAGACTGGCAGGCCATAGGTCACCCTCAACGGAGATAACGGACTGTCCGGTGGTCGTCAGGCAGGCCGCCGCCTCATGGATTGCGAGAAGCACCGAACGATTCTGAACCCCGATGATGAAAGGAAGACAGGCTGCGATCGGCGCCAGCATCCACCAGAGAATGACAAGGCCAAGCGCATCCGATGGCCGCGCTTTCTGAGTCGGCTGCGGCGTCAGCAACAGGATACTGCTCGCGAGAACGACAATCCCGACCACCATCGCCACCAGCGCGAACACCTGCTCATATTCCGCGTAGGCCAGACCGGTCAGGATGGCAGGAAGGCTGCTCGCTGCCAGAACCAGCATCAGGAGCGAAAGTATCCGAACGACCGAAGCGTAGTTCATGCCATCAGAAGAAGTCCGGACTGACGCGGAAGTATTTTTCCACCTTCCGGACCATTTCCTCTTCGTAGAATACGATCAGCCGGTCCTCGGCCCGGACGGTGACATCCGGCCCGGCGATGATGACGTCATCACCCCGGATGATTGCCGCAGCGGTGACACCATCTGGAAGGTCATCATAGCCGGTTGGCTTGCCGATGAGCGACGAGGATTCGAGCGTGACCCCTTCGGCCACTTCTGCCTGCCCGTCCTCAAGCGACTGCAGGCCCAGGATCCGTCCGCGGCGCATCCGCAGCAGGATCTGGGACACTGTCAACGCTCTCGGGTCGAGGACGGCATCAACCCGCATGTCGCGCGCAAGCCCCGCGAGTTCCGTTGCATTGACCAGCGCCAGAGACCGCTTCGCCCCCGCCCGCTTTGCAAGATTGGAAATCAGCAGATTGGTCTTGTCGTCATTGGTGATGGCGACCACAAAGTCAGCCTTGGAGGCGCCAGCTTCAGCGAGAATGTCCGGGTTCAGACCATCGCCCTGGATCACGATGGTCCGCTTCACGCCAGCCACTGCGATATTGGCACGCGCCGCATTGTTCTCGATCAGCCGGATGCGTTTGCTGCCCTCGCGTTCAAGCGTCTGCGCAACGTACAAACCGACATTGCCGCCGCCGACAATTACAATGTGATCGGACCGTTCGGCGTTCCGGTTGAATATGGACGCAAGGCGTTCGGCATGGCTGTCGAGCACGGCGATATAGGCACGGTCACCCGGCTTGAGCACGTCATGAGCCTTGGGCGCGCGAACCGTATCGCCGGACCCGATCCCGACAATCCGCGCAGACAGGTCCGGGAAGAGGCCGCGAATCTGATCGACCGCCGTGTCGAGCAGCGGATTGTTTTCTGTAATTTCGAGGCCGAGCAGACGAACCTTTCCGTGCCCGAACGATGCGGACATGATCGCGCCAGGCGTCCGAAGGCGCTGCAGGATCGCCTCGCCCACTTCCACCTCAGGCGAAATCACCATGTCGATGGGCAAGCCTTCGCGGGAAAAAATGTTCTTCCATGCGGGGTCGATATAAGACTGGTCCCGTACGCGGGCAATCTTGAATGGAACCGAGAACAACGTGTGGGCAATCTGGCAGATCACCATATTGATCTCGTCGAAGTGTGTGACCGCAATGATCATCTCGCAATCCGACGCGCCGGCTTTTTTCAGCACATCCGGATGCGCGGCGTGCCCGGTATATCCGCGCACATCAAGGTCAGTCGAAACCTGGTCGACCAGGTCCGGATCTTCATCGATGATGGTGATATCGTGCTTTTCGCGCGCCAGACGCCGGGCGATTCCATGCCCGACGCGGCCTGCGCCACAGATGAGAACGCGCATGGTTCAGCCTTCCGCCGGCCCTCAGCTGTCTTGCCGACTCAGCCCGGACGCTACGCCCAAAGCCTTTAATTTTCTATGGAGAGCAGAACGCTCCATTCCGATAAATTCGGCCGTCCGCGAGATGTTTCCGTTAAACCGGGTGATCTGCAGCGCAAGATATTCACGCTCGAACTGCTCCCGCGCATCGCGCAGCGACAGACCGACAAGGTCTGCGGAGCCTGACTTGGCGGCGGCAGCGTTCGCCACACCCGTATCCCGCGGAAGCTCGTCGACGCTGACGGGCCGGCTCGCATCTGACGGCGACAGGATAAGGATTCGCTCGACGACATTGCGCAGCTGCCGGATGTTGCCGGGCCAGTCCATCGACTGCAGCACCGCCATAGCCTCCGACGAAAACGCCCGTGGCGTAAGCCCGGACGAATCCGCAATCCGTTCGATGAAATAACTGACGAGTTCGGGAATATCGTCGCGGCGCTCGGCCAGCGACGGTACTTTCAGCGGAACCACACTCAACCGATAGAAAAGGTCCTCACGGAACCGTCCGTCGGCGATCTCCAGCTTCATGTCCTTTGTCGTGGACGACATGACGCGCACATCGACATTCACATCCGACCTGCCGCCGACGCGCTGGAAACGCTGCTCCGTCAGCACACGAAGAATCTTGTTCTGCGTGACGGACGGCATGTCCGCGACTTCGTCGAGGAGCAATGTACCGAGGTGCGCCTTTTCGAACAGGCCGACGCGGGTCGTACGGCCCTGGGCATCCTCTTCGCCGAACAGCGCTATTTCCATCTGATCCGGCGCAATCGTTGCCGCGTTGACGACCACGAAGGGACCATTGGTGCGGGCAGAATTCCGGTGAATCAGGCGTGCGGCGAGCTCCTTGCCCACTCCGGCGGGACCGGAAATCATCACGCGAGAATTAGTCGGCGCCACTTTGTCGATCGACGCCCGCAGGGCTGCGGCCGCCTGGCTGTTGCCGATCCATTTCTCATCATCGCCGGCACGATTGCGCAGTGCGGCATTCTCGTATTTGAGCGCAGCCGACTCGATTGCACGGTCGATGAGGTGCAGCAGGCGGTCCGTCTTGAACGGCTTTTCAATGAAATCGTATGCGCCCCGGCGGATCGCCGCCACTGCGGTTTCGATATTGCCATGGCCGCTGATGACGATGACCGGCAGCAATGGGTCGATCGACTTCAGATACTTGAGCAGGGACAGGCCATCCATGCCGCTTCCCTGCAGCCAGACGTCCAGCACGACGAGGCGCGGCGTTCTCACGCGCACCTCTTCCAGCGCCCGTTCGGCCGTATCCGCCGTGCGGACCGAATAGCCTTCATCGCCCAGGACACCGGCGATCAGCTCACGGATGTCGGGTTCGTCGTCTACGACCAGAATGTCTAACGCCATGACGTTGGCTCCTCTACGCGTGCACTATGGAGAGTTTCAAATTCAATTTCAGCCAGATCCTCGGACGGCATCAGGCCCTGAAGCGTCAAAGGATCATGCGGCGGAAGCCAGATCCTGACCCGGGCGCCCCGCAGCCCATCCAGCCGGTTCTGCAGGGAAATGGATCCGCCATGATCGGCGATAATCCGGTTCACGATCGCAAGCCCGAGCCCGGTGCCTTTTTCGCGGGTCGTCACATAGGGCTCCATGAGCCGCTCGCGGACTTCCTGCGGGAATCCAGGCCCGTTGTCTTCGATCGTGATCTCGAGGCCTCGTTCATCGCCCTTCAGCATGATCCGTATGCTGCCGGAAACGTCAGCCTCTTCAGGCATGCCTTCAATCGCTTCGGCGGCATTTTTCAGAAGGTTGCCGATTGCCTGGCCTATCAGGCGTTCATCGCCGAGATAAGTGGCATCGTCCGCTTCGCTTTCAAACTCGAAATCAATTTCCGGATTCACCACGCTGCGCGAAAACGACGCTTCTTTCAGCATCGCCTTCATGTCGAACGGCGCAACATTGGGCTTCGGCATCCGTGCAAACGTCGAGAATTCCTCGACCATGCGCCCAATATCACCCACCTGCCGCAGGATGGTTTCGATGCATTTGTCGAACACCCCATCCGTGTCGTCGATCTTGCTTGCATAGCGGCGGCGCAGGCGCTCGGTCGACAGCATGATCGGCGTCAGCGGATTGCGGATCTCGTGCGCGATCCGCCGGGCAACATCGCGCCATGCCATCTGGCGCTGCGCGTGAATGAGGCGCGTCGTATCGTCGAACGTCAGCACGCATCCGCCCGCCGGGTCTGGCGCTGTTTTCAGGCGGATGTGGCGCGTTTCGCCATTCCGGTTGAGGTCGATCGACGCATCAACCGGCGATGCCCGCTCCAGCGTGTCACGCACATACCTTGCGAACTGGGGCGCGACAGTCGTCAGGGACTCCCCTGGCAGGATTTCATCAATGCCCAGCAGGTTGCCTGCCGACCGGTTGGCCAGCGTCACGGACATGTCCGCGTCCATTCGGATAACTCCGGCGCCCACTTCCGCCAGCAGGGTCTCGACGAATCGTCGACGATCCTCTTCGTCTTCCCGCGCCCGGATAAGCGCGTTGCGCTGCTCGGACAATTGCTCCGTCATCGCATTGAACGACTGGCTGAGCGCGTGAATTTCATCCTTCCGCCCCGGCGGCACGGGCACGCGCACCGTCAGGTCTCCGTCACGCACCGCATGGGCGGCTGAAGCGAGGCGCCCGATCGGCCCAGTGATCCGGCCAGCGGCTTCGATCCCGAGACGTCCGGCGAGGAGCAGGATCAGCGCAGTGATCTGAGCGTAGCCGATGGCAAAAATGGTTTGCAGACGCCCACTCCGGCGTTTGGCATTATTATACTGCGCCAGTTGGTCTTTCGCATCGCGCAGCAGGGCAAAGAGATTCCGGTCAAACGCCTTGGCGGCATAGACGAAGCCATCGACCGGTTCGTCGATGTGGATAAGCGCCGTGCCAATCCCCTGCTGTTCATAGAGCGTGGTGACGACCTCCCCGGACCGGGCCTCATCGAACGCCTCCGGCGGAGGGCGCAAGCGAACCGGTGTCCCGACATTTTCCTCGGCAATGAATTCCTGGCCGTCCGAACCGATAATCGCGATGGTGACGAACTCGCGATAGGCCAGTGTCTGCCGCAGGCCTTCCGACAGCGCTGCAGACGCCTTGGCCGCCAGCACATCGCCGTCAGCCCCCTCCGCGCCAGCTTCTGTCGCCAATGTGGACTTCACATCCCGCGCGAAGTTTTCGACGTCATGCGCAGCGAGGCGCATGTCGACATCGAAGGTCGAGCTGAAATTGTCCACATAGTCCTGGAATATCTGCTTGTTTTTCTCCATCACCGCCTCGGTGCGTTCGCCGAGCCAGTTGTCGAGACCGCGTGTCACGACTGCGCCAAGGAAGATGGCGACGACCATGGCCGGCACGAGCGCGGAAAATCCGAACAGCATGACGAAGCGCTGGGCGAGCCTGCCCTGGCCGGCGTCCCCGGACCGGTTCCGGATCGCCAGGTACTCACGGATGACGATGGCCGCCAGAACGACAATCAGCACGAAGTTCAACCCCAGCAACCATGGAGTCGAGCCAGCCGTCGGGTTGTCCGGGTTCACACCGGCAATCGTGATAAATGTCGCGAGGACCGCAACCAGGGCCGCAATGATGAAGAGCCCCTCAAAAAGGGCCCAACTCGCCTTCGGCGCATGCTGGCTTAAGGGCTTGTTCAATCCACCACGCTCTACTCAGGCCACCCCGGCCCGTTGCTTTTAGGTCACGTTTACGTGTCCCCACCGCAACACTGGTGCACTAAAGCCACAGTTTTCCGAAGCGTCAAGCCGCCGCGATCAGTCTTCTGCGATTCCAAGCGAATTGATTTTGGCGCGCAGCGTGTTCCGGTTCATGCCCAGCAACTGCGCCGCCTTGACCTTGTTGCCCGCTGTGACGGACAGGGCAAGGCGGATGAGCGGGCGCTCCACCTGATCGATGACACGGGAATAGACGGCGCTTTCCTCGTCCTCGCCGCTGGAAATAAGGTCGCCCATGATGTGGCGGTGAAGCAGAGTTTCGACGTCCTTTTCGAAGCCAGCCCCTGACCCCTTCTGCTCGCTCGCCCCAGCTCTCAGCTCCCGCTCTACGTCACGCAGCGTGATCGTGTCGTCCGGGCTGAGTACCGCGAGGCGGAGAACCAGGTTCTCCAGCTCCCGCACATTGCCCGGCCAGTCATAAGCCGTGATGAGGTCGATGGCCGACTTGTCAAAATTCTTGGCCGAGAGGCCCTGCCGCTGCGCCCGGATCAGGAACGCACGGGCAAGCTCCGGAATGTCCTCCTTGCGCAGGCGCAGGGGCGGCATGGTCAGACGAACGACGTTCAGCCTGTAGTAAAGGTCTTCGCGGAACGCCCCCTCTTCGACCATGCGGCCCAGGTTCCGGCGGGTTGATGCAATCAGGCGCGCGCCATTCGCATCGCGCAGGAACTTGACGAGCTGAGTCTGCGCTTCTGCGGGCAAATCCCCGATCTCGTCGAGATAGAGCGTGCCGCCTTTCTGATGGACGGCGCCCGGCTCGCCGTTCGCTCCGAATAGCTGGCGATTGATCTCGACGGCGGGCAGCGCCGCGAGGTCGAGCGCCACGAATTTTCCATTCTTGCCGGATCCAAGCTGGTGAATGGCGCGAGCCGCGAGTTCCTTGCCGGTCCCGCTTTCTCCTTCGATCAGCACGGTGAGGTCGGTATTCATCACCTTGGCAATGATACGATACACTTCCTGCATGGCGTCGGAGCGGCCGATCAGCGGCAGTCCTGCATCGCTGATCGCCTTCTGGGACTCAGGGTTTATGGCGCGCACGGACGATTTCGGCGGCGACTTGATCGCGCGCTGCACAAGGCTCGTCAGCGCGTCGATGTCGAACGGCTTTGGCAGATAATCGAACGCACCGTGCTGCGCGGCCGATGCCGCCGTCAGGATCGTGTTCTGCCCGCTCATCACGATGAAAGGCAGTTCCGGGCGGGACAGGCGAAGTGATGGCAGGAGATCAAAAATAGATGCATCCCCAAGATAAACGTCCGTCACCACCACATCGCCTTCACCGTTTCGCACCCAACGCTCCAGCGCTTCGGGCGAACTCGTCGCGCGAACCTCATAGCCGGCGGCGACCAGTGTCTGGTTCACCACAAGGCGGATGCTGGCATCGTCTTCCGCCAGCAACACCGTTTTTTCAGCCATTCAGGCCTCCTGTACGAATAGGCAACAATACTGTGAAACGCGTCGCGCCGGGCTCGCTGTCGACCCGGATCTGGCCGCCATGTGCGGAAATCACTTCCTTCACGATGGACAGGCCGAGGCCGCGCGCACCGGATTTCGAACTCTGGAACACATCGAAAATCCGGGAGAGTTTTTCGCGCGGGATGCCCCGCCCGTTGTCTTCGATCGTCACGAGCATGGCCCGCTGCAAGCCGACGCCGAAACGCGACCGCTTGAATGCGAGACCCGTGGCATAGGCCGTCCGGATCGTCACCTGACCATGACCCGAACTATCCTGCGCGGCTTCCGCAGCGTTGCGGATGATATTCTGAAACGCCTGCTGCAGGTGGTCCTCATCTCCGTGGACTTCCGGCAAGGAGGGGTCGAAATCCCTGCGGAACTCGACTGTGGGCCCCAGCGCGACGCGCTCGGATGCAATAACCCGGTCGAGCAGCGCGTGGATGTTAAAATCCTTCATCCGTGGCGCGGAAAACAGTTCGAAGGCAGACAGCCGGTTGACGAGGCGCTCGATCCGCCGGGCTTCCTCACGCACGATCTCCAGCAATTCTGCCTGCCCTTCAACGCCCTGGCGCTCAAGCAGCTGTGCAGCGCCGATGATGGCGCCGAGCGGGTTTTTCACTTCATGGCCGAGGATACGGCCAAACCCGGCCACCCCAGCCGCCGACTCATTTCCCTCCCTGACCGAAGACTCAACGATCGCAATGACAAATCCCTCGTCATCGGTCGTGCGGATCCAGACATCGCAGACCAGCCCGGACCCGATCGTAGGGCCGGTGATCGGGGTTCCCGGCGACGTAATATCGCCAACCTGGCGCTGCGCCCTGTCCAGTAGCTCCCATACGAGCGAGTCGTGAAAGATCAGCTCACTGAGCGGCCTACCGGCAAGCGTGCGGCGCGACATCTGGAACAGCGCCTCAGCCGCCGGGTTTCCATCGATAATCTTTCGCCGCCCGTCAACCACCAGCAGGGCAATCGGGGACAGATCAGCCAGAGAGCGCGCGTCGAGCAAGGTCATTCCCGCCATTTTATACGGCCTCCACGAGGTCGGACTGCAGATAGATTTCCCGCAATGCAGATTTCAGCTGTTCCGCGCCATCAATCTGGCAGACGCGCGAACGCAGGTCCTTTTTTGCGGTGTCTTCGATATTGAGCTCGAGATGGACGATCGCGGCAGATACATGCTTGCGGACCGTCAGTACGCCGAGCTTGTCGCCGTAGAGCGCGACACTGTCGTCAATCTGTTCGCACAACGAGGCGCATTGTTCGCTCATTCCGGGCTTGCGGAAAGCGCGACCGGACAAGGCCGCCGCAATCTCGCCTGCGAGCCAGGGGCGCCCGATTGCCGCGCGGCCGATCATGACGCCATGCGCGCCCGACTGATGCAGCGCCTCACGCGCGTCACTCACCGAGCCTATATCGCCATTGACGATAACCGGCACTGAAACGGCGTCGACCGTTTCGCGGACAGCGTTCCAATCAGCGGCACCCTTGTAGAATTGGCACCGTGTCCGCCCGTGAACGGTCAGCATTCGGATACCCTTGCGCTCCGCCATCACGCCGAGTTCCGGCGCATTCCGCCGGTTGTCATCCCAGCCGAGCCGCATCTTGAGCGTCACAGGTCGTCCGCCTGCCCCGGCCAGAGCCGCATCCATGATTTCACCCGCAAGGCCCGGATCCCGCATAAGGGCGGATCCCGACTGGCCGCCCGTTACCTGACGGGAGGGGCAGCCCATATTGATGTCGACGACGTCTACGCCCGCTTCAGCCAGCAGGCTGGCGCCGCGATACATGTCTTCCGGCCGGCGGGCCGCGAGCTGGACGATCCACAGGCCATTGCCCTCGTGCCGGCAGGTCCGGCGGACAACATCCGGCCGGGCCGCAGCCAGCATCTCCCCCGCCACCATTTCTGAAACGACCGCCGGGGCCCCGAAATAAACGGCCTGACGCCGCATCGGGGCATCCGTGGCGCCGGACATGGGCGCGAGCCAAACCTCAGGTGCCTCAAAACTAACCATTCTTTCATTGTTGTCAGAATTTGTTTGGGCGCAAGTGCACAATTCATAAGCACCCATGCAAATTTGGTCGCATTCAAAGCACGTAGCCTTGGCCGGGATGCTGGCCTAGAAGGCGCCTATGCAGGGATTCGCCGCCATTATCGTTGCAGCAGGCCAGGGCGTCCGGAGCGGACGCGCCGGCCCGAAACAATGGGAACCCCTGTTGGGCCGCCGGGTCATCGACTGGTCTGTCGAAGCCTTCCTGACGCATCCAGGGCTCACAAAACTCGTTGTGGTCACGGAGAAGGCCCGGGACGACGCCGGTCTGCCTGCGGGCGTGATCGTGGTTCCGGGCGGGGCGACGCGCAGCGCCTCCGTCCGCGCCGGTCTCGCAGCGCTCGATCTGCCTGACGATACGCCGGTCCTTATACATGATGCGGCAAGGCCGGGACTGGATCATGCGGTAATCGACGCCCTGCTTGGCGTCCTGACCGACAACGATGGCGCCGCCCCCGCACTTTCAGTGCCCGACGCTCTGAAGGATACGGCCGGCCCCACCCTCAGAACAGTCCCGCGCGAAACATTGAAGCGCGTCCAGACCCCACAGGCCTTCCGCAAACATGTCATTGAACGCGCACTTTCGGGTGAAGCCAGCTTTGTAGACGACCTGGAAGCCGTCGAAGCAGCCGGCCAAAGGGTCCAGCTGGTCGAAGGCAGCCACAAGCTGCACAAGATTACCTATCCGGAGGATTTCGACCTCGTGTCCCGACTTCTTGCTCCCGCCCAGACACTGCCGCGCGTCGGCAAAGGGTTCGACGTCCACGGCTTCGAACCCGGCGACCATGTGACCCTTTGCGGCGTGAAGATACCCCATGTCGCAAAGCTTCAGGGCCACTCCGACGCAGACGCCGCCTGGCACGCCCTGACCGACGCGATCCTCGGCGCGGCCGCGCTGGGCGACATCGGGGACCATTTCCCCCCATCCGATCCGCAATGGAAAAATGCCGACAGCGGCCTCTTCCTCAAACACGCTCAGAAGTTGGCGGAAGATGCCGGCTATCAGCTTGCGAGCTGTGACATCACCATCATCTGCGAAGCACCGAAGGTGAAGCCCCACCGCGAAGCCATGCGCGCACAGACCGCTCGGTTGCTTGGCTTGCCGCTCGATGCGGTCAGCGTAAAGGCAACCACAACGGAAGGCCTTGGCTTCACCGGCCGCCGCGAAGGCATCGCGGCAGAGGCTGTTGCGGTCCTCGCATCGCGGGGCTAATGCCCTCCGCAACGGGAAGGCTTCACCAGCCCGGCAAGTCGGCCTAACGTGCCCCCATGTTTCCAGACCGCCTCCGCAACCTCGCCATGCTGATCCTCGACGATGCCGAACAGGCGCGGCTTCGCATCTGTACGGCCGAAAGCTGCACCGGCGGACTCGTCGCCGCCCTGTTCACCGACATTCCCGGCTCATCAACCGTCTTTGAACGCGGCTTCGTCACCTATTCCAACCGCGCCAAGGAAGAGATGCTGGGCGTGCCTGGTGACGTCCTCGCTGACTATGGCGCCGTGTCTGAACCCGTCGCGCGGATGATGGCAGAAGGCGCCCTCGAAGCCAGCCGGGCCAACATCGCAGTCGCCATCACGGGCGTCGCCGGTCCCGGCGGCGGCACGCGCATGAAGCCGGTCGGCACGGTGCACGTTGCCTGCGCCCGCGAAAACCGTGCTGTGGTGCACGAGATGCTGCAGGTCGGTGAGATCGGCCGCAGTGAGGTACGCAT
>NZ_JAWKUW010000012.1:0-14860 GCF_041398385.1 Hyphomonas sp.
GCGTGCGCTATTGCAGCCAGGCACGGGCGGTCGAGAACCAGTGCTATGTCGCCCTGTCGGGCGTGGTCGGCAATCTGCCGAACGTGGAGAACATGGACATCCACTATGCCGAGAGCTGTATCCTGACGCCCTCGGACTTCCCCTTTGCCCGCGACGGCGTGGCGGCCGACACGGCGCCCAACACGGAAACCGTCGCCCTCGCCGACCTGTCCCTGTCAGACCTGCTGACGGCCCGCCAGTCCGGCGCGGTGCAGAACCTCAAGGACCGCCGGTACGACCTCTATTCGGTCGCGTGGAAGAAAGGCGGCTGACAGGCCGATCACATGGTTGCAGCAAGCGGCTGCCCCCGGCTACTATTCGCCTGTCCGGGGAAGGAGAACACGCATGGGAACCCTTCGTATTGCCGCGCTCGCCGCGTTGCTCGCGGCCTTCACCGCCTGCGCCTCGCCGCCCGAGCCGGTGCCCGTCGCCCCTGCCCCCGCCCCGGAAGCGGCGGAGCCTGAAATCCCTCGCGACCTGCTGGTGGAGCTCAGCGACGCCGAACTTGCGGGCGACACGGACGCGATGCAGCGGCTGGCCCTTGAACTGCTTGCCGATGAGGCCAGCGACGCGGCGCTGAGGCTGAACCTGGCGGACCTGCTGGCGGAGCTGGGCGATACGGACACGGCGCTCGCCACCTACCAGGACGCCTATGATGCCGAAATGGGCCTCGCCACGCCGGACTTTACCCGCCTGATCGACCTTGAGGCCCGCATGGGGGAGATCGCCCTCGCCGCCGGCCGGATGGACGAAGCGGCGCTGCACACCGGCAACGCCATCGCGCTCGTCAACACCCATCTCGGGCCGGACCATCCGCGCATGGCGCCTTTGCTCGCCTTTGCCAAGGCAAACGATCTGGACCTGACGCAAGTCGCCGAAACCGGCGGCCTCTACGATGCCGAAGAGGCGGAAGTCGTGTTCAGCGAGGCGGTCGACCGGGCACGGAGCGACGAGGACGTGCTGCCTGAAGGCGTGCCGCTGCCCCGCGGCCTCGGCGGCGAAGAGCCGGACTTCGACATCGTCAAGGTCTTCTACGGGACAGACCGGGCGCCAGCCGATGTGAAACAGGTCGACATCAACGGCCGCGCCGTCCTCGACCCCCGCACCTATTACAGCGCTGAGCGCGGGCCCCTGCAGACCGGCACGGTCATGGTGTCGGTGCCGCGCAACCGCAATGTCGGCGAGATCCCGAAGCCGAGCATGGTGCGCTTCGAATTCCGCCCTGACCCCGCCAAGCACGTCATCCTCGGCGACATGAAAGTGTTTCCCGGCATGGATGCCTTCGTGAAGGGCGTGAAGCTCGAACTCGCCAAGTCGAAGCGGCGGGAAATCTTCGTGCTGATCCATGGCTACAACACAAAATTTTCCGATGGCATCGAGCGGACGGCTCAGCTGGCGGTCGACCTCGAAATCGACGGGGCGCCGGTGTTCTATTCCTGGCCGTCCGCAGGCAGCGTGTTCAGCTACAAGGCCGACCGGGCGCAGATCAACGACAAGGCCGTTTGCGACCTCGAGACCTTCCTGCTGGCCCTGTCGCAGGAAACCGGGGCCGAGAAGATCAGCGTGGTCGCCCATTCCATGGGCAATGAATTCCTGGTGCGGGCGCTCGACAAACTGGCCGCACGCGAGCCGCAGGAAAAGCTGTTCAACGAAGTCGTGTTCGCTTCGCCGGATGTAGAGGCCGAAGAATTTTCAAAGATGGCGATCGCCTTCGGTCCGCTGGCGGATGATCTGACCCTCTATGCCAGCTCCAAGGACCGCGCCCTGCAGGCATCGCGCCGGTTCAACGGCACGGGCCGGCGCGCGGGCGAGTCCAACGATCCTGTCCTCCTGCCGGATCTCAACACGATCGATACGTCGGGCGTTTCCGATGGCGGGCTTGGCCATTCCGATATTTTCGGCGGCGCCTTCTCTGACTTCCAGGCCGTGCTGTGGCTCAGCCTTGAGCCCGACAAGCGCTGCCTGCTCGGGCGGCGCGACGAAGGCAGCGGCGCGGTCGCATGGATCCTCGGCGATGCACGCACGGAATTCTGCAATCAGCAGGCCTTCTCGACCGCCATGACGACCATGCGGCGCGTTGGTGTGGAGAAGTCTGCCGAAGTGCTGTCCAGTCAGGCGGCGAAGGCGGAAACCGACGGGTCGGCCGATGCGTCCCTTTGGGAGTCCGCCCTGAAGATCGTCCAGTGGCTGAACGTCGCCGGCATCTTCGTGCCGGAATCCTGATCCGGGTCAGACGGTGCGGTGCGGGTCGGAATGGTCCCATTCCGCCAGCAATGTGCGCAGGGCCGCGATGAAGGCCAGCGGCTGGTCCAGCATGACATGATGGTCCGCATGCGGAATTGAGATGAAGGGCACCTGGTGGCCCATCAGCTCGCGCATATAGGCACCGACATCATCCGGCATCAGATTGCTGTCCTCGCCGCGGATGATGGCAACGCGGCAGCGCGCCGACCTGAGGAGTTCGCCCGGATCGCGCCCGGCCTCGAAATGCGTCCAGATCAGCGGATCGAACTTCCAGGTCCAGCCCTCCCCGTCCGCACGCTTCAGGCTCCAGCGGGCGATATAGTCCATCGCATAAAGGTTCTCGCAGAGCTGCGGCGGGGCGAGACGGAAGCGGGCGAGCGCGCTTGCAAGGTCCGGATAGGTGCGGTGGGGGCGGCCCTGCCGGTTCGGCCCGCGATGCGGCCGCTCCGGCGGGTTCACCGGACTGTCGACGATCACCATGCCTTCGAACCGGTCGCCATATTCCGCGCCGGTCACGATGGTGACGAAGCCGCCAAAGGAGTGCGCGACGATGATCGGCTTGGTCGGCCCTTCGAACAGGCCCGCCGCTTCGGCGACCGCGACTTCCTCCTCGGCGAAGGTCTCCATGTCGTATTTTTCGCGATGATCGCTGTCACCCATGCCGGAAAAGGTGATCGCGGCGACATTGTAGCGGCTGGCGAAATATGGCGCGATGAAGTCCCACCAATGGGCATGGGCGCCGTTGCCATGTACCAGCAGCAGGCCGGGCGCGCCGCGCTTGCCCCAGCGCTGATAGGTCACGTCCGCGCCCTTAACCCTCACCGAGCCTGTTTCATAAGGTGTGGCGACCGCTTTCCTGAACCATTCGGGCGACGGCGGCACCGCCCCGTTGAAGGGGGCAAGTGGCCCGCCTTCGGACGGAATTTCCGGCGGCTGGTCCCGCACGATGCCCCTGTTTTCCCCGGTCATTCCAAGCTTTTCCCTGTTTTCCCCATTTTGTGGGCAGGCATCCTGCCACTGGCAAGACCAGCCCTAAGGGAAGGGTGCGGCACGCAATTTGCTCGCCTCACAGGCGAAACAGAGGCCCCTGCCCCATGATGAAACGCCTTTTCGTCCCGATTCTCCTGTCCGCGCTGGCTTTTCCGGCGACGGCAAGCCCGGAACTTGCGGAAAGCTGGGGCGCGGAGGCCGCAGCCCTTTATTCCGAAACTACCGGCCTTCTGGACACCGCCCGGATGGGTGAGCGCCCCGCGCTGGAAGACGCCTATCTCATCGATCTCGAGCGTTTCGCCATGACCGCGACGCGGCTCGGCAGCTGGAATGACGAGGTCAGCGGCGCCAAGGATCTCGGCTGCATCTTCCGCGGCATGGCCGAGGAAGCCGAAGTGCAGCTGACCGCCCTCGAAGGCGCCGAAACGGTCCGGGCCAGCGAGACCGCCCTGAAGCGGCTTGTCACTCTGTTCGACGACGCGCAGGAAATTTCCGTGGCCGCTGCCTGGGCCGCGCGACATGGCGGCGCCCTTCCGAAGGCGGACGATGGCATTCCCGCCGCCTGCCCGGCTAATCCGGCCATGGCGAGCCGGATCACCTCTTACTGACCTGCCGGCGACGGCGGGTCATCCGCAGGCCATCGCGCAGGTTCAGGCCCAGCAGTGTCAGATTGATAGCCCCGGCCACAAGCTCCACCGCCTGCACCGCATAAAAAGCCGTATCGAATGCGCCGGTCGATGCCTTCATGTGAAGGAACACCGCGCTGGGGATCAGCACGAGAATGCCGTTTCCGGCGATGAATGGCATCCGGCGCAGCTTTGTCGATGCCAGACCGTGCGCCGGGCCGGAAAGCGATTTCATGCCGCTGAACCCGGTCAGCGCCAGGGCGGGGATCAGCACCAGCATTCCCCACAGGATCGCCTGCTTCAAGGCGGCGATGGCACCAGGCCCGCCGGCAATTTCCACCGTCAGGGTCGAGGTCCAGAACAAGGCGATGGAGGCAAATCCGATTGTGCCGGCAATGGGGTGCAGCCTGCGGAGCATGATATCCCGTCGCCCCCTCAACTCTCGGCCTGCAGCCGCCCGGCGAGGCGGTTCAGAACCTTGCGTGCCGTGTCAATATCTGCAGCGGTCAGCCCGTCCGCAAGCTGGTTGGCCCAGGGCGCTTCCAGGTCAGATGCGGCCTGATAGGCACCCTCTCCCTTGCCGGTCAGCACAACCAGATGGGCGCGTTTGTGATCTGGATTGGACTCGAACGCGACAAAGCCCTCGCTTTCAAGATCATTCACAACCCGCTGCACGGCCTGCCGGCTGAGTCCCATACGCCGGGCAAGATGCGCCACTGGCAAGGGATGGTCCGCCAGCGCGATAGAGCCAAGCACCTGCCAGCGCGCACTGGTCAGGCCCAACGGGGCGACCAGCCGGTCGCCTCCCGCCAGCAAGGCGCCATTGGCGCGGAAGATGTCCAGCATCAGCTCGGTCAGTTCCGCACCGGCGGGCGTGTGAACAGGGTGGCGTGAGGTTTTCATTGTCGTATATTGTCTATTTGACAATATGTTGTCAATATGTGTCGAAATACTCTCCCTCGGTTTTTCCGGCAAGGTCGCATTGTGGCTGGGATCGAAGCCTCAGGGCCGGAACACGGCCGCGGCGTCGTCCATCAGTTCATAGGACACGTGCCGTTTCAGCCTGTCGGTGAGATCGTTCGTGTCGCCCAGCAGTGTCGCCGGGTCGATCATCTGGCCGAAGGTCATGCGCATGGATGAGCCGCGCTTGTTCAGCAGCTCGTGGAACAGGGTGATGTCGCGCAGCTCCGGGCTGAGATTGCAGAAGAGATAGTAGAGCCGCGAGTTCCAGGCATCGAGATTGAGCGGCAGGATCGGCGCGTTCTGCTTCTTCGCAAGGCCGACCACGGTGGGGAACCAGTCTTTCTCTTCCAGCCGGTCGCCGACCTTCCGGGCGAGGCGGCCGGACGGGAAGATCACCACGCACTTCTCTTCCGCGAAAGCTTCCGCCGCCCGCTTCAGCGTCTCCCGCGTCTTCGACGGCGAGCGCTTCTCCATCACCCATTCGACCGGGATAATGACATCCTCGAACCGAGGATTGACCCGGATCGCATCGGCATTGGCAAAGAAGATGATGTCCTGCCGGACCCGTTTCAGGAGATCCCAGACCGCCACGCCGTCGGCAAGGCCCGTCGGGTGATTCGCGGCGATGATCAGCCGGCCCGTGCGGGGCATCCGCTCGATCCCCTCGACGCTGATGTCGAAGGCCAGCTGGCGGGCGAGCCGGTCGAATGATTCGCGCCCCGTCAGCTGGACAACCTCGTCCGCCATCGCGCGGGCCTTGCGATAACCCAGCAGGGAATAAAGGATCGGCCGGGCGACCGGCCAGGCCGGGCTGGCCCGCAATTTCGGGCAGCGTTCCTCGATCAGCACATCCACAATATGCTGGTCGCCGGCCAGTTCCACATCGAGAAAAGCCGATTTGCCTGACGTTGCAGGCGGTTTGGGGAGCGTCTCGTCCGCCATGTCTGGTCTTGTGCCCTCTCCGGCAATCCGGAAACCCTGAACATAGGCGATGCCCCTGGCGCACGGAAGCGCCCTGCTCACTCGCCAAAAATGTACCGAAGGGTGCAATCCGTTGAGATTTCAACACTTCAGCAAGGTTCGATTTACTAAGACGTAAGGCCGAAATGGCAATGTATCGGAACGACCGGGGGCAGGATGATTACCCGCACAACCAAATATTCTGGGGTAGATTTATGAAAGTTCTTTGGGTTGAGGATCACGAGCCGGTTCGTGACATGCTGGCGATTGCTGCCGACAAGGCGGCCCGTTCGCGCGTGCAGATCGATCTCGTGATGGCTCCGACGCTGATGGCGGCCGAATCGCGCCTGCGTCTTGAGCGTTTTGACCTGGTCGTCCTCGACCTCGGCCTGCCGGATTCGATCGATCCGGACATGACCATCGCGCGCGTTGCCAATATGGGCAAATACCGCATCGCCGTCGTCTCCTCGCTGGAATCCCGCGACGATGTCGTGGCCTCGGCCCTGCGCTGCGGCGCCAATATCCACCCCGAAGCCGTGTTCAAGGCGAACCTGCCCTTCAACCGGTTCATCCAGCGTCCGGACGCGTTTGAGGATTTCCTCATGGACCTGATGCCGCAGACCGCCACGATGGCGAAGCCGGCCGTCCGCGCCGCCTGACGCTTGCCCTTTACGTGCAGACCTTGCTAAGCCGCTCGGACAAGTTCCGGGCGGCTTTTTCCTGCCGGCCATCGACAGGGATACCGTGAACGCATGGAATCGATCGTTTCTTCCCCCGTGACCTTCGCCCTGCTGGCGGCAAATATCGTCGCCAGCTTCGTCGCGTTCACGGTGCCGGACTTCCTCGCACAGAATTCGCTCTGGATCCGTCCGATCCGCGACCAGAAGCAATATCACCGGATGCTGACCTCCGGCTTCCTGCATGTGAACTTCACGCACCTGCTCGTGAACATGATGACCCTGTATTTCTTCGGCCCGCCGCTGGAGAACACGATCGGCAGCACAAGTTTCGCCCTGCTCTATTTCGGCTCCCTGATCGGGGGCTCAATCTGGGAAGTCGTGGACAAGCGCAACAAGCCCGATTACCGCGCCATCGGCGCCTCGGGCGCGATTTCCGGCCTGATGTCGGCCGTCGGCCTCCTGTTCCCGTTCGCCATGATCTATGTGTTCTTTGCCCTGCCGATCTGGGCGGGCCTCTATGCCCTGATCTTCATCGTGGTCAGCTTCATCTATTCCCAGAAGGAGAACACGATGATCGCCCATGGCGCCCACCTGGGCGGGGCAATTGCGGGGATCGTGATGACCCTGATCCTGGTGCCGGGCGCGATCGGGCACCTGATGCAGCAGATCGCCGGCAAGTTCGGCTGACCCGCGCATGGGAAGCGTCCTCGGCCAGTATCGCCGGCGCGTCGATGAGGGCCTTCTGACGGAAGACCCCGCGCAGGCCGAAGCGGCTGCCCTGCTGGACGATCTCGCCACACGGCTGGCAGCGCCGCAGAAATCCGGCTGGTTTTCCCGGCCCGAGCCGGTGACCGGCCTCTATCTCTGGGGCGGCGTCGGACGCGGCAAGTCCATGCTGATGGACCTATTCTTCGAGGCGGCCCCGACGCGGGAGAAGCGCCGCGTGCACTTTCATGAATTCATGGCCGAGATCCAGGACTTGCTGGACATCTGGCGCAAGATGCCGGACGCCGACCGCAAGCGCTCGACCTGGCGCGTGAAGGACGCGGGCGACGACCCCATTCCGCCAGTTGCAAAACAAGTCGCGGCCGGCGCACAGCTGCTCTGCTTTGACGAGTTCCAGGTGACACAGATCGCCGATGCGATGATCCTCGCGCGCCTGTTCGAACAGCTCTTCGCGCGCGGCGTCACCATGGTGGCGACCTCCAATCGCGTGCCCGACGATCTCTACAAGGACGGCATTAACCGCCCCCTCTTCCTGCCCTTCATCCGCCTGCTGAAGGAACGGTGCGACATCTACCATCTCGATTCCGGCAATGATTACCGGCTCGACCGGCTGACCGCCGCACCGGTCTGGTACAGCCCGCTGGGCCCGGCATCTGAGACCGCGCTGGACGCGGTGTGGGAGCGCCTCACCTTCGGGGCACAAGCCCAGCATTGCGTGCTCACCATCAAGGGCCGGAAGCTGGAAGTACAGCGGGAGGCTGCGGGCGTGGCGCGCTTCACCTTCGAGGAACTCTGCGCCCGGCCGCTCTATTCGCGCGACTATCTCGCCATCGCGGCGAATTTCCACACGGTGATCCTGTCCGGCATTCCCCTGCTCGGCCCGGAAAACCGCAATGAAGCGGCGCGCTTCGTCGCGCTGATCGACGCCTTCTATGAAGCGAAGATCAAGCTGGTTGCGAGCGCGGCGGCAGAGCCGGAAGCCCTCTATCCCGCCGGCGATGGCAGCTTCGAATTCGAACGCACCTCAAGCCGCCTGCACGAAATGCGCTCGGAGGACTACCTCGCCGAGGAGCGGGTCGACATCGCGGACGACTAGCGCGTCTTCCTTTTTTTCGGTGCCGCCGCGATGGCATCGCCGCCGATCAGCTCAGCTGCCACATCGCGGAAGACCTGCCCGAAGGCTTCGATAGCCGGGGTCACGGGCGAGCCCTTGCGCCAGATGAGGCTGATGCGGCGGCGGGCGAGTTCGTGGCGGATGGGCCGCACGACCTGCGTCGGGTCGCGCTGGGCTTCGACCACGGCATAGAGGTTCGGCAGGATAGCGATGCCCGCGCCCATGGTCGCCATCTGGCGCATGGCGTCGAGCGAGGTGCCTTCATATTCGGTGGAGACATGCGCGCCGGCGACGTCGGCCAGCCGCTGCGTAATCACGCTGAGGCGGTGGCCGGGACCGAGGCTCAGCAGTTCACGTCCCTTCAGGGCGTCGAGACTGACCGGGCCTTCTTCCTGCGACAGCGGGTCTTCCTGCGCGGCGCAGACATACAGCGTTTCCTCGAACAGCGTCATCTGCTGGCCGTTCACATGGTCTTCCGCAGTGGAGATGATCATGTCGAGCCGGCCGTCGGACAGACGCTCCTCAAGATCGACCGTGCGCTCCTCCCGCACACTCATGCGAAGATCCGGGTACAGACGGTGCAATTCCTTCACCGCGCTCGGCAACAGGTAGGGCCCGATGGTCGGCACAGTGCCGAGGCGGTAGCGGCCGGCGACATCGCCCTTCGGCCGCCGGGCCACGCTTTTCAGGTCTTCAACCTGCGCCAGGATCGCCCGGGCCCGGCGCACCACTTCCTCGCCGACCGGCGTCATGAAGGCGCCATGGCGCCCCCGCTCGACCAGGACGGCACCCAGCTGTTCCTCCGCCTCCGCGATCTGGGCCGACAGGCTGGGCTGCGACACGTTGAGCGCCTTTGCGGCCTCGTGGAACTTTCCGGTTTCCGCAATGGCGACAAGGTACTGGAGCTGGCGAAGGGTCGGGCGCATGAGAGATGAAGCCTCCGGTTTCCATCTTCATCTTTGATAGTATTTTACTATTGAAACAAGAGAATTTTTATATTGGTACTATCTAATGCGCCACGCCATCTTGGCTGCTCATGCTGCCGGGAGCTTCACCCTTGTACCCTATGGACACGCCAAGCCGCAGTGCCTGCCGTCGCTATAGCGAAGCGACCCGGTCGGTCGTCGATCCGCCCCGCGCGGGTTGAGGCGCCCACCGCGCCACTCCTTCCCCTCCCTGACAATCCAGTCTTTCCTCCCAGCATCGAAAGGAGTTTCGAATGCCGCGCTTTGCTGCTGGCGTCGTCCGCTTCCAGAACAACGTCTATCCTGAAAAACAGGATCTCTTCGAAGAACTGAGCAAGGGCCAGTCGCCCGAAGCCCTGTTCATCACCTGCTCCGATTCCCGCGTCGAAACGGCGCTGATCACCCAGACCGAACCGGGCGAGCTGTTCATCTGCCGTAATGCCGGCAACATCGTCCCGCCGCATACGGAGCATACCGGCGGCATGACGGCCTCGATCGAGTACGCCGTCGCCGTGCTGAAGGTTCCGCACATTGTCGTTTGCGGCCACACCGAGTGCGGCGCCATGAAAGGCGCGATGAACCCGGAAGGCCTCTGCAGCCTGCCGCATGTCAGGAAATGGCTCGGCTATTCCAAGGCCGCCGTCGACATCGTCGACTCGCTCGCACCGGAGGCCACGGAAGAAGAGCGCATGAAGCTGCTGATCGAGCAGAACGTCCTGCTCCAGCTGCAGCACCTGCGCACGCATCCCGCCGTCGCTGCGGCCCTGGCAAAGGGCACGGTCGAACTGCACGGCTGGGTGTACGACATCCGCACGGGCGAAGTCGAAGCCTTCGATGAGGCCGAAAAGCGCTTCATCACGGTCGACGCGCGTTACGCCGCCCAGATCAAGGAACTCGCCGGCCAGCACTCCTGCGCCGCCTGATACGGACCGATCCCATGTCACAGACACAGACTGCCGCGCCTTCAGGGCGCGGCCCCTATTTTGATATGAGCAACCTGAAAGGCGACCTGTTCGGCGGCCTCACCGCCGGCATTGTCGCCCTTCCGCTTGCGCTCGCCTTCGGTGAAGCCTCAGGCGCCGGTCCCATCGCCGGCCTCTGGGGCGCAATCTTCGTCGGCTTCTTCGCGGCCCTCTTCGGTGGCACCGGCTCGCAGGTGTCGGGCCCGACCGGCCCGATGGTCGTCGTGTTTGCCGGCCTCTACGCCGCGCTGGGTGGCAGCCCGACGCTCGTCTTCGCGGCGGTGATCCTTGCAGGCCTCCTGCAGATTCTCTTCGGCGTGCTGAAGTTCGGCCAGTATGTGAAGCTCGTCCCCTACCCGGTGATTTCCGGCTTCATGAGCGGCATCGGCGTCATCATCATTGCGCTGCAGCTTTCGCGCCTCTTCGGTCACGAACCGGATGGCGGCGGCACGATCCCGGCCTTCACCGCCGTGCCCGGCGCCGTGATGGACCCGAACATGACAGCGGTGGCCATTGCCGTCATCACGCTGGTCATCGTGTTCAGCTGGCCGAAGAAGTTTGCGGCCTATGTGCCCGGCCCGCTCGCGGCGCTGGTGATCGGTACGCTGATCAGCCTCGTCCTGCCGGGTGCGCCGGTGCTGGGCGACATCCCGACCGGCCTGCCGCAATTCGTACTGCCCATGTTCAGCACGGACACCGCACTGGTCGTTCTGGAAGCAGCCTTCATCCTCGCCGTCCTCGGCTCGATCGACAGCCTGCTGACCTCGCTCGTCGCCGACAACATGACACGCACCCGCCACGACTCCGACAAGGAGCTGATCGGTCAGGGCATCGGCAACGCTTTTGGCGGCCTCTTCGGTGCCATCCCCGGCGCCGGTGCCACGATGCGGACGGTCATCAACATCCGCTCGGGCGGCCGCACGCGCATCTCCGGCATGACGCACGCCCTTGTGCTGCTGGCGATCGTGCTCAGCCTCGGCCCGCTCGCCTCGCAGATCCCGCATGCGGTTCTGGCCGGCATCCTGGTCAAGGTCGGCGTCGACACGATCGACAAGTCCTACCTCGTCCGCGCCCACAAGGGCCCGCGCTGGGATCTTGCCCTCATGGTGCTCGTCCTTGGCCTGACCGTGTTCGTGGACCTGATCACGGCGGTTGCGGTCGGCGTGGTGCTTGCTGCCCTCGCCTTCATCAAGAAGCTCGCCGACGACCAGATCGCCTCGGTCCAGCAGGCAACGCCGCGCCAGACCAGCGAGGAAGAAGTGCAGATCCTCTCGCGCTCCGGCGGCCGGATCATGCTGTTCGACTTCGGCGGCCCTCTGAGCTTCGGCGCCGCGGCCGACCTCGGACACCATGTCCGCAGCCGCACGGGCGACAAGGTCGAGATCATCGTGCTCGACTTCTCCCGTGTGCCCTTCGTGGACGTCTCCGCCGTGCGCGCGGTCGAGACCATCATGGAAGACGCCGAGGATGCCGGAAAGCAGGTCTACCTCACCGGCATGAATGACGAGGTCTCGCGCGTGCTCGACCGGTTCGCGACCTGCGATCCGGCTGCCGGGGACCGTACTTTCGGTAACCGCATCGAGGCGCTGGAATCGGCCCTCGAACGCCTGAGCAAGAAGCCGGCACCCCTACCCGCAGAATAAAGCCGGCCGGAAAACAGGACTTCCCCGAGCCTGACCTGACCCCCGCTCCGTCCTCTCTCGGAGCGGGGGAAATTTTTTGAAATTCAACGCCTCACCTGACTGTGACCGCCTGCGACTGCCCCAACCCCTTCCCTAAGAAGGCCGTAATTCCTATTTATGGATCGGCGTGATGAAACCCATGCGCTCATCGGTAAGGGCCGGCCGCCGCCATGCGGGGCCTTTTCTTTTGCCGGTAACCCAAACCGGACCCGGTTGCCGCCCATGCGGGACAGGGGCCTAAAAGGAGGATCAGGGAGAATGGCGAACAAGATTTCCGCCAGCACAAATATTACATTGAGCCCGGAACAGGGCCTCAGCCGCTACCTCAGCGAAATCCGCAAGTTTCCGATGCTCGAGAAGAACGAGGAGTTCATGCTCGCACGGCGCTGGAAGGAGCATGAGGACACCGAAGCAGCCGAGAAAATGGTCACCTCGCACCTGCGCCTCGTTGCAAAAATTGCAATGGGATACCGCGGCTATGGCCTGCCCATGGCCGAGGTGATTTCCGAGGGCAATGTGGGCCTGATGCAGGCCGTCAAGAAATTCGACCCGGACAAGGGCTTCCGCCTCGCCACCTATGCCATGTGGTGGATCCGCGCCGCGATCCAGGAATACATCCTGCGCTCGTGGAGCCTGGTGAAGCTCGGCACGACGGCCGCCCAGAAAAAGCTGTTCTTCAATCTGCGCCGCCTGAAAGGCGAAATGGCCGCCCTCGAAGAGGGTGACCTGAAGCCCGAACAGGCCCGCCTGATCGCCGAGAAGCTGAACGTTACCGAGGACGAGGTCTATTCGATGAACGGGCGCATGTCCGGCTCGGATGCCTCGCTGAACGTGCCGATGGGCACCGATGGCGACATGGAATGGCAGGACTGGCTGGCCGATGACGAGCCGGGCCAGGCCGAGGATTTCGCCAACCAGCAGGAATTCGATGCCCGCATGACCCTGCTCACCGCGGCCATGGAAGACCTGAACGAGCGCGAACGCCACATCCTGACCGAGCGCCGCCTCTCGGAAGAGCCGAAGACGCTGGAAGAGCTGTCGGAGGAATACAATGTCTCCCGCGAGCGCATCCGCCAGATCGAGGTCCGCGCCTTCGAGAAACTGCAAAAGGCCATGAAGCGCATGGCCAAGGAACAGGGCCTGCCGGCGGGGAACTAATCCCCGCCGGCAGATTCCATAACGGTTTTCACAACGTCTTCCGCGTCCTCGTCCAGCTTGATGTCCGTCGGGTCGACGCCCATCAGGATGGAGAGGATGAGGGCGCAGACGCCCACCGCGAACACGATGATTGCCACAAGGCCACCGCCCACGCCCAGCGTGCGGGCGAGATAGTTGGTGATCTCGTCATAGCGGAAGACGCCGACCGCCGCCGCGATGAAGCCGCCCACCTTGGCGGCGTATTCGATCTGGCTGGGATAAGAACGCAGGTGGAAGAAGACAAGCAGCAGCGTCCACGCCCCGAAGCCGAGCGCCACCAGCGGCGCAACGACGGTATATGCGCTGGCCGAGCCTGAGCCCGTCAGCAGTGACATGGTCTCAAGATAGGCCGCATTCATCAGTGGCCAGATCAGCATGACCGCCCCGCCTAGCGCGAGGCCGAAGGACACGCCCGAAAGGTTCCGTCGGTACACCCGCTCGAGCCCCTTGCGGTACTGCACCAGCAACACGCCGAGGCCGAGCAGCAGGAGCAGGAAAAACACCTTCACCGGCAGGATGACATTGTGCACCGTCGCCGTGCGCGACGGCGCTTTCGCGGCCAGGGCATTCACATGGGCGCGGAAGGCCGCCTTGGCGGTGCAGCAATCCCGCACAGGCAGGCGCTCGCCCGCAGGGAAACACAGCTTCTCGACATCCGCGGCGGTCGAATATTGCAGCCATTCGCGGTCGCACTGGGCCTGGTATTCTCCAAGCCCCTTGTCGATGCCGGACAGGATTTTCATGCGCGACAGGATTTCGGTGATCGCCGCCCGGTGCGGCGCCCCCTGGGTCGCCGGCGCGCCGGCATCTGCCACCAGCGCATCCGGCCGGATTTCATAGAAGGACCGCGCGTCCGACGACTGGAAGGCCCCGGCAATCGCCCAGGCGGCGGCCGCGCACCCGACAAGGCTCGCGGCCAGCACGGGCCGGCCATACATCAGCCGCCCGCGCACCATCGCATCCACCAGAAGCACGGTCGGTTTCCAGAACGCCACCAGTGCCAGCAGGCCCGCCACCGGGAAAAAGATGAAATTCTGGGAGTCGAGCGCCGCCAGCCGAAGCGCCAGGCCGGAGGCGCCGAATTCCTGCACCAGCACGCCGGTCTCCGCCAGGAACGCGGCATAGAGCAGCGCAAAAGCCAGCGTCACCCCGATGCGGGTCGCAAGATGGGTCTCTTTCATGTGCCACTCTTCCCCAATGGCTCAGTGCCGGACCCTATCCCATACCTGCCCGCTGGCAAAGCCGTCTCGGCGGCCGCCAGCCCGATTGATCCGGCACGCCGGACAGGGCAAGGGATCGTTCATGCCCGTCCTGCCTGTTACCGACCCGTCCGATCCGCGCCTTGCGCCCTATACGTCCATTCGCGAGAAGGATCTGACCTCCGGGCACGGAGCGCGCTTCATCGTCGAGGGCAAGGTGACGCTGGAGACCCTGCTTACCCGCTCGCACTTTGCCGTGGAGAGCGTGTTCCTGGCGGAGTCGCGGCCCGAACCGTTGGCGGACCTGCTGGCACTGGTTCCGCATGACGTCCCGGTCTATGTCGCGCCGCAGGACATCATGGACCGTGTCGCCGGGTTCCCGATGCATCGCGGCGTGCTCGCCTGCGGACTGAAAGGCAATGTGCCGGCACCGGCCGAGTTTCTTCATCCTCCCCCGCTTGCGGGGGAGGTGGCCCCGAAGGGGTCGGAGGGGGAAATCTTGTCTGACGGCAC
>NZ_JAWKUW010000013.1:0-1922 GCF_041398385.1 Hyphomonas sp.
CGGCACAGGGGAAGTTGATCGGCGAGGGAACAGGTGATAAAGCGGAGGCAGTAGCCGATTGGTTGGGGGGACAGAGTCTCGAGGTAAACGACGAAGTACCTCCGTGCGACTGGAAGATGGCCGTCGTCAGGATGGGGGGGCGGGAAGAGTTGCTCGTGCAGATGGTTGATCTGTTCTTCACCGAGATGCAGAAACTGCTACCCGCGCTCCATCAGGCAATCGCCGCCGAAGAGATGCCCGCAGTGCAACGACTGGCACACTCAATCAAAGGTTCGGCGGCATTGTTCGCCGCCCCCGCAGCGGTTGCAGCCGCGCTGCGAATCGAAGTGATGGGTCGCACAAGCAATCTCGCAGGGGTCGACGAAGCCCTGCCAATACTGGAACATGAAATCGACCGGCTGATACAGGCGTTGACGACGCATAGAGTCAGGACATAGCCTATCGTGCATCCAGAGATGAAGTCGAGACAGTCTTCATTTCGGCACGGCAAAAAATCGACTGGCGACTTTACGGGGAGTCGTCCGGTAATGTCACAGAGCGGGGCTGTCGGGCCGATCCCACGAATGACGCACACGCGGGGCAAACATGGCACTCATCCTTATCGTGGACGACGTCCCGTTACACGGGCTTCAGGCAGCCACACTCCTTCAGGAGCGTCCCGGCTGGAGAGTGGCCCACGCAGAAGATGGCCTCCAGGCACTGAGGCAGATGCGGGAGCAGACCCCCGACCTCGTCCTGACCGACATTCAGATGCCCGAGCTAAACGGGCTGCAACTCGTCGAAGCGATTCAGCGGGAGTTCGTACATGTCCCCGTTATCCTCATGACGGGTCATGGGAGCGAGGAGATCGCTGCCGAGGCACTGAGGGTCGGGGCGGCCAGCTATGTCCCCAAGCGAGACCTTGTTCGAGATCTTGTCGAAACTGTCGCCAAGGTGCTCAGCATGTCTCGAGCCCTTCGCAATCAGCAACAAGTGCTCGAATGCCTCGTCGCGACGGAACTGACATTCCTCCTCTCGAACGACCCCGGACGAGTGCAGCCGCTCGTCGGATATCTGCAAGACCATATTTCGATGATAGAACTCGTGGACCAGGCCGGAGTGATCCGCATCGGAACTGCACTGCACGAAGCGGTCATCAACGCCATGGAACATGGGAATCTGCAAGTCTCGTCCGAACTGCGTGAGAGCGACGACTTCGAAGCCTATCGGCGGCTCGTTGACGAGCGTCGCCAGATGACCCCTTACCGCGATCGCAGGGTTCATGTCTCCGCCCGTTTCACCCCTCAACAGGCAACGTTTGTCGTTCGCGACGAAGGCCCGGGATTCGATACATCGTCGATACCCGACCCTCGCGATCCTGCCAACCTCGAACGATGCAGCGGACGTGGCCTCTACCTCATTCGCACCTTCATGGACCAAGTCTCTTTCGGAAAGAATGGGACCGAAATCACCATGACCAAATTCCGCTAACAACTGACCTGCTCCGCTCGTACTGACGTTTCTGTCCACATCCATGCCCAGTCGAAGATTCGGACTGACGTCGGACGGGGGAGACCGTTACGATTCCCTCAGTGGTTGCCGTGATGTTCGCGTTTCCCGGACTGTCAACATTACGGATCTCCCGACCCTCACACAGAAGCCCACTTCCGGAACTTGCGATGACATTATCTACCTCTCAGGCCGTACTCCATCAACGGACAGGACCATGGACTTGTCGTGGCCGTTCCCTCCGGGTCGGCGTTCTGTTGTTGCTCCTGGGTGTTTCCACTCTGTTCGGCCTGCAAGAGGGAGATGCCGTGGGGGCCGACTGGCCGCAATTTCGGGGGCCGGACGGACAAGGGATCGCTTCGACGGAGCCGGTGCCGACCGTCTGGAGCGAGACCCGCAATGTTGTCTGGAGAACTCCACTCAACGGCACAGGC
>NZ_JAWKUW010000014.1:0-3477 GCF_041398385.1 Hyphomonas sp.
TCAAGCGGATTGAGAAAAACTGTCGGATGCTGACTGATCGATTCATTGAGACATTCCGCATTGATCCCGGTTTCAAAATTCAAGAGATTCATTCCCAGGCAGAAGCAGACGACTGGATTCGGGAAAATGTCGACAAAGCGATGGTGGTGATCGGTCCTGATTTCTGGACGCGCATTCAACGTCTTCAGGCGGATGACATCATGAACCGGAGTGCCGGTGCAATGCAGACCGGTTTGAAGTCGCTTGATATCTCTATCGAATCACGCACACGAGGCGCTGCACGTGACTCATTATTACAGCGGGTCATTCTGGGACAGGTGCAGGATATCATGGGGGCGTATGTCGCCTGTGAGACGAGTAGTCAGTTCCGGAACAGTGGTATCGGAAAAAGCAGCTGTCCTCCCTTTGAATTAGAGGGCGAACTCGAACCAATCATCGCTGCCGCACCGGTTCAGAAAGATCCGGACAAGGCTCAACTGAACGAAGCCTATATTTTTATTGTTCCTGGTTTCACAGTGATGTTTGTTTTCTTTCTGGTGAACATCATGGCTCGTTCATTCCTGCAGGAGAAACATCAGGGAACACTTCGTCGTTTACAGATGGCACCGCTCCGTCCGGCCTCAGTCTTGATTGGAAAAACGGTTCCGTTCCTGCTCATCTCACTGGTACAGACCATTCTGCTCTTCATCTTTGGCCGGATCATGTTCGGGATGAGTTGGGGAACGCAACCGCTGTTGCTGTTGCCCGTCATCTTCTTTACCTCTCTGGCGGCGACAGGACTCGGACTGGTGATTGCGATGGTGGTGAAAACCGATTCGCAGGTTTCCTCCTACTCAAACCTGATTGTGATCATGATGGCGGGGGTCTCGGGGTGTATCATTCCTCCGCAGTGGATGAATTCGGCGATCCTCCGCAACATGAGCCTGGCCACACCGCACTACTGGTCACTGAATGCCTTCGGCGAATTGCTCAAGATGGAGTCACCCCGACTCTCAATCGTCGCCGAGTCGTGTGGTGTCTTGCTGGCCTTTGCAGCCTTCTTCTTTGTCTTAGGCTCGGTTCTGTGGCGCCAGAAACTGGCAACGTAGGTTCTTTGTAGGTCAGGCATTGCCTGACTTATCATCCGGCTGCAGTATTGACACATATCGAGGGGCGATAAATCCTCGGGTCCCAACAATGTTTTATAAGAGACGTTGTTGATAAGCTAATGTGAGAGCAGCTTTCTGGTCTGCTTAACATCGAACAGAAAGTTCGTCAGGCAATGCCTGACCTACTGATTCAGATATCTCTAAATGTCAGGTATGGTAGATTGAGTGTGCCACTGCTAGCTCGCCTAGCAGTGCCATTGTGAAATCAAATTACCAGAGAGTTCCAGAGGGAATGCCAGTAGATGTTCGTGGTTGGTAACCACTTGAAACAATCGAAACCGCTAGCCGTACTCACACTGCTAGACCAGCTAGCAGTGGCACACAAGCAGATCTTACCAGACATATAGCGGTAGTCATAACACTACTCTCCGAAACGGACCGTTCCGAAAGAGCTCGGTAACAGTTCTTCCGCTGCGGGAAAGGACCAGCTTTGAATTCCCGTGGAGGGGATGATTCGCTGAACCGAGATCGCCCAGCTTTGTCCCGGTTTGGGAGGGTGTGGGGAGAGTTCCTCGAAGGGGATGGCACCTTCCAGCCGCCAATAGGCATCGTCCTGCACCACAGCCACATACAACTGCGGATCCCAGCGCGAATCATTGATACAGCTTTCGCTCACCTGACCACGCTGGTCGAAGGTCAGCTGGTAGCTGGAATGGTAATCGGCATCGAGATCAATACAGAACCGCAGTCGATCAAATCCAGCCGCCGCCTGATCATGCTGACGCCCCGCGGTGGTGACTTCTGCGTAAGGGATGTTGTATTTGGGGAAGGATCCGGCAACATAAAAGTATTCATCATCATAAGCGATCATGACCAGGGCGATGCGATCTGTCACGCCATCCTGCTGCTTCGATTCCTGCAGGCGAATCTCGTTCGCTTCTTCCCAACAGGGATCGGAAAGCAAACCATCAAGCAGAGGTTGAGTCTCCGTTTTTTTACAGCTCAGTGTCGGGCGTGAAGTGGCTCCGAGCAGCTCGAACAATGCCAGGGGATTATTCGCCTCTGCATTTTGAAAGGCGCGTTTTTCCATCGGGCTTAGATCGTTCATCAATCCTGACAGGGGAAATTGAATGGCGGGGGTGTGAAACTGATATGGGTCGACCTGGTTCATATAACTGGCCAGTTTGACTGCCTGCTGTCGCCACAGTTTTACTTTTTCACTTCGCCAGTCCTGGGTTGGACCGACCTTCAGGTCACCCTGTTGCTGGTTACGCTCAAAAGGATCTTTTTCACCTTTAATCACTACGGGGGCTGCATCCAGAGGGCGTTGCCCGCGTAATGCCATCGCCTGTTCAATCAGGCGGCGCTGTTCCCCTTTGTTGAAGTTGCCAGTCTCTCTTTGTACTGTCGTTTCTTTCGAACGAACCCAGGCAACTTCGGTGCTCGACCAGAGTTGAAATAACTGTCCGACTGCCTGCGAGGTGAGCGGTTCCCTCGGATAAAGGTTAATGAGTTCGACCAGGACCAGTTCTTCCTGTTCAGTCAGTCCCTGCAGGCGATACTGATTTGCCAGCTGTACCAATTGCTCAGCCGCCTGTCGGGAACTGAATCCCTGCAGACTCTGGCGCAGATCGCTGATCAGTTGATGGGCATGTCCCTGATTGTTCAATGAGAGTTCACTGATTCCCGAAAGATGTTTGCGGCGTTGAGCAATCTGTCGCGCCTGGTCGAGTTGCTGCTGGTTGATCGGTTCCTGCTCTCGTCTCGCTTCTGATCCGGGAGCCAGCACCAGACCCGCGAAGAATTGCCGTAAAGACTCTGGACCGTTGGGTGAAAGTTCAGGAATGTAATCGTATTGGGTGGGACGGATCGATTCGAGATCGCCATGTCCTGTCTGTCGTAATCCGGAAGCTGAAAACTCGATGATCGTTTGCGCCTTGTAGGGGAGCAGTTCAAAGGGATCCACTTGAACGTCTCCTCCTGTGCCGGGATCCAACTGATGAAAGACCCGTTTCACCTGCCACGGTTTTAATCCGACCGTCTCCTGTTGCTCAAGGTACTGGGTGGGGTCGGCAGCAGCTTTGATAGCGACATGAAATGCCTTTTGGAAAAGGATGTTGATCTCATTCCCTGAGCTCGCTTCTGGCAGAATGATGACTTCCGGTCGCCAGGTGCGCAGGGTGCCCACCAGGGTTTCAATCAGCACAGAATCCAGATTACCGTCCGACCAGCGATTCAATTCCTGAATCAATCCAGATCGATCGACTTCCAGATCCGGGCTGGTGATGGGAAATTGCCAGGCAGTGATTGCCTGGGAACCATGCGTGGTGAGCACGGCGGTGTTTGCCTGCAACTGGCTCGAGGCTTCCCCGCGGTAGAACGATCGGGG
>NZ_JAWKUW010000015.1:0-3147 GCF_041398385.1 Hyphomonas sp.
GTGGCCATCTTCAAACCGGAAGATCATCCGGTGATTCCGTGACACGGTAACACTGTAAAACCCTTTCAGGTTGCCAGTGAGCCGATGAAAGCCAAAACCTGTAATATTGAGTTCTTGTACAGTCTGAGCGGTATCTAAAATAGAGAGATACAACTCGGCTTTCTCGGCAATATCCGTGCGAAGGCCGCTTCGGTCGCCTTTCTCGTAAAGCTTTTTTAAGCCACGATGCTTAAAATTCTCAATCATTATATAGCGTAACATGTAACATGACATGTTACAATAACTTTTTGTGGTGGTATTAACCTATTGAACTGGCAGGAAAAAGATGGGATGATTTTTCATAATCTATATTATCACTCAATTAACAAGGCCTGTATAATTAAATCAGAGCCATAAAATTATCCTAAATTTTCAATGAAAACCATTCTCGACAATGCGGTGCAGTCAATTCAAATTGGAGTAGAAGACTATCAAGCTTCCGATGCCGATCCTCGGCGTGTTTTATCGGCAGTTCGAAATATAACAGCGGGGGTTTTACTTCTTTTTAAGGAAAAGCTTCGCGAGCTTTCCCCTAGTGACTCTGATGAGGTTTTAATTTACCAGAAAATTTTGCCAACTCTTGAGACAAATGGAAAGCTTTTATTTAAGGGATCAGGAAAAAAAACAGTAGATGTTGAACAAATTCGTCAACGTTTCAAAAGTCTTGGTATCGATATAGAAGAGGAGGCTCTTAAGCACATCACAGATATTAGGAATGACATAGAGCATTATTGCACATTGGAAACCCCATCACGCCTGAGGGAGCTTTTAGCTGGTTCCTTTATTATTTTAAGAAACTTTATTACCACTCAGTTAAACGAAGATCCAATGGAACTTTTAGGTGAGGATACATGGGAAGTTTTGCTTAAGGTTGCCGAGGTTTACAATCAAGAACTCAGAGACTGTAAAACCGAATTCGATAAAATAAAATGGGAAGAAGCAGAACTCTCTACTATTGCGGGATTTTTTCGCTGTTCTTCTTGTAAATCAGAATTAATAAAACCTCAAAATCCTGAAATAGAAGACAGGATGGAACTTTATTTTTATTGCCGCGCGTGCGGCGAGATGTCTGAATTCGAGAATATTATAGAGTCGGCATGTGCAAAAGCTTATGAATGGGACAATTATGTAGCGATGACCGATGGCGGGGAATCTCCTGTGACTACTTGTTTTGGGTGCAGGCTGGAAACTTACCTTAGAGAAGAGGATTTTTGTGCTGCTTGTTCTACAACGAGAAACTATGAAGAATGTTATATATGTAGCGCCGATCTTACCCCAGAAGAGCAAGATTTCGGAGGTTTGTGTGGATACCATGAACACATAATGTCAAAAGACGACTAATCTTAAAAGAGGAAAAACCAACCGTTTCTTTTTCCATACGATACATTATTACTCACTAAAATGCGGCGGTGGGTCTTTCTTTAATCTATAAATGGCACAAAATCTTCTAATTTAAATGGCCCATTTTATCAGCGCTTGAGTAGACACTAAAAGAAAGGCAAAAAAAAACGATTATAATCATAAAATGCTTTATTCGTTAAGGGAAAGACATTCGGAAACCTTGGTTTTTCCTACCTTGGGCCAAATCATGAAAAGATACGAAAAAAGAATTACTGCCAGCTTCTTGTGGAATTGCTCACCTGAAAAGGCCTATGAGTGGCTTTCGAAAAATTGGGAAGAGCCCAAAGTTGGAGGCTTTAGGGGGTTTGCACGAACAGAATTTGATAGTGCCAGAAGACCTTTGGAATATCTTCTTTATCGTAGGAATGATCCTTTAATTGATATTGGTTTGGCGCAGTACGGATATGTTTCCTCAGTGCTTAAAAGGGTATTTAGGCGTGGGGATTCAGGAGTTCGATGCGCTATTCTTGCTAGTCCAGCTTTATTAGGATGTGGCCTTTTACAAAATGATCCAATAGTAAATCTATCGGCTGTGCTGAAAAAAGGCCATTTCAGCGAATTGGAAGCCTTAGCATCCAACCCATACATGAATACTGATTTTTATGAAAATCTTTTAAATCGGCAGAAATATTTTGCCGAACTTACTGACAAAAATTTCAAAATTATGGTCTATCATCTTGGTGATAATCCAAGGCTAGCCACGGAGTATGATGAAGACTTTTTCGATGGATGGGCAGATTATCATTATAACCGAATATTTAAAACGGCTTGGGAATTAGCGGCAAATGTTCCCGCGACACAAGAATGGGCTTATATTTTAAACCATTTTCTTTCAGATACCGTCCTCCCTTTTAACCTTGATAATAAAACTCAAGTCATAGATAGATGGCGGATTGACCCTCCTAAAGAAAATAATGATTCATACTATGTTCCGCCAAACAGTTTTTACCTGCGCTCACGTCTAGCTGACTTATTGGAGGCCAATGACGAACTTCTCAACTCACCTGATTTAGCATTGCGGCGTTCTTTTTACAGACGATTTTTGCCTTGGGATTATAAAGATTGGCCTGATTTTTTAAAAAAAGATGGCGAAGAATTCCTTGAAACAGCCTGCTGGAACCCAAAACTTTGGAGCAACCAAACGGAAAGAAAAAAATTAAGTGCCCTTGCTTGGGATTGCCCAGATCCCCACTCGGATATGCAAATGCCAAATCTTTATAAGGGAAGAGAATCCTATTATAGGAAAGAACATCCCGAATGGTTTTATGAGGAAGATGATGAATTTAGTTCAGAACCAGACGCCATCAACAGGCAGACAAATAAACTTCTTACCAAAATAGATAAAAAACTAGAAAATTTAATGTTCCGAACTGACGAAAAGCAAAAAAAATGGTGGTAATACGATTGAAAGGGAAAACATGTGGTCCCTTTTAATTGTCCACAATGACGATTTTCACTCAATTTCTTAACCGAATGAGTTCGTCTAACATGTCGTTAAGTTTATTTTTGAATTCTCGGTTACTAGTGAAACAAGCTTTCCGATAGTCATCGAAAAGAAAAAGCTCAACTTTCTCCTTTATTTCTGGTGCGTATAGTTTCTGCAGTAAGTCTATCCACTCATCCTTATCTTTTCCGCGTGGTATACTGCTCCCCTTGAAAGTGAGACCACCTTTAAGACATAACCCACATCTTAAAGGAGGGCATCTA
>NZ_JAWKUW010000016.1:0-2228 GCF_041398385.1 Hyphomonas sp.
AGCTCCGCATACCGCCCCAGCGAAGCGTCTCAGTTCAACGGCCAAACGATCCCGCCGTTGCGCAAGCTTCAGTTGGGATAGTTTGTTATTCGTTCTTTCGCCTCCCGAACCTCGCTCTCTGGATGCTAATGTGTCTGACAAGAATCAGAATCTGATCTGCGTCGATCGCTGGTCGAATCCGGAGACCAAAGCGATTCATGAAAGCCAGTGGTGCAACAACCCTATATTACAGGCTCAGTACGAGAATGGAGACCAATGTGGCGGTTGCTCGTTCTTCGCTGCGTTTAATGCGGATCGGGGATTATGTTGCCATGCCGAATCGAGGCATCATCTTGAAACCGTGTACGAGCACTTCACCTGCGAAAAATATGTCCGTGAATGCTGGGGGCCCCACAGCTTCACCAAAAATGGAGAATTCCATTGCAGATGCAGTGGCCAACCATCAGAATACTGGGACAAGACGATATCGATACTTCAACAATTTGAAACAGCCGCACAAAGGACGGGTGACAACGACGGTCCAACGTGAGGTGAAAACGCCGACGAACCAAGCGATGCACGCAAGTCGCCGGTTCGCCGGTCGGCCGCGAATTTTAATCATTATATTCTGGCGGCGATTGCGTGATCGCGGTCGTTCGTCGCTCATGGAACACCCGCAATGCAGAATGAACCATGGTACGGCGTTCGCCTCGTATACCAACCAACAGGGACTTCACGTCAGGCTTATGAAGAACGCGTGATTCTGGTGCGCGCGGACTCGTATGATGCTGCGCTAGCGTTAGCCGAGCAATACTCGAAAGACTACGAGAGTGAGACAACAATCTACACTGGGTACGCAATGGCCTTCCATATATTCGACGAAGACGGCCCGGCTCTTGGTCCCGGTGTCGAGGTGTTCTCGCTGATCAGAGAGTCAAACATGGATATTGACGCATACCTCGATCGATTCCACGACACAGGAAGTGAGTGCTGCCGGAATACACGTGACGACGAATCGGAAATCGGATGATCAATCGACGCACATGTTAGACGCGACGAACCATCGCATGCACGTGAGCGGCGGTGGCCAGTCGGTTTTGAAATCAATGTCAATTCCCGACCGCCCGTGATGCGTGACGTTCGTCCACTAGTCCCACTAACTCGATGTGTCGACAGCGGCGCTGGACGGCGTTACAATGGGGCAATGGAGACGAGCGATGGAAATTGAAACTTTTATTGACACGTTGAACCCCGAGCAGCAGCAGGCTGCGTTCGATCTGCTTTGGCAGCGTTTGGCTGCTGATTCACGTGCATTGAAATCTCCTGCTTGGCACGGGGATGTACTTGCCTACCGCACCGCGAATCCAAGTGACGAACCCAATATGTCTGTTGCTGAGGCTAAGATTGCAGTAAAGCGAATTATCGATGAACGTCGAAGTTCGCAATGAGGCACATTTGGACATTGCCGAAGGAGTGGCTTTCTACGACCGGCAAGGCTATGACGCTGGCGATTATTTTTTCCAACGGATCTTTGAGGACATTGATTCGCTGAGTGAGACGGCTGGTATTCACGAAAGACATTTTGGTTACCATCGCAAGATTGCGAGCCGCCATCCTTTCCTTATCTATTACCGAATGGTCACAACGGGCGTAGAGGTGGTCGCGGTCCTCGACGGTCGGTCACGTCCCGCAGATATCGCTGCGTTACTCGAACGGCGGTAACGTGGACGAACCAAGCGTTGAACGCGAGCGGGCGGTCAAGCGGGTTTGGAAAACATAGTCAAACGCGTCCGCCGCGTTAACGCCGTCGTTAGGCGTACAGGTCATCTCATGGTTTGTGGTTACGAACACCACATCGAAGTGTTTCCTGACGACGTCGAGGAATTCGTCCGTCCGTTTACCCTGCTACGAGGACGAAGACGGTATCCACTTATATGAATGTCCGACGTGCCGACAACTTTGGTACTTCGACTATCTGAGTCGCTCGAATCTTGCCGTCAAATTGGAACGTGCCGAAGACTGGCACACAGTTAACGCAGAGGCGTTGCGCGATGAAATACACATCCAACAGCTGCTCGATCACTGCGGAGGATACGGCGACGATCCATGCGAATGGGCAGGTTGCAACAACAAAGCCGTTAAGGGACGGCGTTCTGCCCATATTACTGACACGTTGCTTCACGGTCCAAAAAATGCCAGAATCTGATGGTCGCCTCTTGTTCGCTGACGCGTATGCAAGCCGCCATCAG
>NZ_JAWKUW010000017.1:0-2131 GCF_041398385.1 Hyphomonas sp.
ATGCCACAGAACGCCGTTAACCCTTTATTGTGAGTGGGGGGAAGGATCGTGCGAGTTGCCTTTGGGATTGGCTGGCGATGAGGATCTTGGGGGGGCCGGCGGTGGGTCGGGTTTGTTTTTTCTGAGGGTAGTCACGGCTGGCTTTGTTTGCCCTCGGGTAGGTGTCGATGAGCGCTCGGCGAAGTCGTTGTCGCAGCGTGTTGCTTGTTTCGGCGGGGTGGTAGTAGTCTCGGGCGATTTGGCGGAACGCTCGCAGACTGCCCGCAGCGCTGAGGCGTTCCAGAGGAATCTCCTGACGGTTGAGTTCATCGCTGGCGTACAGCAGCAGCGACCAGAGGCCCACCAGTGACCACTCCAGTTCCACGCGTGCGTTGTCGGCTGCGTGGCTGCGGAGTTTCCGACGGGCGAAGGTCTGTTTGAAGTGTCGATAAAACACTTCGATCACCCAGCGCGCCCGATAGACATCAGCGACTTGTCGATCACTCAGCCGCTGACCCGGCGGCAAGCTGACGATCAAATGAATCGGGTGCCGTGGTCCCTGAACAACCACATGGCGAAATACGAGCGGCGGATCACGGCGGGCGGCCGCCTGATCGGGCCACACAGAGACGGTTTTCATTGATTCTCGGACATATCCCAGTTGCTTCCACAAAGTGACATTCGCTCCGACTCGGACCAGCAGGCCACGACCACTGGTCAGCACCGTCTGGGCGAAGTCGTAGCCGACGAACCCCGCATCTCCCAAGAGCAGCGACGCGTCCGGCAGCGTCTCCAGCATGTCCAAGACGTGAGAACGTTCGCTGCTGTCCGCCGGGCCGATCCGCCAGTTCCAAGGCAAATGGAGCGATACGTGGAACAGAGTCGTCAGCCAGAGTTGAGGATGACTGGCGTGTTTCTGACGGGACGGCGCTCGCCGTTTGCCGCGGGCTGTCTTCGTGCGACGTGACGGAGTTCGCGACGGAGCCGACGCCTGCTCGTGAGACTTCGTCCGCGGCAGATCGATGCGGCTGCCATCCATGCCGAACACAACCAAACCGTGTAATGTCCACTGTGCGGTCATCTCCTGCATCCGCTGCCGCAGCGCCTGCTGGAGCACTGTGACCAATGGGTCCGTCCAGCGGCATCACAACTTGAGGAACGCCTGATAGGAACCAGCGGGCTGGACATCGTCACCACGAAGATGAGCCACCAACCGCCGACTGCAGGCGAACCGCTCCCGAAGTGTGGACTCTCCCGACCAGACCCACAACAGGGCTGCCGCCGCCAGCCAGCGTGGCGTCCACGTGCAATCGTCTCGTAGCGAGATCTCCGAAAAGCGGACGCCCCGAAACAGCCATTGCAACGCTTCGAGCAGATAGACAGAATTCCTGCGCACGCCTCCGGCGTGTTGGTCTTGATGCGACATCCCGAATCCTTGGGAAAAGTGGCCGGACATTCTTCGATAGCAATCAAAGAATCCCCGCAACCACAACCCGCATCAAGACCGCTTTTACTCTCTCCCCAACAGGGTTAACGGCGTTCCATGGCACCCGGCACCCCAAAGGGTTAGCGGCGTTCCATGGCACCCGGCACCCGGCGAGACTGGCCAACAGGCCGGGCCAACTACAATTACTCTTTAGCCTCAGCGACAACTTCTCGAAGCAATGCAACGATCCTGTCTGCGAGCTCGATTTCTGTTATCTCCAGATCAATGAGATCTTCCATGTCAAGCAGCCAAGCTTGATGTGCTTTACTTTGGTCAGTTTGTTTTCGGGCCCTAAGGAGATTCTCTGACACCGGGCGCAGTCCCAACTTCGTCAGCACTTGATGATGAACTCTTGTCTTTCGAGCGATTTCGATTGCGTGATCAAGAGATCGCTTCAATGACGACGCATCGACCCGACTGAGTTCGCGTGCTACTAGTTCAATCGACTTCAGCCGGCTGCCAGCACGCATGATGCTTTGATCATCGATCGCATAATCCAAGGCCGTATCACCACCATTGTCTGTGGCGGCTACATCTGCACCGCGCTCAAGCAGACGCTGAACAATCTTCGAATGCTTCGCTCCGAGCATGATTGCCGTACAGCCACTAGCTCCGCGCAGATTGACGTTGGCGCCGGCGTCCAGCCAGAATTGGACGGTGTCTTCC